>NZ_JBGCVY010000060.1:0-22122 GCF_041088075.1 Mucilaginibacter sp. | reverse complement strand
AAACGGATCGAAACAACAATTAGCGAGATCAAAGGCTTGTTTCTCAGAAAACTTCATGCAGTAACTTTCAAAGGATGGCTGTTGAAAATCACCTTGTTCGTGTTTGCTTTTACCCTTGACAAAATAATACCTAACTAACAATTTGAGTTAAATAGTTTCCATGCTTCTTTTATCGCCTAAAAATTGGTGGCATCCGTTTTTTGATTTTTCAGGTTGATGTACATCACCAATTTTTAGGTGATAAAAGAAGCATGGTTAAATAACTTTGCCGCTTACCTTTGCGCAAATTGCTATATCAATTATGGAAAACAACCTGCAGCAGCTTTACGGCAATATAGACATTTACCTGTTTGACCAGTTGCTGAAAGGACGCTTTGACGATGTTAAAACCGTGCTTGACGTTGGCTGCGGCGGCCGAAACCTGGTTTATTTTTTAAGGAACGGGTTTGAAGTTTACGGAGTTGATTTGGATCCGGAAGCGATAGCAGCCGTACAAAACTTGTCGCGAAGCCTGGCACCAAACAACCCTTTAACAAATTTCAACGTTGCAGCAGCCGAAGAGTTGCCATTTGAAAACGGTTTTTTTGACCTGGTTATTTGCAGCGCGGTGCTTCATTTTGCCAGGAATGAAAACCATTTTGACCAAATGCTCAGCGATATTTGGCGGGCAATCAAACCCGGCGGTTATTTATTTGCCCGGCTGGCCTCTGATATTGGCATCGAAACTTTGGTACAGGCTTTGGGCAACGGACGCTATTTGTTGCCCGATGGCTCCGAACGCTTTTTGGTGAACGAGCAACTCTTACTGGATTATACCAACGAACTGAACGGCCTGCTTTTCGAGCCTATCAAAACAACCAACGTTCAGGGTTTACGCTGTATGACGACTTGGTGCATGCAAAAACAATAAGCTTCATTTCTGCAAAAACCAAGCCCTGCTCCTATTTTTCCCCGGCCAAAGGATAGCCTTTGCTGCTCCAGTCAGTTTTCAAATTAACCGGCAAATCAAGCACTTTGATGTTGGTAAATCCTTGTTTTTGCAAAGCCGTAAAAGCAGGCCGAATGTTTGGGCATTTACTGAACGGGCAACATCCGCAGTAAATAACCATAGGCGTGTTTTTAGGCAGATCACGGATAGCGTTGTTTAGCTTTTGCATGTTTTCTGCCTTGCTCACCGCACCAATATGTTTTGCGCCTTTAATATCACCCACCGCACCAATATTTAATAGCAGCGGTTTTTCTGCTTTAGCATCATCAATCATGGCAGCCAAAACCGCTGGCTCCATTACCTGTTTTTCTGTCCAGGGGTTGCTTACGCCCAAAACAGGCATTGGTGCCGGGGAAGTTTGCGCGTGGATTTTTTGGCAGATCAAGGTTGAAACAAGGCCAATTAAAACGATAATCTTCACTAATTTTTGCATGGTAAAAGAAGTATTGGGTTAAAGATGTTAAATTACAGAAATTAAATATTTTTCGTCGGCTTCTTTCAGCCAGCCAAAGGGCGAGATCAGGTTTTCGGGAAGTTGATGTTTTATTAAAAGCTGCTCAAATTCTACGATACTTTCTTCTTCCACAGCAACCAATAAACCGCCGCTGGTCTGCGGATCGGCCAAAATTTGTTTTTGATAATCGGTCAACAGGCTTACTTTATGGCCATAACTGCTCCAGTTGCGCTGCATCCCGCCGGGGATACAACCTTGCGACAAATAATATGGCAAAGAAGCAATCACCGGCACTTGATCAAACTCAATCACTGCGGATAAACCGCTCCCTTCGCACATTTCGGAAAGATGGCCCAAAAGGCCGAAACCGGTTACATCCGTCATAGCTTTTACGCCGTTTAATCCGGCAAATGCTTCTCCTAATTTATTCAGCGTAACCATACTTTTTAAGGAGATAGCTGCATCTTCGGGCAAAAGCAATCCTCGTTTTTGCGCGGTAGATAAAATGCCGACGCCTAAAGCTTTCGTTAAATACAATTTGCAGCCAGCCGTTGCCGTGGAATTTTGTTTAAGCTGATGGATGTTCACCAATCCGTTCACAGCAAGGCCAAAAACGGGTTCCGGACAATCAATGCTGTGGCCGCCCGCCAATGTGATGCCTGCTTCGGCACAAATTGCCCTTGCGCCTTGCAGCACCTGTTGCGCGGTTTCGGCAGGAAGCTTGTCAATCGGCCAGCCTAAAATCGCGATCGCCAAAACTGGCTTTCCGCCCATGGCATACACATCGCTGATGGCATTGGCTGAAGCAATCCGCCCAAAATCAAACGGATCGTCCACAATCGGCATAAAAAAATCGGTGGTGGAAATCAGCGCCGTGCCGTTGCCCAGATCAAAAACCGCGGCATCATCGCGTTTATCGTTGCCCACCAGCAAACGGGCATCCGGCGGGGCAGCAACCGGGCTGTGCAAAATTTTATCCAAAACGGCCGGGCTTATTTTGCAACCGCAACCGGCACCATGCGAGTATTGGGTCAGTTTTACTTCTTTTATATCCATTTTTTTATTGTGCGCTTTGTGCAGATGCCACTAAGCTACTTGCAAAGTTTAAAATACTTTTTGCCTGGGCAGCTACGTCGGCACCTTCTATTGCAAGCGGAAAAACATTTTCTTTGTTTCGTTTAGATAACCCAACCTGGTAAGTTTTATCGTAATAAACCAGCACGAGTTTTATAAAATCTTCCATCCGGTCTTCTCTGATAGCAGCAATGGCATCGCGCGTTTGCTCTGGCCCCAGCCGTTTTGCGATACGTTGTGTACATTCGATCAAAAATTCTTTATTTAACCGGCCGTATTCTTTCACTAAATTTTCGGTTCGTTGTGCATGAGGAACTTTCATTTCAACCAAAACCGACTGGCGCATTTGGTGCCAAAAAGGGTTGGGAATGAAACGTTTACCAATGGTCAGGCTTTCGTCTTCCACCCAAATTCTGCGGTTTTTATTTAGTTGGGACAAGGCAAAGGCCAGGTTGTTTTCAAACTGTTCCTGCGTGGGCTGGATCAATGTGCCAAGTGTTCCGTAAGAGGAACCCTGGTGTTGTGCCAGTTCTTCCAGGTCAATGATTTGTTCGCCCAAAGCTTTAAATTGTTGCAGGATTTTTGTTTTGCCCGAACCCGTCATGCCGCCCAAAATGCAAAGTTCGTACAGCGTTTCAAACTGTTTTAATGCCCATCTTCTATAGTTTTTATAACCGCCGGTGATCAAATAAACCTCAAAACCGTATAGGTTGAGTGCCCAGGCCATGGCACCGCTTCGCATTCCGCCGCGCCAGCAATGCACCGCTATTTTTTTCTGCGGAGCCATTTTTAACGCTTCGCGGATAAAACCCGACCATTTATTCCCGGTCAGATCAAAGCCCAAAAGGATAGCTTCTTCGCGGCTGCCCTGTTTATAAGTGGTGCCGACTTTTACGCGTTCTTCATTACTGAACAACGGCAGGTTAAATGCGCCGGGAACATGGCCCTGCAAAAATTCGGCGGGCGTACGCACATCGGCCAAAGGCACAGGCTCGGGCAGCCGGATAAAATCATCTACCGAAATCGGATGGGTCATAACGGTTAGGTTAAGGTTAACAGGTTATAAATGTAACCCATTATTTAATAATCACCATGCTTCTTTTATCCCTATAAATTTGGTGTTGATATTTGCTACGGCTATCATCAATGAACAATCAACCAAAAGCTTCACCAATTTTTAGGCGGTAAAAGAAGCATTAAAATAAACAACAAACTAAATAAGACCAGCATTACAAATCGTACCTTCACGCATGGCATTACCAACAAACCACCAACCTATCGAATTACAATATCAGAAGAGTGATCGAAAAGATGACCAGCGGTTTGTGCAGTGGCCTTATTCCGAAAACTTTGACCAACTTGCTGGCAGCGAAGTGATCAATCTAAACGGTGCCCACAACCTGCAAATCAAGGGCAAAACGATTTCGGGCGCAAAAGAAACATGCATTACGCTTACCAATTGTGCTAACATCCGCATCAGCAACTGCCGATTTGTTAACGGCAAAATTCGGGGCATTTACCTGTACAATTGCCGCAACATCACCATTGAAAACAATTTTTTTGACCATGTGGTAACAGGCGTGCTGGCCGATCATTGCCAGGGCGGGATTGTGGTAGAACATAACCAGTTCCTGAACATGCTTGGCCCAATGCCTGGCGGACAATATGTGCAGTTTAACACGGTGGAAGGCGCGGGCTGCTCCATAAGTTACAACAAGGGCGAAAATATTTTGGGCGAGGGGAAACCGGAAGACTGCATCAACCTGTACAAAAGCCGCGGCACGGCCGAAAGCCCGATCAAAGTGATTGGGAATTGGATCCGGGGCGGCGGCCCGTCCAGTTCGGGCGGTGGTATTATACTGGGCGATAATGGTGGAAGCTACCAAATTGCCAAAGACAATATTTTGGTCAACCCCGGCGAATACGGAATGGCAATTGCCGGCGGCAACCATATCAGCATCATCAACAACAGGATTTATGGCAAATCCCAGCCTTTTACCAATGTTGGTTTGTATGTGAACGCGATTGGCGGCTACAAAATTAGCCATGCGGTGGTGAAGGGAAACCGGATCAACTTTTACAACGCCGCCAACTACAATAACAACTGGTGGCTGGCCGACCAAAGCCAAAAGCCCGAAGGCTGGGAAAACGGCGGCAACATTTTGGGCGATAAAACTTTGAACGAAAACATGCTGCCGCAAAGGTTGGTCAGCGGGAAGTAGCGGGATTTTTATTTTTTCGCCAGGCTAAAGACTTTTGATTGTCCTCGAAAAGCAAATCAGGATGTTGCAGCCACTGCTCCATCCGCTCCACCATTTTTTGCAACTGCATTTTATCTAACTGGCTGATGGCCGTTTTTGATTGATCCAAATGCCGGTACCATACATCCTGAAAAAGCCAGTCTAAGATAATCCGGTTAAAGCAATGGTTATACCTGACCGGCTTTGTAAACGATGCCGGTAGTATTTGGTTTAACAGTTGCTTATAACGGTTGGTTAAAAAAACAAGGTCTTCCATAAGTTGAATCAAGCATTCCATTCATGCAAACGAATTTATTTAAGTGCTTGTTTAAAATTTACTTATCAAGGTTCCTATGCTTCTTTTATCGCCTGAAAATTGATGAGTGTTGGTTTTTCGATTTGTGTAGGATTAGGTTGTTTAAACTTAATTCAGGATGCTTCTTTTATGGCATAAAAATAAAGGATACACCCCCTTACCCCTCTCGAGAGGGGAACCTGCAAACGACGCCTTTCCAAACGTTGGAAAGATAGCAGGCCATGCTTCCCCTCTCGAGGGGTCAGGGGTGTGTCCTTTAATAAATATATATACATAAACGAGGTAATGAATAATAAAAGTTTAAACAACCCGGGTGATTAAAACACCAAAATTTATAGGGTAAAAGAAGCATCGGGATTTTTTCTGGCACAAATTTAAACAGGCCCTAAAATTAGTTATGCTGAAGTATAAAAATAGCACGGGCCTTCATCATACCAAATTGGCAGCCGGTCGGTTTCTGCCTGTTCAATAACAAAATAGAAACCTTAATTTTGAATTTCAGATAAATTTTTTATGGTTTCAGTTATGGCAATTTACGTTGGTTGTAAGCTTAAAAATATCAAATGGCTTGGGCTTGCTTTTAGTTTTATGGGGATTTTATGGGCAAACCCATCCAAAGCAGCAACCAAAGCGGATAGTTTACAGCAGGTTTTGAACCGGGAACTCGGCAACAAGGCATTATATGACCAAAACCGGATGACCGAAATAAAAAAAATAAAAAAAGGGCTTTTGGCAAACTTCTCCTCGCTGAGCAGCCGCTATGATAATTACGAAAAATTGTTCAACGCCTACAAATCTTTTATCCATGATTCTGCTTATGTGTACTGCAAAAAGCTGAACGAATCTGCTTATTTGCTAAAAGACATTAACAAAATAAATTATTCTAAAGTACAGATGGGCTTTGTTTTGGTATCGGCGGGTTTGTTTAAAGAGGGCCTGGATACTTTAAACGCCGTTGAACCGCAACATTTAAACGCCCGGCAACGCGCAGACTTTCTGTTTTTGAAAGCAAGAAGTTATTTTGACATGGCCGATTTTAACCGGATAAGCGATTACTACGTGAAGTACAACTTAACAGGGCTGCAATATTGTGATTCGGTGGTTAAAAACAGCGGGCAAAACTCCTACCAGTCTTTATCCGCTATCGGGTTGAAATCAATTCGTAAAGCTGATTTCCGGGCAGCCTTGGAAGCCTATACCAAAATACTCAAAATCCACCAGTCTTACCAAGACAGCGCAATCAATTTAAGCAGTTTAAGTTATGCCTATTTCAGGTTGAAGCAGCCGCAGCCCGGCGTATCGGCACTGTTAAATGCAGCCATTATTGATAATGCACATTCCATCAAAGAATCGGTTGCGCTGACCGAGCTTGCCAATTACTATTTTAAAGAGGGAAACACCAAGCTGGCCTATAACTATATCAACAATGCCATAACGGATGCCAATTTTTATGGTGCCAGGCACCGCGAGGCCAGGATCAGCAGCATACTGCCCGTAATCGAAAGCGAGCGGATCAACAGTATCGAAAAACAAAAGCAATCGTTGATCATCTTTGCTTCTATCATCAGTTTCTTAGTTGTAATCGTGATCATTTTTTCGGTGATCACATCAAAGCAGCTTAAAAAACTCCGCATTGCAGATCAGGTGATATTTAATAAAAACATTGATCTAAATGCCACAAACGAAGCACTTACCCAGGCAAACGAAGCGTTGGATGTTGCAAACCGGTCTTTAACCAGCATGAACAGCAAGCTGGACGAGGCCAACATGATCAAGGATGAATACATTGGCTATTTTTTTAACGTGCACTCCAGCTACATCGAAAAAATTGACCGGCTGAAGCGTTCCATCGAAAAAGTTGTGAAGGAAAAACGGTATGATGAAGTGCCGCTGTTTTTGAACAAATTAAACATCGGTTTAGAGCGCGAAAGCTTGTCCAACAGCTTTGACCGGGTTTTTTTGAACCTGTTCCCCAATTTTATTGAAGATTTTAATACTTTGTTTGATGCCGAGCACCAGGTGCATTTGCACGACAACCAACTGCTTAACACAGAACTGCGCATTTTTGCACTCATCAGGCTGGGTATTGATGACAATGAAACGATAGCCAAAATTTTAAACTACTCGGTCAATACGATCTATACCTACAAAACCAAAGTAAAAAACAGGTCATTCTTGCCGAACGATGAATTTGAAGACCGGGTGATCGCCATAAAAGCCGTTAAAGAATAAGCTAAGCCTAATTTTAATTTTAGGTTGATTTAAGGTTGCCGCATTCCGGCTCAAAAAAACGCCAATGCTTCTTTTACCACATAAAAATCAGTGTGTTTTGGCTGTTGTTTCAAAAACAGCGGGATAAATTTCACAGGTTGAAGTTGTTTAAACTTATTTTTGGGGTGCTTCTTTTATCGGGTAAAAATTAAGGTCATCCCCCTGGCCCCCTTCGAAGGGGGAAAAGGGCCAGGGCGTGCATCGTTCCTTCTTCGAATTTCTAAGCTTTAGAAAGGTAGGCGACAGGCTTCCCCCTTTGAAGGGGGCAAGGGGGATGAATTGGTTTCACATGCCTGGTTTATATCCTTTCTTCTTATTAAAAAGTTTAAACAACCTCGTTTTTATGTGGTAAAAGAAGCATGGGAAAACAAACCCGGTAATACCTTAACCTGCCGCTACCCAAAAGCTGCTTCAACTCATCTTTTTTACCTTATAATTATCTATATAATTTTCCTTGTTTTTTATTTTTAATAAGTTGATATTGAGGAGAATAAGCTTAAACTGATTGCCCTTTCTTTAATATTGCGGTCAATCGCATTTGCTAAAATCTTTAAACCTCGTTTACTTTGAGGTAACAATTATAATACACCTGGAGTAAACAGTTGTAACAACCTAAAATTTAAAGAAAAATTGAGAATGAAGAGAATCTACTTTTTTAAGTATGGCCTGACCATGCTGTTTTTAATCAATGCTTTTATCGCTTTTGCACAGAATGCCTCCATTACCGGAAGGGTTATTGACGAAAAAAGCCAGCCCCTGCCCGGTGCCAGCGTAACCATAGACGGCACTACCCTGGGTGCTACAACCGATGTGGACGGCAACTACCGTATAAGCGGTGTACAACCCGGCACTTACAGTTTAACTGCCCAGTTTGTAGGTTACACTCCCCTCAAAAAATCGGTAACCGTTAGCGGAACTGCCAATATACAGGCTAATTTCCAGGTGCAGCCAACCTCGCAATCATTAAGTGAAGTGGTGGTAGTTGGTTATGGAACGGTTAGAAAATCGGACGTAACGGGTGCGGTAACAAATCTTGGAAGCAAGGATTTAAACCCGGGGCCAATTACCAACCCATTGCAGCAAATTGCAGGCAAAGCAGCAGGCGTAAACATTTCACAGGTTGGCAGTGAGCCGGGCTCTGCGCCATCCGTGCGTATCCGTGGTATTACTTCGCTTCAAGGCGGTAATGACCCATTGGTAGTGGTTGATGGCGTACAGGGGAACATAGACCTGTTGAACCAGGTACCGCCAAGCGAAATAGCCACAGTGGATATATTAAAGGATGCTTCTGCCACGGCTATTTACGGTTCACGCGGTGCGCCTGGCGTTATCATTATCACTACCAAAAAGACTGCTGCCGGCAAAACCAGTATTGAATATACCGAAAACAGCTCTTTGGATATAATCCCTAAAAAGTTACACGTATTAAATGCAGACGAGTGGTCAAACCAGGCCAACTTGTTGGGCGTAAATGTTTCCGCAAACCACGGCTCAAATACTGATTGGTACAAGTTGCTTACACAAAACGGTTTTACCCAAAACCATACCCTGGCTATTGGCGGCGGTGCCAATTCGTTTAATTACCGCGCATCTGTAACGGCTATCGGCCAAACCGGTGTGGTTATCAATTCAAAATACCAAAATTATATCGGCCGGATTACTGCAACGCAAAAAGCCTTGGATGATAAACTGACCATTACCATGAACGTAAACAGTGGCATTAATAACTCCACTTATAGTCCTACAGGTGTAGGCAATAATGCTTTTAGTTCAATTTTAATCAATCAAGCCAATGTAGCAAGGCCAACCGACCCTGTATTTAATACGGATGGGACTTATTACCGGGACCCAAATGTTTTTCATTACACCAACCCTTATGCAGTTGCCAAAACTGTTCAAAACAATGGCGCCACCAATAACCTTTTTACTAGTTTAAGAGGCGACCTGGATATTTATAAAGGGTTATCGGCCGGATGGTTTGGCAGTTGGAGAAAAATTGATTTTAACTCTGGTTATTATTTACCTGCTGCCTCAACTGTCCAGACAGCTATTGATTATAACGGAATTGGAAATATCCACAATGATCATACGGACGAAAAATTAATGGACATTAATTTAAGTTACAAACATGATTTTGGTAAAAACCACCTGGATGCAACTGCCGTATATGAGTGGCAGGCACAAACTTACAATGGTAGTTTTACACAGGCCAGAGGCTTTGTAAATGATCTCGCAAGTTATAATGCTTTACAATTGGGCGATATTTCAAAAGTTTTTCAAGGTGATATTTCTTCCTATAAAAATGACAGAAGGCTGGTTTCTATATTGGGCAGGGTTAATTACTCCTACAATGATCGTTACCTGCTTACCGCAAGTTTCAGGAGGGATGGTTCAACGGTGTTTGGGGTTAACAATAAATGGGGAAACTTTCCTTCCGCATCATTGGCATGGCGGGTTGACCAGGAAGATTTTATGAAAAACCAGCACCTGTTCAGTAACCTTAAATTCCGTGTCGGCTATGGTGTTACCGGTAACCAGCAGGGAATTGGCCCGCAAAATTCTATTGCGTTGGTAGGACAGGCAGGCACCGCTTATTTTGGCGGTACAGTTATCCCCAATTATGCTGCCACCCAAAATGCAAACCCAAATTTAAAATGGGAAACCAAAAAGCAGGCAAACGCCGGTTTGGATTTCGGATTTCTTAACGACCGGCTTACCGGTACTGTTGATGTGTTTACCGCTAATACAGACAACCTCTTGTTCAATTATAACGTACCGCTTCAAGGGCCGTTCTTAACCACCAATATATTGGCAAATGTTGGCAGTTTACAAAACCGCGGTTTGGAACTTACATTAAGCTATACGGTTATTAAAAGCAACAACACCACATTAACCCTTGCCGGTAATGGAACTTTATTGCAAAACAAGGTGTTAAGCCTGGGCGGTAATATACAAGGCTATGATATACCTACGAACTATGTTGGCTATGGTCCAAGTGCTTATTTGGTTGTAGGCAAACCTATTGGTTCCTTTCTTATTCTACAACATTTAGGAAAAGATGCCAATAATGCAGAAACCGTTGTTGACCAGAATAAAGACGGGGTAATTGACCAGGGCAATCAAAGTAAAGACAGGATAAGCGAAGGGCAATCCTTGCCTAAATACAATTATGCTTTTACCCCAAGCTTCAGTTATAAAAACTTTGATGCTTCGATGGTTTGGCGCGGTTCGGGAGGTAACAAAATATACAACGGCTTACGCCAGACACTAAGTTTAGAACAGAATTTAGGTAAAGCAAACTTATTGGAAAGTGCCATCCCTTTAGGGATAGCTTCTTCCCAATATGGTTCAGATATCTGGTTAGAGAATGGTTCGTTTTTAAGATGGGAAAATCTTTCTGTAGGGTACAGATTTAATCTAACTAAAGTTAAATATATTAGCGCTTTACGGTTATCCTTAACCGGTCAAAACCTGGCATTGATTACTAAATATAAAGGCCTAGATCCTGAGATAGATGTGAGTACCAATTCTGTTAATGGTGTAGTTTCAACAGGCGGTGATTTTGGTAATTATTATCCCCGTACCCGTACTTTCTCCGTTGGTTTAAATGTTATTTTAAAATAGTTATAATAATGAAAAAAATATTAATCAGTATTTTTATTCTTGGCCTTGCTGCCCAAAGCTGCACCAAGGTTAATGAAAATGTGTATGATAAGTATGCTGCCCAGCAGTTTTACTCTACACCTGCCGGTGCTGATAATGCATTGGCCAATGTGTATGCAAAAATCACAGGTACCTGGGGCAGCAACTACGCCGGCCGCGACAACTGCTGGTACGACCTTAACTCTTTTTCATCCGATGAGCAGGTAATACCGCACCGTAATACGGGCGACTGGCAGCTTGATTTTGCCCAACTGTACACCCATACCGCATTGCCAAGCCTTGGCATCATCAACAATACCTGGAACTGGGCGTATTCTTCTATTTATAGTGCAAACTTGGCCGTGGCCCAGCTTACAACAGCGAAAGCCGACCCTTCTAAAATTGCGGAAGCTAAAGTGATACGTGCCTGGCTATATTATTTGTTGATAGATGATTTTGGCGATGTGCCTTTTTATACCGACAATAACGTTGATGTTTCTAAAATCCCACAGAAAAAAAGGGCCGATGTTTATAGTTTTATCGTATCTGAATTGAAAGCCAATGTTGATTTGCTTTCTGAAACCAGGGGCGGTACTTACTATGGCCGTTTTAATAAATGGGCCGGCTACATGGTACTGGCAAAAGTTTATTTGAATGCCCAGGTATATACCGGTACTGCCGCTTGGGCCGATGCTTTGGCCGCTTGTAACAAAGTGGCATCCGGTGGGTTTGCATTGCACCCGGGAAGTGCTAATTCAGCCAGTCCGTTGGGTTACCAGTACTACGAGTTGTTTGGAAATACTTGCCCTAACGATGAAACCATCCTGGCCGAGTTTATCACCCAAAATATTGTTAGCGGCAACATTTACGCCATCAGGAGCCTGAACGGCCCGAATGGTGTGGCTTTGATTGGCTTTTCCGGCTGGAACGGTACAATTATCCCCGAAGAGTTTTATAATAAGTATGATGCCAGCGATATCAGGAGAAAACAGTTTTTGGTTGGCCCACAGTTAGGTGGCATTACTTATACTGCATCGGTATCGTCCATCATTTCTCCTGGTGCAGGGCCAAATGAAGGCGTAAGGAATGTCAAGTTTTTCCCGGTAGCACCTTCGGATGCCAGCGGCGAATCAAACGACTTCCCTATCTACCGGTATGCCGACGTTTTGTTGATGCAGGCAGAATGCAACGTTCGTTTAGGGAACGCGGCAGCGGCAGCACCATTTATCAACCAGGTGCGAGACAGGGCAGGTTTAGGCCCTATTGCCACACCAACATTGGATAATATTTATGACGAAAGGGGCTTTGAGTTGAATATGGAAGGCCACCGCAGGCAGGACATGGTTCGGTTTGGCAAGTTTTTGCTGCCGCATGGTTTTGTTCAAACAACGCCTGCCTACCGGCTTATCTTCCCGATACCAACCGGTGCACTTAACGCTAACCCAACTTTAGTACAAAACCCGGGATATTAACAGTTGTAATCTTATCATGCTTCTTTTACCACCTAAAAATTGGTATGCGCCCCAGCCTAAATAAAGCAAAGGCAGCACTTCACCAATTTTTAGGTGGTAAAAGAAGCATCTAAAATAAGCAGAACAGATTTTTAATGCGTTCTATCAATCATTTCATTATGAAAAAAATAATTTACAGTATTTTCCTGCTCGGTTTTCTTTTTACTGTCTCCTGTAAAAAAGAGGCTACCTTAACAACTTTGCAGCCAGTTTCTTTTAGTTCGGCCATAAAGGCTTCTGCAACTTCTGCAACGCTCACATCCAAAAACGACTCCTCTGCCGTGTTGACCCTTTCCTGGCCAGCCGTTGTTTATCCGGTTAAAGCATCGGTAACTTACACGCTCCAGGCAGATATCCCTGCCGATACCGTAGGCAATAACGCCTGGGCCAATGCCACAAGCGTGGTTGTAGGCAATGATGTTTTAAGCAAATCCTACAAAGGGGCAGATTTAAACACCCTTGCGACGTCTCTTGGCCTTACACCAGGCACAGCAGGAAATTTGGCTTTCCGGGTATTGGCCTATCAGGACCGGTATGCTTATTCAAAAGCAGTTACTGTGAGTGTAAACCCGCACCAGTTAATTGCCACTTACCCGCTTTTATACATCCCGGGCGATTATCAGGGATGGAGCCCGCCCTCAGCCCCTACCTTGGCAGCATTAAAATTTAACAATATTTACGATGGGTATATCAACATACCTGCCGGAGGGACTTATTATTTTAAATATACAAACGCCAAGGACTGGAACCATATCAACTATGGCGATGGCGGTAATGGAATGCTTTCAACGGATGGTGCAGCGGCAGGGCTGAAAGTACCGGATGCCGGTTATTACGAACTTTCTGCAAATTTAAATACCAATACCTGGACTTATACCAAAACTACCTGGTCTATATTAGGCGACGCGACACCAGGCGGCTGGAGTACAGATACACAGCTTACCTATGATGCCGCAAAACAAGTTTGGACGGTTACCGCCAATATGCTTTCAACAGGCTCGTTTAAATTCAGGGCGAACAATGCCTGGAACATTGATTTTGGCCTGGATGCCAACGGTAAATTAGCTTATTCCGACAGCCCTGCTTCTATTTATGGCTCTAATCCTGCTATAACAAACATAACCGTACCGGTAAGTGGTAATTATACCATCACCTTGGATTTACATGATCCAAGCAACTATAATTATACGCTCCATAAAAACTAATCCATCAGGCAGTGCATAACTGCCTGATCCTATTTAACCTACTATGAGATTCATAACAAACCGGAATATATTTAAAGTACTGCTTCTTTTATCAGTTACTGTTTTTAGCAACTGTAAAAAAAACAATGACACACCAGTTTCTGATACTTCTTATCCGCAATATGGTACGCCGTTTGCCAATGTGCCCAACACGCAGGATGTTATCGTTTACCAGGTAAACCTTCGGGCTTTTAGCAGTGATGCCAGCTTTAAAGGCGTTACCGCCAGGCTCGATTCTATTAAAGCTTTGGGTGCCAATGTGGTCTATCTGTTGCCAATTTACCCGGTAGGCGTTCTTAAATCAGCAGGCGGTTTGGGTTCGCCGTATGCGGTTAAAGATTACAAAGCAGTCAACCCTGAATTTGGCACTTTGGCCGATTTACAGAATTTAGTGAATACGGCACATGCAAAAAATATGGCTGTTATGTTTGATTGGGTTGCCAACCATACTTCCTGGGACAATGCCTGGATCAGCAATAAAAGTTGGTACAAGCAGGATGCCACCGGCAATATCATTTCTCCTCCCGGTTATGCAGATGTTGCGGCATTGGATTTTACCAACCAGACCATGCGTACAGCTATGATAGATGCCATGAAGTATTGGGTTTTTACCGCAAACATAGATGGTTACCGTTGTGATTTTGCAGATAATGTTCCATTTGATTTTTGGAAACAGGCAATTGACGCATTAAGAAGCATCACCACACACAAGCTTATCATGCTGGCCGAAGGCGCACGGAGCGATCATTTTAATGCAGGCTTTAACATGAAATATGGCTTTGGCTACTATACTGCACTTGAGGCCGGTGTTTTTGGCAATTCAAAATCTGTTACAACACTTCAGGACTTAAACACTTCGGAATTTGCCGGTGCATTGCCTGGTTCTCAGGTAATGAGGTATATCACCAATCATGACGTATATTCAAGTGATGGAAGCCCGATTACAGTTTACGGGGGCAAAACAGGATCAATGGCCGCATTTTTAGTAACTGCTTACATGAAAGGTGTCCCGATGATTTATAACGGACAAGAGGTTGGATGTACACGGGACCTGAGCATTTTTTACCATAATCCAATTGACTGGACCACTAACCCGGATATGACTGCCGAGTACAAAAAAATCCTAAATTTCAGGGCAGGCAGCGATGCGGTAAAAAACGGACAGTTAAGCCAGTACAGCAGCGATGATGTGGCCGTTTTTACGAAATCAACAAGCAGCCAAAAGGTACTGGTGATAGCCAACCTGCGCAATAATGCGGTTACTTATACGATGCCTGCAAATTTAAGCGCTTCCGGTTGGAAAAATGCTTTTACCGGTGCTTCGGTTACTTTAAACAGCCAAATGTATTTACAGCCCTATCAGCATATGGTATTAACGCAGTAGTTGATAGGCGATGATTAAAAAAATATCTACAGTTTCTCTTTGTGGTATATTTTTCTTTTTGTCTATTTCAACTGTGTGTGCCCAAACAACTGTGAAGCCGCCAGAAACAAAAATCACCAATGGTATAATTGATGCCACGGTATATTTGCCCGATGAACAAACCGGTTACAACCGCGGGCCGAGATTTGACTGGGCAGGTGTTATCCCTGATTTGAGCTATAAAGGCCATACTTATTTTGGCCAATGGATTGATACCTACAGCCCGACAAGCCACGACGCTGTTATGGGGCCTGTCGAAGCTTTTGACCCTCTGGGTTTTGATGAGGCAAAACCAGGGGAAACGTTTATTAAAATTGGCATAGGCGCTTTGGTTAAGCCCGATAGTTCGGCCTATAACTTTATGAGGCCCTATGCCATTTTAAACTACGGAAACTGGAAAGTCAAATCAAAACCTGATGAGGTGAAGTTTTTTCAGGCATTAAATGAAAACGAATATGCTTATGAATACAAGAAAAACATCCGGTTAAAAAAGCATCGGCCTATCCTGGTTATTACCCATACTTTAAAAAACACAGGTAAAAGAACTATTGAAACCGAGGTTTATGACCACAACTTTTTTGTCATTGACCGGCAGCCTACCGGCCCTGGCTTTGTGGTTACTTTTCCGGATGACCTACATGAAAAACCGGATGGAAAGGAAGCTTATGTAAGCATCAAAAACAACCAGCTTATATTTTTAAAGGAGCTGAAGGATAAATACATCGCATTTAAAGATTTGACGGATGGTAAAGGGGCATCTTACCATATAACCATTGAAAACCAAAAAACAGGCGCAGGGGTAAAAATTACAGGAGACCGCCCCATATCAAAACTGGCTTTCTGGTCATCCTTAAAAACCTTGTGCCCCGAACCCTATATAAAAATAAGGGCAAAGCCCGGACAAAAAGTTAGTTGGAAAATCAGCTATGAATATTACACGGTTAACAATTAAAAAAGAAAGGCTGGATAAACCCTGTTTCTGATACTTCTTTTACCCTATAAAAATCATTGGCCCGGGTGTTCCTTTTGTTTCAAATCAAGGTTATGAAGTAGTTTAAAATTTATGTCCAGGTATTTATCCCTATGTTATTTTAAATATATGGAAGCGAAACACACCCCTAACCCCTCTCGAGAGGGGAAATATGGCGCCTACCTTTTTAACGTTAGAAAGATAGCAAACTGTGCTTCCCCTCTCGAGAGGGGTTAGGGGTGTGTCCTTTATCAAACCAAACAAATAATAAGATGATGGCAGTTAAAAATTTAAACAACTTCAATACCAAATTTATAGGGATAAAAGAAGCATTGCCTTTTTCAGGATAAACAAAACAGCCGCTTTAACAACGATTTTAAAGATATGTCTAAAACAGCTATACGCATAACCATCAGCCTTTTTCTGGTTTTATTTTCACTGAAACCAGGTTTGTTTGCCGCACCGCCAAACACCAAAAGCACACTTGTTACCTATCCAAAACCTGACGGCCTGCAAACCAGCGCAAACTTTACGGTCAGGGTAAACAATACTCCGGTTTGGACCGAACAGATAGGCAGCGGCGGCATGGAAAACCTGCATGTGGCCAATTTTTCTTGTTCCGGGCCGCAGGCAATTACGGTTGTTGCCTCTTCCAAAATCGGCAAGTATAAAATCGGGCCTGCAAGCCGGGCAGTTCAAGCAAAGGTAAACGGGCGCGAGCTTAGCTTTACCATTTCGGGCCCTCAAAAATTGTACATTGAAATTGCCGGCCTGCCTGCTTTAGCTATTTTTGCAAACCCTTTAGAAACACATCTGCCTAAAAACGGCGATGCTACAGTTTTATATTTTGGCCCAGGCAACCATAACGAGGGTGAAATTAACTTAAAGAGCGGCCAAACGGTTTACATAGCCGGAGGGGCAGTTGTAAATGCCAACGTTCGGGGCAAAAACCTGAAGAACGTTAAAATTGAGGGAAGAGGCATCCTAAACGGCAATGTCCGGGTTTACGGCAGTTCTGATATTGATGTAAGCGGTGTTTTCATCCGTAACACTTCCAACTGGAGCAATACGCTTATTGATTGCGAGCATACGGTTTACAACAACGTAAAGGTTTTTAGCTACAAAGGCGTTTGGGGGATTGACGGCATTGACCCCGTTTCCTGCAAAGATTTTAAGATCAATGATTGCTTTATCCGTACCCGGGACGATTGTATTTCGATCAAATCCATGGGCAAATTTGGTAGCGATACCGTTAAAAACATCAACACAGATTCTATCACTATAACCAACTGTTTGCTGGTAGGCTGGGCGCACGCCGATGGCGTTACGTTAGGGTTTGAACTGCAGGGAGGTTTAGTGCAAAACGTGCTGGTAAAAAACTGTGATATTCTTTCTGCAAGCGGCCAGGGCAGAACAGGAGGCCATTCCGGGTTTAGTATTGTTTCTGATGGCCCTTCTTTGGTCCAAAATATTCGTTTTGAAGATATCCGGGTTGAAAACCAGATCGAATACAAAAACCTGGAACTGATTGTAACCGAAGGCAGAAGGTATGGAACTGCCGGGCCTGGCAATATCAAGGGGGTTTATTTAAAAAACATCCGTTGGGCGAATGCAAACAAGCCATTTGTGATCGCCGGAATCCCTACCAACCTGATCGAGGACATCACTTTTGACCATTGTTTTTTAGCAGGGAAACCCCTTTCTGGCATTAACGACGGAGATTTTCAAATAGAATTTGTCAAGGATATAAAATTCATTTCAGGAAAAAACGCACAACAAGTTATATCCAAAGAATAAGCGCCGTTTAGGTTTACACAAGAAAAAATACGAATGCTTCTTTTATGCCCATAAATTCTGTGCGAGACATTATTCGGCACAGAAACCAAAAAAAGGCAATGATTTTTAGGTGGTAAAAGAAGCATGGGAAATAGCTGAACAAATTTAAATTGGCCCAAATAAAATTAAACCAAATCAATATTTAAATACATAAGTGGTTCTTTTAAAATTATGAAAAGAAGTATTATTTTTTTACTGCTGATCGCTGTTTCTTTCAGTATCAGCCCTGTTAATGCAATAGGCCAAACATCAGGCCCGGCACGAAACGAAAAGCACCCGCCACAATACGGCAAACCTTTTAACCATGTACCCGACCGCCGCGATGCAACCATTTACCAGGTAAACATGCGCGTTTTTAGCAAAGAAGGGGATTTTAAAGGGGTTGCCAAACGTTTGGATTCGATCAAAGCCTTAGGTGCCAATTTGATCTATTTGATGCCTATTTATCCGGTTGGCGTGTTAAAAAGCACCAATTCGCCTTACTGCGTTAAAGATTATTTGGGAATCAACACAGAATTTGGCACACTTAAAGATTTGCGTGCTCTGGTTGATGGCGCGCACAAAAGAAACATGGCCGTAATGCTGGACTGGGTAGGCAACCATACTTCGTTTGATAACCCCTGGATGAAAAACAAGGATTGGTACAAAAGGGATTCTACCGGAAAAATCATCAGCCCTAACGGCTGGAACGATATTGCGCAGTTAAACTTTGCCAATGCCGATATGCGCGCAACTATGATCAGTGATATGAAATATTGGGTATATACGGCCAATGTTGATGGTTTCCGTTGTGATTATTCTGATGGCCCGCCCGTTGATTTCTGGAAACAGGCAATTGATTCGCTTAGAAATATCCCCGGACATCATTTATTGATGCTGGCAGAAGGGCAACGTGCCGCCAACTATACCGCAGGTTTCGATTATAATTTTGGTTTTAACTTTTTTGAGGACTTAGAAGCAGTTTATAAAAAGGACAAATCGGTTCAATCTATTGATAGTTTAAATGTGGCCAACTATGTCGGTACATCAGATGGCCAGCAAACGGTAAGGTACGTTACAAACCATGATGTCAACAGTTCAGATGGGACACCTTTAGAACTGTTTGGCGGCAAAAAGGGGTCAATGGCTGCGTTTGTGGCTGTTGCCTACATGAAAGGCGTTCCGATGATTTATAACGGCCAGGAAGTAGGAACGCCCTACCGGTTAAAATTTCCGTTCACTTCCGAGAAAATTGATTGGGCGGTCAACCCGGATGTAACTGCTGAATATAAAAAGATCATCGCTTTCAGAAATGCAAGCAACGCGATCAGAAGAGGAAATTTAACTTCCTATACCAATCAGGATATATGTGCTTTTACAAAGGAAGCCGGTTCAGAAAAAGTATTGGTCATCTCTAACCTGAGAAACAAACCGGTAACGTTTACCGTTCCTGCCGCCGTGGCATCCGCTTCCTGGAAAAATGCTTTTACCGGTGCCAAAACAACTTTAAGCAGCACGGTCAACCTGGAGCCTTATTCCTACATGGTGTTAAAGAATTAATGAAATTTGCGGCTCAAGGGCTGAAAAAAAGGCAAATAAAAGCTGCAGTATTTTTTAAACAGATGAACGGGGACCTTTAGGAACTACGGCCTGTTTAAATTGCTGTCATAAAAATTTACCATACTTCTTTTATGCCTGTAAATTTGGTATTTGGATCGTCTACAAGTACAATAAGCCAATGATTTTTATGTGGTAAAAGAAGCATGGGAAAATTAAAGTTTCCTACCTTGCATCACCCCCGGGCAATACGCGTTTTCACAGGCTAAATCATGCTGTCAACGTTTACGCATTATAGGCAACAATCTGTCTAAAACATGAATTAACCTGTAAGGGTTATAGTGGCCTATCCATTTCTTGTGCGAAACTTATTTTTCATAAATGACATTCAAAATCCTAATACATTCTTCAATGTATAAATATATTTCATTTTTACAGTCAAAAAAGCCTTTTCACTGTTGTTTTCATCATTAAACTCGCATACCAACTCACAATATTTTTTGGTCTCGTGATTGTAATCATCTACAATAGGACTGTATTTCGAATAATTTATTTTTAACAATGTGTTTAACAGGAATTCAAATTCGATGGCATATTTAAACAATGCGCTTCCGTTTTCATCATTATAAATACTGATATGCTTTAATTTACTTTGCAGTCTGTATAACTTTGCAGTCAATCTGTTTTTCATTAGCAGATCATACGTTCCTCTTGTAAAGCATTTGTTAGCTTAATTTTATGTTTTAGAAAGATTGGGTACAGGGAAACAATAACTGTTTTATAAACAATTTTCTGCTAACGTTTTAATGGTTATTTTATCTTGCCAATAGATACAATTAACCGGTAACGATCAAACAAAAAGGTGGAAGAATATAAACAAAAGCAAAGATAAAACAATAGCAGCAGGCAAAGTAAGCAGCCAGGCAATACCAATGCTCCGAAGAGTTTTAAAATTTAAAGTTTTTGTACCTTTTGAAGCTGCCATGGCACCGGCAACCCCGCTGGAAAGCACATGGGTTGTACTTACCGGCAAGCCAAGCCCCGTGCTTAGCCCAATGGTAGCGGCGGCCACAATTTCGGCAGTGGCGCCTTGTGCATAGTTCAGGTGTTCATTCCCTATCTTTTCGCCAATGGTTACAACGATGCGTTTCCAGCCAATCATCGTGCCTAAACCTAAAGACAAAGAAATAGCGGCAAGAACCCACAACGGTGCAAAATCGGTCGCTTTTTCTAAACCTTTTTGATCGGCTTCCAACAGTTTTTTTAATTGATCTGGCAACCTGGTTTCTTTATCGGCGGCCACTGTTTTTATAGCGCCTGTTATGGTTTGTAATTGTTTACGGAATCCGAACTTTTGCTTGATATTGTTGGCATTTAGCTTTGATAATTGGGTTTTGGCTTGTTCTATTTGCGTTTTCAATTTAAAAACAACCGCTTTTTGTTTGCCGGTTTCTAAAGGTATTTTGTGCAAAGTTTCCTCTGTATTGTTTAATAGGGCAAGTATTTTATCGTTGGAGACCGTTTTGTTCAGCGCAAACGATGCAGGTAAAAATGCTATTAAAACCAGCATCATCAAACCAACGCCCTTTTGCCCGTCATTACTTCCATGAAAAAAGCTGACTAAAGTGCAGGTGGCAACCAATAATGCCCGGATTGCAAAAGGCGGTTTATCCTCATCGCCTGTTGGTGCATGGAACCACCTTTTCGATTTGATAAAATTCTTTTCCAAATACATCAGCAAAGCCGAACCTGCAAAACCAATTACCGGGGAAATAAATAAGGACAATGCAATTTCTTTGGCCTTGTCCCAATTAACGCCGCTACCGCCGTAATAATAAGTAAAGCCGAGACTTGCCCCTACCATTGCCCCAATCAACGTATGAGAGCTTGATAAGGGAATGCCCAAGTACCAGGTGCCTAAATTCCAGATAATGGAACTTAAAAGAATGGCAATAACCAAACACGCGCCAACCTGTACAGGCAAAGTAACCAGCTTTTCTAAAGGCACTAATTTTAACAAGCTCATGGCTACTGCTGTGCCAATTACAAAAACACCCAGGAAATTCCACAGACCAGACCACACAATAGCCGGATAAGGCTTAAGCGTTTTGGTGTAAATTACCGTTGCCACCGCGTTGGCCGTATCGTGGAAACCGTTGACAAACTCAAAGGCCAACACAGCAAAAAAACAGATGAAAAATACAATCAATATAAAACCGCTTAAACCGATTGCCCCGATAAAAGGAAGGCTGATTGCGTTGAACACCAAGAGCATAATTTGAACGATAAAGATTTTAAAAAACTATGCCCGATGTGCAACAAAAAGCAGTTTAGCTTTCAAATAATAATGCTCAAATTACAACAGTTCATGTTGGTTCTAAGTTAAATCCATGTTAAGAAAACATGATCTCTTTGAAAAAGGGTAGTGTAAACTGAACTGTGTCAGTGTTATTTTTCAGTTGTTGTTGAGGTGCATTTTTATCCGGTCTTCAAACATAATAAAAAGTTGAGATAAGGTGAGGTTCCAGTTGTGGAGTGGCATGGCCCATTTTTCGGAGATATTCTGTACGATCAGGTATACCAGTTTCAAAAGGGCGTTGTCTGAGGTAAAAGCACC
>NZ_JBGCVY010000059.1:0-77638 GCF_041088075.1 Mucilaginibacter sp. | reverse complement strand
GAACATTTAATTTTTACTAATGAACTTGTTTAAACTTATTCTTTTGTACTTTACACCATGCTTCTTTTATCATCTAAAAATTGGCAAATAAATAGTTTTCGACTTATTTAGGCTGATACAGGCACTAATTTTTATGTGGTAAAAGAAGCACCAGCCTCAAAAAAGAGAGATAGAAAAAAAGTTTAAACAAGTTTAATCTTAATAGAGTTAGGTTTTTAGAAGTTTAAAGTAAAAAAATTGATATTTTAATGTGGTTAAATATCATAATTGATAACATCATATACTATTGAAAATACTGTTTTTATCCCATAATTTTTACCCTTTTATTGGTGGGATTGAAGCCAATTCAGATATTTTGTCGCGTGCTTTTTTTAAAGCTGGCCACGATATCCGTGTTTTAACTTGGACAAAAGATCCTGGAGAAAACATTTTCCCTTTTCCAATCGTCAGAAATCCATCTGTAAAGCAATTATTGAAAGAACATCAATGGGCAGATGTGGTATTTGAAAACAATCCGTGTTTACGTTTGGCATGGCCAAACCTGATATTTAACCATGTTTCTGTTATTGCTTTAAACACTTGGGTTTCGCGGATTGACGGAGAAACCGGCGTTCATGGAAAAATTGGCTTACAAGACCGCTTAAAGTTTTTGTGGTTTAAGAGGGCCGCCAAAGTGATTGCGGTAAGTGATGCGGTTCGAAGGCATAGTTTTCCACCGGCTGTTGTCATCGGCAATCCTTACCAGGCAGCGGTTTTTAAAGTCATTCCAAACATAGTTAAAAGCGAAGGTTTTGTTTTTCTGGGCCGGTTGGTCTCCAATAAAGGTGCAGACGAAGCTATCAAAGCAATTCAAAAATTAAGTTTGCTGGATCAAAAAGAACGTTTTTTAACTTTCAAACCAACATTGACCATCATTGGAGACGGGCCGGAAAAGCCAAAACTGGAAAAACTGGCTGCTGAACTTGGGATAACAGATTATGTAAATTTTACTGGCCCGCTTATAGGGAACGATATTGCAGTTTGTTTAAACAAACACCATTATATGCTCGTACCATCATTGTGGGAAGAACCCTTTGGCAACGTTGTTTTGGAAGGAATGGCCTGCGGATGCCTGCCTATTGTTTCTGACGGCGGCGGGTTACCGGATGCAATCGGAAATGCAGGCATTAGTTTTAAGCGCGGTGATACGGATGCGATGGTTTTGTGCATCAAAAAAATATTGGAACAGCCTGAATTAGAGCAACAGCTTCGGGACGCGGCCAAAAACCATATTGCCAAACATTATCCTGATATAGTTTCACAGCGTTACCTAGAAGTGATCGAAAAAGCCGCAAAAAGTACGTTTAAAGCAAATTAATGAAAGTAATTATTTCGCATCCAACTGGTAATCAAGCTTTCCGTGCTGCTGCACTTGGCCTTTACAACGCCAATATGCTCGGCGGCTTCAGAACCACCGTAGCTACATTTCCTGGTAATATATTTGATAAGCTAAGCACTTTCGGCCCTTTTGCAGAGTTTAACAGACGGCACTATGACCCGGCATTGATACCATATACCATAACCTGGCCTTGGCTTGAATTGGCACGGTTTGCCGCCACTAAAGTAGGTTTTAAAAATCTGGTTAAACATGAAACCGGAATTTTTAGTGTAGATGGGGTTTACCAAGACTTAGATAAAAAGGTAGCCAAAAGTTTAAAACAACTTTCTGCCGGAGGGGTTGACGCCGTATATGCTTATGAAGACGGTGCCTTATTTTCATTTCGCGAAGCCAAGAGGCTACAGGTTAAATGTTTGTATGATTTGCCGATTGGCTATTGGCGGGCATCAAAACGGCTTTTAGAAATAGAAAGCGAACGCTGGCCAGAATGGGCAACTACATTGACTGGTTTGGATGATTCGGAAGAAAAACTAGCCAGGAAAGACGAGGAGCTTTTTTTAGCCGATAAAATTTTTGTCGCCAGCCAGTTTACTGCAAATACACTAAAAGATTATACCGGTAAATTAGCGCCCGTTGAAGTGGTCCCTTACGCCTTTCCACCTGTTGCCAGTTCACGTAATTACACTTCAAGTTCGGCTTCCAGGCCACTTAAATTACTTTTCGTTGGGGGATTATCGCAAAGAAAAGGAATAGCCGACCTTTTTGCAGTCGTTGAAAAGCTTAAAAACCATGTTGAATTAACTGTAGTCGGAAAAAAATCAACAGATCAATGTCCGGCATTAGATGCAGCATTGGCAAAGCATAATTGGATCCCAAGTTTGCCGCATTACAAAGTTTTGGAGCTGATGCAAAGCCACGATGTACTTGTTTTTCCTTCCCTTTTTGAAGGGTTTGGATTGGTGATTACAGAAGCAATGTCTCAAGGCACGCCCGTTATCACTACCGACCGTACTGCCGGGCCTGATTTGATTATCCACGGAGAAAACGGATGGTTGGTTGAAGCAGGCTCAACAAATGCACTCCAGGCAGCCATTGAAGAATTGCTGCAGCGGCCCAGCAGCGTTGCAGAAGCTGGACGGGAAGCTTTACAAACGGCCACCAAACGAACTTGGGACAGGTATGGACAGGAGTTGGCAAAAGCAGTTGATAAAAATAATTTCTAATGGGCATTTAAATTTACACGGAAAAAAAATGCCATGCTTCTTTTACCCCATAAAAATAGGTGCCTCTCTCAATCCAAACAAATCAAAAATAAATGCATGCCATTTTTTAGGTGATAAAAGAAGCACATAAAAATAATCCAAATAAAATTAAAACAAGTTTTTATCGTATAATTTTGAATGATCTTAAATTTTTTAATTGGGTTCTTGCAACAAATTTTAATGTAGCGTGATTAAATATCAATACGTCAAAAAAAACGATAATCGAAACAATCAATAGCAATGGATATAGAAATATCAAAAAAACATGCTTTGGCTTTCGCTTTGCCCAATACTCACCCGGTAAAAAAAGTTGATGCAAACTTAATAATTAAGCAAGGTATTTATGTTTATTTCCTGCTCCTGATTTTTGAAGGTGCTTTAAGAAAATGGTTTTTGCCCGGACTTTCAGGCCCGTTATTAATTATCCGGGATCCTGTTGCAATATGGTTGGTATTCATATCGTGGAGAAGGGGCATACTTAGGGCTAATATCTATTTAAGTTCGATAGTTGTCATTGGCTTCATCAGTATATTCACTTCTTTGTTGCTTGGCCATGGAAACCTGATTGTTACGTTGTATGGCGCACGTATATTATTGTTCCACTTTCCACTGATTTTTATCATAGGAAATGTTTTTAACCGTGCCGATTTAATAAAAGCAGGCAAAATTATGTTATGGATATCCATACCGATGACAGTTTTATTGGTAATGCAATTTTACAGCCCTCAATCTGCATGGGTAAACCGCGGTGTTGGCGGTGATATGAAAGGTGCCGGTTATAATGGTGCGTTAGGCTACTCGCGGCCTCCCGGAACTTTTTCCTTTACAACAGGCGTAACTATGTTTTATAGTTTACTCGCCCCATATATCTTTTATTTTTGGCTTTACCCAAAAAACGTCAACCGGTTGCTGTTGATCGTTTCTACCCTGGCTTTGTTGGCTGCCATCCCACTTTCTATTAGCAGGGGTTTATTTTTTCAAGTATTATTAACAGCAATATTTACCATATTGGCTACTTTCAGAAAACCGCAGTATATAGGCAAACTTATACTTGTTATCGTTTCAACTTTTGTTGCATTTTTAGTCCTAAGCCAAACAAGTACGTTTCAAAGATCTACCGAGGCATTTACCACTCGCCTTACTACTGCGTCCAGGGATGAAGGTGGGGTAAAAGGGACGCTTGTAAGACGTCAAATTGGAGGGCTACTTTTGGCACTTGTAGGAGCACCCGATTTTAACCCGCCTTTTTTTGGCTGGGGCATAGGGATGGGCACTAATGTTGGCGGCCAGTTATTAGGGGGAGGAAGTGGTAAAATGTACCTTATTGCCGAAGGTGAATGGGAAAGGACAATTGGGGAACTCGGGTATTTATTTGGGCTTACTGTGATCTTTATCAGATTAGGGCTATCGCTTAAGTTTTTGATAGGCAGCTACAAAAGGTTAGTTGCCGGAGACTTGCTGCCCTGGCTTCTTTTAAGTTACGCAATTTTAGAAGTTTCGCAAGGCAATTGGGCACAGCCTACCTCCCTTGGGTTTTCGGTTTTTGTTGGCGGATTGGTTTTGGCATCTATAAATAGCCCTGTTACCAACAAGGGGGCTTTGGAAGGTTACGACAAAAGCCTTAATTTGAATGTATCCTAAATTGAACCTCATCTTCTTCACCCATCCAAACTTTCTTGGCCACCAAAGTATGCCGCGTTTTGCGAAAATGCTGGCAGAAGGGATGGCAAAACGTGGCCACCAGGTAGAAATATGGTCGCCAAAGCCGGCTTTTTATAATTTGCCTTTTCCAAAAGCTTTTAAAAAATGGCTGGGTTATCTGGACCAGTATTTATTGTTTCCTGCAAAAACACAATCTAAGTTAAAAGTTTTAAATCCGGATACTTTGTTTGTCTTAACAGATCATGCCTTGGGGCCTTGGCTGCCCTTGGTTTCCAATCGGCCGCATGTTGTACATTGTCATGATTTTTTAGCGCAACAATCTGCATTGGGTTTAATCCCGCAAAACCCTACTTCTTTTACCGGCAAAAAATACCAGGCTTATATCCGGTATGGTTATTCGCAAGGAAAAAACTTTATTTCGGTTTCTAAAAAAACGCAGGCTGATCTTCATCAATTTGTTGATCCTTTCAACATAAATTCAAATGTAGTTTACAACGGGCTGAACCAAAATTTTGTGGCCATAGACTCTTCAACGGCAAGAAAAGAACTAAGCGCTAAAACAGGATTAGATTTAAGCAATGGTTATTTGTTGCACATTGGCGGAAACCAGTGGTATAAAAACCGTACTGGCGTAATCGAGATTTATGATGCCTGGCGCAGTATCAGTAATTTGAATCTACCGTTGTTATTGATCGGCGAATTACCGGATGAAAAATTGTTGGAACGGACTGAAAAATCAGCTTATAAATCATCAATTCATTACTTTAATAATATTGAAGATCAACTGATTAGCGCGGCTTACTCTGGTGCTTCGGTTTTTTTGTTCCCTTCTCTGGCAGAAGGTTTTGGATGGCCGATTGCAGAGGCAATGGCCTGTGGTTGTCCGGTTGTAACGACCAGTGAAGCACCGATGACGGAAGTTGCAGGTGATACTGGTTTTTTAATCCGAAAACAACCACAAGATTTGGTGAACATAAAAATGTGGGCACAGGAGGCGGCAAAAACTGTCGAAGAAATTATCAACCTTGCCCCTGTTGAAAAGGCAAATGTGGTTTCGGCAGGGATTGAAAATGCCAGGCGTTTTAATGCCGACCTTGCTTTAAACCAGATCGAAGAAATCTACCAAAAAATCCTTCAAAAACCTACTGCTTAATGAAGTTATTGCATATTACTGCCAGTATGGATCCAAAAGTGGGCGGCGTTTGTCAGGCAGTCAGAACAATAGTTAAAGGCCTTGGCACTTACCTGGACGTTCAAAATACGGTCATTAGTTTTGATGCTGCGGATGCTTCTTTTATCGGGCAAAATTCTGATTATGTTGAGGCTTTGGGTGCCGGAAAAGGCCCATGGTTTTACAACCCCAGTTATTTGCCCTGGCTATTGCAAAACCTGCCACAGTTTGATGCGGTAATTCTACATGGGCTGTGGAATTATCAGGGATATGGTTTGATCAAAGCGTTGAACCAGTTAAAAAAGCGGAATGCTTCTTTTACCCCTAAATTTTTTGTGATGCCGCACGGGATGTTGGACCCCTACTTTCAAAAGGCATCCGGCAGAAAACTGAAAGCTGTGCGCAACTGGTTATATTGGAAATTTATCGAACGAAAAGTGGTTAACCAGGCCGACGGGCTGCTGTTTACCTGCGAAGCAGAACTTCAATTGGCGCGTACAACTTTCAAACCATATCTTCCAAAAAAAGAAGTCGTTGTTGGTTTGGGCGTGGAAGAACCGCCTGCTTTTACGCCAGCCATGCGTGATGCTTTTTTTAAAAAATGCCCTGGCTTAACCGAGCCTTACCTCCTGTTTATCAGCCGTATCCATCCTAAAAAAGGGGCTGATCTATTGGTGGATGCTTATATCAAAACACAGCCTTTTAATAATCTAAAGCAGGAAACCGACCAGCTTAATACCAATACTGTTTTTACCGGCAAAAAATTGGTGTCAACAAAATTGGTAGTTGCCGGGCCGGGGTTAGAAACGCCATACGGGCAAAAAGTCAAAGCCGCGGCGGCCGGTTTTGAACAGGCAGAAACAGCTATTTATTTTCCGGGGATGTTGACCGGAGATGCAAAATGGGGCGCTTTTTATGGTTGCGAAGTTTTCGTATTGCCCAGCCATCAGGAAAATTTTGGTATTGCCGTGGTAGAAGCTTTGGCATGCGGCAAACCAGTTTTAATTTCAAACCAAGTAAACATCTGGACTGAAATTGCTGCCGCCCAAGCCGGTATTATTGCTGATGATACCACCGCCGGAACCGAACAATTACTGGAAAACTGGTTTAAATTATCACCCAAAGAGCAAGTTAAAATGGGTAAAAATGCAAGGCAATGCTACGAAAAACACTTTGCCATTGCCCCGGCAGCACAAGGTTTTTTAGAAGCCGTAAAAAACTGATTTCAAAGATATTTAATTTTATAAACAGAAGTTTTTAGCATATCAAACACCTGATTTTTAAAGCTTATAATTGCCGTTTCGGGCAGCTATAAGCTTTTTTATTATCGGCACTGCATCGTTAATTAGAACCATTCCAAGCAAAATTTATATAATTTAGCGTTTTGTTACACAAAAAAAACAGGGCTAAAAGAAGTATTAAACAGAATTGATGCGAACAGACCTTTCAAAATTTACCGTTGGCAAGTATGTAGCAGGCCCAAAATGGAAAGTATTGGTTTGGCACTTTGTCAATTATTTTATTTTTAACAGTGCTTTCCCCTGGCCTTATCGTGCAAAAAGTGCTTTGTTGCGTTTTTTTGGTGCGAAGATTGGTAAAGGATTAGTGATCAAAACAAAAGTGAGGATCAAAAACCCGTGGCGTTTGGAAATTGGCGACAATTGTTGGATCGGCGAATCAGTTTGGATTGATAATTTAGAAAATGTTTTTATCGGAAGCAATGTTTGTTTATCGCAAGATGCCATGTTGCTGACCGGGAACCATGACTACACAATGAGCGATTTTCCGTATAAGTTAGGAAAGATTGTTTTGGAAGACGGCGTTTGGATCGGGGCAAAATCCGTTGTTTGCCCTGGCATTGTTTGCAGGTCCCACGCCATATTAACAGTTAATTCGGTAGCAACCAAAGAGTTAAACGCCTGGACTATTTATGCAGGCAACCCGGCAGTTCGCGTTCGAGAACGTAAATTTGTTGGTTAGATAAGTTTTAATGGCAGAAAAGAGAATTTTATTGATCGGCGGAAATTTTTATCCCGAACTGACCGGAATAGGAAAATACAACGGTGAAATGATGGATTGGCTGGCCGCTCAGGGAAATATTTGTACGGTGATTACCACTTATCCATATTATCCGGATTGGAAAGTAAAAACGCCTTACAACAAAAAAGCCTATTGGTTTAGTAAAGATTTCAAACAAGTTAATGCTGATGCTTCTAACCCAATAAAAATTTACCGTTGCCCGCATTTTATCCCGGCCAACCCGTCGGGCTTTACGCGTATTTTGTCTGATATTTCGTTTTGCCTTTCTGCAACCGTAATGGTATTTTTTTTATTGTTTAAAAAGAAATACGATTATGTAATTACCGTTTCACCTCCATTTTTGACTGGCATTTTAGCTATTGTTTACAAAAAAATCAAAGGTGCCAAGTTTTTTTATCACGTACAAGATTTGCAAATTGATGCGGCCGCAGACTTGCAGATGATAAAATCCCGGTTGTTGATCAGGCTGCTTTTCAGGATCGAAAGGTTTATCATGAAACAGGCAGATTTGCTAAGTAGTATTTCGGAAGGGATGATTGACCGGATCAAACAAAAAGCCGGCAGGGAAAGGGTCAGCTTTTTTCCCAATTGGGTTGATACAACCTTGTTTTTTCCTATTGCAGAAAAAGACAGGCTAAAAGAAGCATTCGGGTTTCAAGCTACAGACGAGGTTATTTTATATTCGGGCGCCATTGGTGAAAAACAAGGTTTGGAAGCAATTTTATATACTGCCGATTCGCTAAAAAACCGTTCAGGCCTAAAATTCGTTATTTGCGGTTCAGGGCCTTATAAAAAGAAACTGGAGGATTTAAAAACGAATTTGCAAACAGAAAATGTTGTTTTTTTGCCGTTGCAGCCAGCCGAAAAACTGAACGGATTTTTAAATATGGCCGATGTACACTTGGTGATCCAGAAAACAAATGCCAGCGATTTAGTCATGCCGTCTAAACTTACGGCCATTCTTGCAGTTGGAGGGTTGGCGGTTATTACGGCTCCCGTCAAGTCAAGTTTGTTTAAAATAGTCAACAATAATCAAATTGGTTTATTGGCAGAACCGGAAAACCAGGCGGCATTAACCGAAGCCATCCAAAAAGCACTTAACCCAGAAATGGGGCATATTAACGACAATGCACGTAATTATGCCAAGCAATATTTATCCATTAACGAAATACTAAAAAAGTACGCCCAGGACATGGCATCAATTAAGTAGAAATTTTATTTAAAAATTTGTTGACTTTGATACTTCTTTTACCGTATAAAAAAAAGTTTAACTAATAAAGCAACACGTAACAACATTTTAAATTTTACCTGAAGTTAAACTTTTGTTATATATTTATCATCATACAAAAACCTTGATATAAGGTGATTACCCAAATATGGAAAACCGTTATATATTTTTTTTAATTGTTTTACTTTTTCTGGGCGATATTATAGCAATCAATTGTTCTTTTATGATTGCTTATTTTTTGGACAGCCAGAACAATTCGATCATACAATCCTCACATTACAACCTTGATCTGTTAATATTTAACGCCACCTGGATTGCATCTGCTTTTTTTATGCAGTTGTACCATCGAGAAACTGCCCAACGTACCGAATTTATTTTCCAAAAAAGCTGGCGGGCGGTTGTATTGCATGCGCTGACTTTTAATGTGGTTATTTTGTTGACCAATTATGCTTCGTACTCAAAAAACTTCCTGGTTTATATTTTTATACTGGAAATTTGTGCTTTTATTATCAGCAGGTTTGTTATTACCGCTTTTGAACAATACCATATTAAACGGGTTAGGTACAAAAAGAAAATAGCCATTATCGGCTATAACGAAACGGCAAAAAGGCTGGCTGATTATTTCCTGAAAAACCAGATGTCATATAACTTTACCGGTTTTTTTGATCACACAACAGAAAGTTATATGGATAAAACAAACCAGGATGTTATCCGCCCGATCAATAAACTGATGAACTATGCGGTAGAAAACGAAGTGGCGGAAGTTTACTCTACTTTGTTTCCGGAAGACCACCACCACATCAACGATTTGGTGGCCGTGGCAGAGCAAAATTGTGTCCGCTTTAAATTTATACCTGATGTTACCAAAATCATTAATTCGGATTACGCCATTGATACTTATTTTGATGAAATACCGGTTTTAAGTACCAGGACGGAGCCTTTAGAACACATCACTAACCGTATTTTTAAACGTTCGTTTGATATTTTCACCAGTGTTTGTGTGGTTATTTTTATACTTTCCTGGCTCATCCCAATCCTGACGGTCATTATCAAACTGCAATCCAAAGGCCCGGTATTTTTTATGCAATTAAGGTCCGGCAAAGACAACAAACCGTTTTGGTGCTACAAGTTTAGGAGCATGACCATGAACGATGATGTTGAACACATACAGGCCACCAAAAATGATTCGAGGGTTACTAAAATCGGGGCGTTTATGCGCAAGACAAGTATTGATGAACTTCCTCAGTTTTTTAACGTATTAATAGGCAATATGAGCGTGGTTGGCCCCAGGCCGCACATGGTTAAACATACCGAACAGTATAAAGCCATTGTGCACCAATATATGGTAAGGCAATTGCTAAAACCTGGCATAACCGGTTGGGCACAAGTGAATGGTTATCGCGGAGAAACCAAAGACCACAAGCAAATGGTAAAACGTGTGGAACACGATATTTGGTACATCGAACACTGGTCGCTGATGTTGGATATTAAAATTATATTTTTAACCATCATCAATACTTTAAAAGGGGAAGAAAATGCTTATTGATTTTAGCTTTAAATATTTATAGTGGTTTGTTTAAACTTTTATTGCCCCCGTTTCAATTTAACATTGAAGATAATGCAATGCTTCTTTTACCGGGTAAAAATTGGTGCATGCTTACAGATAATAAATTAAAAACAAAATGATCAAGATTTTGAGGTGATAAAAGAAGCATCAACCCCAAAAAAAATACAACTTTAATTTTAAAGCACCAGGCTTTAGATTGAAATTTATTTTTTTAAATTTTGCACCAAACAATTTGTCAGTCAACTTATCACAATTTATAACAACAATTTAACAAAAAACATATGAAAAAGAAAGCCTTGGTTACAGGTATCACTGGTCAGGACGGTGCTTATTTAGCAGAGCTGCTATTGTCTAAAGATTATGAAGTGCACGGTATCAAACGCAGAAGTTCTTCGTTTAATACTGACCGTATTGATCATTTGTACCAAGACCCGCACGAAGCAAACGTCAGCTTTTTTATGCACTATGGCGATTTGAACGATTCAACAAATCTGATCCGTATCATCCAGCAGATCCAGCCAGACGAGATTTACAATTTGGGTGCCATGTCTCACGTAAAAGTGAGTTTTGACACACCGGAATACACAGCCAATGCCGATGGTATCGGTACATTAAGGATATTGGAGGCTGTGCGTTTGCTGGGCTTAACCAAAAAAACCAAAGTTTACCAGGCTTCAACTTCTGAGCTGTATGGTTTGGTTCAGGCCGTTCCGCAATCAGAAACTACGCCTTTTTATCCGCGTTCGCCTTATGCGGTAGCCAAATTATATGCTTATTGGATCACCGTAAATTACCGCGAAGCTTATGGCATGTATGCTTGCAACGGTATTTTGTTCAACCACGAAAGCCCTTTGCGCGGCGAAACATTTGTAACCCGCAAAATTACACGCGGTGCGGCAAAAATAGCTTTAGGCCTGCAAAAGAAGTTATACTTAGGAAACTTGGATGCACGCCGCGACTGGGGCCACGCAAAAGATTACGTGGAAGCCATGTGGCGCATTTTGCAACAGGAAAAACCGGAAGATTACGTTATCGCAACCGGTATTACCACCCCTGTCCGCGATTTCGTGAAAATGGCTTTTAAAGAAGCTGGCATCGAAATTGAATTTAAAGGCGAAGGTGTTGACGAAAAAGGTTATGTAGTATCGTGCAGCAACCCGGAATATCAAATAGAAACAGGCAAAGAAGTTGTTGCGGTTGACCCGGCTTACTTCCGCCCTACCGAGGTTGAGTTGTTGATTGGCGACCCGACAAAAGCAATCACTAAATTGGGCTGGAAAATCAAATACGATTTGCCAATGTTAGTACAGGATATGATGAACGCTGACTTAAAATTGTTTACCAAAGAAAAAGCTTTAAAAGAATTAGGTTACTCCATCAAAAACCAGTACGAGTAACAAAGTTGATGAGTTTTAATAAAACATAAAATATTGGAAAAAGACGCTAAAATATATGTGGCAGGCCACAAAGGAATGGTGGGCTCGGCCATTGTGAGAAAACTTGAAGCAGAAGGCTACCAAAATATTATCACCAGGTCTTCAAAAGAACTTGATTTACGTGATCAACAAGCTGTTGCCGGTTTTTTCTCCGCAGAAAAACCTGATTACGTATTTTTAGCTGCAGCCAAAGTTGGCGGGATTATAGCCAACAATGTTTATCGGGCAGATTTTATTTATGAAAACCTTTCTATTCAAAACAATGTAATCTATCAATCTTACCTTAACAAGGTAAAAAAATTGATGTTTTTAGGCTCAAGCTGTATCTACCCTAAAATGGCGCCGCAACCGTTAAAAGAAGATTACCTTTTGACCGGGCCGCTTGAAGAAACCAACGAGCCATATGCCATTGCAAAGATTGCCGGCATCAAAATGTGCGATGCTTACCGCGCACAATACGGCTGCGATTTTATATCGGTTATGCCTACCAATTTGTATGGCTACAACGATAACTACCATCCTCAAAATTCCCATGTTTTGCCTGCTATGATCCGCCGCTTTCACGAAGCAAAAGTTGAAGGCAAAAATGAAGTTGTAATTTGGGGTTCGGGCAGGCCAAAAAGAGAGTTTTTGTTTGCTGACGACCTTGCTGAAGCCTGCTTTTTTTTAATGGAGAATTATAGCGAGCCGGACCCGATTAATGTTGGTGTTGGTACAGATTTAACGATCAAAGAATTAGCTTACCTGATCAAAAGTATTGTCGGGTTTGAAGGTGATATAAATTTTGATTTTACCAAACCCGACGGTACTCCGCGGAAATTGATGGATGTTTCGAAACTTCATGCAAAAGGCTGGAAACATAAAGTTGAATTGGAAGACGGGATCAAACTTGCCTATCAGGATTTTTTGAATAAAGCTGAAAACGTAGCGGTACGTTAAAAACCTATGATGCTTCTTTTACCGGCATAAAATTGTTGTTCAACCTGAGCTTCTTTTAGCTAATATTTCCCGGATACGTTTTACATCTTCAGGCGTATTGACATTGATTAAAGCACCGGCATCCGGTGCTTTAATTGTTTTTGCCTGGTGTGTAAGCAGGATTTTTCGTAGGGAAAGATGCTCTTTTTGATGGTATAATTTCAGCAAAGAATAACTTTCGGGTTCCCAAATTGCAGCCAATGGTTCGGGCAAACCATCAACCGGGCTTTCAAAAACGGTAGCTATTTTAGAAGTGTCCCTTTGATCCAGCAAATGTTTGAGTGTTTCCAAATTCATTAGCGGAATATCACAAGCGATGATTAGCCAACCGCAATTCGGATCATGCTCAAAAGCGGTTAAAATGGCTTCAAAAGGCCCGGCGTTTTCGTATTTGTCGGCCAGCGTTTTGTAGTTTAAGTCAATTGCCAAAACCTGTTCTTCCCGGCAGGAAATAAAAACCTCTTCGCAACAAACCTTCAATAAACCGGCCAGATAATACTGCTGTTCTTTGCCGTGCCAATTCATTCTGGCTTTGCTTTCGCCCATCCTGCTGCTTTTGCCTCCCGCCAAAACCAACCCTTTTAAAGCAGTTTTCATGTTCGTTTTATAATTAAAACTGGCTTTTCAGCACTTCGCACAACACCTCAAAAACTGTTCTTTTATTGAATAAACCGATCACTTCGGTTTGTACATCCGGCAGTTGCAGGTTAATTGTCCAATGGAACAGCGAAAATATCGAAAGTAAAAAAACTGGTGCTAAAAGAAGTATAAACGGGTTTGAGTTGAGTAATAACTTTTTCATTGAGATTGATTTGTGATAAGGTCAGGCTTCATTAAAAAAACCGCATTACTTGCCCAGCAGTTTTAAAAACCTCCCGCTAAAAGCAACGGTTGCACTATCGGCAATGGTGAAGTTCCGTTTGGCAATCACCGAATTTTCAATTTCCAAACGGTTTTTTCCTGGCACATTGATGGTTGCATTATCAATTTGATTGCTGGAAGAGATAGTAAGTTTTGCATTGTCAGACATCGCATCGCCTACCAAAGCTTGTAAATTAGCGATGTTGCTTCGCTCTAAAAACAAATCCACGCCTTTGCTTACTTTTATAGATAATTTATCCAAAGTAAAACCTGCTACAATGGTTGTGCCTCTAGAATGAAGTTCATTCATACCTGATTTACCGAGATAAGGCGCCGTAATGATGCTATCCACGGAAGGGCAAACAACGGTAATGCTGTTATCATAAGAACTTACACGGGTTGATTCCTTATTTTCTACGTTAATCACCAAAGTTTTTTCGTTACGGTGGATGTTAAACCGGTCTTTCCAGTTGCTTTTTATCCAAACGCCGGGTTCGTTCCCTTTTTCAACCTGAATGGAAATCAGGTTGGCGGCGCGGTTGTCAATGGCGTTGAAACCATTAAAAGCCGTTGTTTTTTCGAAACCGTAAAACCGGCTTTTGTAAGTGCCTTTTTTGTATTCGGCACGCAAAGCAAAATCGTAGGTAACCATCGAAATGATAATCACCAAAATTGCTGCTGCTAATAATTTACTACTTGTTTTCATGATACTGTTTTTATGCCTGATAATTTTGTGTCTTAAACTCCTGATAACGCTTTTCAATTTCTTCCAAACTGATGTCTAACAAAAAGATGTTCTTAAAAAGTTCTGGCAGTTCCTGCTGCAAAAAGCGTTCTTTACGATAGGTTTTTATTTTGTTTTTGGCATCGGCGCCGACAAAATAACCAATGCCGCGCTTGTTAAAAATCACTTCCTGGTTTTGCAAAAAATCATAAGTGCGTGCCACGGTGTTTGGGTTTACCTGCAACGCTACGGCCAGTTCACGCACCGACGGGATTTTTTGCTCGGCCTGCCATTTGTCCAGCGTTATGTTTTCGCTTACATGAGCTGCAATTTGCATATATATAGGCTCGTTATCTCTAAAATCCATTTTTAAACCTCCTTTTCTTTAAGCCTGAAGTAGGCACTCACCCACAATAACACCACAATTACTACAATCACAATACCTGCTGTCAGCTTTTGGATTTCTGGCGGATAAATTGTCCAGTAAGTTTTTCCGTCCGTAATTTCCAATGGACTAAAAATTGTAATGCCTACAATTTTATGGTCAATCATAGAAGCCATAATCGGACTGTTTATCAAACCCAACAAAAAAATACCGATAAAAAAAGCAAAGCCCGATTTGATAAAATGAAGTTTTTCGAAATAAATGGCACCGAAAAATATAATGGCGTGTATAATCGGATAAATGATAAACGCGGTATAAGCCATCCGGTCTTTGTCGAATAAGTTTAGCAGCACGTTTTCGCGGCCCGGTACATCGTGGCCAAAACCAATGACGATGCTTACAATCAAGTAAAACAATGCAACATACAGCAATTGAAAAATGAGGAAGGAATACAGCCAGCTTACCAAATATTTTTCAAAGTGCGAGGCAGGCAAGGTTAATGCTGGAATGACTTTCTTTTTATCGCCTAAATCCGCAAAAGTTAAACTGGTAAAAATACTACCGGCAAGCAGCAAAAAAATTATAAAAAACGATTCCTGGAACCCTAACAATAAATAGCCGCCGTTTGAGTAGGAAGCAATGCCCATAAACAAAACCAACAGGCCGGCCAGAACGCCAACCGACATTAAGTATGTTTTGTAGTTTTCGACCGTGTGCTTTTTAAACAAAGCAGCAAAACGGTTTAGGTTAAATGTTTGGTTCATAGCGCTTATTTTAAGATTTCGGTGATGGTTTGATGCTCGTTGATGATGGCGTTAAAAAGCAGTTCCATGTCCACTTTGCTGTAGCCGCCATTGGTGTTTTTGCTGATGGTGTTTGTTCCGCGAACGCTTTCTTCTGAATACAAAACTTCCGTTCCAGTCGCTGCCAGGCCAAAGTTTAAACGTTCCGAAATTTCGTCCAGACTTCTGTTCAGCACAATTTGCTTGTTGTGCACCACCAATAAGGTATCAATCAGGTTATCCAAATCCCGAACCTGGTGCGTGGAAATAATAATGCAGCGGTTTTCTGTTAAAGCCGAAGCAATAATTTTGCGGAACTGGCTTTTGGAAGGAATATCCAAACCGTTTGTCGGCTCGTCCATAATCAGCAAAGAAGTATTGGTAGAAAGGCCAAAAGCGATCATCACCTTTTTTTGCTGACCGAAAGAGAGTTTGTTTAACTGGCTATCGTTCGGCACATCAAACTCCAGCAGCATTTTGTTGAACTGCGCTTCGTCAAAAGCCGGATAAAAATGTGCGGTGCTGTTGATAAACTGTTTTGCGGTAAGCGAAGGCATATACACCTCTTCGGGGATAAAAAACAGATCCTGCAAAAAAGCCGGCAAACGTTTGGAAGCGTTGTAGCCGTTTACTTCGCACATTCCTTGCTGCGGAAAAACCAAACCGGCAATGTTTTTTAACAAAGTGGATTTTCCGGTACCGTTTTTACCAAGCAAACCATAAATGTGCCCTTCCTGCATTTGCAGGTTTAGGTTTTGGAACAGCGTTTTTTTCCTGCCGTAGCCAAATGTTAAGTTGGAGATTTTTATCATATCATTAGTGTATTAGATAAATAGTACACTACAAATGTAAATAAGAAAATTTAAGATGCAAGTATTTTTGAAAATAAATTTTAAGGGCATAAAAAAAGCATCGGACTTTTGCCCGATGCTTCTTTTACCGATAAAAAATCAGTGCCTGCTACTTTTTAGGTTTTGGCAAACGGGCGTTTAAATCAGCGATTGGAATGCTCATCATACGACCAATAGGTTTGTTGCCGCGGTAAGTGATGATTTTAATTTGGGCCGCTTCTTTGGGCACCGTTAGTGGTTGCGTGTATTTCGGGTAAAACCGGTCGGGAAAAGAGTTGTCAAAACTGTAATAAATATCCAGTGGCTTTATTTCGGTGGATAAAGTAATCGTCATGGTGCTGTCTTTCCTCGAAACGTTTACAATTGGGTCGTACATGCTGGGCGCATAATTGGTTTCTGCTTCTTCCAACCTCGGGAACTGACCTTCCACCCGTTGCGAAAAATTGTCCCAGTTCTTGCTTGCCTTTGGCGACCAAAGCGTTTCGGCAATGGCAAAACCACGCGGCCAGGTCATGTATTCGGCACGGCGTAAGTTGTAAACCTGTTCTGTCCATAAATTGGCTTGTCCGCCTTTAATCAATTTGGCATCCACACTGTCCGGAACTGGCTCAAACTGATACGTTTTATCCAACCGAAGCGTAGCGTAAACTTTTGCTTCGATGGAAGGGTCGCCCTGCATGTAATCAATATAAGCAAAAGTGGTTGGGCTCATCACTACTTCGTGACCCATTTTTGCCGCTTCTATGCCGCCTTTCATGCCGCGCCAACTCATTACCACCGCATTTGGTGCCAGGCCGCCTTCCAAAATTTCGTCCCAGCCCATAAACTTTTTGCCTTTGGATTCTACAATCTTTTCAACGCGTTTTTCAAAATAGCTTTGCACTTCTTCCATGTTTTTAAGCCCTTCTTTTTGCATCAAAGTTTTAACGGCATCGCTTTTTTCCCAAAAGTTTTTCGGGCATTCGTCTCCGCCCAAATGAATGTATTGAAAAGGAAAAAGCTGGGCAACTTGCGTAATAACCTTGTCCATAAACTCATAAACCTTTTCGTTTGCTGGGCATAACGTATTATCAATCAGGGCAATCGGAGGCTGACCATGCGACCAGTCCATAATTTCTTCGCCTGAACGCACCTTGTACTTATCGGCACCAGGCGTACAGGACAATTCGGGATAAGAAACCACAGCCGCCAAACTATGGCCCGGAACATCAATCTCCGGCAAAATATTTACAAAGCGTTCTTGCGCATATCTTACCAGTTCTTTGATGTCTTCCTGCGTGTAAAAACCGCCGTAAGTGCGCGGTTCATCAGCAGGCGGAGCAGCAAAAGTGCCGAAATAACCAACACGTTTTGCATTGTACGCGCCAACTTCCGTCAAGCGCGGCAAGCCTTTAATTTCGATGCGCCAGCCTTCATCATCGGCCAAATGCAAGTGCAGCAAATTGTATTTGTACCGAACCATAGCATCAATATATTGCTTCACTTCCGCAACGGTAAAGAAATGGCGGGCAACATCAAACATCAAACCGCGCCACGCAAACCTCGGATAATCGGTAATTTTTACACAAGGAACCGTCCATTTTACGCCTTTTACGGCTGTTTTGCTTTCAATTTCTTTTGGTAACAATTGCACCAAAGTTTGCACGCCATAAAACAAACCTGCTGCAGCATTGGCTTTGATGACAATTCCTTTTGGTGTGATGTTGAGCTGATAGCCTTCTTTGCCGATGGCCGGGTTTTCGGATGAGTTGAGCGCCAATTTTATGGTGGTAAAAGAAGCATTGCCCTTTACCAAAACACTTTTGCCTGTTGCCGTTTGGATTTTATTTTTAAGGTAGGAAGTAACCGGCAAGATTTCGGCCGAAGTACTTGCGCCAATCGTAACCGTGGCAGGCAATAAAAACTGACCGGCATTTTTAACCATACTCACCGGTTGCGGGATGATGTCAATGGTTTTGGCAGAAGGTTGGCTGAAAGTTTTAAAGGATAACAAACAGCAAAAAAGTAACGAGTAAATTTTAAGCATAACAGGGAAAGTTCAAAAATTTAGTTCTTTTATCAACAAAATTTAGGTCTGATAAAAGAACTAAATTTTTACGGCTTTTAAAACTGATTTTGTAATTAAAAATATTGCTTCACCAATTTTTAGGCGATAAAAGAAGCATTGGCTACATCAAACTGTACAATCAAAAACCACTAACCTGCACCAATTTTTAGGCGATAAAAGAAGCATCGGCTATTTCTAACCGTACAATCAAAAACCACTAACCTGCACCAATTTTTACCCGGTAAAAACAGTATGCCACCCTATTAAAATGAAAAAAACCTTTCATTATGATAGGTTCTATCGGCTAATCTCAAACTATATTAAATTCTAAATAACTGAAAATCAGGCCAATAAATATAAACCGTTTTGTTGGTACTGGTTTTGGCTATGCTGATAAAAAACAATTAAAATACGATGCTCACTTTACTCCTTTTCCTTGCCTTGCTAATTAGCTGCTGGGTTATTTTTAAAACAATCGACTGGTTCGAAAAAATCTGAAAATTATGTTAGCACTCTTCATTATTGCTTTAGCCGTATTTGCCTACATGGTTTACGTGCTGCTCAAACCCGAAAATTTTTAACCAACATTTACGATGAACACCGAATTCTTAGGAATCATTGCATCCTTTGCCATCACACTTTTGATCGCTGTCCCGCTGGCGGGATATTTGGCCAAAGTGTTTGCCGGCGAAAAGGTATGGACTGATTTTTTAAAGCCGCTTGAACGCTTTCTTTTTAAACTTTCGGGCATCAACCCGAACGAGCTGATGAACTGGAAACAGTTTTTAAAGGCCATGATGACCATCAACATTTTATGGCTGGTTTATGGCTTTTTTGTGCTGATATACCAGGACAAATTGCCCCTGAACCCGGACAAAAACCCAGGCATGACGGCCGATTTGTCCTTCAACACCATCATCAGCTTTGTTGCCAATTGTAACTTGCAGGATTATTCCGGCGAAACCGGTGCAACTTATCTTACCCAACATTTTATTTTTATGTTTTTGCACTTTACCAGTGCGGCAACAGGTATTGCTTGTGCGGTTGGCGTATTTAAAGCTTTTAAAGATAAAACAGTTACCGATCTGGGCAACTTTTGGAATTATTTCGTCAAAATCATCACCCGCCTTTTGCTGCCTTTATCCATCGTAATTGCATTGATATTAACCTTTAACGGTACGCCAAGCAGCTATGCCGGTAAAGATCAGTTTATGTCTGTACAAGGCGATACGGTAAATGTATCGCGCGGGCCTGCAGCCCAAATGATCGCCATTAAACATCTTGGTACCAATGGTGGCGGCTGGTTTGGCGCCAACTCTGCGCATCCTTTAGAAAACCCGAACTACATGACCAATATGGTCGAAATTATCGCACAGTTTATCATCCCTGTGGCCATGATCCTAGCTTTTGGTTATTATATCAGAAGAAAAAAGTTGAGCTGGATCATTTTTGGCGTGATGATGTTTGGCGTGCTGATGCTGATGCTGCCATCCATCAGCAGCGAACTTGGCGGAAATTCGGCCATTGCCAAAATGGGGATTTCACAAGCTACCGGAGCTATGGAAGGCAAAGAAGTGCGTTTCGGCCCGGCTGCAACGGCCTACTGGAGCACGCTCACCACCGTTACTTCAACCGGTTCTGTTAATGGGATGCACGACAGCACCATGCCGCTTACCGGCTTGTGGGAGCTTTTGGCCATGATGATCAACGGATTTTTTGGCGGCTGCGGCGTAGGGCTGCTCAACTACTTTATTTACCTCATCATTGCGGTGTTTATCTCCGGGCTAATGGTAGGCCGTACACCAGAATTTTTAGGCCATAAAGTAGAAGCCAGGGAAGTTAAAATTGCCGCTTTGATTACGCTCCTCAGCCCGTTTTTGATTATGGCAGGTACGGCTTTGTCTTCCTATATCCTCACAGAACATACCAACATCAATTGGGCGGTTAAACCTTCAACCTGGCTGAACAACCCCGGCTACCATGGTTTTTCGGAAATGCTGTACCAATACACTTCTTCCAATGCCAACAACGGTTCTGGCTTTGAAGGTTTGGGCGACAACAACATTTTCTGGAATGTATCTGCAGGCATCGTTATCCTGCTTGGCCGCTTTTTGCCCATCATCGGCCCGGTTGCTATCGCAGGTTTACTGGCACAAAAGAAGTATGTGCCCGAATCTGCCGGTACGCTTAAAATTGATACCGTAACCTTTGGCCTCATGACGTTTGCCGTTATTATGGTATTAAATGCTTTATCCTATTTCCCTGCACTGGCTTTAGGCCCGTTGGCAGAGTATTTTTCAATGCCTAAGTAAGCCAGAGCCTCACCCCAACCCCTCTCCTTTTTAGAGGGGCTTTTAGAAATGAAATATTAAAATGAAAGCTTCTAATAAATTATTTGAACCGGCCTTAGTGCAAACTGCGCTAAAAGAGTCGTTCATCAAACTCAACCCAAAAGTAATGCTCCGCAACCCGGTGATGTTTACGGTTGAGATTGGTACAGTCATCATGCTGTACGTTACCATTTACAGTTTCAGCCACCACGACCAGGGTTCTTTCGGCTACAACTTCGTGATATTTTTGGTGCTGTTTTTAACCGTGTTGTTTGCAAATTTTGCCGAAGCCATTGCCGAAGCACGCGGCAAAGCACAAGCCGACAGCCTGCGCAAAACCCGCGAAGAAACACCCGCCAAATTAATCGGCGAAGATGGCAGCATTTCTTCTGTTTCTTCCAGCCAACTTAAAAAAGGCGATGTGTTTGTGTGTGAAACCGGCGACACCATTCCAACCGATGGTGAAATTATAGAAGGTTTGGCCACGATTGATGAATCGGCCATTACGGGAGAATCTGCACCGATGATCCGCGAAGCGGGCGGCGATAAATCATCGGTAACTGGCGGAACGATGGTTTTGTCCGACAAAATCAAAGTGGTGGTTACCACCGAACCCGGCGAAAGCTTTTTAGACAAAATGATTGCTTTGGTAGAAGGTGCATCGCGCCAAAAAACACCAAACGAAATCGCCCTGACCATTTTGCTCGCCAGTTTTACGCTGATCTTTATCATCGTTTGCGTAACCTTAAAACCTTTTGCCGATTATGCCCATACGCCAATCACCATTGCAGCTTTGATTTCGCTGTTTGTTTGTTTGATCCCAACGACAATCGGCGGTTTATTATCAGCCATTGGTATTGCCGGGATGGACCGCGCTTTGCGTGCAAACGTGATTACCAAATCCGGTAAAGCGGTGGAAACGGCTGGCGATATTGATGTTTTGCTGCTGGATAAAACCGGAACCATCACCATTGGTAACCGCAAAGCCACCAATTTTTGGCCGGCAAAAGGAGTATTGCCGTTTGATCTGATCAAAGCAGCCGTACTTTCTTCTTTGGCAGATGAAACTCCGGAAGGTAAATCTATCATCGAGCTGGCCAAAGAAGGCAACGGCAAACTGGCGTTGGATGCGCCTGCCGGTTCTGAGTTTATCAAGTTTACGGCCGAAACCCGTTCCAGCGGCATCAACACGCCTCAAGGTTTGCGCATCCGTAAAGGCGCTTCGGATTCGATCCGTAACATGACGGTTACTGCCGGAAATGCTTACCCGGAAGATGTGGACGAACGTGTAAAAACAGTTTCCAAAAACGGTGGAACGCCGTTGGTAGTTTCGCAAAACGAAGTGGTTTTAGGAACGGTTGAATTGCAAGACATCATCAAAACCGGAATTGCCGAACGTTTTGAACGCCTCAGAAAGATGGGCATAAAAACAGTAATGGTTACGGGCGACAACCCGCTGACTGCAAAATTTATTGCCGAAAAAGCCGGTGTGGACGATTTTATTGCCGAAGCCAAACCGGAAGATAAAATGCACTACATCAAACAAGAGCAAAACAGCGGAAAATTGGTTGCCATGATGGGCGACGGAACAAACGATGCGCCGGCTTTGGCTCAGGCTGATGTTGGCGTGGCGATGAACAGCGGGACACAAGCTGCAAAAGAAGCAGGCAATATGGTGGATCTGGACAACGACCCAACCAAGCTGATCGAGATTGTAGAAATCGGCAAACAATTGCTGATCACACGTGGCACGCTCACTACCTTTTCTATCGCAAATGATGTGGCCAAATATTTCGCCATCGTTCCGGCTTTGTTTATTGCTTCCATCCCGGCCCTGCAAAGCATCAATATCATGCGTTTGCACAGCCCGGAATCTGCCATTCTCTCGGCCGTAATTTTTAATGCGATCATCATTCCGATGCTGATCCCGCTGGCTTTGAAAGGCGTAGAATACAAACCGATTGGCGCCAGTGCTTTGCTTCGCCGCAACTTGTTGATTTATGGTTTTGGCGGCGTGATTGCTCCTTTTATCGGCATTAAATTAATAGACCTGCTGATTGGTACAATGGTCTAATACACATGCTTCTTTTACCTATATAAAATCATTATAATGAAAAAATATATTGTTCAATCCATCCGGTTAACCTTGGTACTCACGGTTTTACTGTGTGTGGTTTATCCCGTGCTGATCTCTTTTATCGGCAAATTATCCAAAGGCCAGGGCAACGGCGAAACCATTACCGTAAACGGAAAAGTGGTTGGTTATGCCAACATCGGCCAAAAGTTTGACAAGCCGCAATACTTTTGGGGCCGTCCTTCGGCGGTAGCTTATAATGCGGCCGGTTCCGGTGGATCAAATAAAGGCCCAAGCAACCCGGATTATTTAAAAGATGTGAGCAAACGCATTGATACGCTGCTGAAATACCACCCGTACTTAAAGAAAAGCGATATTCCGGTTGATTTGGTTACCGCATCAGGCAGTGGTTTAGACCCGGATATTTCTCCGGAAGCCGCGCAAATCCAAATCAGAAGGGTTGCTGCAAACCGAAAATTAAACGAACAGCAAGTTGCTTCGCTGGTTGCTTCACACACCGAAAAACCCTTGCTTGGCTTGTTTGGCCCGGCAAAAGTAAACGTACTTAAACTTAATGTAGCGTTAGATGCGCTTCAAAAATAACCTCGAATTAATACATTCCCACCTTAACAAAAAATGAAAAAACTAATCCTTACAGTAGCCGCATTGGCAACGATAGTTTTTAATGTGTGCGCACAGCAAGAAACTACCATAACAAAATTAGACAGTACAAATAAAAACCCTGTCCATGACCCTCACAGCGATCCGTTTTCAACAGGGGACTATACCTGGCTTAATGGAAACGACCGCAGGCATAGCAACCCGCTTGACACTAAATTTTTCACACCGAGAATATTGGTGGATGTAAATTACACCATATCTAACCAGCACCCTATTGACCATACTGTTGTTGGGTCAACAGCCCTTGCCCGCAATAATGAATTTGAGATTGCCCTGGCAGCACTGGGCGGAGATTTTCACATGAACAACGTTCGCGCCAGTATCTTAACCCAATTTGGAACGCGTTCAACAGAAGTTCCCAGAAATGATTACAGCGTGTTGCATGGCCAGTTTGATTTGGCAAACGCTTACCGTTATTTTAGCGAGGCCAATGCAGGTTACCATTTTAATGTTTGGCATGGCATCAATGTTGATGCCGGCTTGTTCATGTCATACGTAGGGTTGTTTTCTTATTATAATATAGAAAATTGGGCATATCAGCCTTCCTTTACTTCTGATAATACACCCTGGGATTTTACCGGTATCCGCGTACAAATATTCCCAACAGAAAATTTAAAAATTGAACCATGGATAACAAACGGTTGGCAAACGTATGGTAAATTTAACAGTGGGTTTGGGCTTGGAGGCCAGATCAACTACCGCCCGCACGATTGGCTTGATTTGGTAAGTAATAATTATTACGGGCATGATACCCAAAATGCACCTCACCGCGCCCGTTACCATACCGATAACAGTATAGAAATGCGTTTGTACAACGATCCAACAACAGTAATCAGCCGGGAAGCATTTTCTTTAACTGCTGATTTAGGATGGGAAAAAGGCCCTGCCGAAAATGGCGTAAGTGCTGTAAACGGGTTTAGCGACGGCGGCCCTAATAACCCTGCCCAATATTTTGTGAGCGGGATGATTTACAACCGATTAGAGTTTCTGAAAAACCATATCGGCTGGACAGTTGGTGGCGGTTTTATCAACAATCCGGGGCGCTATCTTGTGCTGCCTCCAAGTGGTGCTGCAAACCCTGTTCCTGCTATCAACAACATAACAACAGGCACTACCGGTGTTGGCTTGTACCCTTATTCCCTCAATCCCGGCGACACATTTAAAGGTTATGATATGTCAACAACGGTTGATTTTATGCCAACTGAAAATATCACGTTCCGTCTTGAATTTGTTCACCGCCACGTTAATAACCCGTATTTTAACGGCCCTGGCGGTGTTACCTCTCCTGATGGCTACAGCAATACTCCTTACGGGCCCGGAACAGCTAACCCTGACTGGAGGCCTAATTTGGTCAATTCAGAATCAAGGTTTATAGGCGCCTTATTGGTGCGTTTTTAAAACATTGGATTAAGCCGAAGGAATTTCTAAAACTTGCTAACCTAAAACCTGGCCCATGCTTCTTTTACCACCCTAAAATTTATGTTTGTACAAAAGCAATTTTTAGGTGGTAAAAGAAGTATTGCCACCAGTGCCAAACAGCAAGTTGATAAAAGCCTAAATCTTAAAAATTGAAAAAAATTATTGTAAATGTGGTGATGATTTGTTTAAGCCTTGTAGCATCGGCCCAGGATAGTACTTCTACAGTTGGCAAGCTGAAGGAAGAAACCAAAACGGTGGGCAAAAAAGACAGCACCAAATCGCCCGGTAAGCTCACCATCAGCGGTTATGCTGAAATTTACTACGGGTTTGATTTTAACCGTCCGCCTAATAACAACCGGCCTGAATTTGTGTACTCGCACAACCGCCACAACGAGGTAAATTTGAACCTGGGTTTTATCAAGGCCAACTACGAAAGCAGCCAGGTGCGTGCAAACCTGGCCTTAATGGCCGGTACTTATGCCAACGCTAACTTAGCTGCCGAACCCGGCGTTTTAAAAAATATCTTTGAAGCCAATGTTGGTGTTAAAGTATCTAAAACAGCAAATTTATGGGTGGATGCCGGTATATTTTCTTCGCACATTGGTTTTGAAAGCGCAATCTCGAAAGACGATTGGACAGTTACGCGCAACATTTTATCCGATAACACACCTTATTACGAATCGGGCGCGAAACTGACTTACACAACGAAAGACAACAAACTCACTTTAGTTGGTTTGTACCTGAATGGATGGCAACGCATTAACCGGCAATCGGGCAACAGTCAGCCCGCCGGAGGTTTGCAGGCAACCTGGAAACCCAACGAAAAAGTAACCTTAAACTACAGCAATTATTTAGGGACGGAAGGCGCAGATTCGATCCGGGTACGTAGGTTTTACAACGATTTTTACGGCATCTTTCAGCTAACAAAATCCTTTGGCATTACGGCCGGGTTTGATTATGGCATCCAACAGGAAACCAAAGGAAGCAGCAATTACTACCAGGTGTTTTTGCCGGTTGCCTTGGCGCGCTACCAGTTTTCAGACCAATGGGCAGTGGCCGGACGGATCGAGTATTATCAGGATAAAAACAACGTGCTGATTGCCACCAATGCGCCAAACGGCTTTAAAACAAGTGGTTATTCTGCCAATGTAGATTACAAACCGGTGGAAAACGCCATCATCAGGCTGGAAGGAAAATTGTACGACAGCCAGGACGCCATTTTTACCCGGATGGGCAAACCGGTAAAAACCAGCCCGCTCATCACCGCAAGTTTTGCAGTGTCGTTTTAAACATCAAAAGGAGTGCGTGCACTCCTTTTACAGTTAAATAAAAAATGGATTTACATTCGGTCATACCCATCATTATTTTGATTGCCGCGGTTTTGCTGCTTGCTTTGGCTTTTGGCAAATATATGGCTGCCGTTTACCAGGAAAAACAAACCTGGTTAAACTTTTTGAAACCAGTGGAAAGTTGGATTTGCCGTTTCTGCGGCATCAACCCAAAACAGCAAATGGACTGGAAGCAATATACGCTTGCTTTAATTGCCATCAATTTAATTTGGTGGCTGATGAGTTTTTTACTGCTGGTTTTTCAGGCGCATTTGCCGCTCAATCCCGCAGGAAACCCTTCCATGAGCTGGGATTTGGCCTTTAATTCTTCCGTTAGCTTCCTCACCAGTACCGATTTGCAACATTATTCCGGCGAAAGCGGCGCAACTTACTTCACCCAAATCAGCGTGTTTACCTTTTTACAATTTGTAAGTGCGGCAACAAGTTTGGCCGCCGGTGTGGCTATTGTGCGCGGGTTTGCCAAAAAATCAAGCCAAAGTATCGGCAATTTTTTTCAGGACCTGCTGCTTTCCGTAACACGCGTGCTTTTGCCTTTGTGTATCCTGGCTGCCGTTTTGTTGCTGTTTTGCGGTGTGCCGATGAACTTTAACAGACCCGAAACCATCACCACTTTGCAGGGCGAACAGGTTACGGTTGCCAATGGGCCAGTTGCCGCCATGCTTCCGATCAAAGAATTAGGTTCTAACGGCGGCGGTTTTTTTGGGGCGAACGATGCACATCCTTTCGAAAACCCAAACATTTCCTCGTTCATCATCCACGTGGTGATGGTACTTCTTTTACCGGCATCTTTTTTGTTTTTCGTGGGGTTTTATTTAGATGAAAAAAAGCTGGCACAAATGGTCATCGGCATTATGCTGATCGGTTTGGTCATGCTCACTATTCCGATTATGCTGGGCGAAATTTACGGAAACCCGGCGCAGCAAAAACTCGGCATCAATATTTCACACGGCAATATGGAAGGCAAAGAAGTGCGCTTAGGTTCAACTTTATCTTCTTTTTATGCCGGTCTAAACATTGTTGTTCCAGCCGGAACCACCGTTTCCGCGCACGACAGTTATATGCCCCTGGCCGGAATTTACATGTTGCTGGGGATGCAGATTGATGCTTTTTTTGGCGGCGTTGGCAGCGGCTGGATCAACATGCTCATCTTTTTAATCATTGCTGTTTTTATCGGTTCGTTAATGATCGGAAGGACACCGGAACTTTTTGGGCGGAAAGTAACGCTGCGGCAAATTCAGGCGGCCATGATCGTTTTCCTGTTTCAGCCTTTGGTTTGTTTAGGGCTGACCGGGCTGGCAATCTCCGTTTTTCAATATATCTTCCACGGAAACAACGGCTTAAACTGGTTTGGCAACAATGGCCCGCACAATTTTACTACGGCTTTATACGAATTCACTTCCTCCTACTCCGGCAACGGGTCAAACTTTGCCAGCCTTGGCAACAACACCGTTTTCTGGAATTTAACCACTGCTTTTGCCATGCTTTGCGGCCGCTTTATCCCGATTTTTGGCGGCTTGTACATTGCCGGTTTAATGCGCCATCAAATTTATACGCCAGCTTCGGCCGGTACTTTAAAAACAGATACGGCGAGTTTTGGCGTGCTGCTGTTTTTCGTGATTGTGGTGCTGCAATCGCTTTCCATGTTTTCGTGCTTTGTGTTAGGTCCGATCAATGAACATTTACATTTGATACACTAATGGCAGAAGAAAAACTTCCCGATACTTCCGTCAGGGATTTTATCGAGCTTGTCAAAAAATCGCGCCGCGGCAAGTTTAAGATATACATCGGCATGAGCGCCGGTGTGGGCAAAACTTACCGCATGTTGCAGGAAGCGCACACTCTTTTGCGCAACGGGATTGATATCCAGATTGGTTACATCGAAACCCACAACCGCGCCGAAACACATAGCTTACTGGCCGGTTTGCCTGTAATTCCCAAACGGAAAGTTTTTTACAAAGGAAAAGAATTGGAAGAAATGGATTTGCAGGCCATTTTAAACCGCCACCCGGAAGTGGTGATTGTAGATGAACTGGCACATACCAATATTGAGGGCAGTAAAAACAGCAAGCGCTGGCAGGATGTGCTGGATATTCTGGAAGCCGGCATCAGCGTAATTTCTGCCGTCAACATCCAGCATTTGGAAAGCATCAACGAAGAAGTGGAAGCCATTACCGGCGTTGCGATTACGGAAAGGATCCCGGATAAAATACTGGAACTGACCGACGAAATCGTCAACATTGATTTAACCGCCGATGAATTGATTGACCGTTTAAAAGAAGGTAAGATTTATAATAAAAGCAAGATCAACCTGGCGTTGCAAAATTTCTTTCAGCCCGACCGGATTTTGCAGTTACGGGAACTGGCCTTAAAAGAAGTAGCGCATCACCTGGAACGAAAAATCGCCATCGAAGTACCGAAACAGATCAAGCTTCGATCCGAAAAATTTCTGGCCTGCATTTCAACCAATGCCGAAACGGCCAAAATCGTGATCCGAAAAACGGCGCGGCTGGCCTCTTATTACCGCTCCGGCTGGATTGCGCTTTATGTGCAAAGCAGCGGCGAAAGTTTGGATAAAATTAAGCTGGACAAACAACGCCATCTCATCAACAATTTTAAATTGGCGACAGAACTGGGCGCCGAAGTATTAAAAATAAAAAGCGACGATATTTCGCAAACCATCGTTCAAATAGCCGAGGAACGGGAAATTACCACCATTTGCATCGGCAAACCGCATATCAATTTGTTCCAGGTGATTTTAAAAACAAACGCATTTAACGAGCTGCTTAAAAAGTTAGCTGTTTCTGAAACCGATTTAGTCATACTATCATGAAAGTAAAAAATAAACTCCGCTTAGGCTTCGGCTTTTTGTTTATCGTTGTGCTTTTTTTTGGCACCGTTTCCATCTTTTACATCAACGAAATTTCAAATAGCGCCAAAGTGATTTTAAAAGACAACTACGAAACATTGAACTTCGCCCGCGAAATGCGGATGGTTTTGGATGAGAACACTTTGCCATTAAACGCTTCGGCACAAACGGCTTTTAACCAGCAATTGGTGCGCGAGGAAAATAACATTACGGAAGTTGGCGAAGCCGAAGCGGTGAAAAACCTGCATGCTTCTTTTACCGGCCTAAAAAACACCTCGGCCCCCTTAACGCAACAACAAGATGCCGCGAGAAATGCCCGGAGAAGTTTGCGCAGTATCGAGATATTGAACATGAAAGCCATCGTCCGTAAAAACGACCAGGCGCAGGCATCCGTCAACAAAGCCACGTTGTTTTTGGGCCTGGCCGGCACGTTTACTTTTTTGGTATTGTTCAGTTTCAGCGTAAACTTTCCCGGTTTTATTGCCAACCCTTTAAATACTTTGCTGGATGGTATCCTTGAAATCAGCCGGAAAAACTACAACCAGCGCATCCATTTTGAGAAGCGGGACGAGTTTGCCGAAGTGGCCAATGCTTTTAACGATATGGCAGCGCGGCTGAACGAGTGGGAAAACAGCAATTTGTCGAAGATTATGTCGGAAAAGTTGCGCATCGAAACCATTATCGAGCAAATGCACGATGCCATTATCGGTGTGAACGAGAAACAGGAAGTGCTGTTCATCAACACAACAGCCAAGAACATTTTGAATTTGGCCGACCAAAAGCTGGAAGGAAAATCTGTGGCAGAGATCACCAAAAGCAACGATCTGTTTAAATCTATCATTGATGATGCAAAAGCCCGAAAACCGTTTAAAATTGTGGTTGATGGAAAAGATTCGTATTTTCAATTAGAAGCCAGCGAAATTACGGTTCCGAACATGGACAACAACATTAACGAAACGCTGATTTTCGCCAATAAATCTGCCGGGAAAGTTTATATTTTGCGCAACATTACCGAGTTTAAAGAACGTGATGAAGCGAAAACAAATTTTATTGCCACCATTTCCCACGAGTTGAAAACACCAATTTCGGCCATTAAAATGAGTTTGAAGTTGCTGGCGGACAACCGCATCGGCACACTGAACAAAGAGCAGGAACAATTGGTGCAGCACATCAACGAAGACAGCGAACGTTTGCTGAAAATCACTTACGAATTGCTGGACCTTTCTCAGATTGAAACCGGCAACATCCAGCTTAATTTCATCCCAACACAACCCGAACAAATTGTGCAATATGCCATCAAAGCCATCCAGTTTGAGGCGCAGCAAAAAGGCGTTGTGATTGAACAGTTGATCCCGGCAAAGCTGCCAAACATTCATGCCGATGTAGAAAAAACGGCCTGGGTAATGATCAACTTTTTATCAAATGCGTTACGGTACAGCGCGCCGAAATCAAAAATCCAGGTCCGGGTTGCGCCAGTTGGTAAAATGATCGAGTTTTCGGTAAAAGATTTTGGCAAAGGCATTGAAGCGAAGTACAAAGAACGCTTGTTCGACCGCTATTTCCAGGTTCCAACAGACGGGCAAAATAAATCAGGCTCAGGTTTGGGACTGGCCATTTCCAAAGATTTCATTGGCGCACAAGGCGGACAAATTGGTGTAGAAAGCGAAGTTGGCGAAGGCAGCCGTTTTTATTTTGAACTGCCGGCGGTAAATGTTTAGGTTTTGGTGGATGCTTCTTTTACCGCACTAATTTTGGTGTGGTAAAAGAAGTATTGGAGGATTGGTGGATTGGTGGATATTTTGAATTTTTAAATAATAATATTTATCAAATATTTTGAACTTTACCTGATAAAATTAGTTTTTAAAAAACTATAACTCTTATAGTTTAACTTTTGCGTAAAAGCTGTTAAATAATTAAAATTGCCTGTGATGTTTACTCAATCATTAAATCATAAACATGCTCCTTGGTTGTCTTTTAGGTTATGGGCAGCAGAACACTTAGATAATTTTTCCGGTAGTTTAAAAACAGTCGTAAACAATAGTCTTAGTCATAGCTTTAATTCAATTGAAAAAAATATTATAACGCGAACAAAACAAGCCGCTTTATTAACTCCTTCTGATGCAAAAGAAAAATTGGAAGCATTTAAAGATGACATTAAAATTTTCGAAAAAATCAATGACAAATCTTATCTGTCAAACTCTAAAAACGTTAGGTTAAGGAACAGTTATAAAGCAATACTTAAAGCTGCTTTCAAATACGAGGCAACATTACACAAAATAGCATTTTCAGAATCCCCTATTATAAAAACCCCTGATCATATTAAAGAAGCATTATCAGAAACTGGTAAATCATCTTTGAGAGAAACTACTGAATCTTCTAATGTCTTTTAATCAGGGGGAAATAATTAATTACGAATTTCAAATACCAGGCAACGCAAGGCTTGAATACCATCCCGGTATTATACTTTCCTGTAATGATGTTTTTATTGATGACGAATGTTACGTTATTGCAATGATGTCATCAATACAAACCATTGATAAATATTCTTTCTGTTTAAATAATGATATGCTAGAAAATCCCATAGATTCTAAAAATGGCTTTTCACAAGTCAGGTGTCATTTAATAACTTATGCTTTAAAAAAATTTATTACGGATTTACGTCCGAAAAATAAACTTAAAGCATTTGCTTTTGAAAGACTGATCGCACACATTAATGTAGTTGTTTTTGATGTATGATTTTTGATTTTATTACTTTCAATTTCTTAAATAAACATTTCGATTTTATGTAAATGATAATGGACTTGTTTAAACTTATTCCTTGGTTCTTGACATCATGCTTTTTTTATCACCTAAAATTGGTATTGCCTGGTTTTGATTTGTTAAGGCTGATAAAAGCACCAATTTTTATAGGGTAAAAGAAGCATCAGCCCGAAAAAGGCCCGAAAAAAATTTAAACAAGTTCAATAGCTGCATTGGCAAATAGTTTAAAAATCAGGATTATTCAAAAGCTTATTCTCACCGCAACCGATGACTCAATTTCCCAATCGTTAGTCCCTGGATCATGATCGAAAAAACCACAATGATATAAGTGATCAGCACAAATTCGTTTTTGTGCATTGTTGCCGGAATAGATAAAGCCAGCGCAACAGATAAAGCGCCGCGCAAACCGCCCCAGGTCAAAATTGTTAAGGCGTTTTTTTCAAACTTGATCTTCCCTCTTAACAGCCAAACCGGGAAAAGCACCGAAACCCAACGGGCAAAAAGTACCGCCAAAATCATGGCCAGGCCAATGCTGACGATGGGCAAGGTAATCTCGACGACCAGCATCTCAAAACCAATCAGTAAAAACAGTACAGCGTTGAAAATCTCATCAATCAAACCCCAAAATTTGCCGAGGTAATCCCAGGATTTGCGCGACATGGCCGTGTTCCGAACCTTGTTGCCCAGCATCAAACCGGCCACTACCATCGCCAACGCACCGGAAACATGCAGGTAGCTGGCCAAAGCATAACCAGGCATGACCATGGATAAAGTAATCAAAACTTCTACACGGTAATTATTGATTGACCTCAAAATAAAATAACCGAGATAACCGAGTGCCGTGCCAAAAACCAGTCCGCCAATAGCTTCCCGCAAAAACAAACTTCCTATACGCCAAACGGTCATCTGGTCGGCACCCATCACGGCCACTTCTGTAACGGTTAAAAACAGCACCACGGCCACGCCATCGTTAAACAAAGATTCGCCCGTAATTTTAAGTTCCAGGCTTTCCGGGATGCCGGCTTTCCGCAAAATCCCCATTACCGCAATCGGGTCGGTTGGAGAAATCAACGTGCCAAAAAGCAAACAATAGATATAAGGAACGGGCAGTTGGAACAAAGCAAAAAGATAGTACGAAAGCACACTCACCAAAAAAGTGGATATGAGAACGCCCAGCGTAGCCAGCACCAAAACCAGTAAAACTTCTTTGCGCAGCTTCTGATAATCTACCTGCATGGCACCGGCAAAAAGCAGGAAACCAAGCATCACCTGCAACAAAACCTGCTGAAAGTCAATGGTTTTGATTAGCTTTACCAAACTGGCGGTTGTTGCGGGCACAAAACTGCCAAACATCACGATGATGAGCGAGGCCATTAAAGACAGCGCCATAATGCCAATAGTTGATGGCCATTTGATGTACTTATCGTTTACATAGGCAAAAACCGTAGTGAATAAAATAATTACAGTGATAATTTGATAAATGAGCATTATAGTTTGTTGAAGGGAAAACGCATCGGGTAAAAGTAAGTGTATTTCAAGGATTAACAGGGTTGTAAGCATTGATTTTGGAAAGCAAAAACAATTTTAAAAACAGGCAATTGTAAAGGCATGTCAAGTTTTTGGAAACCTTGCGTTGCTTGCTGCCTGCCCGGTTTGGCGATGCTTCTTTTACCGGATAAAAATCTTTTTATCAATTTTGCTGTTAATCCTTACACTCATTTTTAACCGATAAAAGAAGCATGGCCATTATAGGTGAACTCATTAAATCAGCAATCGAATTTACCGACAAGTTTGTAAAAGACCCGGACCCGATAGAATCACAAAAACGCGTTCTGGAAGATTTATTGGAAACCGCTGCCAACACCGCTTTTGGCCGCCACTACGATTTTGAAGCCATTTTAAACAGCGAAAACGCGGTCAAAGCCTTCGCCCAAACCGTTCCCGTTTTTGATTACGACAAGCTGTACAAAGAATGGTGGCATTTGGTTATCGAAGGCAAAAACGATATTACCTGGCCGGGCAGCACGCCATATTTAGCTTTAAGCAGCGGCACCACGAGCAACAGCAAACAAATCCCGGTTACGGATGATATGCTGGCTGCGATCCGCCGTTCGGGTTTGCAGCAGGTTGCGGCTTTGGCCAACTTTGACCTGCCGCCGTCTTTCTTCGAAAAACAAATTTTGATGCTGGGCAGCAGCACCGATCTGAAAGATATTAACGGGCATTTGGCAGGCGAGATCAGCGGCATCAGCGCCAGCAAAATCCCGTTTTGGTTCCGTGGTTATTACAAACCGGGAAAAGACATTGCCAATATTGATAACTTTGATGAACGCATCAAAGAGATTGCCAAACAGGCTGCAGATTGGGACATTGGCAGTTTGTCGGGCATCCCGGCCTGGATGGAATTGATGCTGAAAGAAGTGATTAGCTACCACAAACTCAACAACATCCACGACATCTGGCCAAACTTGGCCGTTTACACAACCGGCGGCGTGGCTTTCGAACCTTATAAAAAAAGCTTTGAAAAACTGCTGGCCCATCCGCTAATTTATATTGATACTTACCTCGCTTCCGAAGGTTTTTTGGCGATGCAAAAGCGGCCGGATACTTCGGCAATGGCTTTGGTAGTTGACAACGGCATTTATTTTGAGTTTGTGCCTTTTGAGGAAAAGAACATGAACGAGGACGGAACCGTTGCCGAAAACGCGAAAATTTTAACTTTGGCCGATGTGGAAACCGATAAAGAATATGTTTTGCTGATTTCAACGGTTTCTGGTGCCTGGCGTTACATGATTGGCGATACCGTGATGTTTACCGATTTAGAACGGCACGAAATCAGGATCAGCGGCCGGACCAAACATTATTCCAACGTGGCCGGCGAACAGCTTTCGGTGATCCAAATGAACGTGGCTATCCAGGAAATGGAAAAACAGTTTAACGTTTGCATCCACGAGTTTATCGCTTCGACAGTACACCGAAATGGCGAATTTATCCAGCAATGGTACATCAGCACGGATAAAGATTTGGATAAAAATGCGGTTGCAAAAGCGTTGGACGAGCACCTCCGCCAAAACAACAAAAACTACAACGTTGCCCGGACGCGCGCATTAAAAGGTGTGGAAGTAGAACCAATCCCGGTGGAAGTTTTTTATAAATGGAGCGAAGAAAATAAAAAGCTGGGCGGCCAGGTCAAAATCCCGCGGGTGATGAAAGAAGAGCAGTTTTTGGAGTTTGAAGCTTTTGTAAAGGAACATGTTTGATTTTTTGTCATGCTGAATTTATTTCAGCATCCCACAGGATTGATGCTTCTTTTATCGGCATAAAATCAATGCTTAGTGGGATGCCGAAACAAGTTCGGCATGACAAAGCAAGTTGATGGATGCTTCTTTTATCGGCATAAAATTGGTCTATAGAGAGATGCCGAAACGAGTTCGGCATGACAAAGCAAGTGGTTTGATGCTTCTTTTATCGGCATAAAATTGGTGTATAGAGAGATGCTGAAACGAGTTCGGCATGACAAAGCAAGTGGTTTGATGCTTCTTTTATCGGCATAAAATCAATGCTTAGTGGGATGCCGAAACAAGTTCGGCATGACAATCGGACTAAACTTAAATCGGCTTTTTAACCTTTTTGATCAAATCCATAATTTGTTGTGGGGAAAGGTAAAGCCGTTTGATCCGCGCTTTATAAGCCAAAGGCAAATCGCCGTTGTTTAAAATAAAGTTTTTGGTTGCCAGGATGTAAGTGCCCAAACCGTGGTCAACCGCGTACGTGTCTGCATTGCGCTCGGCCTGCATTAAAAAACGGTCAGAACATAAATAGCCGACCCCGAAAACCAACATCTTCCAGTTGCTGCGCTGGCTATAATCCATCACGTGGCCCAATTCGTGCCCAAACCAGCCTGTCAAAATATCCTGCGGCACGTTTTCAATCGGCATCGAACGGTGTACCATCACAAAACGCGGGTTGATTTTGATGATGTAAGTCCGGTTTTTTTGTCCGCGAAAAAACGATTTCAAAACCGGCTGCGACAGCATGATGGATTTGCTGGTGTTTGGGTCGAACACAAAATCAATCGGCGTATCTTTTAATTCAGGATAAAAAGACAAAGCTTTGACCACTTCCGGCTCCACTACTTTCGGAATGGTTTTATGCTGATAAAAAACGTTAAGCGGTTTGGCACCGGTTAATTCGGCAGGTTTGGAAGAGAAATAAACGATGGCATAAATAAAAACAACGGCTAACAACAGCAGTACTACGATCACGGAAACGGCTTTAAAACGCATGTTGGCACAACAGCTTTTTAAAAAAAAGGTTCGGTTTTGTGGGCAGGTATTTTGTTTGCCGATACTGTTTTTACCAGGCAATATTTAGTGTAAAAGAATTTCCGCCTGGCTGGTATTTGTCCGCGCTGGTCAAACTTTAAAAAACACTTTAAAACAGGAACCCTTTCCAACCTCACTTTCAACTTCAACCTTACCGTCGGCCGCATTTATTATTTTCCGGATTAAGTAAAGGCCGATTCCCTGCCCTTCAACTTCTGTGTTTACCCGATGGTACATTTTAAAGATAAAGTCAAGCCGGTCTTTGTTGATGCCGATCCCGTTATCGGTTACGGTTAGCAAAATAAACTGATCAACCTGCTCGGTTTTGATGATGATTTTTACCTGCCGCTCTTGAGACCGAAATTTGATCGCATTTGTAATCAGGTTTAACATAATACTTGTTAAGTATTTTTTAGAAAACCGGACTTCCTTTGCCAAAAAATCAGTGCTAAAAACAGTATCTGTATCTTTTATTTTTTCGGATATCAATCCTTCAATACTTAAAAAAACCGATTCAAAATTCTCCAGAGAATAGCCTTCCTGCATTTCGGCTTCCATCTGCCCTACTTTGCCGAGGTCTTTCACAACGTCTTTAAAGTTTGAAACAGCACGGTTAACCATATTAGACAGATTTAAAACTTCCGGGTCTTTTAAATCCATTTTCTTGTTCAAAAAACCAAGCACCATTTCTATGTTTAATATTGGTGCATTCAAATCATGTGAAGCACCATACACAAAGTTGTTCATGTCTGCATTTATCCGCGTTAAACTTTTATTGCTGATGTCTAATTGTTTGTTGCTGATGTCCAAATCATAGAGCAGCTTTTTAAATTCGGTAATGTCATAAAAGCTAACAATAGCACCGTTTGCGGTATTGCTGTTTTTCCGGATGTAAGGCAAGGTCATCACCTCGTATATCCTTCCGTCTATAGATTCTACTTCCCTGGTAACCGCTTCTTTATTTTGTATTACTTTTTCAATATCCTCAATTAAAGTTTCAAATTTAATATTGGTTGTGATGTCGTTTAGAGGTCGGCCAATATCACTTTCGCGGAGGTTGATATGTTTTACCGTACCGGGAGAATATTTTTTTAACAGCAAATTATCGTCAACAAACAATTGCCCGTTGATATTGCTCCGAAAGTAATTGTTCAGGTCATCGTTCAATTCTGTTAATTCATCATTGGCAAGCTGGTGTTCCCTGTTTATATTTTGCAGTTCTGCATTTACAGAATGCAGTTCTTCGTTGATGGATTGCAGTTCTTCATTGGCACTTTGCATTTCTTCATTGGCGGATAGCATTTCTTCGTTAAAAGATTGTATGTTTTCGTTTGATGATGCTATCCGGTCATTAGCTACTTCAAGCTGGTGCTTTGCTTCGGCAAGTTCTGTTTCCAGGCTTTCGATATGTTCCCGGGTGATTTTATTTAATGCGGCCTGATCGGCAATATTTATCCCGGTTGCTTTACTTGTATTTTCTTTGAACAGGATAAGGAGTGATTGTGTATCCGCTTGGTTTATAAAAAAGGGCTTGATCACGATGTCGGCCAGATGAAATTTTGCCATATCTGTTCCGCCAAAACGCAGCCGTTTAAGTATAACTTTCTGGTTTAACTTTAAAGCCTTGTATGCTGCGCTTTTAAATGCAATAGAAATATCATCGGGCAATAAGCTGGTGAGGTTTAAATTAAAAATCTCATTCTTGAGATAAGCCGAAGGATCGCCGAAAGAACGTATTACATTTAAGTTTTCATCCGTACAAACACAATACCCGGATTCTTCCAGGATAGCCATGTTGATTTCATCAGCTACCACAAGTTTAGAAAACGGGGCCTCATCTTTCGTGCTTACTTGCATGGTGTTTGTTTTTATCCGTTCGATAACCGGTGCCGATAAAAAATTATCAAACCTTAATGTACTGCTGTTTTTATTGCTTTTCAATATATTCCATTTGCCCGATATCTCCGTAAAACCCTCGTTCAAAATTGCTGTACTTTCAGTTGGGCCTAAAAACAAATACCCGCCTTTTTTTAAACCGAAATACATCATAGAAAGCACTTTTTTCTGTAAAACGGGGTTCATATAAATCAGTAGGTTGCGGCAACTGATGAGGTCTGTATCGCAATAAGGCGGGTTTTTAACCAGGTCGTGCTCCGCAAAAATGATCATCTTCCTGATCTCGTGCTTTATTTTGTAGTTCTTGCCCTCGGGTGTAAAAAACTTGTGCAGCCTTTCTGCGGATACGGTGTTTTCTATTTTATTCGTATATATTCCTTTTGAGGCAACATCCAAAGCAGCCTTGTTTAAATCGGTCGTAAATAGTTTAACTTCTATTTCTTTATCAATTTTGTTTAAATATTCATTTACCAAAATGGCTATCGAATAGGCTTCTTCGCCTGTAGCGCAACCGGCTACCCATATTTTTAATACATCGCCATTTTTTTTACGGTCTATAATATCCGGCAAAACCTGGTTTTCAATAACTTTAAATGCTTCGGCATCTCTAAAAAACGAGGTTACGCTAATTAAAAAATCATCGGCCAAAAGCCCGATTTCTTTCGGGTTGTTTTTTAAATACGCATAGTAGTTATCTACACTATCAAAGTTATGCTCCAACATCCGCTTTTTAATCCTTCTTAAAATTGTTGGCCGTTTATAATCGGTAAAATCGAGCGGTGAGTTTCCTTTTATTAAACTTAAAATTTCTTTCAGGCCTTCGTCGGATATTTCGTCGTCCTTGTCGTCAATAAGTATTTCGAGCACACCGTCTTTCACATACTTTTCGATAACCTGTGGCATCGCTTGCGGCGAGATAACCCGGTCGGCACAGTTTGTAGCAATGGCAGCTTGAGGCATCCCGTCAAAACTTGCCGTATCCGGGTCTTGTACCATAACAATTCCGCCTGCCTTTTTAATCGCTTCCACCCCTTTAGACCCGTCTTTGCCGGTGCCGGATAAAATAATCCCGATCGCTTTATCTTGGCGTTCTTCTGCCAGGGAAATAAAAAAATAATCAATGGTTAAATGCGGTGCCTGTTTATCTTTTTTATTGGATAAAAGAAGCTCGCCATTGTTGATAACCATGTATTTGGTATTGGGGATGAGGTAAACTTTATTGGCCTCAACTTTCATCAGGTCTGTAACCTCAACAACTTGTAGCTTACTATGGGGCCTAAGTATTTGGGCCAGATGGCTTTTAAAATCAGGGGAAAGATGCTGGATCAGGATATAAGATACACCATCCATTGGTGTGTAATCAAAAAAAGCCGAAATAGCTTCTAATCCTCCGGCAGATGCGCCAATAGCAATAATGTATTGCTTTTCATCAATCTGGGCCATAATTGTTAATTTAGAAGTAAGTAGCAGAACGTAAAGTCAATCAAACATAGTTATAATAAACCAAAAGATATTTAAAATCTTAATTTACAGCTAAATACTTTTCAAAGCTTTGAAGAGGAGCTTATATTTCATCTTCAAAAACAGGCTATAGTTTTCTTTTTATCTGCTAACACCAATTTTTACCCGATAAAAGAAGCATTTAACTTTTCTACAAATTCCTTCTTCCTTTAAACTTTGCTGCAATATGTATCAGCAATAACAATATTTAATTTAAAATTAAAACTATCTGGGTAAATACAGGTTTTTTGTGGGAAGCTTTAAAATAACAATTTAGCTTTTATCGTCTCAGCAGCTCCTTTTTCGTTATGGTATTGTAACCCAGTTTTTTTTGGTCCGTTACAAAACCAGACAATACATGCCCCAGCCCGGTTTTATAACACAATCAATTTTATTATAAATTTTACTTAACCGTTTATTATGTTTTATCATGACAAAAAACTACAGTACGAGGTACGTGTAGAAAAACCAAACCCGGCGTATGCCAAATTATTGCAACAGGCCATTGGCGGTATCGAAGGCGAGATCAGGGTATGTTTGCAATACCTTTTCCAGGCCTGGGGGTCGCGCGGCGAAACCAAATACCGCGATATGTTATTAGAAACCGGTACTGAAGAAATTTCGCACATCGAAATGTTAAGCACCGCTGTTGCATTGAACCTGGAAGGCGCTACGAACGATTTAAAGGATCAGATTGCCGGCTCCAACCCAATTGTGGGCAGCATTATGGGCGGCATGGACCCGCGGCATATTTTATCGTCCGGTTTATCGGCCATGGCGGTTGACAGCAATGGCGTACCTTTTAACGGCTCATGGGTGGTTGGCAGCGGCAATATTGCTGCCGATATGTATGCCAACGTAATGGCAGAATCAACCGGCCGCGTTTTGGCCACACGCTTATGGGAGTTGACCGATGATGCAGGCATGAAAGATATGCTTGCCTTTTTAATTGCCCGCGATACGATGCACCAAAACCAGTGGCTGGCCGTGATCGAAGATTTGGGCGGTGTAAAAAACAACCTTCCAATTCCTAATTCTTTCCCGATGACGGAAGAAGTTAGGGCGTTTGAGTATGCTTTTATCTCTACCGATATCCACAAACCACAACCGCCAAACGCACGTTGGGCAAGCGGCCCTTCTATTGATGGCAAAGGCGAGTTCAGTTTTGTTTATGCTTCGCCGATGGGGCAAGAGCCTAAATTAGGCGCGCCGGATGTTCGCGGACATGCGCAAACCCAACAAATGAAAGGTGCGGTTGCTGATAAAGGCATCATCGAAAATATCAAAGACACACTGTTGCCATAATACCAATTTTATGGTGCTAAAAGAAGTATTGGCCTAAAAACCGGATGCTTCTTTTAGCACCTGTTTTTTATCCAATAAAAATTGTCAATTTAGTTTTGCTGTATCATGAAGCAAACATCCAAAGGAAAAATTTGGGGCTGGGCAGGCGGCATTTTGCTTGTTTTATTATTGGCAGGATACGCTGGTTGGCATTTTTTAAAGAAAAACCTGGCCAACCCTAAAAATACAGCGGCAAAAGAAGCAATCACTGATCAACTGAAAAAGCTGGTAACCGAAGCCAGCGACAGCCTTTACCATATTGAGTACGACCATTTTGAAGTGAACATTGATGCCGGAAAAGGACTCATCACCAACTTCAAGCTGCTGCCGGATTCGGCCGTTTACCAGCGTTTACTGGCTGCGCGAAAAGTGCCAAACGATGTGATGCGCATTGTTGCCGATAGTTTGATTTTGGACCAATTTGGTTTTGCCAAAACACCGCAAGGAAGGCGGTTTAACATTGCGGGAATGACGATGAAGCACCCGCAAATACGCATTGTTAACAAACGGCTTGCTTACAACGATACAATTAATGCCGAAAAAGCTGCACACCCGCCGGCTTTGGTAAAAATGATGAAAGGGATTTTGAAGATCACTTCGATCCAAAAACTAAACATTAGCAACCTGAATTTTACTTTTGTCAACCAAAACGAAAGCAAGGAGAAAACCACTTCGCTAAAACACTTGAATATTTTGATGGATGGTTTTACCTGCGATAAACTGGCCGATCCAAAAGACACTTCCAAAAAAACGCTGTTTGCAAAAGTGCAGCTTTGCCGCATTTCTACGCCGGATAGTTTGTACCGGCTCAATTTCAAAAACATTTACTTTTCCCCGGAACAAAAAACAATGTCGGTAAACGAAGTATCGCTGGTTCCGCGATTGGACAAAGTTGCTTTTTATAAAGCGGCCAAGTTTGATAAAGACCGCATCCATTTGGTGTACAACAATATGGTGATGCGCAACATTGACCTTAAACATTTTTTGCAGAGGCAGGAAATACACATCGGTTCTGCAACCATTGGCAGCAGTTGGGGCGAGGTTTTTAACAATTACAACTGGCCAAAACGGACGCCGCCGCTGCGCCCGGAACCTTTTCCGCACCAAAAACTACAGCAACTGGCTTTTGATATCACGATAGATACCATGAAAATGCACAAAGGGTATTTCAAATATGTGATCGCGGCGCAAAAATCCGAAGAAAACGCAACGTTGTTTTTAACAAATTCGGAAGGCCTGTTCCTCAACATTACCAACAATACGGCAGTTAAAAAACGCAACCCTTATGCGTTTGCAAACATGCGCGCCAAAATGATGGGCGCCGGGGATACGCATATGAGCTATAAATTTAACCTGGCCAGCAAAAACGGGGCATTCAGCAATACCATCGAAATGGGGCCGATGGACGGAACAGCGCTAAACCCGCTGGCAAAACCGCTGGCAATGATGGCGATCCAATCGGCAAAAATCAATAAAATGCTGATGCAAATTGATGCGACCGACCGCGGGGCAAAAGGCAATTTGGATTTGTATTATACCAACATGAAAGTGGCTTTGTTGAAGCACGATGACAAAAACGACGACCTGAAAAAGCGCGGCCTGCTTTCTTTTTTGACCAATACCTTTATGCCGAACGACAACCCGAAAAAGAACGGCAAGTTTAGAAAAGGGCCGATCAATGTTACGCGCGGGCCGCGGGAATCTTTTTTCGGATTGTTGTACAAATGTTCAATGGATGGTATGTCATCGGCCATCATGGGTTTCGATCAGCATAAACAAAAACCGAACGAAAACATCGTGGTCAAAGCCTTGCAAAAGAAAAACCATTAGCCAATACTGTTTTTACCGCACTAATTTTAGGGTGGTAAAAGAAGCATGGAAAAATATTTCTTTTCAAGCCAAAAATCCACTAAAAACAAAACAGGCAGTTGTCCGATTTCGGAAACTGCCTGTTTTGTTTAAATACTGTTTTGCTGCTTTTTCTCTACGTTTTTTGATGATTCCCCGTCAGAGTCATCTTTTTTGTGTTTACTTTCTTTTTTGCTTACGCTTGGCGCGCCTTTTTGTTGGCTTTGCTGGCTTTCGCCTTTGTGTTTGGTTTTGGTGCCGTCTGTTCCCTGGTCGGCCACGTTTGTTTTGGTACTCATAATCTTAATTTTAATTAATAATTAATACGCTGTTTAAATTATTATAAAGATCATGCCAACGCTTTTTTGATTAACAATTACAGTTCAAGTCAATAAAAACTATTGGGGTTTTTGAAAAAAATCCAAAAAACGGAATGCTTCTTTTATCGGCATAAATTGCATGACCAATAATTTGCCATTGATTTTTGGTGGATAAAAGAAGCATGGACACGCTTTTTTAGAATCCGTACAGAAACGGCTACAACAATCAAAGAAACGGCTACAACAAACAATCAGGAAGTGCCGACACTTGTACAGCAAACAAAACCAAATTTTATGAAAATTATCGTAACAGGTTCTTTAGGGAACATCAGCAAGCCGCTAACAACAGAATTGGTGCAAAAAGGACATCAGGTTACGGTCATCAGCAGCAAGGCCGAAAAACAAAAAGAGATTGAAGCTTTGGGGGCCACTGCTGCCATCGGCTCGCTGGAAGATGCCGGTTTTTTGACAGCTACTTTTACCGGTGCAGATGCCGTTTATGTGATGGTTCCGCCGAACAACTACTTCGACCCAAACTTTGATCTGATGGCTTTCTACCAAAAATTAGGAAATAATTATGCACAAGCCATTAAGCAATCAGGCGTTAAACGGGTAGTCAACCTCAGCACTTTTGGTGCGCATTTAGATAAAGGGAACGGGATTTTATTGGGCGCGCACCAGGTAGAGCAAATTTTGAATGAATTGCCTTCGGATGTAGCCATTACGCACATGCGTCCTACTTCTTTTTACTATAATTTATTGGGCTATGCGCCGATGATAAAAGCACAAGGTGTTATTGCCGCAAATTATGGTGCAGACCACATAATTCCCTGGGTTTCGCCGGTTGATATTGCGGCTGCCATTGCCGAAGAATTTGATACTTCTTTTACCGGCATAAAAGTTCGCTACGTAGCAAGCCAGGAACTTACCGGTGATGAAACTGCCCGCATTTTGGGCGAGGCCATCGGAAAACCGGATTTAAAATGGGTGCTGATTTCCGACGAAGAAGCAGAAAAAGGCTTAGTTGGCGTAGGGATGAACCCTAAAATTGCCGCTGAATTAACCGAAATGTACGCCGCACTTTACAGCGGTTTGTTGGCAGAAGATTATAACCGCCATAAACCTGTTATGGGCAAAGTAAAGCTCAAGGATTTTGCAAAGGAAACTGCTGCTGCTTTTAAATAAGCACCATAAAAACAGTAATGCACCAAAGCCTTTATTCACAAAATAAATTTTCAATCCGTAAAAAACTATTATTATGCGTGTATTTGTTACAGGGGCCACAGGCTTCATCGGTTCAGCCATTGTTCAGGAATTAATTAATACCGGCCACCAGGTTGTTGGCCTGGCGCGGTCAGATGCAAATGTAAAATCACTTGAAGCAGCCGGTGCCGAAGCGCACCGGGGCGACCTGGAAGATTTGGAAAGCTTGCGGAAAGGAGCAGCAGCTTCGGATGGCGTAATCCATGCGGGATTTATCCATGATTTTGCACGGTTTAAAGAAGTTTGCGAGATAGACAGGCGCGCTATTGAGGCAATGGGTGCTGCGCTCGCCGGCTCTGACCGGCCTTTGATCGTTACCTCCAGTACCTCTCTGGTCAGCCCTGGCCACCTGGCAACCGAAGAGATGCCGCCAGAGTCCGACTCCTCCTTACATCCGCGTGTGGCTTCGGAAGAGGCTGCTGCTGTAGCGGCGGCGCAAGGGGTACGGGTATCGGTGTTGCGCCTTCCTCTGTCTGTTCATGGCAAGGGGGATTCAGCCTTTGTTCCGATGCTCATCAATCTTGCACAAGAAAAAGGCGTTTCGGCTTACATAGGCGATGGACTGAACCGCTGGACGGCTGTTCACAGGCTTGATGCTGCCAATCTCTTTAAGCTTGCATTAGAAAAGGCCGCCGCACCAGGAACCAAGTATCATGGCGTTGCGGAAGAAGGAATTGTTTTCAAAGATATTGCTGAAGTTATTGGCAGGCATTTGAATATACCGGTTGTATCCATATCGCCGGAAGAAGCAGTCAATCATTTTGGCTGGCTTGCTTCCTTTGCCGCATTTGATGCCCCGGCCTCAAGCAAGTTGACCCAAGAACGCCTCGGCTGGCAGCCGGTACACCCTACACTTTTGGATGATATGGAAAAGGGAAGCTATTTTAAAAGCTGAAAGGATTGATCCTAAAATCCCTAATTTGATTACCTTAGAAAGTCTGTACATTTAAACAGAAAATCGAATTATAGCATGATAAACATTCAACCTTATCGGATTAAAACAATTAGTCAATACCATCATACTATGGGGCTTCCAAAACCAGAACACCCATTAATCAGTGTGATTAATATGGAATTGATTAAGCGCAACCTCAACAAAGAGCAGGTAAATTTGGTGTTCGATTTTTATTCCATCTCGCTTAAAAAGAATTTCAATGCCAAAATAAAATATGGGCAACAGGAATATGATTTTGATGAAGGCGTCATGTTTTTTATTTCGCCGGGTCAGGTTTTTGGGATTGAGGTTGAAAAAGGTGCAGCCATAAAATGTTCGGGTTGGATGCTGCTCGTCCATCCCGATTTTTTATGGAACACGCCACTGGCCAAAAAAATAAAACAGTACGAATATTTTAGTTATTCGGTGCACGAAGCTTTGTTTTTGTCGGAAAAAGAGGAAACTACGATCATCGGCATGATGCAAAACATGGAGCAGGAATACTGTGCCAACATGGATAAATTCAGCCAGGATATTATCATTGCCCAATTGGAATTATTGCTGAATTATGCCGACCGTTTTTACCACCGCCAATTCCTGACCCGCAAAATTGCAAACCACCGTATTTTAAACCGGCTGGAAGAAATCCTCAACGAAAACTTTAAAAGCGAAACCATTGCAAAACATGGTTTGCCTGCCGTTGCCGACGTTGCCCAAGCCTTAAACATTTCGCCCAATTATTTAAGCGCGATGCTGAAAGTACTGACCGGGCAAAGTACCCAGCAACACATCCACGAAAAACTGATCGAAAAAGCAAAAGAAAAACTCTCCACTACCGAATTATCCATCGGCGAAATTGCCTATGAATTAGGGTTTGAACATTCGCAGTCTTTCAGCAAATTGTTCAAAAGCAAAACCAATCTTTCTCCTTTGGAATTTAGAAATGCTTTTAACTGAATTTTACCCGATAAAAACAGCATCTCGCTTCGATGCTTCTTTTAGCACCTAAAAATCAGTGGCCCCCTGATGCTTCTTTTACCGATAGATTTTCAGGCACAAAAATTAATACACTTTATTTTAGTTTAAAAAACGGTACTCCTGCGGCGAATGGCCAACCCGTTGCTTAAACAAGCGTGCAAAATGCGTTGGATATTTAAAGCCAATTCGTAAGCAATCTGGCTAACAGTTTTACCAGGATCAAAAATCTTTTCCTTTGCCAGTTTGGCTTGAAAGTACTCCTGCATCGTTTTACCGGTTTCCTTTTTAACCGAACCGCCAAAATACTTCGGGTATGGTAATGGTATTTACATCTCTTGTAAAACTATATTGCCATGAAAAAATACCTACTTTCTTTCTTGTTTTTTATCTCCTGCAAAGCACAAAAAACATACATTTTTAAACCCGGAGACACGGTTAAAGTACACAGCACTAAATTCTTAATTTTGGATTATAATAAAAGCCGGAAAGGGCTTTTTTACAATGCCCAGGATTTAAAGCGCGGTTTTTTTGTTGAATATTTTTCGCAGGAACGGTTAAAAAACGTAAAGTAATTTCCCCAAAAAAACAGTACCAGCAGGAAAATTTTTGGTCAGGAAATACTTTTGAAGAAAAATCACGGGTATGGCAATGCTGTTTTTACCGGATAAAAATTGTTGTTCAGCTTTGTTGTACCAACTGGTTTAAACTGATCAGATTTTTAACCGCATCGCCGGCCGTATTGTTAAAATAAACGAAAACGCTTTTGCCTTCTTCCTGCCAGGTTTTGATGTACTGCGCATATTCGCTCAGAAAATCATCATCGTAACCATCTTTGTAATTGCCATTTGGGCCATGGAAGCGCAGGTAAACAAAGTCCAGATCATTTTCTAAAAACGGCGTTGCCGATGCTGGCATATCCTGCAAAACGACGTTGGCTTTGTGTTGATCAAGTAGTTGGTAAACTTCGTCGTTGTACCACGAACGGTTGCGGAATTCCAAGGCCGGTTTCCATTCCTGCTGCGGGTCGGCTTCCCGGATCACGTTCAACAATTTTTCTAATTGCGCCAGGTTTGCAGCCGTTAAACTTGGCGGAAACTGCACCAGTAAACATCCTTTTTTTGTTCCTGCCGAAGCAATGGTTTGGATGAAACGAAGCACGTCTTCCGGTTTAAAATCTAACGCTTTGTTATGCGTAATTTCCCGCCAAAGTTTAAACGTAAACTTGAAATCTTCCGGCACGCTTTCGGCCCAATTCGCAACCGTTTTGGCCATCGGGATTTTGTAAAACGAACTGTTGATTTCGATGCTGTTGAAAATCGAAGCATAAAAAGTCAAACGGCTTTTATCCTGAAACGCTGGTGGAAAAGCGGCTTTATTCGGGACAGGCAATACCAAACCGCTGGTGCCTGAATACAACTTTCCATTTTTTATTTCTTCCATTTTATTTGATTTTATGTTGAAGTTTGATGCTTCTTTTACCGGCATAAAATTGGTGTTCACTCGCCCGGATGATAAGTTTTCTCCGCATGTTTCAACACATCTTCTTTGTAAAACAGCACATCTTTAAACTTTCCGTCCAAGTACATTTCGGTCTGATCGGTAAAATGTTTGGAGTTCGATGCCTTTAAAGTTTTCCTCGCATTGCGCGTACATCAACCCGAAAACCACGCTTGCATCGGTTTTGGCATAAATATGCGGCACGTCCCAGTTGTCGCGCATAATGGTTACGCTTTTTGCTTCGGCCTGAAACCTGGCAATTTCTTTTGGTGTGAATTTTTGGGCGTTAGAAAATACAGGCAGCAGCAAAAAGGCAACAAGTAAATTTTTCATTGATAAAAGAAGCATTGTAGTTTTAGAAAAGTACACAAATTTTCGTTTAATCAAAAAAACAGAGGCAAAAGATAAAAACCACTAACGTTAATACTTAAAGAGCATATTTAAAATTTGGTTACTATGTTTTTGTGCTTCTTTTATCACCTAAAAAATTGGGGTTGTGTTTTTAAATGTATGATGGATTTCTTTTGGTTGAAAAAACAAACAAATTGGAACAAGTTATTTTTAATTATTACAGCTAAAAAGAGTTGCCGACTTAAAACAATAGTATCGGCTTTTATAGCCATCATACATTTGAAAACAGTACCAGACTTGCTACTTCTCTAATAGCAACTATAACGGTTATTAAAAAATCAAAGCTATTAAAATTTCAAGATCCTTACTTATGATGTTATGTTCTGTCATAAAACATGATGTAACTAAAACGAAATAATCACAAAACAAAAATTAATTCAATCTGTCATTAACTTACAAATGTTGTATATATATTAAAATTATTTGCCAAGGCAAGATTAAACTTCAAAAAGTAATTATGTAAGCTTAAAGCAGTATTTTAAATTAGCTAAATCAGTTTGATAAACAATAAATGGAAAACAGCATGAATAACGAAACGAAAACAACAGCCGTTAACGAAGATGAGAACCTTGGCGGCCGCTTACCTCTGCTTAAGCCTGAGCAGCTTAACCCCGAGCAGAAAGAATTGTACAAGCTGATAAGTGACAAGCAGGTTCCATGGGCAAAAAAGAACAATTTCGAAATTTCTTTACAAGATGGCAGCCTGATCGGACCTTTCAATTTTCATCTTCGAAGCCCGGCAGTAAGCAAGCAATATTTAGGATGGGCGAATGCGGAGTCGGCAGGTTCCAAGCTGTCGCCAAGGATGAGGGAAATTATAATACTAACGGTAGGTTTTTCATGTAATGCAGAATATGAAGCTTATGCCCATACGGCAGTTGGCAAAGCTGTAGGCCTTACCGATGCCATTATCAATTCCATTAAGTTAGGCCAACAACCTGAAAACCTTGAGCCAAATGAAATTGCCATATATCAATTTACCCACCAACTTGTAAACAACCGCCGTATTGACGACCCAACTTACCAAACAGCTATTAAAATACTGACTGAGCAAGGTGTGGTTGATATAGTTCATTTAATAGGCGCCTATCTGGCCACTTCAGCGTTTTTAAATGCTTTTCAGGTTCCCGCTCCAAAAAAATAATATTGAATGGCAATCAGCATACAATAATAAATTAACATTAAGGGCCTGTTTAAGATTTGTTCAATTTTTCTACATGCTTCTTTTACCGACTAAAAACCGTTGCATTTTTATGTTATAACATTTGCCTCAAATACAAAAATATAAACAGCCGCTTTGAGCCTTGCTTTCAATATATTTCCAAAATTTTAACTGTCTCCCTTGATTAGTTACTTGGTTTGCTTAAAACATTAACCGGACGAAACGCTTAACAACACGTCCATAAAAAATTGATTTAAAAAGCAAAAGAAAAATTATCTACAACTGGTTTATCCGTAAGTGAAATTGTGTATGAATTAGGGTTTGAACACCCTCAGTTTTTCAGCAAACTGTTCAAAACAAAAACCAACCTTTCGCCTTTGGAGTTCCGGGCTTCTTTTAATTGACGGGGCCACTAAAAAAACACCGATAAAAGAAGTATTGATCAACTACTTAAATACCATGCGCCGTTCAGGGCGATGACCGTCGCGCACAAACTTTGCCAACCCCTCGGCCCACTAGCAACCAAAATATTTTTTGGACAGAATCAATCTGCATTGTTTCAAATTCGGATAAAAACAAACCGTTGATGCTTCTTTTAGCACTATAAATTTGGTGCCTTTTATATTTGGTTTATCAACCATCATAAGTTTGAACGGGTTTTATCCATGTAAAAAACTGCCGCTGCCGACATGGCGTTTCGCCATCAACCAAAACTTTTGTGCTATGCTTCTTTTATCGGTATAAAAATGTTGTGCCGTTTTTATAGGAAGCAGAAAAACACCGCAACGCTTAGTTTAAATGCCTGTAATTTCATAAAATTGTTCTATCTATTTTTTTGAATGAAAAACAGTGCTGCACATCTGCCGGAAACCCTGAAAGTTTTTGAAACTTTGCCTGGTTTGTACCTTGTCCTGTCTGAAGGGCTGACCATAATTGGTGCAAGCAACGATTACTTAAAAAGTACCGGTAAAAACAGTATTGATGTTTTGGGCCAGCCGGTTTTTGATCATTTCCCACTCAATACCGATGAACTTAAAGTGCAGGGTTTAGGCCAGTCTTTGGCGCAAATGCTTCAACCTGTAGCGCTTCCGGTTTTTTGCATCGAACAAAATAATTGTGCCGGTTACTGGAAAACAACGCATACACCAATTAGAAACGAAGCCGGCGAACTGCAATACATCATCCAGCAAACCATCAACGTTACGCAGCAAACCCTGGCCGAAGAGCATTTAAAGCTGAGTGCAGAACGCGAAAAAAACGCGCTGTTGGAAGCCCGGCAGTTAAGTGTGCGTTTGGAAAAGTTTATGACGGAAATCCCGGCGCAGGTTGCCGTGGTTTCCGGGCCCGAACTGGTTTACGAGTTTGTGAACAGCCATTACCAGGAACAACTTTTCCCCGGGCGAAAACTGGTTGGCAAACCACTTTTAGAAGCTGTGCCCGAAATTGCCGGGCAACCGGTAGAACAGGTTTTTCGGCATGTATATAAAACCGGCAAAACTGTTGAAGGAAAAGAAATGTACATCCCGCTGGCGCCAAAAGACGGCGGGCCGCTGCAAGACCATTATTTTAACCTGATCCACCAGGCGCGGTTTGACGGGCAAGGCAACGTAACCGGCGTTTTTACCTTTGCCTACGACATTACCGCACTGGTTTTGGCCAGAAAAGAGGTCGAAAAAAACGAACAGCAACTGCTCCTGCTCAACAACAACCTAGCCGAGGCCAACGAAGAAGTGCAGGCATCGGTAGAAGAACTGATTACCACGAACCAGGAGCTGTACCAGGCCCAGGAAACGCTACGGCAGTTAAATTTTGAACTGGAAGAACGGGTTGTTTTAAGAAACCATCAGGCTTTAACGGCACAGGCCGAATCGGAAAGCCAGCGTTTGCGCTTAAACCAGTTTTTGATGCAGGCACCGGCAGGCATCTGCATTTTGGACGGGCCTGATTTTGTTTTCGAACTGATCAACCCGCTGTACCAACAGCTTTTTCCGGGCCGAAAGCTTTTGGGAAAACCATTGCTGGAAGCCCTGCCGGAAATTGCAAAGCTACCGGTTTGGGATATTATCCAAAACGTTTATCAAACCGGTAAGCCTTTTGAAGGGAACGAACTTTTGGTCCCGCTGGCAAAATACGACAACGGGCCTGTGGAAGACCACTATTTCAACTTTATTTACCAGGCCAGGTTGGATACGCAAGGCCGGGTAGACGGTTTGCTGGTTTTTGTTTTTGAGGTAACAGAATCCGTGATCGGCAAACGTTTGGTAGAAGAAAGCGAAAAACGCTTCCAGTTTTTGCTAAATGCCATGCCGCAGCAGGTTTGGACGGCCAATCCCGACGGCGCTTTAAATTATGTAAACCAGGTTGTTTGTACCGATTTTGGCAAAAGTCAGGAAGATGTGGTTGGGCCCGGGTGGAAAAATTTCATCCATCCCGATGATTTGCCGGGCTGCATACAAGCTTGGACAGTTGCCCTGCAATCGGGCAATGAATATGTAACCGAGTTTCGGTTGCTGTTGCAGAACGGCGGGTACCAGTGGTTTTTGGCCAGGGCGGTGCCGTTGGTTGAAAACAACCAGGTCAAACTTTGGATCGGCACCAATACCAACATAGATTTCCAAAAAAACAACGAGCAGAAAAAAGATGAGTTCATTTCCATCGCCAGCCACGAACTGAAAACGCCACTGACCAGCATCAAGGCGTTTAACCAAATGATGAAGCGGACTACGGATACGGCGAAACTGCAAAACTTCGCACAAAAATCTGCCGAACATATCCTGCGTTTGGAAAGGCTGATCAGCGATCTGCTCGATGTAACCAAGATCAACGCGGGCAAAATGAATTATACTTTTCAGCCCTTTCACTTCGGCGAAATGCTGGCAGCAAGTGTAGAAAGCGTACAGCATACGTCGCCTTCGCACCAAATTATTTTAGAAAGCACGGTGGATGTACTTTACACCGGCGACCGTTTCCGGATCGAGCAGGTGATCAATAACTTTTTGACCAATGCCGTTAAATATTCCCCTGAAGGAAAAATTGTGTTGGTAAACAGCGAAATCCAGTTGGACAACATCATCGTTTCGGTCCGGGATTTTGGGATCGGCATCGCCAGCCACAACCTGCAACACCTTTTCGAAAGGTATTATCGGGTGGACAATACCGCGATGAAATACGAGGGCCTGGGTTTAGGGTTGTTTATTTCTTCGGAAATTTTAACGCGCCACAACGGCAGTTTTTGGATCGAAAGCGAACTGGGGCAAGGCTCTACCTTTTATTTCAGGCTGCCGCTGAGTATGGTTAAAGGGCCGGTGCCGGTGATCCAACAAAACGGTTTTTATAAAGATGCTTCAGTTACAATGAGTTACAACCGGGCCCAACAGCGTTTGGATGCAGACTGGACAGGTTTCCAAAACCTGCAATCGGTAAAACACGGCTGCCTGCTGATGCTGGACATGCTGAAAAACAACAAAGTGAATAAGGTACTGAACGACAATACGTACGTTTTGGGAACCTGGTCTGACGCGGCAGACTGGGCAGGAACAGAGTGGCTGCCGATGATGGAAAAAGCAGGCTTAAAATACTTTGCCTGGATTTATTCGCCCAGTGCTTTTAGTAAACTCTCTGCCCAAAAAAGCGGGAACATGGGCGTTGGCAATGTCATTATTCAGTTTTTTACTGATATGAAAACGGCTGAATCATGGATCAACAGCCAGGCGTAAGTTTTGCCGATGCTTCTTTTATCGGTTAAAAATTGGCCTGTATTTTTAATGCTTCACCAATTTTGCAGGGATAAAAGAAGCATCAGGCCGAAACTTAGAATTCCAAACAAATGCAGTTTAAACTTTGGGCCCACGCTTGTAAATAATTAGGCCGTTCAAAAAATTACGTAAAATCTGGTCGCCACAAGGTTTAAAGTTGGGGTGGTCTTCTTTCCTGAAAATGGCGCCCAGTTCTGTTTTCGTGATCCTGAAATTGGCCAGTTCCAAAACTTTGATGATGTCGTCATCGGTAAACTGCATAGCCACGCGCAGCTTTTTCATAATATCGTTGTTGCTCATTTTGCTTGATCCGGTTTACCTTGAAATTTCAATTTTAACCTTTTTGTTCTTCAGTTTTTCGCCTTTTATCTTTTGCAAAGTTGCTTCTGCCCTATCGCGTTTGATGGCCGCGTACGAGGCATGGTCTAAAACTTCAATCAAGCCCAAATCATCTTTTGGCAGCCCGCCTTTTTTCAGCAGCAAACCCACAATATCTACTTTGTTTACCTTATCTTTTTTGCCTGCCGCCAGGTACAACGTAACCCAGGGCGAAGGTTGCGGGATAATCGGTTTCTGCGGCAGCTCTTCGATCTCCGGCATTTGTTTTAAGTAAGCCGGTTTTTCGTCGGGCGTTAAAATCAGGTACGAAGTCCCTTTGGCATACATGCGCGCGGTACGGCCGTTGCGGTGCAAAAAAGCTTCCTCGTTGTGCGGCAACTGGTAATGCACCACGTGTTCAATTTCCGGAATGTCCAGCCCGCGCGAAGCTAAATCTGTGGTAATTAAAATTTTATAACTGCCGTTCCTAAATTTTAACAAAGCGCGTTCCCGGTCGTCCTGCTCCATGCCGCCATGAAAAACGCCGTTTGGCAAACCCATTTCCCACAACAAATCGCTAATGCGGTCAACCGCTTCGCGGTGGTTACAAAAAACCAAAGTTGCGCGGTCGCCAATCTTGCAGATCAGGGCAAACAAGGCTTCCAGTTTATCGGCGGCTTCGGTAATTACCGCTTTTTGTTTGAGATCGGGAATGGCAGCCGAATTCGTCAGAAAATCCAGTTCCACCGGTTTTACCATGCCGGTAAACGCTGGTATTTCTTTCATTTTGGTGGCCGAAGTCAGTATCCGCCTTTTTAAGTTGGGCAATTGTTTGATGATAAAAGCCATATCTTCCTGAAAACCAAACTCCAGCGCTTTGTCAAACTCATCCAGAATTAAAGTTTGGATGAGGTTTGTGCTGAAACTTTCCCGGCGCAAATGGTGCGCAATCCTTCCCGGCGTACCAATTAAAACCGCCGGTGGTTGCGATAAATTGTTCCTTTCCGTTTTTACATCGTGGCCGCCGTAGCAGCAGTTCACTTTAAAACCGCTGCCCATCGAGCGAAAAACCTGTTCGATCTGCAAAGCCAATTCGCGCGACGGAACCAGAATCAGTGCTTGCACGTTTGCAATTTCAGCATCAAGTACATCCAGCAAAGGCAACAAAAAACCCAATGTTTTACCCGAACCTGTGGGCGAAAGCAGGATCACATCGCTTTTTTTGGCTGCGCTGATGGCCGCCTGCTGCATTTCGTTCAGGGCGTTTATTTTCAGGTTTTGAAGGGCTTGTTTGATCATCAATTTGATTTCGGGAAAAAACCAAAGTTAAGCTAATTGCGGGGTTTATGGTGATAGTTCATTGGTCATGGTTCATTGATAATGGTTGATGGTTCATAGGTCATGGTTCATGGCCAGCCTGAAATTTAGGGCATAAAAGAAGCATTGGCATTATCGGCATAAGTTTTAATTGTGAACTTGTTTAAACTTTTAAATAAGAAGAAACGATAGAAACCAGTCAATGAAAACAACTCATCCCCCTCACCCCCTTCAAAGGGGGAAGCCTGTCGCCTACCTTTTTATCATTTAGAAATTTGGAGATGAAAAGGTTGGAAATGAAAAGGTATGCGCCCTGGCCCTCTTCCCCCTTTGAAGGGGGCCAGGGGGATGACCCTTAATTTTTTACCCGGTAAAAGAAGCACCACGAATATATTTAAACAACTTTTATGCATATTTCCTTTTTATCGAAAAGAATTTAAACTAAAACCGGTTGTGGATTTCCGTCATCACCCGCACCATTTCTGCACGGATTTGTGCAGTTGGCCGCGTAAAATTGTTGTTTAGGTAACAAAACAGCAAACGTTTACCTTTCCGCGTGATCAAATAACCGCTTTGGTTGTGGTTGTTGGACAGGCTGCCGGTTTTTCCCCACACAAACGGAACGCCGTTGTCCGTTTTGTAAGCGTTTTTGAGCGTACCCGAAACACCGCCGGTTGGCAGTAAATTGTGCAGTTTTTGCTCGTTGCCAACCTTGTCCCAAATCTTCTGCAATAAAGCGATCATTGTCCGTGGCGTAAACAAATTTTGGCGCGAAAGTCCGGAGCCATCGGCCCACTGCGGTTCATCGGGCAAACCGTTTAAAAAGTTTTTCTTGCTGTACGCGATGGCGTTTTGCGTACTTAAAACACCGCCGGGCAATGTAGATGAACAAACCAGCAACAATTGCTCGGCCACAAAATTATCGCTTGGCAAAAGCATTTGCTTGTAAACAGAATCCGCAGCAATGCTATAAAGTGTTTTTGCTGAAGTTGGCATTTGCATTTGGATCAATCCAATTGGTTTTTTCAAAGTATCCTGCAACAATTCCAAAGTTAAACTTGGACTTGTTTTCCAGGGAATTTCCTGATGAAACTTGGATGGAATTGGGTCGGCAGGATATACAAACTTGTTTTCTTCCAATGCTCTTTTTACCCTATAATTTTTAGGGTGAAAAGAAGTATCAACTTGCAAATACATTTTCAAATATTTAGGCTTGATTTGCAAGTTGCCTTGTGCATCGGCATCAATAAAAGCAACGTTATCTTGTATAGGCATGGCGGTAATATCAACCTGATAATAATCATTGTAATCACCATAAGGCCAGCCTTCACCATAAAAGTTGCCGGTATAATTAGATGCCGAATAGCACAATTTTAGTGTCGAGCTTTTCAAAAAATCAAAAGCTTTGGTTGATTTTAAAACAGAATGCAAAAAAGCAGGGTCGCCGGTTCCCCAAAAAATCAAAGAATCATTTCTAACCAAATAACGCAAGCCGGGAATTGAATCGCCCAGCATTTGCAACGCAGTATAAAAAGTAAAAAGTTTGGTGTTGGAGGCCGGTGTAAAATACTTATCCGCATTTTCCTGATAAACCATTTTCTTTTGATCCTGATCGTACAAAGCAAAACCTGTAAAATGATCTTGGTTGATCTTGGTTTCATTAAAAATCCTGACAATCTTGTGCTTTGTAATTTGATGCGAACAACCAGAAATTGCACCAATTATAAGGGCATAAAAACAGTATGCGGATATAATTTTAAAGCAGTGTTTTGAAGAAAGGAAAAGTTTGTACATACAATTTTGATCGGCTTAAAATTACGAAGCTTATTTTTACTTTGCGGTTGTTTAAACTTAATCCTTTTTGTAAATGCTTCTTTTATGGCATAAAAATAAAGGACACACCCCTTGCCCCTCTCGAGAGGGGAACCTGCAAACGCTGCCTTTCTAAACGTTAGAAAAGTAGCAAACCATGCTTCCCCTCTCGAGAGAGGTCAGGGGTGTGTTCTTTAATAAATATCAGTAAATGAACGATGTAATCAAAAAAAATTTAAATAACCCTTATATCAATTTTAGTGATCAGAAACCCAATTATCGTATAATTGTAACCCAACCGGAAAGTATCTTCCGACCTTGTTTTGGGTTGATGATGTAATAGTAAGTACTTACGGGAAGATCAATTCCTTTAAACCTGCCGTCCCAGGGAACCGGATACCCCACGGAGAAATAAACTTTGTTTCCGTAACGGTTAAAAACCTCAACCGTGCCATCCGCATAAGTGTTTAAATATTTAATGTTCCAGGTATCGTTGATGCCATCACCATTTGGCGTAAATGTATTGGGCACAACCGGTGCTTTTAAAACCGATACCAAAACCCGGCTTGAAGCAGAACAGCCTTTACTGCTGGTTACGGTGAGCGTATAAGTTAGATCAGACGTGGGCGTTACAACCGGGTTTAATATCGTTGTACTGCTTAAACCTGCGGCGGGCGACCAGGCATAAGTCAGGCTGTCGCCGCTTGCCGTAGCTTTCAGTTTGGTATTTCCGCCTTCTAATACCACCATATCCGCGCCTGCGCTTACTTGCGGAAGCGGGCTGACTGTAATATTTTGGCTGATGGTATCGGCACAAGTATTAGCAGAAGCAAAAATATACCGGACAGCAAAAGTACCCGCACCGGCAACAGCAGGATTAAACAAACCGGAAGCGCTAACACCTGTACCGGCGTAAACGCCTGTTCCTGCCGTTCCGTTTCTTTCACCTGCAGTTAATTGAACCGGTTTTGCATCCAGGCAAATCCCGGAAGGAACAGGAAAAGTTAACTGCGGCGTTGCCAAAAGCGTTATCGTTTTAACTACTTCTGAAACACAGGAACTGCCGGAATAGGCCAGCATCCGCACCTGGTAGTTTTGGCTGGCAGGCGTATAAAATGGCGTATAAGTATGCCGGTAAGTTTTGCCATAAGCCGGGTTAATGTCTGTTTCTGACACGGTTGGGTTATTGCCGTAATCAAAAAACCATTGCACTTTGGTAATGCTTCCGAAATCTACCGTAGCCTGGTTAGTAAAAAAAACCTCCTGATTACTGCACAGTCCACCGGAATTTAATACGGTAAAAGAAGCAACCGGCGCAGCACCATTTACAGTAAAACTTTTTGTTGCGGCAGCCGAACAACCGATAGCTGAAGTTACGGTAAGGCTGACCGGGTAAACTTCCGCCCGGGCGTATTTGTGCGCCGGGTTTCGCAAAGCGGAAGTCTGGCCATCGCCAAAATCCCATAACCAGTTAGTCAAAGTACTTCCGTTTGAAACAGACTGGTCTTTGAAATAGGTTGAATCGCCCACACAAGTGGCACCGGCCGTAGAAAATACCACGGTTGGCAAAGCTAGCACCGTTAAAGTAAGCGTATTTGAGGCAACTACACAGTTTGACGAACCAATGTTATTGGCCTGGGCCGAAACCAAGCGATAGTAATAACTGCCCGCATTGGATGGAGAAGAAAAGGTATAAACTGAACTTGTACCGGCCGGGGATTGATCGGTCCAAACGCCTTTAACCAATAGCTGCAATTTTTGAAGATAGCCTGTTGCCAGCGTTGTTGCAGCATTGATGTTTATATTTTGAGGCGTGCCTGCACAAGTAGCCATATCCATTGCCGACTGGTTAAAAGCAGCCTGCACCGGCGCGCCGTATGGCCTGAAAGTGATGTCATCAATAGCAATATCGTTCCCGATACCTCCCGGTGCATTATTGGTCATTTTGATCACCACACTTTCGGTGCCAACAGGTGTGGTAAAGGTAAAAGGGTATTGCATCCAAACATTGGCTTCAGGGATATTTCCCGTAGTGCCGGAAACCAAAACTGTCCCGCCGGTTGTTTCGATGGAAAAACTAACGTTGGGCAAAATGCCATTATAGTTTAACAGGTTTTTGATCCAGGCTGCAAACTGATACGTGGTATTGCCGCACAAGCCGCCAACAGTGCGGGTATAAAAAATACCGGGATCGTAACTGCCGTTCACCACCATCATATAACCGCCCGGGTTGCCGGTATGGTCGCTCGTTGTCCACCAGCCACGGTTTAAACCGATGGTAGAATTTACAATGGTGTAATAACCATCGTTGGGGAAAGCAGCACTATACAAATAAGTGGTAGAACCAGAGTCAGCAGCCAAAGCGCCCGAACTTCTGTTGGTGCCGGAACCAAAAGTAATGTTAACAATCGGGTCGCCTAAACTTTGTGCGTACACTTTATTGCTCATTAAAAACAGCAGCAATCCAATCCAAATAACCTTTCTTTTTAAAGTATTTATCAATCTGCCAGCTACTTTACCGAACATACAGGTTTTTCTTACCAATCAATTTTTGCCACCGTTATTTAAGGTTCTGTTCCAATTTACGTAGGGTTTTTGCTAATGCCTGGTATTGATGGCATACTTCTTTTACCCTATAAAAATTTGTATTGGCATCCCGTGGTTTAAAAAAACACAGGAAGCATAATGATTTTTAGGGCATAAAAGAAGCATCGGCTCGGCCCAAATAAATTTAACAGTTTTAAACAAGTGGCTGTTAAGATAGGTAAAGTTTTCAGGATTACAATTGGTGATAAACCAGCCATTGTTCCGGCCTTTAGGTTTTGGATAAAAAACAGGAAACAAAGGCTTTGGCCAACAATCCAAATACAATCAAAGTACAGGTTTATAAATGAACATCCATAAAAAGATTTTGGCTAAAGCCAGTGCCTAATTTCTATTTATCCACGGCCTAAATGCCGCGGCAATTTAACTTCACCAATTTTATAGGGATAAAAGAAGCATTGCTGTTATTTTAGGATAAAAACCTACAAGACCTTTATCAACAAAACTTTATTTTTAAACTGATACAGCAAATTTTTGATCAACTACCTTTTCCAACGCTTCCCGATGGTCTTCGCCCCAGCGTACAATTGTTTCAATTACAGGCATTAATGTTTTTCCAAGTTCGGTTAATCCGTATTCCACTTTTGGGGGCGATGCTGTAAAAACTGTTTTCGAAATCAGCCCTTGTTCTGCCAGTTGTTTTAATTGCGTGTCTAATACCCGCCGTGTTGCCTTCGGGATTTTTCTTTGCAGTTCGCCCGGGCGTTTAATGCCTTTGGAGATGTGATAAATCAGTTCTATTTTCCATTTGCCGTTCACTGCTTCTTTAAACAAATGAAGGCCACAATCAAGCATGACAGGTATTTTTCTTTCGTACATAATAATCATAAACAACAAAAACACAAGGTTGTGGCAAAATTTTAATATAGATAAATTTATCCGTACTTGTGCCGTGTTTTTTATTGATGGAGATTTGTATTTTATTAATCAGTTTCAACTTTAAAAAACATGAAATACAAATTATTCGGGACAACAGGTTTATATGCAAGTGAAATGGTTTTGGGTGCAGCTATGTTTGGCACTGGTTCTGATTACGGTTCAAACCCGGAAGAAGCGCGTGCCATTTTTGAGCATTATGCCGAAGCAGGGGGAAATTTTATAGATACTTCAGATCAGTATAAATTGGGCGAGTCTGAGCGGCTGATCGGTAAATTTATTGCCGCCAACAGAAATGATTTTGTTATTTCTTCCAAATATACCCGTACCAGCCGTTCAAACCCGCCTTCAGGTGCCATCGGAAACAACCGCAAAATAATGGTCCAATCGGTAGAAGAAAGCCTAAAGCGTTTGAAAACCGACCATATTGATATTTACATGGCGCACTTTGACGATGGCGTAACGCCGGTTGAAGAAATTGTGCGCGGTTTGGACGACCTGGCAAAAGCGGGCAAAATCAATTATGGCGGCCTGGCCAATTTTTCGGCCTGGAAAACGGCAACTGCTTCAAATACTGCTAACATCCGAGGTTTAGTGCCGATGGCAGCGCTTCAAATAGAATACAATCTTTTACAGCGGACGGCAGAGCGGGAACTGCTTCCGATGGCGAAACACTTTGGAATGGGTTTGATGACTTATTCGCCTTTGGCAGGCGGAATCCTTACGGGAAAATACCGAAAAGGCGAAACCGGCCGCATCAATTTGATGGGCGGTTTAGAAAAAACAAAAGCTGCAAAAACAGAAGCTGTAATGGATGTGCTTATTTCGGTTGCTGATGAAATTGGCGCTAACCCCGGCCAGGTTGCCATTGCTTGGGTAAATGCAAAAGGCGGCTTTACCATTATCGGGCCCAGGACAAGTGCACAATTGGAAGATAATTTGGGGGCAATCAACATCCAACTTAACCAGGAACATTTAAACAAATTAGATGAAGTCAGCGCCATTTCGCTGGATTATCCGCACGAAATAAATAATGCCCAACAGCAAATGATACAAGACAAGCAGTTGAATTAAATGTCTATTTTTTGAAAGATAAGTTTGATGCTTCTTTTATGCACTAAAAATTAGTGAACCTTATTTTTTAATTTTTTATGTTAAATTTATAATTGTTATCCGCGGCCTCAAGGCCGCGGCAATGAAACTTCACCAATTTTATAGGGATAAAAGAAGCATCAAAACAAACATCAATTAAATCACAATATGTTCCAAACCATCCAAGTAACTTTGATCCACATCCGCCCCAATCCCTGGCGTATCTTGGATTTCTAATTGTGCAATATTGTATTTGCAACCACCAATAACCGGATCAATTTTGTGGCCCAACAAACAAGTGTCCAAATCAAAGAAAACAATATTTTTAAAAGCCATGGCGAAATGGACGTTTGCGGTTAAGGCCAACCGGCTTTCCAACATGCCGCCCTGCATACAATGTATGCCGTTTTGTTCGGCAATTTGGTTGATTTTGATAGCTTCGCTGATGCCACCGCTTTTTGCAAGTTTGATGTTAATATAACTTGCGGCTTTGTTTTGGATAATGCGTTCGGCATCGTGGTGTGTGTAAACACTTTCATCGGCCATAATTGCAATGGGTGAAAGCTGACAAAGTTTAGGCAACAAACTATCATTATAAGTGCGCATCGGCTGCTCGCAAAATTGGATGTTGTAGGGCGCTAAATTTTGCAAGGTAAAAACAGCATCGTCATAAGTCCAGCCCTGGTTTGCATCCAACCGCAACTTAATTTCTGGGCCGATGGCATTCCTGATTTGTTTGATCCGCTCCACATCTTCAACCGGGTTTTTGCCCAATTTTACTTTGATCATGTTGTAGCCTTGTGCCTTAAATTGGATGGCCGTTTGCGCCATTGCTTCCGGCGTTGCAATCCCGATGGTAATATCGGTTTCGATCTTTCGCTTTTCCCCGCCCAAAAATTGGTACAAAGGCTGGTTGGCTTGCTTGGCCGCCAGATCGTACAACAGCATATCGAAGGCACTTTTTATGGTGTAATTTCTGGCGATAAATAAATCCAATTCTGCCAATCTTGCATCCAAGTCTAAAGCATCTTTATTTTTCCATAGTTTGGCAAAATCTTTGGCCAATTCATAACATGTGTTTTGTGTTTCGCCAACGATCATCGGGAAAGCAGAACATTCACCAACACCAGTTAAACCGGAATCGGTGTGCGCACGGACAAAGATATTCTGGGCAAAATCCATGGTGCCGGTTGCAATGGTAAAAGGCACCATCGGGATGGCATATTTATAGATTTCAAAAGCGGTGAATTTCATGGTGAAATGTAGTTGTTTTGATCATCTTTTTTAGAATAATTGGTTCAAATATTTGTTATCGGTACTTTATCTGATGCTTCTTTTATCGGCATAAATTAGGTGAATGAAAAAGCAGCTTCTTGTTTTTTTAGAACTTGCAGGGCCGTTTGCAAGGTATGCGCCCAGGAGCGTGGGGAGGAATGCCGCCCGGAGGTGATCCGGCATTCTTGACTTTTTGGTTCTTTTGTGTCAAGACAAAAGAACGTAAAGACAGGGCGAAGACCCGTTAATGATCGTGGTTATTATTTTAGCAAACCTGTGTTTGTTTGTATTATGTTCTTTTTGCTTGAACAAAAAGAACCAACGAAATCAAGACAAACCCGATCCCTCCGGGCGTTTTGTCCGGCCTTTCCGCGCCTGGGCGGCTACCTGCCGCTTCGGAGTATTCAAGGTGTTATCCTGCAAGTGTTCTTCAAGCGGATGGAGGTTAAAATATATACCTATCGCCTTATCGTAAAACCCTCGGATTCATTTTTTATATTAGGAATGTGAGAACCCATCAAAACAAGGCTGCCATGTGCATCCTTAGAAATAAACAAACCATATTTGTCTTTTGCGCCAACGCCATAAGTTGAAATATTTATATTTTTCAGGATGGCATTGGAAAGCACGCCTACTTTTTCACCCTCATTTTTAGCAATCACGCTCAGTCCGTTAGATAAGCTGTTTTCGATATTTAAGTTATTCATTTCGATCCCTGAAATGCTTCTTTTATCAATACAAATTTCTACTGCGGCGCGCCAGTCCCACTCGTGGTCAAAGCCGCCGCTGGTTTTTATCGTACAATCTGCAACAACCGTTGTGCCGCTAAAATTATTGTTGATGCTTTTATCTTTACTTTCTGTAGGAAAAGTGGTGCTGATGAGAACAGCCGAACCGGGAGAAATATCGGTAAACAGGCAATTTTCTATCCGGTTGCTATCACCGCCGTAAATGGCCGACCCGTTTGCCAGAAATGGCAGTTGGGCAGTGCAATGTGTAATTAGGTTATGCCCCGGAGAAAATAGCTGTTTGTCATAAACGGTTGGCCAAATGGCAAAGCAATCATCGCCTGTACCTCGCGCCGTGCAGTTTTCTATGGTTGATTGGTTCATCCCCACACAAAAATTTATCCCGTCGGCAATGGTGTTCCGCATCCGGCAACCGGTAATCTTCAATTTGCTGGAGTTCTCGATCCACATCCCAACTTTTGTGTGTTCGATCCAAAGACGGGAAATAGTAGAATTGGTTCCGTAAGACCCAACAATGCCGTCATTAGCCTCACTGTCGCTTCTGTAATTCAATTTACCGATGATCGCAAAATCCGATAGATGGATATTACTGCCGTTGCCCTTTATCCGTACCCGTTTGGTTGCATCGGTATAAAGCGTTTCATCTCCGGTTAAAATGGTATGCCACATGCCGGCACCTTGAATGGTAATATTTGCAGGGACAACAATATCACCGGTAATTTTGAAAGTGCCGGCCGGAATAAATACGCTTTTTCCAGTCTTTGCAGCCTCGGCAATGCACTTTCTGAACGCTTCGGTATAATCATCCTTAAAATCACTTCCTAAAAAGCTTTTGTCATTAATTGATAAAGAATTGGCAGGTGCTTTTAGTGCCGGTGCAACATTTTCAAGATCAGCCAGATCAATGATGCAGTACGGGGCTTCACCCGGTTCGCGGCCGTCTTTTTGTATTTTGATCACATCGCCTTTTTTGATTTGAATGCCGGTTATCCTTATCTCGTTATAAAAATTCCGTGCTTGTCCTGCTTCAGGGTTATTGGTGAAAGGATATTTTCCATACAACCAGGAATAGCGGGATGTAACGGTGTAACGGCCCGCAAGTTTTCCGTTTTTATAAATGCCCAAGGTTGCGTTCAGGCCGTTCCCTTCTTTTTTATCGGGAAGATTACACCTGATAACCAGGCTGTTGGCCATAACCGAAGAGGTAAACTCAACAAATTGCCCTTTGGCATTCAGTTTTACACATTTTTGTCCGGATGATTCTGTTTCAACCTGATAAGGGTCATATTTTGGGCCGAGGACTGTTCCGTTTGTTTTCATCTGCTCTGCTTCGAAGGTAGTCCAGGGAACAGTGGCGCCGTATTTTTCCTTCGCGAAGCAAATACAAGTGCTAAAAACCAGCATAGTTACAAGGCATTTATGTTTGATATTCATGATTTTGATGTAATTGAGAACTTGCCCGGATTTTATTGTAGTTATTTTCAATGCTTCTTTTATCACCTAAAAATTGGTGAACATTTGGTTTTGAGTTTTATTTAGATTGATGCCGCCACCAATTTTTATAGGGTAAAAGAAGCATTGGCATTTTTTATAGTTGCCGGTTCTGTTACAAAGGTTTTATGCTGATTGCCGCGCCGCCGCCTTTTGCCAGTTTCAGGTTTAGTTTTGTTGCTGAGGTAACCGTCATCTTTTTGATTTGGTACGATTCGGGGTTTGATTTCCAGTCGGCCGTGGCACCATCGGCATAAACAGTTGCTACATACTTTTTGCCTTTATCCAAAAAGTTTAATGAAATTGTACTGTTCCGACTGTTTTCATCCGTAATGGCACCGATAAACCAGTTGTTGCTGTTTTTTTCTTTGCGGGCAATGGTGATGTAATCACCAGGTTCGGCCTCCAGTATTTTTGTATCGTCCCAATCGGTGGCCACATCTTTGATAAACTGAAAAGCGTCGGGATGGGCATTGTAGTTTTCGGGCAGGTCGGCAGCCATTTGCAAAGGGCTATACATCGTAACATACAAAGCCAGTTGCTTGGCCAGCGTGGTATGTACCTGCCTTTGAGGGTCTGCTGAAGAATAGCCTTTCAATTTAAATATACCCGGCGTATAATCCATCGGACCGCCCATCAACCGGGTGAACGGCATAATGGTTTCATGCTCAGGAGGGCTGCCTATCGTAAAAGCATTGTACTCGTTTCCCCTGCCCGCTTCGCTGGCCATCCAGTTTGGGTAAGTCCTTTGAAGCCCCGTTGGGCGTACAGGTTCGTGCGCGTCCAGCATTACGTGGTGTTCGGCAGCTTTTTGGGCAACGCGCAAATAATGGTCCACCATCCATTGCCCGTCGTGGTACTCGCCGCGTGGGATGATCTTGCCCACATAACCGGTTTTAACCGAAGTATAGCCGTACTTGTTCATGTATTTATAGGCCGTGTCCAACTGCCGTTCATAATCGGTTGCCGAGCCGGATGTTTCGTTGTGCATGATCATTTTTACGCCTTTTGATGCCGCGTACCGTGTGATTTCCTCAATATCAAAATCAGGATAAGGCGTTACAAAGCTGAACACGTTTTCCTTCCAAAACCCAAACCAGTCTTCCCAGCCAATGTTCCAGCCTTCCACCAAAACACCCGGGATACTGTTTTTAGCAGCAAAATCTATGTAATGTTTTACGTTTGCCGTGTTGGCGCTGTGCTTGCCGTTCGGTATCAATTTCCCGTCGGCCGACAAAGAATCCGGGTAATCGGTATAGTTCCAGGTGCCTTTGCCGATTTGCATTTCCCACCAAACGCCTACAAATTTCATGGGCTTTATCCAGGAAGTATTTTCGATTTTGGAAGGGTCGTTCAAATTCAAAATCAATTTGGAGGCCAAAATATCGGTGGCCTTGTCGCTTACCACAATCGTTCGCCACGGCGTATTAAACGGTGCATGGACGAAAGCTTTAGTTCCGACTGCATTTGGCACCAAACTGGCGGTGAGCTTGTAAGAATTGTTGTCCACATGCAGTTGCATGGCAGGAAAATCCACCAAAGCAGCTTCATGGATGTTGATGTACAGGCCGTCTGCCGTTTTCATCATCAACGGTGTTTGTACGGCTTGGGCGTCCGGCGCAACACGAACGGCAATTTCGGTTGAATTTTTGACCATTTGCCGGTTGTCTATTTCGCTGATTTTGGATGTGGTATAAGGATATTCGTTGGTGTCGTAATCCCCCGGGATCCAAAAAGTTTTGTGGTTGCCAGCGAGGGCAAACTGCGTTGCCTCATCAGCAATGACAAAATACTGCAAATTGTGCTGCTTCGGGAAAACATACCTGAAACCTACGCCATCGGCAAACACACGAAAAACAATGTCCATTGCCCGGGCAGGGTTTTTTTGTGTGAGATGAACAGTAAGCTGCCGGTAATGGTTGCGGATGCGGTTTACCTCGCCCCAAACCGGGCTCCAGGTTGTGTCCACTGTTTTGGTTTCGGAAGAGGAAAGCGAAAAACTATCGGTAAAAGAAGCATTGCCGGCAAGTTTAAAACCCATTGCAGAAGGTTTGATGATCGGTTTCCCACTGTAGTAAACTGCATATTCCGGTTTCCCGTTATTCAGCTTAAATTCAAGTTTTACCTTGTCCATGCTGGCGCTTAAAGTGTTGTTTTGGGCGATCAAATGGCCAGCGGCAAAAAGGCTAAGCAAAAGGGTAAAGATTTTTTTCATTTTTTAGTTCTTTGTTAAATTGTCAAACTTTGTCCGGATGGCAGTGTAAACTATATTGCGCCAGTGTTATTGTCCGATTGTTTTACAGGTGTTTTTTGATCCTGACTTCAAACATAATAAAAAGCCGCGATAAGGCCATATTCCGGTTTTGTAATGGCCTTAATATCCCCTGTACGTTAGGGCAACTGGTTTTAAAAGGGCGTTGTCCGGCGGAGAAAACCATAATTAGCCGCACCAATTTTATACCGATAAAAGAAGTATCGGCAAAAAACCAAAAACCTGGTTGTTTAAATTTAAAACAAGCAGGTTTTACTGGTTCTAAATCAAAAAACTCACTATAAAATCTATTTCAGGTAAAAAACCAACTTTCGATTGTTCTTTTTTTAGGTTTTATCTCCGCAAAACTTTAATTTTTTCTTCTTTTTGTTAAAATTTTCTTAAAAAATGATTTTAAATTATACAATCAATTGAAATAATACTAAAAATAATTGATTTAGTATGATTTTTATCATAAATACCTATCATTGTATATCGCACAAAGCGGTTTTAAAAAAGAAACAACAGTTTCTCTCAAATTTTTTATCAAAATTCAACAATTATGAAAACCGGAACAGGTCAGCAAACAATTATTGTCATCGGAAACGGCATGATCGGCTATAAGTTCTGTGAAAAACTGGTCAAAAAATCCAGTAATTTTAATTTAATTGTTTTTGGGGAAGAACCGCGCCGCGCTTACGACCGTGTTCATTTAAGCGAATACTTTAACGGCAAAACGGCCGATGACCTTTCGCTTTCTGCCGAAAACTGGTACGAAGAAAACGGCATCACGCTTTATTTAAGCGATCCGGTACAGGAAATAAACCTGGCCGAAAAGAAAGTGCATTCGCGCAAGGGCACCAGCTTAAATTATGATTATTTGGTTTTGGCCACCGGTTCCGGTGCTTTTGTGCCGAATATCCCGGGTATAGAAAAAGAAGGCGTGTTTGTTTACCGCACCATCGAAGATTTGGAAATGATGAAAGCACACGCGGCCAAATCAAAAAACGGCGCAGTCATGGGCGGCGGCTTATTAGGGTTGGAAGCCGCTAAAGCCCTGTTAGATCTCGGCATCCAAGAAACACATGTGGTAGAATTTGCGCCGCGTTTAATGCCGCGGCAAATTGATTCGGCGGGAAGCAACCTGCTTCAAACCAAACTAAAAGAACTGGGCTTGAACATTCATCTCAATAAAAATACGGCAGAAATAGCGGGCGACCATAAAATTGAATCTTTAAAGTTTAATGATGAAACCGAGCTGAAAATTGATATGCTGGTGATTTCGGCAGGGATACGCCCGCGCGACGAACTGGCAAAACTGGCCGGACTGCAAACTGGGACTCGCGGCGGGATTGTAGTGAACGAAAAGATGCAGACCAGCAACGAGTTTGTGTATGCCATTGGCGAGTGCGCGCTGTACGAAAACATGATTTATGGTTTGGTGGCACCGGGCTACGAAATGGCGGAAGTTGCCGTGAACCAGATTTTGGCCGGCGAAAAAGCTTTTTACGGGTTTGACATGAGCACCAAACTGAAACTGATTGGTGTGGACGTGGCCAGTTTTGGCGATAATTTTATTACCGAACCGGATTGCCGCACAATCATTTTTGAGGACACGCACAAAGGCGTTTACAAACGTATCAACATCAGCAATGATGGAAAATATTTGCTGGGCGGCATTTTAATCGGCGATGCCGAAGCGTACAATATGCTGCTGCAAACGGTGAACAACAAACTGGTTTTGCCGCCAAACCCGGAAGATTTGATTCTTGGTTCGCGCGGCGGAGAAGCCAGTGAAGGCGCAGGCGTAATGTCGCTCCCGGATACGGCTTTGATTTGTTCCTGCGAAGCCGTTTTAAAAAGTGCCATTTGTGATGCCGTAAACTTGGAGGGCGTAACCTCAGTGGATGGCATTAAAAAATGCACCAAAGCCGGGACAGGTTGCGGCGGCTGCGTTCCGCTGATCAAAGATTTGGTGGTGGGCACGATGAAAGAAAATGGCGTTTATATCAAAAACGTGATTTGCGAGCATTTTGATTATTCCCGCCAGGAACTGTTGGACCTTATCAAACTGCACAAAATCAAAACTTACGACCACGCACTCGACCTTTTAGGCCGCGGCGATGGCTGCGAAGTTTGCAAACCAGCCGTCGCCAGTATTTTGTCGGGTGTTTGGAACGATCTGATCATCAAACAAGATACGATCCAGGACAGCAACGACCGCTTTTTGGCCAACATACAAAAAGGCGGCACTTATTCTGTTGTCCCGCGGATTGCAGGCGGCGAGATTTCCCCGGATGCTTTGATCGTGATTGGCCAGGTTGCCAAAAAATACAATTTGTACACCAAAATAACCGGCGGCCAGCGGATTGATCTATTCGGTGCGCACTTGAACGACCTGCCCGACATTTGGAAAGAACTGATGGATGCCGGCATGGAAAGCGGCCATGCTTACGGCAAATCTTTGCGCACGGTAAAAAGCTGTGTGGGCAGCACTTGGTGCCGTTTTGGCTTGCACGACAGCGTTTCTTTTGCCATCCAAATTGAAAACCGGTACAAAGGGATCCGTTCTCCGCATAAACTAAAAAGTGGCGTGAGCGGCTGCGTTCGGGAATGTGCCGAAGCGCAGGCCAAAGATTTCGGCATTATTGCGACCGAAAAAGGCTGGAACTTGTATGTGTGCGGCAACGGCGGCTCAAAACCACAGCACGCGCAGTTGCTGGCCAGCGATATTGACAGCGAAACCTGCATCAAATATTTAGACCGCTTCCTAATGTTTTACATCAAAACGGCCGACCCGTTGACGCGCACGGCAACCTGGCTCAACAAAATGGATGGCGGCATGAGCTATCTCAAAAACGTGATCATCAACGATAGTTTGGGGATTGCGCAACAATTGGAAGAAGAAATCCAACACCTGATGAGCACTTACCATTGCGAGTGGAGCGAAGTGGTGAACGACCCGCAACTGCGCAAAAAATTTGCGCACTTTGTAAACGCACCGGAAGAAAAAGACCCTTCGGTGGTGTTTGAACCGCTGCGCGACCAGGTTAGGGCGAAGGAATGGTAGGCGCTTTGCCGCGTGAGGGATTGTAGCGGAAAGCCCACAGCGAGGCACGAGCGAGGACTTGGAGCGGAAAGCCCGACCCGCAGGGGCACGCCCAAAATGTTAAAAAGAGCGGAGAGCGAGGAGAAGTTGGAAAGTTTAAAAGAGCGGGAGAAGTTGGAACGAAACATAAAATTTGAGGAAATGCCGATGCTTCTTTTATCCCCTAAAAAACCAGCAACAAAAAAAATACCGATAAAAACAGTATCGCTTAAAAGAGCGGCTAACGGGAACTGAATCAACATAAAATCAGATACATGCCGATGCTTCTTTTACCACCTAAAAAACCAGCAACAAAAAAACACCGATAAAAACAGTATCGCTTAAAAGAGCGGGAAGCGGGAACTACATCAACATAAAATTAGATACATGCCGATGCTTCTTTTACCACCTAAAAATCAGCAACAAAAAAACACCGATAAAAACAGTATAGCTTATGGAAGTTGAAGTACCAACGCAAACTACATGGTTTATGGCCTGCAGCACGGCAGACGTTCCGGAAAATGGCGGCGCCTGTGTAAAATACCAGGACGGGCAGATTGCCATTTTTAATTTCAGCCGGAGGAAAGAATGGTACGCCACGCAAAACCTTTGCCCGCACAAACAGCAGATGGTGCTTTCGCGCGGCATGATCGGCAGCGCAGGCGATGCAATGGAACCAAAAGTGGCTTGCCCGTTCCACAAAAAAACATTTTCCTTGATCACCGGCGAATGTTTGAACGCGGAGGAATGCGCCATCAAAACGTATCCGGTAAAAGTTCAGGACGGGCGGGTTTACATTGGCGTGGATTGATTAAATGCCAGTGTCTTGGGTGAGCCGGAGCAGTTTTTCGGGGTCGAGGATTTTAAATTGCTTGCCCGAAATCTCAATTGTGCCGTCTTCCGTCAGCTCGTTGATCACCCTGAAAAGTGTTTCGTAAGTGGCGCCGATGTACGAAGCCAGGTCTTGCCGACTCAGTTCAATATCAATAAAACCGGCAGCCGTAAAACCGAACTGCTTGCCGAGGTTGATGAGTGCCTGACCGATGCGCCCTTTGACAGGCATATGGGCCAGGTTGCGCATTTTCCGTTCGGAAACCTGGAGTTCATCGGCAAAAAACTGAAGCAGTTGGTACGTCAGTTCGTGGTTCACTTTTAAGGTAGAGGTAAAAAAATCAAGCTCAAAAAAACAAACCAGGCCAGGCTCGAGCGCGGTAGCCGTAACCGGATATTGCAGATCGCTGCCCAAACCGCGGTGGCCCAAGATCGCGCCATTTTTAACAAAACGGATAATCAACTCTTTATCGCCCCATTTTTTATGGACTTTAACATTGCCCGAATAAACAAAGTACACGCCGGTAACGGGGCCGCCTTCGTTAAAAATAATGTCGCCGCGCTTCACCGCAAAGTTCTTCCTGGAATCGGCCACGGCAGGCAGCCATTCCTTGAGACAGAGCTTGCACAAAAAACAGCTTTTCAGGTCGCAGGCTATTTTACTTGGTTTCATTCAAAAGCTTTCGATAGGATAAAAGGCTACAATAATAGCTATTAATTTTTGCGGTGGCCGATCACAAACCTGAAAAAAACCAACCTAAAACCACACCACACGATGAATAAAAAACTACTCCTGTTGCTTACTGTTTTTATGCCGATAATTTTGGGCTGGAACAATGTTTCGGCACAAATATCCTTGACCGGGCAGTTGCGGCCGCGCGCCGAGTACCGCGATGGCTACGGGACTTTGGAACCCAAAACATCCAAACCGGCTGGCTTTGTTTCGCAGCGCGCGAGGCTGGTTTTTAATTATAAATCCAGCCGTGTCATCTTCCAAACCAGCATCCAGGATGTGCGCGTTTGGGGCCAGGATGCTTCTTCCATCAGCAATGCCGACGGCAACAAATTGTTTTTGCACGAAGCCTGGGCCGAACTGGTTTTATCCAACAAAAAAGATACTTCCTTTAAAAAACCGCCGGTTGATTATTTGGGCTTGAAGATTGGCCGCCAGGAACTGGTTTACGATGACGAGCGTTTGCTGGGCGGTTTCGACTGGCAGCAGCAGGGCCGCCGCCACGATGCCGTTGTTTTGAAAATGCTGGACAAGGGTTTTCAGGTAGATTTGGGCGCGGCCTACAACCAAAATACGGATGCGGTCAATTACAACGGCACGTATTACACACCGGCCAATGTGCCGGCAACCATCAAAGACAGCAAAGGCAATTTGGTAAATACGCCTGCTGGTTTTATCCCGCTGCTTAACACGGCCGGCATCAGTTCTAAAACCGGAAGCCCTGGTTTTAGCAATCCGCCGAGTTCTAACGCGGCTTCGCAGGATTATAAAGCGTTCCAGTATTTGTATGCGGCCAAAACTTTTCATCAAACTAAAATCTCCGGGCTGTTTTTTGCTGATCAGTTTGGCAAGTACGTCTTGGATTCTGTTAAAAATACCGCAGGCACTGATGTGGGTTACGTTTACGGACGGCGGTTTAACCAAACGGGTTTAAACACGCGCTATACCACCGGTTTGATGTTGGTTTCCCCGCTGGGGAACAAAAGCCCGTTTGGAATAAGCACGGCGTTTTATTATCAGGGCGGCCATGACCGCGATGGGCTTTCGTTAAGCGCCTACACTTCTACCCTTGCTTTGTCTTATCAGCAAAAACTGTTCAGGTTTACGCCTGGCTGGGATTATTTGTCCGGGAACGATGCTTTTTCGACCTCAACCACCAACCACCGTTTTGACCCGCTTTATGGCACGCCGCACAAGTTTTGGGGCTTTATGGATTATTTCTACGCCGGTTCCAGTTCTCCGGCCGGTGGTTTAAGCGATGCTTACTTCAAAATCAAATACCTCAGCCTGAACAAACGCTTTAATGCCGGTTTAGACTACCACTGTTTTGCCCTGGCACAAAACCAAAAAAACGTTGCAGGCGATGCCATCAAAAAATACCTGGGCAGCGAGTTGGATTTGGTGGGAAATTACAGCCTCAACAAATTTACCATGGTAGAAGCTGGTTTTTGCGTGATGGCCGCTGCCCAAAGTATGGAATACGCCAAGAACTTAACGCCTTTGTCTGCCCATTTAAACAACGTTTGGAGCTACCTCCAGATCAACATCCGCCCTGACTTTTTTAGCAAGTAAAAACAGCATTATCCATAAAACCATCAACCTCAAAAATTAAAAACCATGTTTACAAACGCACAGCACCAGCTTACCAAGTTGAACGTATTTTCTGCAAAAGGAATCCAGATGCGGACGTTTCAAATCACCTGGCTCATGTTTTTCGTCTGCTTTTTCGGCTGGTTCGGCCTGGCGCCGCTCATGCCGACGATCCGTGTAGAACTCGGCCTGACCAAGGCACAAGTGGGCAATACCATTATTGCTTCCGTGGCTTCCACTATTTTTTTCAGGTTGATCGTTGGCAGGCTTTGCGATACCTGGGGGCCGCGCAAAACGGCCGTGCGCCTGCTGCTGGTAGGTTCGCTGCCGGTTTTTCTGGTGGGTTTGGCGCATGATTACACCACGTTTTTACTGTTCCGTTTGGCCATCGGCATGATCGGCGCTTCTTTCGTCATCACCCAATACCACACTTCCATGATGTTCGCGCCCAACATCAAAGGCACGGCAAACGCGGTAACCGGCGGCTGGGGAAACCTGGGCGGCGGCGTAACCAACATGGTGATGCCGCTGATTTTTGCGGCCATCGTTGGTTTCGGTTATACCAAGGCCGAAGCCTGGCGTTACGCCATGATCGTTCCGGGAACGATGATGCTGGTTATTGCTTTTTTGTATTGGAAATATACCAAAGATACACCGCTGGGAAACTTTGATGAAATTGGGCATGTAAAAACAGCATCGGCAAAAACAGACTGGAGTGTGCTGGCCGACTGGCGCATTTGGGCTTTGACCCTGGCTTACGCGATGTGTTTCGGCATGGAAATCACCTTCGATAACGTGGCCTCTTTGCACTTTGTGGACAACTTCCACTTGTCGCAAAGCAATGCCGGTTTTTGGGCGGGCATTTTCGGGATGATGAATATTTTCGCCCGCGCTTTGGGCGGTTTTGCTTCGGATAAAGTAGGTTTTAAGTTTGGCATGAAAGGAAAAGGCCTGCTGCTGGCCGGTATGCTGCTGCTGGAAGGATTGGGTTTGCTGCTTTTTGCCCAGGCTGGAAGCTTGGTTGTGGCCATCATCACGATGCTTACGTTTGCGCTTTTCCTCAAAATGTCTAACGGGGCAACTTACGGCATCGTGCCTTTTATCAACACCAAAAATGTAGGCATGGTGAGCGGCGTGGTTGGCGCAGGCGGAAACCTGGGCGGCATGTTGTTCGGCTTTTTGTTCAAATCCGAAACGATCACTTATGTACAGGCATTCACTTATATTGGTTTTGCGGTGATCGCCGTTGCGCTGATCGTGCTGGTTACGCGCTTCTACAAAACAGAAAATGTGGAAGAAACGGATATTGATTTTAGTGCGGTAAAAGTAGCATAAGCTTTTCGGGGAAAAGACTTCTAAATCAAACCAAATGCCCGCAAAGGATAAGGAAAAAAACCAGTACACCTCTACCTGCTGCTATTGCGGCGTGGGCTGCGGCGTGGTGGTGAGCAAGGAAAAGAATGGCACGATCACTTTGGAAGGCGATCAAAACCATCCGGTGAACAAAGGGATGCTTTGCAGCAAAGGCTTGAACCTGCACTATACCGTAAACGATAAAAGCGACCGGCTGCTGTACCCGCAAATGCGCTACAACAAAAGTATGCCATTGCAGCGCGTTTCCTGGGACGAAGCGATGGAACGCACCGCCGCCGTTTTTAAAACTTTTATCCAAAAGTACGGGCCGGATTCGGTTGCTTTTTATGCTTCCGGGCAATGTTTGACCGAAGAATATTACGTGCTGAACAAGCTGATGAAAGGCTTTATCGGCAGCAATAACATAGATACCAATTCGCGTTTGTGCATGAGCAGCGCGGTGGCGGCCTACAAAATTGCTTTGGGCGAAGACAGCGTTCCGATTTGTTATGACGACATCGAACTGGCAAATTGCTTTTTGGTAACCGGTGCCAACCCGGCCTGGTGCCATCCTATTTTGTGGCGGCGGGTAGAAGCGCACAAAGCGGCGCACCCGGAAGTAAAGGTGATTGTGGTTGACCCGCGCGTTACCGATTCTTGTGCGCTGGCCGATCTTCACCTGCAAATCAATCCCGGAACGGATATTATTTTAAACCATGCCATCGGCCGTTTACTGATCGAAAATGGTTTTGTGGATTCCAATTTCGTTGCCCAACATACGCAAGGCTACGAGGATTATGCGCGAAGTGTTTTTGGCAGAACGATTAGCGAAGCCGCTGAAATTTGTGGCATAAAAGAAGCATCGCTCCGTTTGGCAGCGCAGTACATCGGCGAAGCCAAAGGGTTTATTTCGATGTGGACGATGGGCCTGAACCAGAGTTCCATTGGCGTAAACAAAAACCTCAGCCTGATCAACCTAAATTTGATTACCGGAAAAATTGGGAAACCCGGTTCCGGTCCGTTTTCGCTGACCGGCCAGCCCAATGCCATGGGCGGCCGTGAAGTTGGCGGGATGGCAAATATGCTGCCCGCGCACCGCGACTTGAGCAACCCGCAGCATAGGCAGCAAGTGCAGGATTTTTGGGGCGGAACCATCATCTCGCCAAATCCCGGGTTTACGGCAACCGAGATTTTTGAAGCGTTGAACGACGGCCGGTTAAAAGCCGTTTGGATCATTTGCACCAACCCGCTGACGAGTTTGCCCAACGTCCGCCTGGCCGAAGAAGCTTTGAAAAAAGCCAAGTTTGTGGTCGTTCAGGAAATCAGCAACAAACCCGAAACCCTGAAATTTGCCGACGTAGTTTTGCCCGCCGCCGCTTGGACGGAAAAGGAAGGCACGATGACCAATTCCGAAAGGCGCATCAGTTACTTAGCAAAAGTTTTGGAACCGCCGGGCGAAGCTTTGCCGGACGCAGAAATTATTTGTCGTTTTGCCAGAAAGATGGGCTTTCATGGCTTTGACTTTAAAGAAGCTTCGGAAATTTTTAAGGAGCATACAAAACTCACCGCAAAAACCAATATTGATATTAGTGCTTTAGATTACAACATCTTAAAGGCTCAAAAAACAATTCAGTGGCCGTACCGCAAAAAAGGCACACCGCAAGGAACGGCGCGTTTGTTTACCGACAACCAGTTTTACACGCCCACCAAAAAAGCAGTGATAAAAGAAGTATCGGATGGTTTTGCCGGCGAAAAGCCGGATGCCGATTTCCCTTTTGTGCTGACGACCGGCCGCATCCGCGACCAATGGCACACCATGAGCAAAACCGGAAAAGTAAGCAAGCTGAACAAACATATTTCCGAAGCTTACTTGGAAATCCACCCGGAAGATGCGGCATTGCTTAGAATCAAAAACGAGGAACTTACAACGATCAAATCCCGCCGCGGGGAAGTGCGCGTAAAAGCAAAATTTAGTTCTTCCATCAAGCCCGGCGTTGTTTTTCTGCCGATGCACTGGGGCAAAATCCTGAACAGCGACCTCAACCGCGCCAACAACCTGACGAACGATTTGGTTGACCCTATTTCCAAAGAACCTGATTTTAAGTTTTGTGCCGTTAGCGTCGAAAAATATGTAAAACCTGTTCAGCGCATCGTGATTGTTGGTGCCGGTGCCGGTGCTTTCGGTTTTGTAAAATCGTACCGCGAACTGAACCAGGACGACGAGATCATCATCTTCAGCAAAGAAAACCACCCTTTTTACAACCGCGTGATGCTGCCCGATTACATCAGCGGCGAACAAAGCTGGCAGCAGTTGGTGAAGATGACGGACGAGGAGGAACCGGGCTACAACATCCGTTTGCTGCGCGGCGTAAGCGTGGAAAAGATTGACCGCGAAGCAAAGTTTGTGGTTGATTCAAGGGGGGTAAAAACAGTATATGATGTGCTGGTGATGGCTACCGGCAGCCGCGCCGCCGTCCCAAAAAACATCCCTGCCTTGCCCGGCATTTTTACCATGCGCAGCCGTATGGATGCCGATGGTTTTAAACAGCATCTGCCAAAAAACGCCCACGTTGTTATTGCTGGCGGCGGTTTGCTGGGGCTTGAAATGGCGGCCTCCCTCCGCGAAATGGGCATCAAGATAACTTTGGTGCACCGGGTTTCGCGTTTTTTGAGCAAGCAGTTGGATACCTTGGGCAGTCAGTTGCTGCACGAAGAAATGGCCGACCAGGGCTGCGATATTTTTTACAACGACGAAGTGCAACTGTTTTACGGCCGTTCTAAACTGACCGGCGTGGGTTTAAAAAGCGGCCGCAAAATCAATTGCGATGCCATGGTTTTGGCCATCGGCACTACGCCCAATTTAGAATTGGCGCGCGATTGCGGGTTGCTTTGCAAACGCGGCGTTTTGGTGAACGAACGCCTGCAAACCAACGACCCTGCTATTTATGCCGTTGGCGAGATTGCAGAATTTAAAGATAATTTATACGGCATCACGGCAGCGGCCGAGCAGCAGGCGCACATCGTTGCCCGTTTTTTAAGCGGCGATATTGCGGCTTTTTACCAGGGCAGCTTGCTGATGAACATCATTAAAATCCATGGTTTTGATTTGTGCAGCATCGGCCTGACGGAATGCCCCGAAGGAAGCGGTTATGAAGAGATTGTGTTTATTGACAA
>NZ_JBGCVY010000058.1:0-126102 GCF_041088075.1 Mucilaginibacter sp. | reverse complement strand
AGATAACGGTTAGAAAAAGCCGAACATTAAGTTAATGTTAACTTTAACAATTAATTTCTTAACACTTCTGCCTTTTTTTTACACATTAACAATACATAGCCCTCTTTTTCTTGCTAATTCAATATTTTTTTGCTATTTGTTTCAAAAACAGCATTTTGTTGTTCTTGGCGCCTTAAACACTTTTACTTTAAACAAACACCTATTTTATTTAGCTTTGAAGCTGATCTGAAAACAGGTTTTATAAAATAAATAGATATGGATTACGATCTTATAGTGATTGGCACCGGCCCGGGCGGTTATGTTGCTGCCATCCGTGCGGCACAATTAGGTTTAAAAACGGCAGTTGTCGAAAAAGAGTCTTTAGGCGGCATATGTTTGAACTGGGGCTGTATCCCAACCAAAGCCTTGTTAAAAAGTGCCCAGGTTTTTGAGTACATCAACCACGCAGAAGAATATGGTTTAAAAGTGAACGGCAGCGAAGTTGACTTCGGCAGCATCATCAAAAGGAGCCGCGGCGTGGCCGATGGCATGAGCAAAGGCATTCAGTTTTTGATGAAAAAAAACAAGATTGACGTGATCATGGGCACCGGAAAACTGAAAGGCAAAGGCAGCATCGAAGTGAAAGCCGCCGATGGTTCAACCAAAAATTATACCGCTAAAAACATCATCCTGGCAACCGGCAGTCGCTCGCGCGAACTGCCAAACTTAAAACAAGACGGCGTTAAAGTGATTGGTTACCGCCAGGCCATGAATTTGCCAAAACAACCGCAAAGCTTGGTCGTGGTTGGTTCTGGCGCCATCGGTGTAGAGTTTGCTTATTTTTATAATTCTATCGGCACCAAAGTTACGATCGTAGAATATTTAGACAACATTGTTCCGGTTGAAGACGAAGACATTTCCAAACAATTGGCGCGTTCTTTCAAAAAACTCGGCATCAATATCATGACCGGTTCTACCGTTGAATCCGTTGATACTTCCGGCGAAAAATGCAAAGTCAACGTTAAAACAGCCAAAGGAATGGAAGTTTTAGAAGCTGATATCGTTCTTTCTGCCGTTGGCATAATGACGAACCTGGAAAATTTAGGGCTGGAAGAATTGGGCATCAAAACCGATAAAGGCAAAGTTTTGGTGGATAATTTTTACAAAACCAATGTGGAAGGCGTTTTTGCCATCGGCGATATTGTAAAAGGCCAGGCTTTGGCGCACGTTGCTTCTGCGGAAGGGATTATTTGTGTCGAGAAAATTGCCGGCAAAAACCCGGAACCTTTAAACTATAATAATATTCCGGGCTGTACGTATTGCTCGCCGGAAATTGCTTCCGTTGGTTATACCGAAAAAGCGGCGCGCGAAGCAGGTTTCGATCTTAAAGTTGGCAAGTTTCCTTTTTCGGCTTCTGGGAAAGCAAGTGCCGCCGGTGCCAAAGACGGTTTTGTAAAAGTGATTTTTGATGCCAAATACGGCGAATTTTTGGGCGCGCACATGATCGGAAACAACGTAACCGAAATGATTGCCGAAGTAGTTACCGCCAGAAAACTGGAAGCCACCGGACACGAAATCATCACTTCCGTACACCCGCACCCAACCATGAGCGAAGCGGTGATGGAAGCTGCGGCCGATGCTTATGGCGAAGTGATCCACTTGTAGTTCGGTTGTGAGTTGTGGGTTGCCAGTTGTGAGTTCCTATCGAGTTTAAACCTATAGTTTAGATAGAACTGAAAACTTACAACCCACAACCCGCAACTGATTCCAATGCTTCTTTTATCGCCTAAAAATTGGTGTATAGTTATCGTTTGATTTGAAGAACCTGTAACTCAAAACCCACAACCGGCAACTGATCCCGATGCTTCTTTTATCGCCTAAAAATTGATGTGATATTTACAGTTTGATTTGAAGAACCGGTAACTCAAAACCCACAACCCGCAACTGATTTCAATGCTTCTTTTATCGCCTAAAAATTGGTGTAATAATTTTTGCTTGATTTGAAGAACTGGCAACTCAAAACCCACAACCTGCAACTGACCCCAATGCTTCTTTTATCACCTGAAAATTGGTGTGATAGTTATAGCTTGATTTGAAGAACAGACAATTAAAACCCACAACTTAAACATGGCCTGGCTTTACCTTATTCTTGGTGGTTTGTTTGAAGTTGGTTTTACCACCTGCCTTAAATTTTCCAACAATTTCAGCAATTTAAAATGGAGCATTGGCTTTTTTATTTGCATTACTTTGAGTTTTTTACTGTTGAACAAAGCCGTCCAAACGCTTCCGATCGGCACCGCTTATGCCGTTTGGACCGGCATTGGCGCAAGCGGTTCTGTTTTGGTTGGCATTTTACTGTTTAAAGAACCGGCAGACTTTTGGCGCCTGTTTTTTATTTTTATGCTGATTGCCTCAATTTTAGGATTGAAGTTGGTAACGAAGGAGTAAGCAATATCATATATTAATAACTATCTTTAACATATAAAACTGAACACATGGTAATTGTGATTAATAAAGACGCCGATCAGGATGAAATAAAAGCTGCTTTAGAAAAAATCAAAGCTAATTCTGAAAAACCAAAGTTGATGGATTTTTATGGCAAAATGAAAGGCAAGTTTGGAGACGGACTTACATACCAAAAAGAGCTAAGAGATGAATGGGATTAAATTCCTTGTAGACACAAACTGTTTCATTTACCTTTTAAATGAAAATCCTTTAATAGTCTCTTTTGCCCAGGAAGAATGGGCGTTTTCTTACATCACAGAAATTGAATTGTTGAGTAAGAAAAATCTTAGTAATGATGAGGATTTTTTAATTCGTAAAATGCTGTCGATTTGTTATAAAGTCGATCATAACCAACAGTTATCAGACTTGGCAATTATTTTAAAACGAGCAAATAACATTAAACTTCCGGATGCAATTATTGCAGCATCTGCCCAACTTCTGCAATTACCTTTATTAACCGCCGATAAAGGTTTTGCCAATATTAAAAGTATTGATTGCATGTTGTTGAATATGTAATCGGTATTTAAAACCTCAAACCTCACACCTCAAAACCCTTGCAACTCCACTCAATCAACACCGGCTTGTTTAAATTGGATGGCGGCGCGATGTTTGGCGTGGTGCCTAAAACGTTGTGGAGCAAAACCAATCCGGCCGACGAAAACAATTTGATCACGCTGGCGATGCGTTGTTTGTTGATTGAAGATGAAGGGAAACTGATTTTGGTGGATACCGGCATCGGCAACAAACAAAGCGAAAAGTTTTTCAGTCGTTATTTTTTACATGGGGAAGATTCACTCGAAAAATCATTAAACAAGTTGGGTTTTCATGTTGATGATTTGACCGACATTTTCCTCACGCATTTACATTTCGATCATGTTGGCGGAAGTGTGGTTTTGAAAGATGAAAAGCTCGTCCCAACATTCAAAAACGCTATTTACTGGACGAACGAACAACATTGGAACTGGGCCGTCCATCCAAATGAACGCGAAAAAGCTTCCTTTTTAAAAGAGAACATTTTGCCTTTGCAGGAAAGCGGGCAATTGCAATTCGTCCATCCAACCGATGCTTCTTTTACCGGCAATATTTCGGTGCTTTTTGCCAATGGCCATACGGATGCGATGATGCTGCCAAAGATCAATTACAAAAACAAAACGCTGGTTTACATGGCCGATCTGTTGCCCACAGTTGGCCATATTCCGCTGCCTTACATTCCGGCTTACGATATGTTCCCGCTCAAATCTTTGGCAGAAAAAGCGGCCTTTTTGGAAGAAGCTGCCGATCAAAACTACATCCTTTTTATAGAGCACGACCCGGAAATGGAATGTTGCACCGTCAAAAAAACAGAAAAAGGCATCCGCTTAAACGAAACTTTTAGATTGGATGAAATTTAGGTGATAAAAGAAGCATTAAACGTCATTTCAACAATTAATAGCTTATAAATGAGTTGTTTTAACCAAAAATCAGCAATCTTGTTTTGTCTTTAAATAAAAAGTTACAGATATTTTTTATTTTCGCATGTTTTTATTCAGTTATAAAAAAGGCAGGGTTTATAAATGAGACAACTTAAAATAACTCAATCCATAACTAATCGTGAGTCGCAGTCGTTAGACAAATATTTGCACGAAATTGGAAAGGTTGATTTAATTACAGCGGAAGAAGAAGTTATTTTAGCGCAAAAAATACGGGAAGGCGACCAGGCAGCGTTAGAAAGATTGACCAAAACCAATCTCCGGTTTGTTGTTTCTGTAGCCAAACAATATCAAAACCAAGGACTTACATTGGGCGATTTGATCAACGAAGGAAATTTAGGTTTGATCAAAGCAGCCAAACGTTTCGACGAAACCAAAGGCTTCAAATTTATTTCATACGCCGTTTGGTGGATCCGTCAATCTATTTTGCAGGCTATTGCAGAGCAATCCCGCATTGTGCGTTTGCCGCTGAACCAGGTTGGTTCTTTAAGCAAGATCAGCAAGGCATTTTCAAAATTGGAGCAGGAATACGAGCGCGAACCATCGCCCGAAGAACTGGCCGATATATTGGAAACCACCGTTGATAAAATTTCGGATACGTTGAGCAATTCAGGCCGCCACGTTTCGATGGACGCGCCTTTTGTGCAAGGCGAAGAAAATACGTTGCTGGATGTTTTGGACAACAAAGAGCCGAACACCGATTCGATGCTGATTGATGAATCACTGGCCGAAGAAATCCGCCGTTCTTTATCATCCTTAACCGAGCGCGAACGGGAAATCATCGTTTTGTTTTTTGGTTTAGGCGCAAACAGTCCGTTTTCATTGGAAGAAATCGGCGAAAAATTTACGTTAACACGCGAACGTGTCCGCCAGATTAAAGACAAAGCGTTGCAACGGCTGCGGCATACTTCACGAAGTAAAATACTAAAATCGTATTTAGGATAAATTAAAGCCTTCATATTCTGAAGGCTTGTTTCGGCATCCCACTAAAAAAAGTAAAATCAAGTATGAGAGATCCTGAAACAAGTTCAGGATGACAACAAAATGCTTCTTTTATGCCCCTAATTTCACCGGAAGAATACGAAAGCCTCTCGCCTGCCCAAGCTATCGAACTGCAAAATCAATTGCGCGAACAAATCCAAATCGGGCCACTTGAAAAACCTATCCAAACCATTGCAGGCGCTGATATTTCTTTCAACAAATACGAAGATACGGTTTACGCCGGCATCATCGTTTTGAGTTTTCCGGATTTGCAGGAAGTGGCCAAAGCAACCGTCATCAGCAAAACCACATTTCCGTACATTCCCGGTTTGCTTTCGTTCCGCGAAATTCCTTCGTTGTTAAAAGCCTGGAATTTGCTTTCAGTAAAACCGGATTTGATGGTTCTGGACGGACAAGGAATTGCGCACCCTCGCCGCCTTGGCATTGCCACGCATTTTGGTTTGGTTACCGGTACGCCAGCTTTAGGTTGTGCCAAAAGTTTGCTGATTGGAAAGTTTGAAACCTTGCCCGAAGCAGCAGGATCAACCAGTTTATTGTACGATAAAGATGAAGTGATCGGCGCAGCTTTACGAACAAAGTTTAAAGTAAACCCGGTTTTTATTTCGCCCGGCCATAAGATCAACTTGGAACAAAGTTTAGAAATAATGAAACAATGCAATTCCGGTTACCGCATCCCGGAACCAACGCGACGGGCGCATTTATTGGTCAACCAAATTCGAACCCAAAATATGGGCGATAAAAGAAGCACACAGTTGGATTTGTTTGGTTGATTTTAGTTAGTCATCCTGAATTTATTTCAGGATCCCTCTTCCAAAATCACGACCTATGTTGTGAGATGCCGAAACAAGTTCGGCATGACAAAAGCGAATTGTCAAGAAAAAATGTAAATTGAGCCGAATGCAAAATATTAAAATTTACCAGGCCGATGCTTTTACCGATCGTCTTTTTGGCGGAAACCCGGCTGCCGTTTGTCCGCTCGAAAAATGGCTGCCCGACGAAACGATGCAGCAAATTGCCTTGGAAAACAACCTGGCCGAAACTGCTTTTTTCGTTTCGGATGGTGATGGCTTTATGCTGCGCTGGTTTACGCCCGAACTGGAAATTGACTTGTGCGGACATGCAACCTTAGCTTCGGCACATATTTTATTTACAGAATTAGGTTTTGCGGGAGAAGAAATCCACTTCAAAACCAAAGTCGCCGGAACTTTGGTGGTTTCCAAAAACAATGATCTTTATACGTTGGATTTTCCTTCGCGCCCGCCACAGCTTTGTGAAACGCCGGACATTTTATTGGAAGCTTTAGGCGGAAATGTTCAACCAATTAGCATCCAAAAAGCGCGGGATTATTTTGTGGTTTACGAAAAGGAAGAAGACGTCATCAACCTAAAACCCGATTTCTTTTTGCTGGGAAAGATTGACGTGATTGGCATTATCGTTACCGCTCCCGGCAAAGAAGTTGATTTTGTTTCCCGCTTTTTTGCGCCGTCTTGCAGCGTTCCCGAAGATCCGGTTACCGGTTCGGCGCACTGCACGCTGATCCCGTATTGGGCAAAAAGGCTGGGTAAAAACAGTATGCGTGCTTACCAAGTTTCGGCAAGAAAAGGCGAAATTTGGTGCGAAGATAAAGGCGAACGGGTATTGATCTCCGGCAAGGCCATCACTTATATGCGCGGCGAAATTATGGTGCCATAAAAATTTCAGGTGCAATAAATTAGGGCAGCACAAAATAGCTGCCTTTCTGTTAAAACTTATATTTCCGACACAAAAATCACAAGAATGAACAAAAACCCTTTCCGCTCCTTTTGGATGGCTGGCTACGAATGCACTGATCAGTTAAATTATTACGGAAACCGTGTGGATTTGCTGAAAGAAACGGCCCATTTAGAATTGATAGACGAAGATTACCAAAACCTTTCACAGTTCAATATCAAAACAGTACGCGAGGGAATCCAATGGAGCCACGTGGAAAAAAAGCCCTACGAATACGATTGGACAACGGTTGCCATGATGGTTGAAAAAGGAAAAGCCAACGGCATCCAGCAGGTTTGGGATATTTGCCATTTTGGTTTTCCGGCAGATTTAACGCCCAACCATCCGCATTTTGCGCCTCGTTTTGCCGCTTTGTGCCGTGCGTTTGTTCAATTTTACCGTTCGGTTAGCCCGGATAACGTGCTGATTGTTACACCGATAAACGAAGTAGGTTTCATTTCCTGGCTGGGCGGCGAAGTGCGCGGAACTACGCCTTATGCCGTAAACCAGGGCTGGGATTTAAAGTACGCTTTGGTACGCGCCTATATTGATGGTATTGTGGCCATGCGCGAAGTTGACCCTTCTGTCAGGATCATGACGACGGAACCATTGATACAAGTTGTGCCGCCGTTTAATGCCACCGAAGAAGAATTGTTGGCGGCTAAAGCGTTGCACGAAAACCAGTATCAGGTACTCGATATTTTATCCGGCAAAATTTGCCCGGAGCTTGGCGGTTCTACCAATTATTTGGATATTTTGGGCTTTAATTATTATTACAACAACCAATGGGTTAGTACCACGCACGATTATTTAAAGTGGATTGACGAGCCGCGCGACAGCCGTTTCCGCCCTTTTAGCAGTTTGCTTACTGAGGCTTACCAGCGTTACCAGCGGCCGGTGGTTTTATCAGAAACCAGCCACCCAAAAGAAGACCGGCCAAAATGGATTAAATACATTGCGGATGAAACGGCAATCCTACTTCAAAATAACATTCCGCTTTGGGGCATTTGTATTTACCCGATTATTGACCGGCCGGATTGGGACCATCTAACCATTTGGCACCAGGCCGGTTTGTGGGATTTAGAATTTTATCCGAATGAATTGCCAAAGCGTGTGTTGCACCAGGAATATGCGGCCGCTTTTTTGGCCGGACAAGCGCAAATTGTGGCAGCAGTGGCCGATCCGGGTTATGAAGTTTCGCAAAGGTTGGGTTTGGTTAAGGATTGATTGAAAACCGGGGCTTGTGCAGACAAAATAATTATCAGCCATGCTTCTTTTACCCCTATAAAATCAGTGTCGTTTAAATTGCTTAACGCTGTTGCCTCAGGTTTTGATAGATAAAATTAACAAGTCGGTAAAATATGGTTTTATAAAGCAAAATTTTCCTTTTATAGCTTACAGGTTTGTAATCAGAATGTTAAATAAAGTCAATCAAAAGATTAAACACATTTAGAACAATACATTTGGGCGATCAATAGCTCCAACAGCAATTTAGCATTTCCAGGTCTTGCCGCATACTTCTTTTACCACATAAAAATACATGCAGAAACTTTACGCTCAAACTGACCGCCATGGAAAACAAAAGTGTAACTACGAATGAAGCCGAAAATTCAACTGCCCTCTACGGTCAGCATTTTTTTGCAACCAACAGTGCCGATACCGATACTTTTTTTACCCTGCAAAAGAAGTATCAATCCAACTACGAGCAGCTAAAAAAGCAGGAAGAAATGTTGAGCATGACCAGCCACGAACTTAAAACGCCGATCACCACGATCATGCTTTTTCTCAACATGCTGGAAGAACTCACCCAAAAAGAAGAAAACCGCCTGGTGCTGGAATTGGTGCTGAAAGCAGAAACGCAGGTAAACCGGCTGGTTAAACTGGTGAACAATATGCAGGAAATCACCATTTTGCAATACGGCGAAACGGCCATCAAAAAAGATGTTTTTAACTTTGCTGCTTTGTTGAACAATACGGTCGAATCTTTTCGTTACCAAAGCCAGCAGCACGAAATTATAATTGAAGGCAACGTTTCGGTTGATCTTTATGCCGATGCCACACGCATTGAACAGGTTTTGGTGAACCTGATTTCCAACGCCATAAAATATTCCCCGGAAAGCGGTCCTATCAAAATTTTTGTAGAAACCATAGCCAACGAACTGAAAGTTTCTGTTCAGGATTCCGGGGTCGGCATTCCTGCGGCCAGCTTGCCGCATGTTTTTGATTGCTACTTTCGCGCCCACAGAAACGACAAAAGGTTTAACGGGACCGGTTTGGGCTTGTACATCAGCAAACAAATCATCAGCCAGCAGCACGGCGAGATTGGTGTAAACAGCGAAGAAGGAAACGGTTCGGTTTTCTGGTTCACGTTACCTTTCCAAGCCTTCCCGCAGTTGTAAAAAAATGTTAAACTAAATTTGCTTGTTATAAGGTTGGGCCGAAAGGTTTATATTAGCCTGATTTTGCTACAACACAAATTTATGCCTCGTTTTAAACTGATACTTCTTTTATCCATACTTTTTTCGGCTCCTTTATCCCAAGCGTTTGCGCAAAAAGATACCGTCAGCCTCCAAACCATCCTTACCAAAACCGGGAAATTTGCCGAAGGGCGGCCGGTTGAAAAAGTTTACCTCCATTTTGATAAACCTTATTATGCCGTTGGCGATACCATTTGGTTTAAAGCTTACGTAACCATTGGCTTGCACGAACCATCGCCGCTCAGTAAAATTGTTTATGTGGATGTTTTTACCAATACCGATTCTTTGGTGCAAACCCTGAAACTGCCCGTTGTAAACAGCATGGCTTCCGGTGATGTTACTTTGCAGCCGCTCATTTACAAACAGGGAAATTACCATATCCGCGCTTACACCAATTATATGCGCAACGACGGCCCGGATTACTTCTTCAACAAAAATATTGCTGTTGGCGATTTGATCGAAAACAACGTGGTAACGCGCATTTCTTTTTCGGGAACAAGTAAAGAAAACCCGTCTAAAATCAACGCCGGGATTTATTTCCAGGACGAAAACGGCGTGCCCTTGTCCAACAAAAAAGTAAGCTGGCATGTAGATGTAGATTACGAAACCGTGGCCAAAGGCAAAGGCACCACAGACCAAAAAGGGTTTTTGCCGGTCAACATTACCAGCAAACAAAACACGGCACTTACAGCCGGGACTTTGTTTACCGCCATCAGCACCAACGATAAAAAATCAGTTACCAGCACGTTTCCTTTGCGTACGGCAACTGCTACGGCAGACGTTCAGTTTTTTCCGGAAGGCGGCGAAATGATTGTCGGCACCCGCACAAAAGTAGCGGTAAAAGCAGTAGGCCCAAACGGTTTGGGCATCAGCGTGAAAGGAACCGTTACCGATAACGACGGCAAAACGGTAGCCGAATTTAACGCCGCACATCTTGGTATGGGTTCGTTTGTGATGCAGGCCGAAGCAGGAAAAACATACCGCGCAAACCTTGTTTTTGCAGATGGTTCTAAAAGTACGGTCAACCTGCCGCGCGTGAATCCCGAAGGCATCAGCATGTCCATTAATAACGCTGACCCAACCAACCTGCTGCTCCGCATTTCAACCAATGAGGCTTTTTTGAAAAAGAACCAGAACAAAAGCTTTTATTTGGTTGGCCGCGTTGGCAATATCATTTGTTATGCAGCGCAAAGTTCGCTTCAAAATATTGTTTACAGTGCCGCTATCCCAAAAACCAAATTCCCGACCGGCATTATCCAGTTCACCCTATTTTTATCAGATGGGAAACCACTTTGCGAACGTTTGTTTTTTATCCAGCACAACGACCAGTTGGATATTGCCTTAAACTCGGCCAAAACCAATTATCTAACGCGCGAAAAAGTAAGGATCAACGTAACCACAAAAAACAAAACGCTGTCGGCAGAAGCCAGTTTGTCTGTTGCCGTAATTGATGAAAGTAAAATCCCTTTTGACGAGAACGCCGAAACAACGATTTTAACCAACCTGCTCCTGACTTCTGATCTAAAAGGTTATATCGAGAAACCAAACTATTATTTTAAAAACCCAAACGAGCAAACCGCTGCCGATCTGGATGTTTTGATGCTGACGCAAGGTTACCGACGGTTTAATTACCAGGCAATTTTAGCAGGCACTTATCCGCCGGTTACGTTTTTGCCCGAAGCCGGGATAGATATTTCCGGCACCCTGCGTGATCTGACCGGAATGCCGATTTCGCGCGGCGTGGTCAAACTACAGGTTCCCGACCGTAATTATACTTCGCAGGCCGCAACGGATGCAAACGGTATTTTTACTTTTCCCAAAGTTTTGGTGATTGATTCTTCACAAGTGATCCTGAGCGCAAAAGGCAATTCAAACAGCCGGAACATGATGATCATGCTCAACGGAACTTCCGCACAAGCCGCCAGCAAAAACCCGCAATCGCCGGACGAAATATTGAATATTGATAGCACGTTGAACACTTATCTGCAAAACAGCAAAAGGCAATATTTTAACGGCCGGACATTGAAAGAAGTAACCGTAAAAGGTGTTTCGAACGTAAAAAAACCAAGCCACCTTGATTTTCCGGCTTTAACAGGGTTGAGCAGTATGCCCGACCAGGTAATCCAAGGCGACAGGTTGACGCCTTGCAACCAGTTTTTAACTTGTTTGCAAGGCAGCCTTTTAGGTTTAACTTATGTAGATAACAACCTGTTTGTACGGCGCGATTACCAGAACGGAAATAAAACACCGGTGCAGGTATTTGTCAACGGGATGCCGGTTGATATCAATTACCTCAACAGCTTGGAAGCACCTGATGTAGAATCTGTTGAAGTATTTCTAAAAGACGAATTGAGCGGCATCAACCGCACGTACAACACAAACGGCGTTTTGGTGGTGAACATGAAAAAAGTGGTCAGGAAAAAAGTAACCATGAAAGATTTGGAAGATTTGCTTCCGCAGCCAAGCGTTGTAAAATTTGTGCCCAAAGGTTATAGCAACAGCCGCGTTTTTTACTCGCCCAAATATGAGGTAAGCCGAAGTACGATGCAAGGTTTGGATTACCGCAGTACCATTTACTGGAACCCAAATGTGCTGACGGATGCAAAAGGAAACGCTGCTTTTGAATTCTACAATTCGGACGGAAAAGGCACCTACCGCGTTATTGCCGAAGGTATTGATAAGGACGGCAACATTGGCCGGTTTAATTATCGGTACAAAGTGCAGTAATTAAGGTAAAAGGTTGGAGGGTGAAAGGCTGAAAGGTAAACGATAGAAAGGTCTCCGTCATGCTTCCCCTCTCGAGAGGGGCCAGGGGTGTGTTCTAAATTTTCTATTTATTTAACCTTCAAAATCAACATTCTCAATCAACCGCCACGGACCGTTTAAATATTCCCAAAACGTTAAACCCAACCCTTGAATTTCAAAAGGCTTAAAATCTAAACTCAACGCTTGCTGCAATTGTACAGCCGTTTGCCGGTCAACTTTGTTTTGGATGGTAATATGCGGCCAAAGCGGTTGCTTATCCTGCGGCGTTAGCCAAAGTTGCCATTGTTGCTGCAGGTTTTTGTGCAGTTGCTTTAGTTCTGCGCTTTCTATTTTGAATGCCACGCCGGCACCAATGCTTACAACTTCGGTAACTTGTAAAACCATTGGCTTTTGTATGGCGCATACTGTTTTTACCGCCTCAAATATGGTGTCTTCACTTGCGGGCAAGTGGTGGAACAAGGTTAAATGCGCGTCCAGATAATTTCGCTCCGCAGGGAAATGCTGCTTGCGCAAATCGGTAAAATAAGCAGCCGCTTCAGGGTCAATTTTCAGGGTGAGGATAACGGGGTTTTCGGTAGGCATCTGGGTTTTATTCAAACTTAATCATGTTAAAAGCTTCCTCGGCATTTACCCTTTCTATCGGTTCAAATTTTTTGCCGGCCTGCTCGTTGTAGTTCTTAAAAAAGTTTTCGATCTGGTCTACAATATGTCCGGGCAAATGGTCTATATCTTCTGTTTCTTTAAATAATTGCGAAACTTCGGGCACGGCCAAAAAACGGTCGTTGCGCACGGTTTCGCCATCTTTTTCTGTTTGGTTCGCTTTTATCGAGCCTATGATGCGGCAATCTAAACAACATCCTGGAAAGGTTGGGATTTCAGAAACCACCACTACGTCCAGCGGGTCGCCGTCTTCGCCCTTCGTTTTCGGGATAAAACCAAAATCAAACGGAAAAACCAATCCTGCGGGCAAAACTTTCATCAGTTTAAAACAGTGGCTTTCCGGTTCATAATCATATTTATGGCCCTGCCCTTTCGGGCTTTCGATAATTGCGGTTACAGATTTCATACTTAGATAACTTTGCAAACACAAGTAATGTTTAGGTTGTAAGCAATTATTGTTAGGGAAAAGAAACTGAAAATAATGATACTGTTTTTATCGGTTAAAAATCAAGGTTGATAAGTAAAAAACCCAGTAGGATTTTGACGTGAAGTCGGTGATTTGTTAAAGCTTTGTTATTGTATATTTAAGCTGTAATTTTATCGTTAACAATTAAAAGTTTTAAAATTTTAAATATGCTTCACACAACAATTACCCCTAACGAAAAAACAATTTCGGTTGTTATCCCTGAAAACTATGTTGGGAAGGAGATTGAAATGATTGTATTCGCAAAAGATGAAGGTTTAGCGAAACATGCCTTACAAAAAAAAGTAACGTTTGAAGCATTGGCCATTGATACAAAAGGTTACCAATTTAACCGCGACGAAGCAAATGATCGAAGATAAAATTACCATCATCAACCCTTTCAAATAGCCATTATTGTAGCTTGCTTTGCAATGCTTCTTTTACCGTGCCAAACCATTCCTCTTTTAAAATACTTAAAACAATGGTGTTCCTGCGTGTTCCATCGGGCAAGGGCAAATGGCTGCGCAACACGCCTTCGATGGTACAGCCGATACTTTGCATAGCGGCAATGCTCCGTTTATTGTTATTGTCGGCACGGAATTCTACGCGCTCCATCCCCATCTGTTCAAAAGCAAATCGCAACAGTAAAAACTTGCAATGTTTGTTTAATCCGGTTCCTTGAAACTGGCTTCCATACCAGGTAAAACCCAATTGTAAAGAATTGTAAGGCAAGTTAATATCGTAAAAGCGCGTGCTGCCCGCATACTTTTGCCGCCGCTTGTCAAACACAATAAAAGGATATTCTTTTTTTGCTTCCCGCGCGGCCAAAGCAGCTTCAATATAAGTTTTTAACCCTTGCGCGCCCGCTACCGGAACCATCGAATACTTCCAAGTTTCGGGTTCGTTCAAAGCAAAAGGCAGCAAGCTTTCATAATCGTTTTCTGTTAACGGGCGAAGCTGCACGAAATCATCTTCTAAGATATAATCTGCAGAAAAATCAAAAGGTTGAGGCATGTTGTAATTTGTATTTTTTGCAATTGTACAAGTTATAATTTAAAGATTGAAATTTTAAAATACAATTGGATTTATTGAAATATTTTTTGGGTTCGAAACCAATACTTCTTTTACCACCTAAATTTCAGTATCCAAGTTTGGATATCCAATTAAATAAGCAACATGCACGCCCAAGTTGTTTTTGGTCTTACCCGCTTTCCAAGTATAGGTTTTTGTGGGGATAGATTGTGCCAATTGTAAAAACTCCTGCGGTTGGTACAAACGCAAAAGTGAAACACAGCCATCCCAAATAGTAGAAAGCGGAATAAGCGGGATGAGATAAGTAAAAACCAACCTGGAAATTTTAAAAGGGCGCAAAAATGGTGTGCAAAAAAAGAAAACTACCGGGTGCACAATCAGCGAGCCCAACAGGAAAAACCAGTTTTTATCGCCGCCATCAAACAAACAAATGGCTTGCTTTTGATTGACTGAAGCTTGTAAAATTGCTTTGATTTGTGCTGGCCGAAAATGGTGCGCCGTTGAAAACAAAGTACGGATTCCGTGCAAAGTTTCGGGCACATTTTCCGCATCAACCGATGTTGGATAAAAATCAATCTGCTGGTTTGTGTTTTCTCGCAAGTAACGCCAGGCATCCAAATTTGGGAATTTATCTGTCAAAATAAAAGCAACCTGCTTGTTTTGCAAGTTTAAATTTTGCCTGACTTGTAACACCGGCCCGCCGCCGCCCGAACCCAAATCTACAATTTGCGTTTCTCCGGTTTTCTCCAAAACTTCCAATAAAACGGGTGTGATGGAATTATAAACGCGCAGCAACCGTATCAAAAAACGCAAATAGTCCAACATACCAGTGCGCAATACATCCGGGAACCAATGGTAATCTTCAAACTCAAAAAAACGGTAGCGTTTCAATTGTATTAGTTAATAGTTGATGGTTAATGGTTAATGGCTCATAGCTGATATCAAGCACCATTTTTTTGCCGGTAAAAACAGTATGCACTAATCTTTGGCTAGTGTTGTTTTGATTTCCGAGGCCAGCCATTCCGGTGCTTCCATCGGGCTTAAATGGCCAACACCTTTTGTCGTGATCAGTTTTGCATCGGGCAAATGCGGCATGGTTTCCTTCAAAATACTTTCAAAACTGATGGCCGGGTCATCTTCGGAAGCCAAAACCGTGATCGGCAAAAACAAATTTGCCGCATCTTCTGCAATAGAATGGTGTACGCCTTCCAGCAGCCACCAGTCCCAAGTTTTCGGGTCGGTTTCCAAATTGTTTTGTATCACCAATTCCCGCTGTTCATCCGTCAAAGGTTTTAGGGTTATGCCTTTTAAAGTAATTTCGGCTTCTTTTTGGTTTGGATGGATCAGCATCCTTTGCAATTCTTCATCGCCAATATGTTCAACAGTTGGTGGGGAAGGCGCCACCAAGATCAAATGCCTGACCGAAAAATTAGGATCGTTGGTAGCCACATCAACAGCAATTTTTCCGCTCATCGAATGCCCGATCAGCACGTACGATTCAACATTCAGCTCATCCAATTTTTGCTGGATAAAAGAAGTAAAGCTTGCAATAGAAGGTTCGGGCAGCGCAGGTTCTCCGCCAAAACCAGGCAAATTTAAGGCGATACAATTGTATTCCTGCTGTAAAAGTGCTATCGTCCAAGTCCAGCTTTGCGCCGAACCACCAAAATAATGCAAAAAAACTAAAGTCTCTTTTTCAGTTATGGCAGCGTTCTGCGGATCAGAATGAGGTATAATATCCATGGATTATTTAAAACTTTCCGGTTTAACAGTTGCGTTTATAATTTGTGTTGGCGTTATCTGGTCCGCTTTTCCATTACAATGATCCGACGTTCAAAAGCCAATCTCAGTTCGGCAATAATGGTTTCAATATCTCTTCCGTTTGTCCACAATTGATAAAGTTCTGATGATTTAATTTCCGTAATCAACTGTAACAATTGGCGTTTTTTATCCTGCAAAAACTGGATCATTACAAATGAATTTTTGATAGTTTGAGGCTGCTCAGGAACATAAGTCAACGCATTTCCGCTGATAATAAACTCGTGCAAACGGCTCAACTCTTCCAGGTCGCCGCTTTGGTACACTTCATTGAGTTTGGCGGTAACATCAGTAGCGCATTTGTTTAAATCTACATCGGCATTAATTAATTTGTCGGGATGGATTTGCACCACCGCTTCTTTAAATAAACGTTTCAGTTCCTGCTTGTCATCCGCAGAAACCAAATCTGGTGCGGTAAAAGAAGCATGGTTTATTTTCAAATCAAGCGGCTCTTTGTAATTTTTGCCGCGCTTTTTTTGTTCCAGCCGTTTCAGTTTTTTTGCCTTTTTTTGAGATTTGTAAAGATCGGTCAAAGCGCGGATACGGCTAATTTGGATTGATAAAACCGAACGGATTTTAGTTTGAAAAACGTTTAAGTTGGATTCCAACCCGCGCAGTTCGGCTTCCAGCAAAGCAATTTCTTTTTCCAGCAAAACAATGGCTTCCTGGTTTTGATCTGGATTTTTATCGGGTAAAAGAAGCATCGGTTTGAATAAAAAAGGCCGGAAATGATCCGGCCTATAAAATTATCATTCTTAAATTGAATTACGCATTCACCACTTCGCCGCCATTTACGTGGATAATCTGGCCGGTGATATAAGAAGCATCATGCGAAGCCAGGAAAACATAAGCCGGCGCAACTTCTGATGGCTGGCCAGGGCGGCCCATTGGTGTTTCTTTTCCAAATTTTTCGATTTTTTCTTTGTCGAAAGTAGAAACGATCAGCGGTGTCCAGATCGGGCCGGGCGCAACGCCGTTTACACGGATCTTTTTCTCGGCCAAATTGGTTCCCAACGAACGTGTGAAAGCCGTGATGGCTCCTTTGGAAGACGAATAATCCAACAAATTGGGCGACGAGCGGTAAGCCGTAACCGAAGTGGTGTTGATGATGCAATCGCCTTCCTCAAAATGTTTCAATGCTTCTTTTGCAAAGTAAAAATGCGCGAAAATGTTGGTTTTAAAAGTTTTTTCCAACTGCTCATTGCTGATGCCTTCAATGTCTTTCTGCGGAAATTGCTGCGCGGCGTTGTTCACCAAAATGTTCAATCCGCCAAAAGCTTCCACCGTTTGCTGCACAGCTTTTACGCTGGTTTCCGGGTCGCTCACGTCGCCTTTTATCAACAATGCTTTGCCGCCTTCCGCTTCAATCAAAACTTTTGTTTTTTCCGCATCCTCGTCTTCGCCCAAATAAACAATGGCTACATCGGCACCTTCGCGGGCAAAATGTACGGCAACAGCACGACCAATGCCGCTATCGCCGCCGGTAATTAAAGCTTTTTTGCCTTCTAATTTGCCCGAACCCTGGTAGCTTTCGCTGATGTATTCGGGCTTTGGGTTCATTTGTTCTTCAATTCCGGGCTGGGATTCCTGCTTTTCATCGCCGGGAAGCTGGGTTGGTTTTTGTTCCATTTTAGTTGTTTTAGTTTTGCGTTTAGCTTTGCAAAAACCCAACCAGTTTAACCAGTAATAAAATTTATTTCTTTTTTAATCTGGTTTGGATATTTTTGAAGAAAGAAAAAGCCGGAAATGTTTCCGGCCTTGTATAAAAAGAGGTGGTAAAAGAAGTATTTTGTAAATTAAACCAACGTGCCCAATGCTTCTTTTGTAAAGCCTTTTAATTCGTTGGTGCGGCCTTGCGTTACTTTTTTGATCCATTCCGGGTCGGCCAGTAAAGCGCGGCCAACGGCGATTAGATCAAATTCGCCTTTTTCCATCCGGTTTACCAATTCTTCTAATGATTTTGGCTGAGAAGCTTCTCCGGCGAAAGCTGCCATAAATTCTCCCGATAAACCAACAGAACCAACTGAAATGGTTGCTTTTCCGGTCAGTTTTTTTGCCCAGCCGGCAAAGTTCAAGTCAGAACCTTCAAACTCCGGCTCCCAAAAACGGCGTTGCGAGCAATGGAAAATATCCACACCAACTTCGGCCATCGGGTTTAACCAGGCAGCCATTTCATCTGGTGTGTTTGCTAATTTTACGCTTAAATTTTGTTGTTTCCATTGCGATAAACGGATGATGATCGCAAAATCTTCGCCAACAGCAGCACGGACTGCTTTGATCACTTCTACCGCAAAATGGCTGCGTTCGGCAATGGTTTTTCCGCCAAAAGCATCGGTACGCTGGTTAAAAGCACCCCAAAAAAACTGGTCGATCAAATATCCGTGCGCACCGTGTAACTCTACCGCATCAAAACCTAAACGCTTGGCATCCGCAGCGGCACTGGCGAAAGCAGCAATAGTATCAGTTAGAGCATTTTCGCCCATGGCTACACCGCCTTGCACGCCTTCGGCCACAAAACCTGATGGGCCTTCAAAAGGCGTTGACGGCAGCCAGCTTCCCTGCGGTGCCATAATGCCCATATGCCAAATTTGTGGTGCCATTGCACCGCCTGCGGCATGTACTTCGTTGATCACTTTTTTCCATCCGGCCAAAGATTCTTCACCGTAAAAATGAGGGATATTAGGATCGTTGGAAGAAGCAGGCCGGCCGATCACTGTTCCTTCCGAAAGAATCAATCCGGCTTCACCTTCTGCCCTGCGGCGATAATAGTCGGCCACATTGTCGCCGGGAATACCGTTTGGCGAAAAAGAACGTGTCATGGGTGCCATCACAATCCGGTTTTTCAGGTTTAATGATTTTAACCGGAACGGACGAAAAAGTGTATCTAACCGGGAATAATTTGTTGTCGTTTCCATAATTATCTGTAATAAAAGCCTAAGCTATCAAGTTATAATGAAAAGCAGTTATCAGGACTGGATTTGTTGCTGCTGACTGACAGAAGCATTTTAGGTTTACACTTTGCTGATGCTTACCAATTTTTTGCCGATAAAAGAAGCATGCGCTTTTCCCCAGCCATTGAGATTAATCAAGTTGATGCTTCTTTTAGCAGATAAATTTTTAAACTTGCTTTTGTTTTCATTTGATTTTTACGGTGCGGCAATTTTAACGTCCTGCAAATTTTCAACATAAAAACAAAAATTTTTTGAAAAAGATATTGGCTGATGGATATTGATACCACTTAATTGGAATATTTCAAAAGCATTTACATCAGCACAACTATAACATGTTATTAAGAGATAAAGACCGGCAATCCTTAATCCAAATTTTTTCATCGGTAAAAACACCAATGGAGGTTTGGGCTTACGGCAGCCGCGTAACCGGCACCGCACACGATGGAAGCGATTTGGATTTGGTAGCGCGAAGCCCAGACTTGAAACCGCTCCCGATTGCTGTTTATCTGAAATTGCGCGAAAAAATAACAAACAGCAACATTCCGATTTTGGTGGAATTGTGGGATTGGGCCAAGCTGCCCGCAAGTTTCCATAAAAACATCGAGAAGCAGTTTGAAGTATTGTACAGTAACTTCGCCATAAATTTAAACGAGTCAGGACAGGAATTTCAAACCAAAAAACCGGAAGGCAAAGACGAAAAATAAAGCCAAAACTTCACTTAAACCTGATCGCCTTTACTGGAGAAATGGAAGTAACCAACATCGAAGGAATCAGCAAAACCAGTACACAAACCACCAGCGTGCCGATATTGAGCAGCAAAACATCCGACAGGTTGAGTTGGATGGGCACAAAAGTCATGTAATAAGAAGCTTGGTCTAATTTAAAAAGGTGGGTTTGGTGTTGAAAATAACTCAAACCAACGCCAAAAATATTGCCCAGCAGCAAACCGGCCGCAATCAGGTACAGAGAATTTAACAGGAAAATTTGCTGGATGCGCCAGTTGTTTGCGCCCAAAGCTTTCAGCATTCCGATCATGCTCGTCCGTTCTAAAATCATGATCAGCAAGGCCGAAATCATGTTGATGACGGCCACAATCAGCATCAAAATCAAAATTACCTGCGTGTTTACATCCAACAAACTGAGCCACTCAAAAATGGTTGGGTAAAATTCCTGTACGGTAAAAGATTTGAACTGGACCGGCAAAATGTTGCTCAGCGTTTCACTGGCTTGTTGCAACTGGCCAAACTCCGGGATCTGGATTTCGTAACCGCCAACTTCGTTTGGTTTCCAATTGTTTAGCCTGCGGATCAGCGAAAGCGCGCCCATGACGTAAGTTTTGTCTACTTCTTCTACCCCCACATTAAAAATACCGATGATTTTAAACTTGCGTTTGCGCAACGGCTGCTGCACAAAATACATCAAAAAATCATCGCCCACTTTCAGCTTCAACCGGTCGGCTGTAAACTGCGAGATCATGATTTGTTTTTCTGCCGCTGCCGAATCTTTTAAATTTAAAACGTGGCCGGAAGCCATGTTTTTGTTGAAGAAATTCCAGTTGTAGGTTTCGTCCACACCTTTTAAAACCACGCCTTCAATCGCATCGTTTGCTTTGATAATGGCCGGTTTGGTGGCGAAAGGCTGGATGTGCGTGAAAGCTTTGTTATGAGCAACATCACGCAAAAAAGAAGGGTCGGCAACAAACGGGGAATTTTCGTAGGAAGAATTCAAATCGTACTTTACCACTTGGATATCGCCCGAAAAACCCCTTACTTTTTCCCGGATTTCCTGCTTAAAACCTTTTACAATGGCCAGGCTCAAAATCATCACGCCCAAACCCAGCATGATACCGGTAATGGCAATGCGGACGATCATTTTAGAAAACGTGCGTTTGCTGCGGAACGAAATGCGGCTGGCGATAAAAGTGGCTATATTCAAACGGCGTGGTTTTGATTTTTTTATATCTGGCCAAATATGCAGTTTTATACCAAACATATTTTTGCAGACGTAAGCTGAAAACGCAGACTTGCCGGTTTTAGTTTTTTATTATTGCCGATACCAATTTTTATCCGATAAAAGAAGCATGGCCCAACAAACGATGATTAAACGGAAAACCCTTTTTCAATCCAAAACCACCTTTGCTTTATTTTGCGCGATACTGTTTTTATCGGCACAATTTTGTTGTGCGCAAAACGCAAATATCCAAACCGGCGCTGATCAAACCCAATTGTATTTGCCGCTTTTGAAAGGTAAAAACGTGGGCATGGTGGTTAATCAAACTTCGGTCATCGGCAGTAAAAACGTTTCGAGTGTGGATAGTTTGCTAAAGCGTGGCATCAAAATCAAGCGTGTTTTTGGCCCGGAACATGGTTTCAGGGGAAATGCCAGCAACGGTGCCAAAGTTGGCGATGAGGTGGATCCGAAAACCGGCATCAACATTGTTTCGCTTTATGGCGCAAAAAGGAAACCTTCAAAAAGCGATTTGGATTCGGTAGATGTAATGGTTTTTGACATTCAGGACGTGGGCTGCCGTTTTTACACCAACATCAATACTTTGGGCGATGTGATGGAAGCTTGTGCCGAGTTTGGCAAAGAACTAATTATTTTGGATCGGCCAAACCCAAACGCTTATGTTGATGGGCCGGTTTTGGATATGAAACTGAAATCGGGCGTGGGCAAATATCCAATCCCGATTTTGCATGGCATGACGATTGGTGAGTTTGCAAAAATGATCAACGGCCAATGCTGGCTGCCCAACAATGCGCAATGCAAAATCAGGGTGATCCCGGTCAAAAACTACAAACACGATATGGCTTATACTTTGCCGGTCAACCCTTCGCCAAATTTGAATACGCAGCAATCGGTTTTACTGTATCCGTCGTTGTGTTTGTTTGAAGGGACAACCGTAAGCCAGGGCCGCGGAACTTACATGCCTTTTACGGTTTTGGGAAGCCCGTATTTAAAAGGAACTTACGATTTTACGTTTACGCCGGTTAGCATTCCCGGAAAATCTGAAACGCCTTTGTACCAAAACCAGGTTTGTTACGGTTTGGATCTGCGTAATTACAATACAGAAACTTTGCGTAAAAGCGGAAAAATCAACCTGAAATGGATAATGGATTTGTTTAACGCTTACCCGGACAAAGCAAAGTTTTTTGATCGTAAACAAAGCAAACAGATTGGCAATATTGATTTTCTGGCCGGCGTTTCTGCTTTTAAAGAACAAATTTCAGCAGGAAAAACGGAACAGGAAATCCGCCAAAGCTGGGAGCCGGGTTTAAGCGAATATAAATTGATGCGGAAAAAATACCTGCTTTATAAATAGAAACACCAATGAGGATAATTTTTATGGGCACGCCGGAATTTGCCGTGGCTTCGCTGGATGCCTTGCTGCAAGCCGGACAAGAAGTGGTTGCCGTAGTTACCGCGCCCGATAAACCGGCAGGGCGCGGCAGGCAAATTCAGCAATCGGCGGTAAAAGAATTTGCCTTGCAAAAACAACTTCCCATACTTCAGCCCGAAAAATTGAAAAACCCGGAATTTTTACAGGAGTTGGAAAGTTTTAAAGCCGATTTGCAGGTGGTGGTTGCTTTTAGGATGCTGCCGGAAGTTGTGTGGAAAATGCCGCCAAAAGGGACGATCAATCTCCATGCCTCGCTCCTGCCGCAGTACCGTGGCGCGGCGCCAATTAATTGGGCGGTGATAAATGGCGAAAAGCAAACTGGCGTAAGTACCTTTTTTTTGAAGCAGGAAATTGATACCGGCGATTTGATTTTGACCGATCAAACCAACATTTTGGAAACCGATACGGCTGGTGATGTACACGATAAACTGATGGAGATCGGTGCAAAACTACTGGTAAAAACAGTAGCGTTAATTGAAAGCGGAAATTACCAAGAGGTTTCGCAAAAAGATTTGACCGGAAATGAAGAAGCCGTCGAACTAAAACATGCACCAAAAATTTTTAAGGAAGATTGCCAGGTCAACTGGGCGCAGCCGGTAGAAAAAGTTTATGATTTTATCCGTGGTTTAAGCCCGTACCCAACTGCTTTTACGCATTTGAACAACAAGGTTTTAAAGGTTTTCTTAGCTGAAAAACAAGAAACCGATCCCGGAATTTATCCTGGTGCTTTTTTAACCGATCACAAAACTTTTTTAAAATTTGCCTGCACCGATGGTTTTATCAGCCTAAAAGAAGTACAGTTGGAAGGCAAAAAACGGATGAAGGTTGATGAATTTTTACGGGGCATCAAGCTTTAAACCTCATTGATGCTTCTTTTACCGGTATAAATTCTGTATCAAAACGAAAGCCCAACAAGCTTATTTTTCCATGATTTAATCCGGGATAAAAAAATTTACTTTATTAAGAAAATTTAAAACCTCTTACTATAAATGGTTGTTGTAAGAGTAATAAATCAAAAAATTAAACGATTATGAAAAAGTTAAGTTTGGCAATGTTTTTAGCCCTGTTTATGTGGGCGGTACAGGATGTATCCGCACAAACAGGAACAAGTGGTTCTGGCAGCACTTCTACCGGTTCTGGCTCTTCAGGTTCTGGTTCTGGTATGCAATCTGAAACCCAATCATCTGGCAGCCACCACTCCGGAAAATCTTCCAAAATGGGCAAATCACACAAAAGCTCAATGAGAAAAGGTTCTTCCGGTATGTCTGGTTCAGGTTCTGGCATGTCTGGTTCCGGCTCTGGTTCTACTACAATGGGTTCAGGTAGTGCAGGTTCTGGCATGTCTGGCTCTGGTACTTCCGGCAGCGGTACATCCGGTTCACGTTCAGGCAAAAGCGGCAGAAGCAGTGGTTCTGGTTCAGGTACTTCCGGCAGTGGTTCCGGTTCTGGCAGCGGTACATCTGGTTCAGGCTCAACTGGTTCTGGTTCACCAAGAAAATAACTGCAAGTTATTTTTTACCAAAAAAGGCCGCCTTGTAGCAACAGGGCGGCCTTTTTTGTTTAATCAAGTGTACGTTTTAGCAGCAAACAGAGAACGTGTTTAAATTTATTTTTTTGTGCTTTACACCATGCTTCTTTTACCCATATAAAATTGGTGGGCAATTTGTTTTGATTGGTTTAGGCCGATGCAAAAATCAATTTTTATAGGGTAAAAGAAGCATCAGCCAAAAAAAAGGCCCGAAAAAAGTTTAAACAACTTTAGCTGTTTAAGCAACAACTTCTACCAAACGCTCCATTACCAAATTAAAGTTTGGCGTGGTGCTCCAATCAATGGTTCGGTGTTTCATTTGGTCTAATGGCGACCAGCGTTCCGGTTCGCCATGCAAACTGATGACTACACTTGGCGTACCATAAGCAGCGGCAATGTGCGAAACGCCGGTGCAATTTGAAATCAAAGCAAAGGAATGTTTTATCAAAACCGCCACTGCGCCCAAAGTGGTTTTTCCGGTAAGGTTATAGGCTTCGTGTTGCATTTTTTGCATCACTTCTTCGGCCAGGTGGGCTTCATCCTCGGTTCCGGTAATCACGACATCAAATCCCTGCTCTTGGCAATAATCGGCCAGTGCGGCAAAATAAGCAGTAGGCCATTGCCGCTCAACACTGCGGGAACCGGGATGGATGCAAACGTATTTCTGTGGAATGATCTGTAAATTTAACTGGTCGAAAGCATCATAATCATAGCTGTTTAACGGGAATTCAAGTTCCGTTCCAACAGCAGGAATGCCTAAATGGTTCATCAGTAGCAAATGGCGTTGGATTTCGGGAATGCCTTCCGGATATTTTAGGAACAAAGGGCTTGGGCGATAATCTTCTTCCCGATAAAAACCGGCGGTATAAAAAGCGCCAAACAACTCTACCAAAGGGTTTACGATAGAACCGTTCCCCTGCATCTGCAAGGCCAAATCAAATTTTTGCTGCTGGATTTCCTGCAAAAAAGCAGTTATTTTTTCAGGGAAAATTTCCTGCTCCGGTAAACCCGGATAACCTGGAAAAGCAATAAAAGCATCAAAATAATCCGGGAAACGCGTTACCAAACTATCGGCCCAGGGCAAACCGACTAAAGTAATTTGCGCATCAGGATAAGTGGTGCGCAAAGCACGAAAAGCCGGGATCGAACATAGCAAATCGCCTAATTGCAAGGCCCGGAAAACAACGATTTTTTGGATTGGATGTGCAGAAAGCATAGGGGTTATAATTGCCTGGTTAACCTTTTTGACAAAATTATGTTTGCTGTAAAAAGCCTTGATACTGTTTTTATCGGCATAAAAACAGTATCAAGGCTAAAAAAAATCAAAATGCAAAGAGCGGCGGTTTATTGTTTCAGCTTGCCTTTGTAAGTTTTCTTAAATTGCTGAAAACGTTGTTCTGATACATTTTGGATATACGGGTTATCGCCGTTGTGTTTTGCATAATTTTGGTGGTATTCTTCGGCGCGGTAAAAAGCAGTTAAAGGAGAAATCTGGGTAACGATGGCACGCTGGAACATCCCTGATTTTAAGGCATTTGTTTTGGCAGTTTCGGCCATGGATTTTTCTGTTGAATTAGCATAAAATACAACCGAACGGTATTGCGTGCCTTCGTCCGGGCCTTGTTTGTTCAAGGTTGTTGCATCGTGCGAAGCATAAAAAACTTTAAGCAGTTCGGCATAAGAAACTTTTGCCGGATTGTAATAAACCAAAACCGATTCAGCGTAACCCGTGGTGCCGGTACTTACTTTTTCGTAAGTTGGGTTTGGTACGTTTCCGCCGGAATAACCCGAAATGACAGAATCTACCCCGGCCACATCTTCAAAAATTTCTTCAGAACACCAAAAACAACCTTCGGCAAAAGCGGCAATGGCTTTGCCTTTTGGCGCCACCAGGTTTATTTTCCGAACGCCGTCTTTTCCGGGGAGACCAGCAGCCGTTAAATTAGAAGAAGAAGCTTGTCCGCAGGAAGCAAACAGCAAAGCGGCAAAAATAAGGTTTAGCATATTAGGAGCGATTTTCATAGTGGCAGATTTATATTTGTAAAGATATACGCAGGAAAAAGCTTTTTAATATTTAGCAATAGGAAAACTTGCAATCCTGTTACACTATAAAGATTAATTGATAAAATAGATTTTATACCTATAAAAGAAGCATTACAACCTGCTTATCTCTTCTTCTGATAGGCCGGTCAGTTTAGCAATGTCTGTAACAGAAAGCCCCATCAGTTTAGCAGATTTTGCAATCTCGATTTTGCCTTCGATTTTGCCTTCATTGTAAGCTGTTTGTTTGGCATAATCGTAAGTTGCTTTATTGTCCCTAAAAACTTTCAGGCTTGTTTCGTATTTGTCCAGTTCATCTTGTTTCATGTTGGCAAGTTCTGCTTTCTCAAAAGCTTTAGTGAATACATCATCTTTAAATATAGTTGGTATTTGCTGAAAATCCTCTAAGTTTTTAATGAAATAGAGCCATTTATCCAAACGCGTTTCCAGTTCATTTTCCTGTTTTGTAAAGTTGGGCATCTCCAGGTATAGATAAGTCAGCTTATTATAAAAGATTTTACCGTTCTGGTTTTTTAATTTGATGACATGAAGCACTTCATTGCGTTCCGGTTCTGTTTCATAATCATCAAAAGTAAAATCTAAAATACCGATACAATATACGGCTTTCAGGTTGTAGTTCCATTCCCCTTTCTCAGCTTGTTCCCGGATGGGGAATGTTGAATAATAAATTGTTCTTTCCCTAAAATAATTTTGTTTTGCTTTTTGAAGTTCTACGATAAACTTTTCGCCTTTATCGTTTTCGCAGTAAATATCGTAAATCGCTTTTCGGTCGAAATCCGTTTGCCCAAGCTGTTCTGTATTTTTAAACGTCAGGTCAATTATTTCATTTTGTTCGGGCAAAAGTGCGTTCAAAAAATCAATGAGCAAAGGTTTACTCGCTTCTTCACCGAATATTTTCTTAAAACCGAAATCTGTATAAGGGTTTATGTATTTCGCTTTCATCGTTTTCCTGAAAATCAACCATAAAATTATGAAAATTTAAGGCTCCAGGCGATTCGTAGCTGGTGTTATTACACCTTTACCAACGCCTTTAACCTCTCGGTTTCATAATCGGCCAGTTTTTGCAATTGGCCGCCTGCCAGCATTTTCATCATCATGTTCAGTTCGGCAGCAATGGTAAATGAAGCGTGAGTTTGCGTTCCGGCTTCTTGTAATTCCCATTTTAACTGTAAGGGAAAAGGCGGATTTTCGATCGCAGCAATCAAAATTTCAGAATTTGGGCTGCGGTTGGTGATCTCCAAAACCAGCTTCGCCATATTTTGAATATTAAAACGGGCTTCGTCTTTGGTTGATTTCCAATCGGTAATATTTTCGGGCATCAATTGGCGGTGGTTGTTCAAATCTGCCAAAAACTGGTAAACGGATGCCGCAGGTGCATCAACAGTAACTTTACTTTCAATCGTGGTCATAACAAAACATTGATCTTAACAATTCATTTTCCCCAATCAACAGGGTTTTCGCGCCATTGTTGTAAAACCGCAATTTGATTTTCGTTGATGTATTGATGGGCAGCCGCATATTTAATTAAAGCCGCATAGTTGGACAAAGTAGCGAAACGGCAACGCGCATTTTTAAAGTTTTCGGTCGCTTCGTCCAAACCGTAAGTAAAAATTGCAGCCAAACCTGCAACATCGCCACCGGCTGCACGCAAAGCTTCTACCGCTTGCAAACTGCTTTTACCGGTCGAAATCAAATCTTCCACCACCACAATGCGCTGGCCGCGGTGCAGTTCGCCTTCCACCAAATTCCCCGTCCCGTGTTCTTTTGGTTTCGAGCGAACGTATAAAAACGGCATCCCCAGTTCCTGGGCAATTAAAACACCTTGCGGGATACCGGCCGTAGCCACGCCTGCAATACAACTGACGGCACCAAACTCTTCCTGAATCATGGCCACCATTTGCTGGCGGATATAAGTGCGGATGGCAGGGTGCGAAAGCGTTAAACGATTATCACAATAAATAGGTGATTTCCAGCCGGATGCCCAGGTAAAAGGTTTGTCGGGCTGTAGTTTAATGGCTTTGATCTGTAACAAAAATTCTGCAACCTGCTGTGCAACCTCTGATTTATCAAACATGGCTGCCGGTTTTCAGGTTAAAAAAACAGTTACGCTTTTTGTTGAAATTGTAGCATTCAATTTCCGGAGAATTTGCTTTCCGGCAGGAAGGTTTAATCATATTTATCTATCAATTGTCGGACTGGCATCTGCTTTTTAAATGTCGGCGCAGCTTAACAAAGATAAAAATCTTAAAGGTTTTAACGCAACTTCCCCGCATCAAATAATTGTTAAACTGCTTTTTTTATTTTTTAAAAATCTGCCTTCTGCAAGATTTCGTTAATTTTTAATGTGTACAATTTGTTAATAACTTTTTTAACAACAGCAGTAACCCTGATAACGAAGCGTTCGTAAAAGGCGTTAACAAAACTAAAACGACATGGAAATTCAATCATTATTAAAGAAATTAAGCCAGGATATCGAAGAAAAAAACAGTTTGTTGAGCATGGCCGAATCCGAGCACCGCGAAACAAGCAATATTAAAGCTGAGTTGGAAGTTGCGATAGAAAACTACAGCACTATTTTTAGTGCGCTGCCGATGCTGATGTAATTTATCAAATTATTTCTGATTATAGGTAAGGCTTGTGCCTGTTGGATCAAATCCAATGGGTGCAAGCTTTTTTAGTTTTTGCATTTTTTTTATCAATGCCAATTTTGTTTAAATATTTTCGATGCTTCTTTTACCGCCTAAAAATCATTGTTACTTTGTGGTTTTTGTTCCGTAATAATGATGGGCACAAAATTTATGGGCATAAAAGAAGCATCAAATATTTTTACGATAGAAATTTAAACCTGCCCTCAAAAATATTTTTGCCGGTAAAATTTATTCCGTTATTTGGCGAAGGTTTTTAAGGGGGTTTGAAGTGCATGCTTCTTTTATCCACTAAAAATTGGTGTTGTTTTTGGCAGATGAAAAAACCAAAAAATACTGATCAGAAAACTGTTGGGAAAGATTTTATGCAAAACACAAGCTACCATATTTACATCAACGACAAGCATTTGGTGGTTGCCGAAGCGGTGCCAAAAGGTTTACAAAACTATCAGGAACTGAACGTGGAAAAACCCGACCTGAACCTGATCTACCAATCAGTTTCTAAACCCGATGGCAAGCAAACTTTTTTGTACTTGTGCAAAAATGCCAAAACAACGTTGAGGAAACTGTCTAAAAGTATCCGTTTAATTGAGGCGGCCGGTGGTTTGGTGAAAAACGAACGCAAAGAATACCTGGTTATTTTTAGGAACGGTTTGTGGGATTTGCCAAAAGGAAAAATTGAAGAAGGCGAAAAAACCCAAAAAGCTGCCGTGCGCGAAGTGGAGGAAGAATGCGGCATCAAAGTAAAAAAAACAGGACGGAAAATTTGCAAAACCTACCACGTTTACCGGCAGCGCAACGACGAACTGGCGCTGAAAAAAACACATTGGTACCGCATGAAGGCCGAAGGACAAGATAAACTGAAACCGCAAAAGGAAGAAGGCATTACCAAAGCCTGCTGGTTTACGCGCGAAAAATTTTCAATCCTTGCCGAAAACACTTATCCTTCTATTTTAGATGTTTTGGATACGATGGGTTTGATCAAAGAAAAGGAAGCGCAGCTTTAGGGATAAACTGGCTGACATCGCCGTTGTATTTTAAAATTTCGCGTACAATAGTGGAGCTGATGGAAGAATAACCCGGTTTGCTCACAATAAAGATGCTTTCAATTTCGGGTTCCAGGGCGTGGTTCATTTGTGCAATCGCTTTTTCGTACTCAAAATCAGAAACGGTACGGATTCCGCGGATCATGTAACTGGCACCAATTTGTTTGCAAAAGGCAACTGTTAAACCTTCATACGCAATCACTTCAACCTTTGGTTCTTCTGCAAAAACAGCTTTCAGCATTTGCTCGCGTTTTTCGGGTGCGATAAAAGGTTTTTTCGTGCTGTTTAAACCGATGCCAATATAGACTTTATCAAACAAGCTGATGGAACGCTGCAAAATATCAACGTGTGCTTTGGTAACCGGATCAAACGAACCTGGGAAAAGGGCTATTTTCATTATTCAACAAAATCAAAATTTAATAAGCCTGAACCAATACTTCTGTTGGAATTTTTAAGCCTTCATGCAATAACCGGATCATTTCTAAAGATAATTTCCGCTTTCTGTTTAAAATTTCACTTGCACGGCTTTTCAATCCTACCATTTTAGCCAAATCTTGTTGGTTGTATCCCATTTGTTCCATTCTAAATTTAATGGCTTCAATTGGGTCAGGCAAACCAATCGGGAAATGTTCGTCTTCGTATTTTTCAATTAATATCCCCAGAACTTCCAATTCATCGCCTTCTGGAGTATTTAAATCTGAATCAAAAATTACTTCGAGCCTGGCTAAAGCTTCCTGATAATCTTGTTTAGTTTTAATTGGTTTGATATTCATGTTTACTAAATTAAACATAATGCTTCTTTTATCCCTTAAAGAACGAAAACGCCGTATTCCCATAAATCCGTTTTTCGCTGAAATTGGGTTGGTTGCTTAAATTTTGATAGGCTGGGTGTTCGATAATCAGCAAACCATCGGCCACCAATAATTGCCTGGTAAAAACAGCATTGGGCAATTGCGGGATTTTATCCAGATCATAAGGCGGATCGGCAAAAATCAAATCGTATGGCTCGGTTTCCATCTCCAGAAACTTAAAAACATCGGCCTTAAAAACAATGATTTCCGGGAATTTATGTTTGGCGGCCATGTCTTTTAAATAAAAAACACATTGCTGCGCACGATCAACGGCAATTACTTTTTCTGCGTCCCGCGAAGCAAATTCCATCGCAATGTTTCCGGTCCCGCTAAACAAATCCAACACTTTTAAACCTTCAAAATCCAACTGGTTGTTTAAAATGTTGAACAGTGCTTCTTTGGCCAAATCCGTTGTTGGCCGAACTGGTAAGTTGTTGGGCGGGTTTAACCGTAACCCTTTTAAGCGTCCTCCGATAATCCGCATCAAGCTAAACCTAAAAAATTTGCAACCTGGTTTTGTTTTAAAACCGAATGCTGCCGGAAATCAGCAGAATTAAACAAGCTAACTTGATCAAAAAACTGTTGCAAATAAAGCTGTTGTTCGCCGCCTTCTTCTATCCTGCCGCACAAAATCAACGTTGTTTCTTCCGGTTTCAATTTTAATTGTTCGGTTACTAAAGCTGTAAAATAAACAAGTTCATCTAAAGTTGAACAATCGAACTGGTTGTAAAAACGAATATTTTCTCCTTCGGGAAACAACAACTGCAGCCTGTTTTCTTCTAAATATAAATATAAATTCTGGCCAGGAAGTTGTGCCTGCATTACCGCTTTGATCCATCCTTTCGGCGCAAATTCAATTTTTGAAGTTTGAAATTGTGCGGTTAACTTGCTGATCACCTCTTTTGGAAAAGTAAAAATAACCGTGTTGTCTCCGTTTTCTATTTCATCCGTCAAAATTACATCTGCTTCTTTTACCACTAAAAATTTGGTATAGTCCAACAAATCTTCCTGGCTAAAAACAGCATTCGGTACCAAACAAAAGCTTTGGGTTTCGATAGCAATATTTACTTTTTTATAATTTGATGCAATCAGTTCTGAACCTTTTTCCTCGTTCCAAAGTTCGTCCAATCCATTTCCGGTGTTTACCCGAACCAACCTTTGTGTGGCCGGATGACGAACGGCATAACTAAAATGATGTTGATTGATAACAACAAGCAATTCAAAATCAGCCGTATAGGCGGGATTAAAACCAGGATCGGTAAAGTTTATGGGGACAAAGTGCATCGGTAAACAAAAGTAAAAATTTTTGGCAATTGACTTTCACGGTTTTTGTTTCATTTTTGAGGAATATGAACGAAGATCTCATCCGCAAATCCTTTCCGCACACGCCAACTTTGCAGCAAATGGAACTGTTTAATTTGCTGCACCAGTTTTTGACCAGCGCTGATGAAGATACTTGTTTCATTTTAAAAGGCTACGCCGGCACCGGGAAAACTACCGTGTTGGCTGCTTTGGTCAAACTCCTAAAAAACTACAATTATGCTTCGTTTTTGCTGGCGCCAACCGGCCGCGCGGCAAAAGTGATGAGCAGTTATTCGGGCAAAAAAGCCTTTACCATACACAAAAAAATATACCGTAAAAAGAGTGCCGTAACACCGGATTTGAATTTTGCAACGGCTGATAATTTGCACGAAGACACCTTATTTATTGTAGATGAAGCTTCGATGATTTCGGATGAAAGCAACGGAAACGGCAGCAGTTTGCTGCACGATTTGGTCGAGTTTGTGTACAATTCCAGGAACTGCAAGCTGCTGCTGATTGGCGATACGGCACAACTTCCGCCAGTTGGTTCTGAAAACAGCGCGGCGTTGGAACCGAAGTTGCTGAAAGATTTGTTCCGTCTCCGTGTTTTTAGTTTTGAGTTGACGGAAGTGATGCGGCAGGAAAAAAATTCCGGGATTTTGGAAAACGTTACGGCTGTCAGGAACCTGATCCGAAAAGAAGAAGCAGAATACCCGCAGATCAAGACTCAAGGGTTTAAAGACATTTACCGGATGAACGGCGAACGGCTGGAAGAAGGTTTAAACTACGCTTATAATAAATACGGTTTGGAGAATACGTTGGTCATCTGTCGTTCCAACAAAAACGCTAACATTTATAACCAGCAGGTTCGCGCCCGGATTTTGTACCGCGAAGAAGAACTGACTGGCGGCGATTTTGTGATGGTGGTGCGCAACAATTATTTCTGGTTAAAAGACAATGAAGAAACCAGCACTGATTTTATTGCCAACGGCGATATCGGGCAGATAAAAAGGGTTCGCAACATCCGCGAAATGTACGGCTTTCAGTTTGCAGACGTGCAATTGGAATTTACCGATTATGCCGACGCTTTAACGTTAGATTGTATGGTGATGCTCAATACGTTATACACCGAAACGCCCAGTCTATCATACAGCGAAAACCAACGTTTTTACGAAGAAGTGATGAAGGATTACGAGCACATCGCCAGTCGGCAAAAAAAGATGGAAGAGTTGAAGAAAAACCCTTATTTCAACGCTTTGCAGATCAAATTTGCGTATGCGGTTACTTGTCATAAAGCGCAGGGCGGCCAGTGGGAAGCGGTTTTTGTAGATCAGGGTTATCTAACCGAAGAAATGCTGAACACTGATTTTTTACGCTGGTTTTATACGGCTTGTACGCGTGCAACCAAAGAGCTTTTCCTCATCAATTTTAACCAGCGATTTTACCAGGAAGCTTTGGCGGAATAAAATTATAGTGGTAAAAGAAGCATCAGGATTTCCATAAAAAACAACCTGCCCTTTTGTCGTTAAAAATTAAAATCGCATGACAATTTTTCCTTCTGCTTCAATTTTAAATTTTTGGTAACGTATTTGTACAGAATAAGATATGAACTTAAACAACTATACCATAAAAGCACAGGAAGCGATCCAGAAAGCATCTGAGATCACGACCGGAAACCAGCAGCAGGCGATTGAAAATGCGCATTTGCTGAAAGGCATGTTGCTGGTGGATGAAAACGTTGTGAATTATCTCTTAAAAAAAATCAACGTTAATACAAGCCGACTTAATACTTCGTTGGACGAACTGATTGCTACTTATCCAAAAGTAAGCGGTAGTAATGTTTACCTATCGGCCGATACCAACAGTACTTTGCAAAAAGCATTGGCTTACGTCAAAGAATTTAAAGACGAATTTGTATCGGTAGAGCATCTTTTGCTGGCCGTTTTGGCTGCCAACGATAAAACTTCGTCGCTTTTAAAAGATTTTGGCGCAACAGAAAAAGACCTTAAAAAAGCCATTACCGAACTGCGCGGCAATAATAAAGTAAATGATCAGAATGCAGAAGCAACTTACAATTCATTAAATAAGTATGCCCGCAATTTGAACGAATATGCTGAATCCGGCAAACTGGACCCGGTGATTGGCCGCGACGATGAGATTCGCCGAGTGATGCAAATTTTATCGCGCCGTACTAAAAACAACCCAATTTTGGTGGGCGAACCAGGCGTTGGCAAAACGGCCATTGCCGAAGGTATTGCTTTTCGGATCATCAAAGGCGATGTACCGGAGAACTTGAAAACCAAAACGGTTTACTCGCTGGATATGGGCGCTTTGATTGCCGGTGCCAAATACAAAGGCGAGTTTGAAGAACGCTTAAAATCGGTGGTAAAAGAAGTAACGCAGGCCGAAGGCGAAATTATTTTGTTTATTGATGAGATCCATACTTTGGTTGGCGCTGGCGGCGGCGAAGGCGCGATGGATGCTGCAAATATTTTGAAACCGGCTTTGGCGCGCGGCGAATTACGGGCAATCGGTGCGACAACGTTGAACGAGTACCAAAAATATTTTGAGAAAGACAAAGCCTTGGAACGTCGTTTTCAAAAAGTAACGGTGGACGAACCGGACACAGCAGATGCGATTTCGATTTTGCGCGGCATCAAAGAAAAATACGAAGCGCACCACAAAGTCCGGATCAAAGACGAAGCGATTATTGCTGCGGTAGAAATGTCGCAACGTTATATTTCCGATCGTTTTTTGCCCGATAAAGCGATTGATTTGATGGACGAAGCGGCTTCTAAACTGCGGATGGAAATGGATTCGGTTCCGGAAGTGGTTGACGAGCTGGAACGCCGCATCATGCAGTTAGAGATCGAGCGCGAAGCCATCAAACGCGAAAACGACGAAAAACGGGTGAAAGAGCTGAGCGAGGAAATCGCCAATCTTTCCAGCCAACGCGATTCTGTACGTGCCAAATGGCAAGGCGAAAAAGATTTGGTGGATAACGTAAACGCAAAAATCGAACAGATAGAAGATTTTAAACAGGAAGCCGAACAGGCCGAACGTGCCGGAGATTACGGTAAAGTAGCCGAGCTGCGTTACGGAAAAATCAAAGAAACGGAAGCCGAAGTTGAAAAACTGAAAAAACAAATAGAAGACGAGCAAGGCGAAGGCCGGATGCTAAAAGAAGAAGTTACGGCGGACGATATTGCCGGCGTAGTTTCCCGTTGGACAGGCATCCCGGTTACAAAAATGATCCAAAGCGAACGGGAAAAGTTGCTGCATTTGGAAGACGAACTGCACAAACGCGTGGCCGGCCAGGAAGAAGCTATTGAAGCAATTTCTGATGCCATCCGCCGCAGCCGTGCCGGTTTGCAAGATCAGCGAAGGCCAATTGGTTCCTTTATTTTCCTGGGAACAACCGGTGTTGGTAAAACTGAATTGGCGAAAGCTTTGGCCGAATATCTGTTCAATGATGAATCAGCTTTGGTTCGGATTGACATGAGCGAATACCAGGAACGCCATGCTGTTTCGCGGTTGATTGGCGCGCCTCCGGGTTATGTGGGTTACGATGAAGGCGGACAGTTGACCGAAGCCGTGCGCCGTAAACCTTACAGCGTTGTTTTGCTGGACGAGATTGAAAAAGCGCACCCGGATGTGTTCAACATTTTATTGCAGGTTTTGGATGATGGCCGTTTGACCGATAACAAAGGCCGCGTGGTGAACTTTAAAAACACGATCATCATCATGACTTCCAATATTGGTTCCAACATTATCCAGGAAAATTTTTCCTTGATGAATGATTACAACCATGACGAAGTGGTGGCCAAAACCAAGAACGAATTGTTTGAGCTATTGCGCAAAACCATACGCCCGGAGTTTTTGAACCGGATTGACGAGATCATTATGTTCCAACCATTAAGCCGGAACGAAATTGGCGATATTGTGAAACTGCAGTTTAACCAGTTGCAACACACGCTGGAAGAAATGGGCATCCGTATCGAAGCCACCGATGCGGCTTTGGATTGGTTGGGGCAATTGGGTTACGACCCGCAATTTGGTGCGCGACCGTTGAAACGCGTGATCCAGAAAAAAGTATTGAACGAATTGTCCAAACAAATTCTGGCTGGCAAAGTAAACAAAGACAGCAACATTAAATTGGATGAATTTGACCACAACTTTGTGTTCTTGAATTCCTAAAAAAGTAGTGGTAAAAGAAGCATCGAAACAAAAAGGGGTTTTCTGCAAAGGAAGCTCCTTTTTATTTTGCAATCTTTCGCAACTATTAAATTAAACTCTAAGCTACTCTTCTGTACATTTTGAGATTGATTAAGCAACTTGAGGCTGCCAAAATACCTTTACTTCTTCTACATCAACCTGTTTGCGGGCTTTTGCCAAATCGTAATTTTCCTGAACGTGCAGCCAAAATTCGGGCGTTGTATTAAATGCTTTTGCCAAACGCAAAGCCATTTCTGGCGTAACACTTTGTTTGCCATTTATAATTGCAGAAAGTGTTTTGCGTGTAGTGCCTAAACCTTCGGCAACCTGAAGCACCGTTAGTTTTTGTCCGGTTTCTTCCCGGATACCGGCCAAAGTTTCTTTTATCAATTCTCCGGGGTGGGCCGGATCAAACATCGTCATTTTCATAGCTCAAATTAATGATAGTCCAAATAATCAACTTCCTGAACGTCTTCTCCAACAAATTGAAAAACAATGCGGAAGTTTTTATCAACTTTAATTGCCCAATGATTTTTTAACCCTCCAGTTAATTGATGCAAACCATAACCCGGGACATTTAAATCGCTTAAAGTTTTTGCGGCTTCCAATCGTGTTAAGATTAACCTGATTTTGTTTACGTGTTGAGGTTGTAATTTAGAAGCATCGCCCTTTTCAAAATACAACTTTAAACCTTTATGCCGTATATTCAAAATCATTAACAAATGTAACGATAAAGGTGCCATTTGCAAACAAAGACAGCAAAATTAATGTAAACAAGTTTGACCACAAATTTGTGTTTTTGAATCCCTAAAAAGTAGTGCTAAAAGAAGCATCCAAAATAAAAGGGGTTTCCGTTAAATTGGAAACTCCTTTTTTGTTTTGATTTAAATCTTCAAAATTGTTTAGTTTTATAATATAATTACTTATCTTGGGCTGTAACCTAATCTGCCTGTTGGCAGTCTTACCGGTATAATTATTAATTCTAAACCTAAATCAAATGAAAATGAAAAAAACAATTATCGTTGCCCTGCTGCTTATTGGAAGCATCGGTGTTGCCTTGGCCACTATCGCAGATTTAACTGGCAAATGGACAGGCATTTTGAACAGCCCTGATGGCAATACTTCGCAATTAGATTATACATTTAAAGTTGACGGCACAAAGCTTACCGGCAGTTTCGAAAGTGCTTATGGTAAAGGAGCGATTGAAAATGGTAAAGCCACCGACAAAGAAATAACTTTTAGTGTTAATTTGAATGGTTTGGACTTGCCGCATAAAGGCACTGTATTTACTGATTCTATTGCACTGGATATTGACTATAAAGGAAACCCTTTACATGTTAACCTGAAGCGGGCAGTTAAATAATTGCATTTTTTATTTACAACTTAAAATTCGATGTTTTTAAATTGTAAATCCCAATCTTAGATTTTGTTCAGCAAGATTAACAAAAACATTAGAATGAATTTGACCATAACTTTGTGCTTTTGAACTCTTAAAAAGCAGTGGTAAAAGAAGCATCCAAATTAAAAGGGGTTTCCGTTAAGTTGGAAACTCCTTTTTGTTTGAAAAATTATTTTGAATACTGCTTTTAGCACCTTTATTTTAGAAAGTTTACAAATTTTTAGTGCATAAAAGAAGCATGTAAAATGATAGTTGCTTATAAAATTGAAAGTCTCTTTTTGTTAGTTTAAATACCAAAAAAGGAAACAGCTTGTTGAGGTGCATCAAAGCTTTTAGAAGTTTTGCCCAGCAATCTTGGAAACCTAAAGTTGGGCTGGGGAATTGCATGTCCGCCGCCATTAATCGTGCAAAGTTCAACTACGGTTTGCCCTGATTTTATCCAAGATTGTCGTTCCGAGTAAATGTCGTTATTTTTTTCCAAGTCATTTTCTTTTGCATTGTACAATTTTTCTGTTAAAGGTTTTGTTGTAATTCCATTCCGTTCAGTCAAATTTTCTGCAGATGCTTGTGCAGAAACCACTGCCCCGAGTTTTTTAAATCCAAACAGCGTTACATTGCCCCCATTATATGGGTTGATTGGATCTTTGGTTCCGGTAATTAGCATCACCCTTGATGTTTGCCCTTTTAAAGTGCAGGAACAAGTGGCCGGCGTTGGAATATTGGCACTGACAGCCGAAACAGCAGCTATCAAATTCGGCTGTTCCATAGCAAGGCGCAAAGCCATATGTCCACCATTTGAAAACCCAAATACAAACACTTTGCCCGGGTCAATTTCATAATCTTTTTTGAATTTTTCGATCAAATTTCGGATCAACCCAACATCATCAATATTTTCTTTTTTTGCCGGAAAAGGTGCACCGCTTCGGCAGTCGTTCCAATTCCCTTTATAACCATTTGGGTAGATCACTGCAAACCCTTTTTGGTCTGCCAATTGGTCAAACTCGTAAGCTGTCCATTGCCGCATTTTAGCCGCATCCATCCCGCTTCCGTGCAAAGCAATGATTAACGCCGGTTTAGTACTCAGCTCTTTTGGAACGTAGAACAAATAACTTCTCGTTTGATTAGCTATTTGGATTGTGGCCTGTTCAATTTTTGAACTAAGCTGAGGTTTGTTCGGAGCTGGAGCATAAGCAAAATAAAAATAAGCAATCAGCCCAAAAACCAGCAGGATGCCAACGATAATAATGATAGTTTGGTTCATCTTTTTTTTAATTATTAAAGAGTTGATTTTATTGTTTCATATTAAATGTTACCATACAAAACTAAATCAATTATTGTTTTAAAATGACTTTTCCAACAGGCTTCATCTGCTCTAAAAATTGCTTTGCTTCTGCTGCCTGTTCCGATGGAAAAACCTTTGCTATAACGGGTTTGATTTTTCCCTCGTTCAACAGTTGAACTATAGCCAACATATCTTCTTGCTTACAAGTTTCTAAATAAAAAATACTTCTTTTATCAGATAAAAATTAGAATTATTATCCAAGTTTTAAATACCAATTTTTAGGTGGTAAAAGAAGCATCTGAAATCAAATTATAAAACCAATGGTTTACCGATACTCAACACATCCAATTTTCCTTCCAAGTTAAGGCCCTTCGCTGCTGTATGCAAATCTTTTAAAGGCTGGCTCAATGGCTCGTCCGAAAGATCAAAAGTACCGTAATGCATCGGTATAAAACGGGCGGCGTTCAATTCTGTAAACCCTTTTAACGCATCTGCCGGAGACTGGTGGTTGGTGCTCATAAACCAGGCAGGTTCATAAGCGCCAATCCCTAAAATGGCATAATCAAAACAACCAAAAATGGTCGCCAATTGTTTGTAATGTGTATCGTACCCGCTATCGCCCCCAAATAAAATACGCTTGTTTGCCGTTTCTATTACAAACCCTCCCCAAAGCCGCTGGTTGGCATCCAGCAAACTGCGGCTTGACCAATGCCGGGAAGGAATAAAAGTAATTTTTATGGGACTGCTGCCGGTTTCGTATTGCTGGTACCAGCCTGCCTCTTCTATTTTGTTGGATTTGGTGAAAGTTTGTACGATTTCTTTCATGCCCAATCCCGTCAAGTATCTAACATTTGGGTTTTGCTTTGATAATAGTTTCAAACTTTTTTCATCCAGGTGGTTCCGATGGTCGTGCGACAATAAAACATAATCAAGGTTTGTTAACTGGTGTGGGTCAACAGGAAATTCAGACCGGCGTTTAACAGAAAGAATATCGCCAAACACAGGGTCGGTTATTATTCGGGTGCCATTAATACGGATATAAAATGTGCTATGCCCAAGCCAAACAATAATATCTTCGGTTCCTTTCAGCCAGGAATCATTTTTAAAAACAGTTGGGTTCCAAACTTCTGCCTTTTTTTCTTTTTTAAAAGGGCTGCTTTCCAATTTCCAACGAAAAACATCGGCAAAGTTTGGGACAAAAGGATGGTTAAGGTTCACAAATTTACCTTTTTGGTCAACAGGTGTTCCCTGCCATCCTTCAGGGGCTTTTGGTGTTTTTAATTGTGTATTGTTTTGGTAGGTTTTGATTTGGTTATTTGGCATTGTATCGGTTTATTGCACAAATAAAGGCAACTTGCAAAAAGGTGAAACTAAAGTAATAACATGCGGCACTTAAATAAAATAATGGTTGCAGTTCTTTTTTACTGCTCATAAAAACCATCAACATCTTTATTTTCGTTCCAACAGTATTCTATATCAAAAGCTGCTTTTTTGGCAAATTCAATTCCATGTACATCTTTTAGAAAACCCAATGTCATGTCCATGCCGGCACTCACACCAGATGATGTGTAATATTTACCATCTATCGTCCAACGGGCTTTTTTAATCCAATTCACATTTTGTCCCTGAGTCATTACCCAATTAAAAGCCCTTTTATTTGAGGTAGCGTTTTTACCATCCAAAAGCCCTGTCTTTGCAAGCAATGCACTTCCTGTACACACGGTAAGCACAAATTTGCTTAATTGGGATATTTGTCTGATTTTATCAATAAATAAACCATTGTTTACTTCTTTTCTTGTTCCGGTGCCTCCCGGGATCAAAAACACATCGCCTCCATTTTTTAGGCCATCAAGATTTTTTGTTAAAATTGAAACTCCGTGACTGTTATTGATTAGGCCGCCCAAAAGAGAATAAAAGGATATTTGATAATAGTCTTTTAATCTGCCTAAAATTTCAACAGGGCCAAATACGTCCAATGTTTCAAAGTCGTCAAATAACAAGATGGCTACTTTCATTTTTTATTTGTGGTTTAGGGATTGATAATAGTTAAGGAATTGTTTCAATTTATATTGAAAATATGCTTCTTTTATGCCATAAAAATCATTGAAGCTTATGTTTGGTTGTATGCAGATATATAAAACACAAGAACAAATTTTATAGGGTAAAAGAAGCATTGTTTTAAACCATATATTTTAATCTTTCATGTCCCTGGCTTTAACTTTTATTATTTTTCCATTTTCAGAAAAAACAAAAACACCATCAGTTTGGCGTTTAGCTTTTAACAACTTTTTAAAAGTTAAATCCAAACCTTTTTCAATTTTCTTTAGTAATTCCTGATCTTTTAAATCAACATTTTCCATTATTATATTTTTATCTGTTAGTTTTAAGGTTTTCTTGCATATAATTAGCCACAAGATTCTCATTACTATATTTACTTGTTAAAAGGGAGTCAATAATTTTTTGCTGCTCAACTTCAGTTTTATTTTGACTAAGTTTTTTCTTTGCTTGTAATTCTGTCACAACAATTTCAAATGCAACAATTCCTTTTACCAACTTTAACTTATAATCTTCTGGCAAATTTCCCCATTGTTGTTTGTACGAACTTTCATAATTGTCAATGGTTGCTTCGAGTACTTCAAAAGCCTTTTCTATTTCCAAAATTAACTTCCCTTGTCCATAAGCATGAATAGAAATATAATTCCAAGTTGGTACATTTAATTCTTTATCGTAATTTGTTGGTGAAATATAAGCATGAGGTTCGCTAAAAATCACTAAAACTTTATCATTTTCAATATCAGTCCAATGCTCATTTGCTTTTGCAAAATGTGAAGTCAAAATAACATTGTCGTCTTTGATAGAAACAAGAAAAGGCAAATGTGTTGCAACTGGAAAATTGTCTTTTGCGGTAATGATTGTTGCAAAACTAAATTGTTTCATAAAAGCAACAATTTCGTCTCTGTCTGTCGTTAAATTTATTTTAGGAATATACATTACGAGGGAATTTTACTTTTGAAATTGTATAAAACTACAACTAATATCTAATTACTTCTCAAAACTGCAACAAAAACGCCGTCCCTTCCCCTTCTACCGATTGTGCTTGAATCTGCGCCTTGTGCAACAACATAATTTGCTTGCACAAACTCAAACCGATGCCGCTGCCATTTTTTTTGGTGCTGAAAAACGGAACGAAAATCTGCTCCAGTAAATCTTCGGCCATGCCGGTGCCGTTGTCGGTTATTTTGATGATGGTTTTTTTATCGTTCAAAACAGATCCGGAAAGCACGATCAAAGGCTTTTCGCGTTCTTTTACGGCTTCAATCGCGTTCACCAAAAGGTTGATCAGCACTTGTTCCATCAGCATCGGGTCAACTTCTACGGTTAGTCCGGGATCTTTTAAAACAATGTCCAATTCAATGTTTTTCTGTTCCAAAGTTGGCTCCATCAACGTATTTAAACTTTCGAAAAGGTCTCTAACGTAAACTTTTTTGACGTTTAAAGTGGTGATCTTGTTCAGGTTGCGGTAAGTCTCGGCAAACTTCAGCAAGCCCTCGCTTCGGCGTTGGATGGTATCAATGCCCAGTTCCAAATCTTCCAGCAAAACCGATTCTGATTTTTGGTCGGTAAAAGAAGCATTGGCTTCCTGCAAACGGTTTTTCAAGGTATGCGCCAAAGATGAAATCGGCGCGATGGAATTCATGATCTCATGCGTCATCACGCTCAACAACTTTTGCCAGGCGCGCGATTCGGTTTCGTCCAACGCTTCGTTTACGTTTTGCAAAGCCAGCAATCTATACTTTTTCCCTTCGGTTTGAAACCCGGTGGCCGACAACAAAATCTTGATGGAAGATTGCGGCCCTTGCAAAGTAACAATTGTGCTGTTGCTGTTTTTAAGGCTGATGATTTCCCGGTACAAATGCCCGTCGCGCTTTTGCAACGAACGGATGTTTTTTAAGTACGGTAAAAGAAGCATGGATTTCAGCGTTTCGTTCATCCAAAGTACGTCGCCGGTTTCTGCATCGTACGATAAAATCCCCGTTCCAACCAGTTCCAAAATTTTCTGTAAATATTGATATTGCGTTTCCTTTTCGCGCGAAATAGTTTTAAAAGTAGTGTTGATGGCATTGAAACCGACCCGCAAATTTTCTAAGCCAACGGTAGAACCTTTGGTATTATAATGCCGGGAAAAATCGCGGTAACGGATGGCTTCGGCAAACTGGTCTAACTCAAGATAAATTTTTTGGTGGAAGTTGTACAGTTCGGCCAATTGGATCAATATCAAAACCAGCATTCCATAAAACAAACCGGATAAATGATGCAAAAAAAGATACCCCGCCAGGCAAAATGTTACCGGTAAAAACAGTATGCGAAGTAGGATGGGCCAGTGGTAGGATTTCATGGAAGAGCGGGGAGCGGGGATTGAAGATATGTCTAAATCAACTAAATTACGATCAAAATTGTGGCATTCATTTATACCTTGCATTCCGCTCCCCCGCACTTCGTTCCCCGCTCCTCCCCTAAATCTCATACTTGCTCAACCTCCTATACAGTGCCGTTCGGGTTAAACCCAGTTCTTTGGCGGCTTTGGTGATGTTACCATTGTGGAGTTCGATCACGCGTAAAATGGTATTTTTTTCGATGGAACTGAGGCGAAGTTCGTCGGGCTGCTGCATTTCGTGCACGGATTCTATCGGCGAAAATATCAGTTCATCGGCGCGTAAAACCGGCCCGTCGGACATGATGACGGCGCGTTCCATAATGTATTGCAGTTCGCGCACGTTGCCGGGGAAATAATATTGCTGCAGTTTGAGCAAGGCTTTCGGCTCAAGTTCTAAAACCGGCTTCAGATATTTATTACTGTACAATTTGCTGAAATGATTGGCCAAAACTTCAATGTCTTTCCCGCGTTTGCGCAGCGGCGGAACCGTTATTTCTACCGTGTTAATGCGGTACATCAAATCCCGGCGGAAACGGCTTTCGTTGGCCAGTTCAAAAAGCGGAACGTTAGTGGCACAAATCAAACGGATATTCACATCAACCGGTTGGTTGCTGCCCAACTTGGTTACCTGCCGGTTTTGCAAAACGGTCAGTAGTTTGGATTGTTGGTGCAAAGCAATGTTCCCGATTTCATCCAAAAACAAAGTACCGGTATTTGCCGCTTCAAAACGGCCGACCCTATCTTCGCGCGCATCGGTAAACGCGCCTTTTTTATGACCGAACAATTCGCTTTCAAACAAATTTTCGGACAAGGCACCCACATCAACTTTAACATAAGGTTTGGCCGAACGAAGCGATTGCTGATGAATGGCTTTCGCGATCAAATCCTTCCCGGTTCCGTTCTCGCCCAAAATCAAAATATTTGCATCCGTTGGTGCGATCTTTTCGATCTTGTAGAAAATCTCGTGCATAATCTCGGATTCGCCCAACAGCTCTTTCCCGATAATGGAATTGCGTTCAACGTTAAAAGCAGTTGTTTTTACTTTGGAATGCTTGTCCAACGCTTCCGTAATCACGTTCAGCAGCACTTCATTGTGCCAGGGCTTTACCATAAAATCTGCCGCACCTTCTTTTAACGAACGGACAGCCAGGTCAATATCGCCGTAAGCGGTGATCATAATGACGGCTGCATCCGACTTAAACTCCCGGATCTTTTTCAGCCAGAACAAACCTTCATTTCCCGTATTGATCGAGCTGTTAAAATTCATGTCGAGCAGGATTAGATCAAATGTGTTTTTGGCCAAAATAGAGCGGATGTTTTCCGGGTTTTTTTCGGTAACTACTTCTTTTACCACTGGTTTTAACAAGAGGCGAACGGCGGTCAATACGTCTGTATCGTCATCAATAATCAGGATGCAGGCATGTTTTAGGCTCATAGGATTTTTTGGTGAAGCAATTATAACAAACGGCGGTCGGATTTCAGCGGAATGCTTCTTTTATCGGTGTTTTTTTAGCCCCACCTAACCTCCCCAAAAGGGAGGAACTATGGCGCAGACCTTTATGGTTCGCTATACAAAAGCCCTCTCTTTTTAGGTATCAGGTGTGAGGTATGAGGCTTTGCAAGGCGCTCACACCTCTTACCTGATACCTCAAACCTCTCACCTCATTCACTCCGCAAACTCTTTACGGGATTGGCCAATGCTGCTTTTACCGACCTAAATCCAACCGTGATCGCCGCAATAACAAAAGTTGAAAGAATGGCAACCAGGAAAATCCACGGGCCGATATTGATGCGGTACACAAATTCCTGTAGCCAGTGGTGCATTACCAGCCAGGAAATTGGTGCGGCAATTACAAATGCGATCAGCAGCAGCCGAGAAAACTCTTTGCCAAACAGCCATAAAATGTTTTGCAAACTGGCACCAAGCACTTTGCGCACGCCAATTTCTTTAGTTTTTTGTGCAGCCATAAAAGAAACCAAACCATACAAACCCAAGCAACCAATCAGGATGGCAATGCCGGCAAAACCTTGCACCAAGCGCAATATCGTGTTGTCCAGTTCGTAAAATTTGGCAATCTTTTCATCCAAAAAAGTGGCCGAATAAACATAATCGGGATAATTTTCTTTCAAAACTTTTTCCATAGCAGTTAAAGTTGGTTTGATGTTGTTGAGGTTGATGCGGACAGCAGCGTAATTATACTGCAAATACTTTGGCGCAATTACAATCGGACTGATATTGCTGCGGAATGATTCTGTGTAAAAATCCTTTAAAACACCAACTACGGCTGCTTTTTTGCCACTTACGGTAATTGTTTTACCAATAATTTCCTGCGGTGATTTTAGCCGGAGTTTCTTGACAGCCGTTTCGTTCACCAAAAATTCCTGGGTCGTATCCGAAGGAAAAATGTTTCTACCGGCAACTAATTTTAAATTAAATGTTGGCACGTATTGGTCATCGGCATCTTTTGTATTGATTTGAAATACTTCTTTTACCGGCCTGTTTTCGTAGGTAATATCTGTTTCGTTGTTATTATCAGATGCAGGTGGTTCAAAACAAAAACTTAGCTTTTCGGCACCGGCAATAGCAAGTAGCCTGGTTTTTAACGTGTTCAATTTTGTTTTAGAAGAACCCGGCAGGTTCAACAAAACGATTCCGTCTTTTCTAAAACCCAAATCAGCTTTGGCCGCATAATGGATTTGTGCCGAAATTACAATCGTCCCGATAATTAGTATTTGCGAAATGGCAAACTGTACAATTACCAAAACCCTTCTTAACGGAAACCCGCCTGCATCTTTTTGCGTCAGTTTTCCTTTTAAAGCAACTACTGGTTGAAAATTGGCCAAAATCAGTCCCGGGTAAGAGCCAGCCAGAAACACAATGACCACCGAAAGCAACACCAAAAACACGGTTAAATTGAAGTCGTGAAAAATGCTGATGGAAAGCTCGGTTTTAAATAATTGGTTGATGTACGGGATAGCCATTTCTGCCAGGCACCAGGAAATGAACAGGGCAAAAACAGTAATCAGCGCGGTTTCTGCAATAAACTGCCAAAAGAGTTGTGTTTTTAAGCTGCCCAAAACTTTACGAACACCTATTTCTTTAGCCCGTTTTAACGCTTGCGCCGTTGCTAAATTGATAAAGTTGACACAAGCGGTAGTGATTAAAAACAACCCGATCAAAATCAAAGCCCATAAATATTTTTTGTTCACATAACCATCGTAATCGGTATTAAAATGAATATCGGAGAGTGGTTGTAAATTAAAAAAGTCAGTCAAGGCATCTTTTCCAAGATATTTTTTTCGGAAAGCAGGAAAAACTTTTGCAACATCGGCAGGCAAAACATGCGGTTTCAACCGTACAAAACACTGCATTCCGCTTGCTACACTGCCCCAACTACTGTCGCTGGCCATCGATTTACTACGTTGTTTTAAACTGGAATAAGAAAGATAGATTTCCTGTTTCCGGTCTGTATTAATTGGGATATTTTTTAAAATACCAGTTATCTTAAAATCGATTTTGTTGTTTAGCCGGATGATTTGGCCAATTGGGTTTTGTTTTGCAAAGTATTTGTTGGCCAGGTTTTGTGTGATGATTGCTGTATTCAATTCTGTCAGCATACTTCTTTTATCGCCTGTTTTTAAGGGAAAATTGAAAATATCGAAAAACTCCGGTTCGGCAAAAGCAACACCGTTTTCCTCCTCAAATTTTTTGTTGTCTTTGCTGGATGGAATAGAAACCAGGCTGTTTCCATAAGTTATTACACGAGCAGTTTTTTCGGCAAAAGCATAATCATTGCGAAAAGCTTTGCCCAAAGGTGCTGGAACGCCTTGCGAGTAATTAACATTGTCTTCATGAAATTCAGTAACGATTCGATAAATGCGGTCTTTATTTGGATGAAAATCATCAAAACTTAAATGGTATTTCACCAGCGCAAAAATCAGGATGCCGCAAGCCATACCTAATGACAATCCTAAAACATTGATTAAAGTGTAGGATTGGTTGCGCTTTAAGTTCCGCCAGGCAATTTTAAAATAGTTTTTGATCATGATATTTTAGTTTTTATAGCTGATGCTTCTTTTATCGGTGTTTTTTTAGCCCCACCTAACCTCACCAAAGGGGAGGAACTATGGCGTATTATCTTTATAGTTTACTATTTAAAGGGTTCGAGGCAAAAGGTATGAGGCTTTGCAAGATGCCGATACCTGATACCTCTTACCTCAAACCTCTCACCTCATTCACTCCTCAAACTCTTTACCGGATTGGCCAATGCTGCTTTTACCGACCTAAATCCAACGGTTATCGCAGCTATGACAAAGGTTGAAAGAATGGCAACCAGAAAAATCCAGGGACCGATATTGATACGGTAAACAAATTCCTGCAGCCAGTGGTGCATTACCAGCCAGGAAACCGGTGCGGCAATTACAAATGCGATCAGTAGCAGCCGAGAAAACTCTTTGCCAAACAGCCATAAAATGTTTTGTAAACTGGCACCAAGCACTTTGCGCACGCCAATTTCTTTGGTTTTTTGTGCGGCCATAAAAGAAACCAAACCATACAAACCCAGACAACCAATCAGAATGGCAATGCCGGCAAAAACTTGCACCAAGCGCAGTATCGTGTTGTCCAGTTCGTAAAATTTGGCAATCTTTTCATCCAAAAAAGTGGCCGAATAAACATAATCGGGATAAGTTTCTTTCCAAACCTTTTCCATAGCAGTTAAAGTTGGTTTGATGTTGTTGAGGTTGATGCGGACAGCAGCGTAATTGTATTGCAAATACTTTGGCGCAATTACAATCGGACTGATATTGCTGCGGAAAGATTCTGTATTAAAATCTTTTACAACACCAACTACGGCTGCTTTTTTGCCATCTACAGTAATTGTTTTACCAATGATTTCCTGTGCAAATCCTAGCCGGAGTTTTTTTACAGTAGCTTCGTTAACTAAATATTCCCGAATAGTATCCGAAGGAAAAATGTTTCTACCGGCAACTAATTTTAGACCAAAAGTTAGCACGTACTGGTCATCTGCATCTTTTGTATTGATTTGAAATGCTTCTTTTACCGGCCTGTTTTCATAAATAATATCAGTTGTATTATTGTTTTCTGAAGCTGGTGCCTCATGACAAAAACTTAACTTTTCGGCACCGGCAACAGCCATCAATCTTGTCTTTAACGTGTTCATTTTTGTTTTAGAAGAATCTGGCAGGTTCAACAAAACAATTCCATCTTTTCTAAAACCCAAATCGGCTTTGGCCGCATAACGTATTTGTGCCGAGATAACAATTGTTCCAATAATTAGCAATTGCGAAATGGCAAACTGTACAATTACCAAAACTCTTCTTAACGGAAACCCGCCTGCATCTTTTTGCGTCAGTTTTCCTTTTAAGGCAACAACTGGCTGAAAGTTGGCCAAGATTAAACCCGGATAAGAACCGGCGAGAAATACAATTACCACCGAAAGCAACAGCAAAAACATAGTTAAATTGAAGTCGTGGAAAACGCTGATGGAAAGTTCGGTTTTAAACAATTGGTTGATGTACGGAATAGCCATTTCTGCCAGGCACCAGGAAATAAACAAGGCAAAAACAGTAATCAGTGCCGTTTCTGCAATAAACTGCCAGAAAAGCTGCGTTTTTAAACTGCCCAAAACTTTGCGCACACCAATTTCTTTTGCTCGTTTTAAAGCTTGCGCGGTTGCCAAATTGATAAAGTTGACGCAAGCCGTTGTAATTAAAAACAAACCGATCAAGGCCAAAGCCCACAAATATTTTTTATTAACGTAACCATCGTAATTGGTATTAAAATGAATATCGGCAAGCGGCTGCAGGTTAAAAAAGAACTCGTTCACTTCATCTTTGCCTAAATATTTTTTACGAAAAGTTGGAAATACCTTTGCAACATCGGCAGGCAAAACATGTGGTTTCAACAAAATAAAACATTGAGTGTCGCTGTTTATGCCGGCCCAACTGCTATCGCTGGCCAGCCATGCGTTCTTTTGTTTTAATGTTGGATAGGAAAGATAGATTTCCTGTTTCCGGTCTGTATTTGCTGGAATATTTTTGAGGATCCCGGTAATTTTAAAATTGATTTTGTTGCTTAAGCGAATAATTTTACCAATTGGGTTTTCTTTGGCAAAGTATTTATCGGCTATGTTTTGGGTGATGACTGCTGTATTCAGTTCCGTCAGCATGCTTCTTTTATCGCCTGTTTTTAAGGGAAAATTGAAGATGTCGAAAAATTCCGGTTCGGCAAAAGCAACGCCGTTTTCTTCTTTAAACTTTTTATTGTCTTTGCTTTCCGGGATAGAAATCAGGCTGTTTTTATAAGTTACTACACGTGCTGTTTTTTCTGCAAAAGCATAATCATTGCGAAAAGCTTTACCCAGCGGCGACGGAACGCCTTGCGAGTACTCAATATTATCTTCATGCAATTCGGTAACTATCCGGTAAATGCAGTCTTTATTTGAGTGAAAATTATCAAAACTTAAATGGTATTTCACCAACGCAAAAATCAGGATGCCGCAAGCCATGCCCAACGACAATCCTAAAACATTGATTAAAGTGTAGGACTGGTTACGCTTTAAATTCCGCCACGCGATTTTAAAATAGTTTTTGGTCATGGGTTTGAGGTATCAGGGTTGAGGTATCAGGTTTGAGGCAATATCAATTAATTGTTCCCTGATGGATAAACATAACTGATACCAATTCTATAAACCATTGTAAATCAACAATCTTTCTATTATCTATCTCAAAAACCGTTCGCCTTCGTACAGCAAGTGTCCGTTTACGGACAGCAGATTTAGGGTTTGCTTTTTCAACAAAACAATTCTGTTCCTAAACAATCAATCTGGATCGCACTGTATCAAAACCGAACACTGGCTGTAATGCAAACGCACAACCGGATACTTCTTTTATCACCTAAAATATTGTTTTTCAATTATTTAGTCTGAATGGCACAGCTTTTCCTATAACAATGGCAGAAATAGTACACTAAAAAAATACTGATAAAAGAAGCATCGTGGACAGAGTTATTGCAAAAAAGAAATGGACAACCAAACGCCTTTTAACCATCGGCGGAATTACAGCCCTGGTTTTGTTGATCGGCAGCAGTTATTATTTTACTTCGGGCAAATCTAAACTGAACGTGGACACCGAAAGGATCACGATCAGCGAAGTGAAGAACGGCCCGTTCCAAGAGTTTATTCCGGTGAATGGCGTAGTGATGCCAATCACGACGATTTATTTGGATGCGATGGAAGGCGGCCGCGTGGAACAAAAATTTGTGGAAGACGGCACGGTGATGAAAAAAGGCGACCCGATTATGAAACTGGCCAACACCGATCTGGAACTGAGTTTGGTGAACCAGGAAACCTCTGTTTTCAATTTGCTTACGCAGATGCAGATTTCGCGAAATGCGGCACAGCAAAATACCATCAGCAAACTAAACCAAATGGCAGACGTGGACAATGCGTTTAAAGAAGCCGAACGTTTATATTTGCTCAACAAGCATTTGTACGAACAGAAAGCCATTGGTTTGCAGGAATTTAAGCAATCGCAAATTGCTTACGATTATCAGGTGAAGCGCAAAAAGCTGACGCAGCAGATTTTGAAGCAGGATTCAGTTTCGACCAAACAGGAGTTGGACCAATCAAAACAATCGTTCGGCCGTACCCAAAATGCTTTGGCCGTGATGCGGCAAAAAGTGGGCGATTTAATTGTCCGTGCGCCGGTTGACGGCCAGTTGACTTCTTTGGATGCGGAGATCGGACAAAACAAACACCAGGGCGAGCGGCTGGGTCAGATTGATGTTTTGAGTGGGTTTAAAGTCCGCGTGGATGTGGACGAGCATTACATCTCGCGCATTTTCACGGGTCTGACCGGCGACTTTGACTTCTCCGACAAAACCTATAAACTGAAGATCAAAAAGGTTTTTACGCAGGTTACCAATGGCCGTTTCCAGGTTGATATGGAATTTGTAGGCAAAGTTCCGGAAGGCATCCGCAGAGGGCAAACGCTGCAAATCCGCCTGGCTTTGGGCGATGAAACTAAAGCTTTACTCTTGGCTAAAGGCGGTTTTTACCAGCAAACCGGCGGCAACTGGATTTTTAAAGTCAGCGATGACGGTAAAACGGCTTACAAAGTTGATGTACAGCTTGGCCGCCAAAACCCGGATTATTACGAAATTTTGCAAGGTTTAAAACCTGGCGATAAAGTGGTTACGAGTAGTTATGAGAATTATGGAACGATGCAGGAGTTGGTGTTGAAGAAGGAATGATTGGTATCAAGTATTTAGTATCAAGAATCAAGCGCATGACAATGAAACACACCCCTAACCCCTCTCGAGAGGGGAAACCTGCAACCGACTTCTACCTAAACAAAAAACGAAGTTAGCTAAACAATAGAAAGATAGCCGCTATACTTCCCCTCTTGAGAGGGGTCAGGGGTGTGTCCTTCAATCGAAAATACATCAAATATAAAGTGTTTTAGAATTCACAACTAACAATTCAAACCTCTCACACAATGATAAAAATAACCGACCTCGAAAAAATCTACCGCACCGAAGACATCGAAACTTCGGCACTAAACAAGTTAACCATCCATGTAAACGACGGCGAATTTGTGGCCGTCATGGGCCCATCCGGCTGCGGCAAATCTACTTTGCTCAACATACTTGGATTGCTGGACGACCCGGATGGGGGCAGTTTTATGTTCAACGGCATTGAAGTGGCCGGTTTTAATGAACGCAAACGTGCCGACCTGCGCAAACGCAACATCGGCTTTGTGTTCCAAAGCTTTAACCTGATTGACGAACTGACCGTTTTTGAAAACGTGGAACTGCCGCTGATCTATTTGGGTGTGGACAGTGCCGAACGCAAAAAACGGGTGGATGTGGTGTTAGACAAAATGCAGATTATGCACCGCCGCAACCACTTTCCGCAACAGCTTTCCGGCGGACAGCAGCAGCGTGTTGCTGTTGCCCGTGCGGTTGTGAACAACCCAAAATTGATCCTGGCGGATGAGCCGACGGGTAACCTGGATTCGTCTAACGGTAACGAAGTGATGCAATTGTTGACCGAATTGAACGAGCAAGGAACTACCATCGTGATGGTTACGCACTCGGAACATGATGCACGGTACAGCCATCGCATTATCCGGATGCTGGACGGGCAAACGGTAACGGAGAATTTGTTGGTATAGGTGTGGGGTGGGAGGTTTGAGGTAAGAGGTATGAGGTATCAGTGCCTTGCAAATCCTCGAACCTCGCTCCCCGCACTTTTCACTAAAAAAAACATTGATAAAAGAAGCATCAACATTTAGCTTATTTTATGAGAGAAAGAGATTAATAATGGTCAACTTGTTTCTAATTACCTGCCCGTTTTGTAAATCTTCGGAATACAACTTTGTACAATTGTTTTGCAGGGCCGAGGCGATAATTAAACTGTCCCAATGAGAATATTGATACTGAAAGGAAATTTCAAAAGCTAAATTAATTGTTGTTTCATCAATCAATTTTAAATTACAAGTAGCCATTAAATTGATGCCGTGCTGATACGAAACCTCTTTTGAAAACTTAAATTTTTTTAAGCAAATGTTAACACTTTCCATCACAACCTGGGTACTGATTATCGGCCTGGTTCTAATCAAACCCAAAGCAATTTTATTTTTAAAAGTAGCATTATCAAAAGCATACAAAGCAATGTTCGAGTCAATAAAAAAATCAGCGTTCATTGGCTTCGTCGCGGTTAAATTTAAAATTGCCCATATCAATGCTGTGCGACTTCCAAAAGTCAAAAGCTTTTTCCGTTTCAGGCTGGCCTATGGTTTTTTCTTCAATTGTAAAGGCAATAATTTCTACTTGCTTGCCAATAAATTCCTTCGGAAACTCAATGGTTTGCTTGGTATTGGTAGGTATAACAATTTCCCTGATCATATCATTGGTTATTAACAAAATACAAAATTAATCATTAAACCGAGTATTAACCATGCTTAAGAACTACTTTAAAACGGCAATCAAAACCATGCTGCGGAACAAAACTTACACCGCCATCAACATTTTTGGTTTAAGCATCGGCCTGGCTTGCGTTATGCTGATTGCATTATATATTAAAGATGACCTTAGTTTTGACCGCTTTCAAGCAAATGGCGCACAAATTTACCGGATTGTACAAGATGGGCACAGGCCGGACGGTACAGAATCTAAAAGCGGGTTTACAGGAGCCGTACAAGGCGAAACGTTTAAACAGGAAATACCCGAAATACAGGATTTTTGCCGGATAAATGGCGGCGGCGAAGAATTGGTAAAAAAAGGTGAAGATGTACTTCCCGAAAAAATGCTTTATGCTGATAAAAGCTTTTTCAGAATGTTCTCTTTTCCCTTGGTAAAAGGCAACCCTAAAATAGCATTGGATCAAATTACCAATGTGGTTATTACAACAACCATTGCAAAAAAATACTTTGGCGATCAAAACCCGATAGGTAAAACTTTACAGATTAATCAGAATGGTAGTTTTGTACCTTTTATCGTGTCGGGCGTGGCCAATGAAACCCCTTATAATTCTACCGTAAGGTTTGATTTTTTGCTGAATATTGAACGTACGCTTCCTCCAAAATATACTTCGTTGGATTGGTTCAATTCTTTCCTCAACTCTTTTATCTATTTAAAAAAAGGTGCAAACCCACAGGTTGCAGAGCAAAAAATGGCACAGGTATTTAACCAATATGCAGGCAAACTAATAGCCGAAATGAAAAAAACCTATGGTGAAAAAGCAGTTTCCAGTTATAAGTTACAACCTTATTATAACATTCACTTAGATAAAGATTACGGCACTGGCAATGGTATAACGCCTTCAAGCAAAGTTGATTTTTCTTATATTTTAGGTGGTATTGCTTTGTTTATCCTGTTTATTGCCTGCATCAATTTTATCAACTTAAGCTTATCCAGTTCTTTAAGGAGAAGCAAAGAAATTGGCATCCGCAAAGTAAATGGCAGCACACGTGGACAATTAATCTTGCAATTTCTTGGCGAGTCGTTGCTGCTTACGCTGATTGCTTCTTTTATCGCCATAATTTTAGTGGTCATCTGTTTACCCGAATTTAACCAGTTGTCCGGCAAACAACTGCAAACTTCTTATCTCGTTAACGGCCAAACTTTAGCTGTTTTTATCCTCCTTATTTTAGCAAATACTTTACTGGCGGGCTTTTATCCTGCCGTTGTGCTTTCTGGTTTTAACCCGGTGCAAACTTTGTATGGCAAACTTAAAATCAGCAGTAATAATTACCTGGCCAAAAGTTTGGTTGTTGTACAATTTGTGGTTGCCGTATTTTTGGCTATCGGGACAATTGTAATGCAAAAACAATTTAACTTGTTGATTAATGCTGATCTTGGGTACCAACCACAAAACATTGTAGATGTACAATTTCCGCAGGAAAAACATCCAAACTTTGAAGTTTTTAAAAGCCAGCTTTCCAAATATCCATCCATAAAAGAAGTATCCGGACAAGGATCGCCTTTTACCGCCTGGACAGGAATGGAATTTGATGTTGACGGCAAAAAATTAAACACACCGTTCTTTGAAATTGACGATCAATTTTTAAAAGAATTAAACATCCCAATCAAACAAGGAAGAGGGTTTACAACCGTTGCCGGAGATACTACGCATTGTCTCGTCAACCAGTCTTTTGCAAAAGCTGCCGGTTGGAAAGACAGTCCGATCGGACACTTAATTGGAGAGAATAAACACGTGTATACTGTAATTGGTGTTACCGCTGATTTTCATAATGCTTCTTTAAATTCCAAGATTGAACCTTTGGTTTTGAAACAAACAGCAGCCGCTACATACGGCCAGGTATTGATAAAAATTGACGAAAACCAAAAGGTAGCAGCCTTAAAAGCCATCAACACAGAATTTAAAAAGATGGTGCCGGATTATCCCTGCACTTATAATTTTTTAACCGATATGCTTGCCGGACAATACGATCAGGAAAGCCGGTGGAAACAAATCATCACCATTGCTTCCGTGATGTCCATTCTGATTTCTTGTTTAGGTTTATTTGGTTTGGCAACATTAGCAATTGAGCAACGGGTAAAAGAAATTGGCATCCGCAAAGTTTTAGGCGCCACCTTAACCGATATTACCGGGATACTGACCGTCAATTTTTTAAAGCTGGTTTTGATTGCCGTAGTGATTGCCTCGCCGCTTGCCTGGTTTGCCATGAACAAATGGCTGGAAAACTTCCCGTACCGCATCAACCTAAGTTTCTGGATTTTGCTTTTCACCGGTTTGGGCTCATTGCTGATTGCTTTTATCACCATCAGTTTTCAGTCCATAAAAGCAGCATTGGCCAATCCGGTGAAGAGTTTGAAGGTTGAGTGAGGAAGGTTTGAGGTAAGAGGTTTGAGGTATCAGGTAAGGGCATCTTGCAAAGTCCTCATACCCCGTACCTCAAACCTCTCACCAAAAATATACCGATAAAAGAAGCATCAGTTATAAAACCAAATATTATGTTTAAAAACTATTTCAAAATTGCCCTGCGTAATCTATTGCGAAACAAAGGCTTTTCTACCATCAACATTTTGGGTTTGGCAATGGGCATGGCCAGCGCGATCCTGATTTTGTTATGGATACAAAATGAGATGAGCCACGACCGGTTTCATGAGAAAAAAGACCGATTGTATACAGCAAACAACCGCGATAAGATTAATGGTGAAACATTGGCCTATAGCATTACAGCGAAACCATTGGCCGGGACCTTAAAACAGGAATATCCCGAAGTAGAAGATGCTGTGCGCATAACCAATGCGCCTTTTTTGTTTACCGTTGGTGATAAACACCTCAATTTGTCAGGTTATTTTACTGATCCTGGCTTTTTTAATGTATTTAGTTTTCCGCTATCAGAAGGCAATCCCAAAGCTTTAAATGGCAAATACAATATTGTACTTACCCAAAAAACAGCAAAAAAATTGTTTGGTAACGAGGATGCCATGGGCAAAACCGTCAAGATAGACAGTACCGATATTTTTACCGTTACCGGCGTGCTAAAAGATTTGCCCAACAATACAGCTTTTGATTTTGAATACCTATTGCCGTGGTCGTACTTAACAAAAATTGGTGGGGATGACAATAGCTGGAGCAATAACTCTATTACCACCTTTATCCTGTTAAAGCCCGGCGTTACACAAGCAAGTTTTGATGCAAAAATCAAAAACATCAGCATTAGCCATAACAAAGATGCTTATAAAGTAAGTGCGCAGGTATTTACCCAACTGTTTAGCGACGCTTACTTGAATAATAAATCCGAGAACGGAGGATACGTAGGCGGACGGATAGAAAGGGTGAAATTGTTCGGAATCATTGCTGCCTTTATCTTACTGATTGCCTGTATCAATTTTATGAATTTAAGCACGGCACGCAGCGAAAAGCGGGCTAAGGAAGTTGGCATCCGCAAAGTGGTTGGTGCGCCAAAAAGCTCTCTAATCGCCCAATTTATTGGCGAAAGTATTCTGTTGGCTTTTCTTGCCGGAATTATTGCAATTTTGATCGTTGAACTAAGCCTTCCCAGCTTTAACCATTTGGTGGATAAAACATTGTTCATTCCTTTCTCCAACCCTTTTTACTGGCTGTTTGCCATTACCTTTATTTTGTTTACCGGCTTGCTGGCCGGTAGTTATCCTGCCCTTTATTTGTCTTCTTTTAAACCGGTAAAAGTATTAAAAGGCACTTTTAAAGCGGCCAATGCTTTGGTTACGCCACGCAAGGTTTTGGTGGTGATACAATTCACGTTTGCCATTGCGCTCATCATTTGTACCATTGTTGTGGTCCGCCAAATTAAATATGCGCAATTGAGAGAAACAGGTTATTCAAAAGACAACCTGATTTATATGAATCTTCAAGGTGATATAGGAAAACATTATGACCTGATTAAAAGCGAGTTGGTTTCTTCAGGAGCAGCTACGGCTGTAACCAAATCTATGAGTCCGATTACACAACGGAACAGCGACGGCTGGGGCTATTCCTGGTCAGGAAATACAGAACAGGATCAAAAAATAGATTTCATCAGGCAATCCTCTGAAGCTGATTTTGTAAAAACAATGGGGGTAAAACTTTTGCAGGGACGGGACATTGACATCAAAAATTACCCTTCCGATTCAACTGCTGTTTTGCTGAATGAAGCCGCCGTAAAAGTAATGCACTTAAAAAACCCGATAGGCCAAACGATAAAGGGCAACGGCCGCGACGATTGGCATGTAATTGGCGTTGTTAAGGATTTCATTTTCGAATCTCCTTACGAAAATGTACATCAGTTGATGGTTTTTGGGCCGGGTTCTTTCTTTAGTGTGATGCATATTAAGCTTAACCCGGCAAAACCAGTTGCAGAAGATTTAGCCAAGATTGAACAAATATTTAAGCAAAATAACCCGCAATATCCTTTTGAATATAAGTTTGTGGATGAAGAATATGCCAAAAAGTTTCAGGACGAGCAACGTATAAGCGCGTTGGCTGGTTTGTTTGCCGGCTTAACCATCTTTATTTCCTGCTTAGGCTTGTTTGGCTTGGCTACCTACATGGCCGAAAACCGGCTTAAAGAAATTGGCGTGCGCAAAGTTTTAGGTGCTTCTGTGGCCAACATCACAACCCTGCTTTCTAAAGATTTTTTAAAGTTGGTGCTGGTCTCCATCGTAATTGCATCGCCGGTTGCCTGGTGGGCCATGCACAAATGGTTAGAAAGTTATACCTATAAAATCAGTATCAGCGTATGGTTTTTTGTGTTGGCCGGTGCCGGAGCCATGTTGATTGCTTTGGCCACCATCAGTTTTCAGTCGGTAAAAGCAGCATTGGCCAACCCGGTGAAGAGTTTGAGGAGTGAATGAGGAAGGTTTGAGGTGAGAGGTATCAGGCAAGGGCATCTTGCAAAGTCTTCGTACCTCAAACCTCTCACCAAAAAAACACCGATAAAAGAAGCATCACCTATAAAAATTTAAATTATGATTTGGAACTATTTAAAATCTGCCGCGCGCAGTTTCAAAACCAACAAGGGTTTTAGTTTGCTCAATATTTTTGGGTTGGCTATCGGTATTACTTGTGCCGCACTTATTTTTCTTTGGGTAGAAGATGAAGTGAATTGGGATAAATTCAACCTGAAAAAAGACAACCTGTTCTTTGTGCGGGTTAATGAAAAGTACGATTCTTACACCGCAACCACAGGTTCTACGCCAGCCCTTTTAGCACCGCAAATGCTGGCCGATATTCCCGGCGTTGCCAATACCTGCCGCATTTACGATATGGATGCCACGCTTTTTGCTATCGGCAATAAAACCATATATGCCGGTGGTATTTATGCCGACCCTGCTTTGTTTAGCATGTTTGCTTTGCCTTTTGTGCAAGGCAATGCACATACTGCTTTTAGCCAACCTTTTTCATTGGTTATCACAGAAAAAACGGCGAAGAAGTTTTTTGGTAACGCCAGAAACGTAGTCGGCAAAACTATCCGCGTAGACAACAAACAGGATTACATTGTTTCGGGTGTTTTAAAAGACATTCCAACCAATTCCACCCTCCAATTTGAATATGTTGCGCCTTTTAAAATTGTGTTTGATGAAGATCTAAATTCGAAGCGTTGGGGATCAAACTGGTTGAGCACTTATGTTGAATTAAAACCTAAAGCAAACCTTTCCGCAGTAAATAAACAATTACTTGGTTTTATTCGGCAGCACGCGCCACAGTCTGTTTCCCGTCCGTTTTTGTGGAACATGAGCCAGTGGCATTTGTACGATGAATTTGAAAACGGCAAGGCAACCGGCGGCGGACAAATCCAATACGTCCACCTTTTTTCCATAATCGCCTGGATAATTTTGCTGATTGCCTGTATCAATTTTATGAACCTTTCTACCGCGCGCAGCGAAAAACGTGCACGGGAAGTTGGCGTGCGGAAAGTACTTGGCGCAGGCAAGCAAAGCCTTGTTTTCCAGTTTATTGGCGAAGCCTTGCTGATGGCATTATTAGCGGCGGTTGTTGCCGTTGTTTTATTGGCGATCACGTTGCCCGCGTTTAATAACTTAGTGCAAAAACAGCTTTCGTTGGGTTTTACACAGCCTTCGCATTTGGCGGTTTTATTGTTGATTGCTACCATCTGTGGTTTGGTGGCCGGAAGTTATCCTTCGTTTTATTTGTCTTCTTTTAGTCCGGTTTCGGTTTTAAAAGGCGCAAAGCTGAAAGACGGCAATGCTTCTTTTATCCGTAAAAGTTTGGTGGTCCTGCAATTTACGGTTTCCATTGTGCTTATTATCAGTACCATTATCATTTACCAACAAATACAACACGTAAAAAACAGGGTTTTAGGTTTTGATAAAAACAACTTGATCGAAACAGATGCGCAGGGCGATGCCAGCAAATATTACAATCCGTTAAAGCAGGATTTGCTGCAAAGCGGCGTGGTTAGCAACGTTGCTTTATCAAACCATCCCACACTTTACGGCGGTACAAATACGGGGAATTTAACCTGGCAGGGGAAGTCGGCCGGCTCAAAAGTTTTGGTTTCTTTTAGAAAGATTTCGCCCGAATATATCAGCACGTCTGGCATCAAACTGTTGGAAGGCCGTGATTTTGTTCCGACAGATTCCTTAAAATCTAAAAATGTAAACGTCATCATCACCCGAACGATGGAAAAATTGATGGGGAATGAAAGTGCCGTGGGTAAAGCCATTTGGAGTTCGGGCGATACCAGCGGGACAAAGATGACGGTAATTGGCGTAACCAACGATTACGTTTACGGCAACATGTATGGTACGCCAGATCCGGTACTGTTTTTGGCCACACCGCTAAATCGTTTAAACAAAATGTACCTGCGGATAAAACACAACACTAATATGGAGCAAGCTTTGGCTAAGGTTGAAACAATTATCAGGAAAAATAATCCTGCTTATCCTTTCAACTACAAATTTGTGGACGACCAGTTTAACCAGCTATTTATCAGCGAAACACTGATCAGCAAATTATCGCGCGTTTTTGCATCGCTTGCCATCATCATTTCTTGTCTCGGTTTATTTGGGTTAGCCGCCTACACCGCAGAACGCCGGACAAAGGAAATTGGCGTACGAAAAGTTTTAGGCGCAAGTGTAGGCAGCATTGCCGGCTTGTTGTCGTTTGATTTTTTAAAACTCGTTGGTTTATCTTGTCTCCTGTCTTTCCCTATTGCCTGGTGGGCGATGCACCAATGGCTGCAAGCTTACCAGTACCGCATCGAAATCAGCTTTTGGATTTTTTTGATTGCGGGAACTGCGGCCTGTCTAATTGCGATTGCCACCATCAGTTTTCAAGCGGTAAAAGCAGCATTGGCCAACCCGGTGGAGAGTTTGAGGAGTGAATAGGTTTTGAGGTTTGAGGTATGAGCGTCTTGCAAGCCCTCATGCCTCGTACCTGATACCTCTCACCAAAAAAACACCGATAAAAGAAGCATCAGGTTTAAGGTAAGAGCAACTTGCAATTCCTCGAACCTCGCTCTCCGCATCTCTGCACCAAAAATATACCTATAAAAGAAGCATCGGGTTTGAGGTCAGATCAACTTGCAAAGTCCTCGCACCTCAAACCTCACACCAAAATATTGAACTTTAAAAGCACTACAACCATGATCAAAAACCATTTTAAAATCGCTTTCAGGAACCTTTGGAAAAGCAAAGGCTATTCGGCCATCAATATTTTCGGACTGGCTATTGGTTTGGCGATTTGCCTGCTGATTACTTTGTTCGTAATTGATGAATTAAGCTACGACCGCTACAACAAAAAAGCCGACCGCATTTACCGCGTAAACACTTACATCCACCTTAATGGCAGCGATTTTAAACAGCGCGTTACGCCTGCTCCTATGGCTGCTGCTTTGGTAAAAGATTATCCGCAGATTGAACAAGCGGTTCGATTAGGCGCTGATGACGATATGCTGGTTACAAAAGGCGAAGAAACCGTAGTCGAACCCAATTCTTTTTCTGCCGATCAAAATTTATTTGATGTTTTTACGCTGCCGATGATTGCCGGCGATCCGAAAACTGCGTTAACTCAGCCAAAAACAATGGTGATTTCGGCAGCTATCGCCAAAAAATATTTTAATACGATGGATGTTATCGGCAAAACTTTAAAAGTTGATAATACCACCTTTTACAAAATTACAGGCGTATTTAAAGATATGCCTGCTGCTTCCCACCTGCATTTTAAATTTATAAAATCGTTGGTTGGCAATGAATTTGCCAATAATGCGGTTTGGCTAAACAATAGCTTTGTTACTTATCTGCTTGTTCGTCCGGGCACCAGTCAGCAATCGGTTGATAATTATTTAAAGGAAGCAGCAAAAAAATATGCAGAACCACAAGTGCAAACGCTTTTTCACAGCAGCTTTAGCGACCTGGCAAAAAAGGGTGATTTCCTGCGCTACCAAACAATACCGTTAACACGCATCCATTTATTTTCGGATTTAACGAACGAAACGGAACCTTCCGGCAATATCCAATATGTTTATATTTTTATTGTGATTGCCGTTTTTATCCTGCTGCTGGCTTGCGTAAATTTTATGAACCTTTCTACCGCGCGTTCAGCCGGCCGTTCAAAAGAAGTTGGTGTGCGAAAAGTTTTAGGTTCTGATAAATCAACACTAATTGCTCAGTTTCTCACCGAATCCGTGTTGACCAGTTTGCTGGCGATGGTAATTGCCTTGTTTATCGCGATGCTGTTTTTACCCTACTTTAATCAGCTTGCCGGAAAAGAAACGGGTTTAAGTCTTTTTTCTTCTGTTTGGACGCTTCCTGCGCTCCTGCTGATTACGGTTTTTATCGGCATTCTGGCCGGACTTTATCCTGCGTTTTTCTTGTCCGCCTTTCAGCCAATTGCAGTTTTAAAAGGCAAAATGTCCACCGGTTTTAAAGGAAGCTGGCTGCGTAATACGCTGGTTGTTTTTCAGTTTTCTACCGCCATTATTTTGATCATCGGTACATTGGTTATCTACAATCAGCTTAATTATATCCGCAACAAAAACTTAGGTTATAACCGCGACCAGGTTTTGGTTTTGAAGAACGCCTATTCGCTTGGCAATTATGCACAGACTTTTAAGAACGAAGTTTTGCAAATTCCCGGCGTAACTTCTGGCGCGCGAGCCAGTGCTTTACCCACTTCAAGCGAACAAAATTTTAACCAGAATGCTTTTTCGAAAGATGCTTCCATGAGTGCGGCAGAATCTGTAACTCTTGCTGATTGGTCTGTTGATGCAGATTATATTTCGAGTTTAGGTATGCAAATTGCAGCCGGCCGAAACTTTTCTGCCCAAATGCCAACAGATTCTAATGCTTTGATTATCAACGAAACCGCTGCACGCCTTTTGGGTTTCAAAAATCCTGTACAGCAAAAATTGTACGATGCTAATCAGGACAACACCACAAACGCACGTCAGATTATCGGTGTTGTAAAAGATTTTAATACCGGTTCTTTACGCAATAAAACTTTGCCAATTGTGCTCCGGCTTTCTAAATATGCTGACAAATTTATATTTCGAATCAAAAGCAATAACATGCCGCAGGTTATCGCACAAATAGAAACCAAATATCACGGCGTGGTTAAAGAAATGCAAAGCCAGCCATTTATTTATTCGTTTATGGATGAGGATTTCGACCATCTTTACCAGTCCGAGCAACGCACCGGAAAACTCTTTATTTCTTTTGCCTTTTTTGCAATTTTGATTGCTTGTCTTGGATTATTTGGGTTGATTACCTACGCCGCCGAACAACGCACCAAAGAAATAGGTATTAGAAAAGTTTTAGGCGCAACCGTAACAAATGTTACCGCCCTGCTCTCTAAAGATTTTATCAAACTTGTTTTTATCGCCATTTTGATTGCCGCGCCAATTGCCTGGTTTGCCATGAACAAATGGCTGCAAAGCTTTGCTTACCGCACTAATATCAGTTGGTGGGTTTTCGCCATTGCGGCCGCTATCGCCCTTTTCATCGCTTTGGCAACGGTAAGTTTTCAAGCGGTAAAAGCAGCATTGGCTAATCCGGTGAAGAGTTTGAGGAGCGAATAGGTTTGGGGTGAGAGGTATGAGGCATCAGCACCTTGCAAAGTTCTCATACGCCGTACCTCAAACCTCTCACCAAAAAAACACCGATAAAAGAAGCATTGGGTTTGAGGGATTTGCAATGTTCACTACGGAAGTTCGAGTACATGTACTTCTTTTATATTGACAAAATCTTTTTGGTTGAAAGTGGCAATTTGATCAATACCGTTATCAAGCATGATAGAAACAATTTCCAAATCAAATACAAGGTTTCCTTTAGGCTGGTATTGTTGTACCAGTTTTTCAAAGATTAGCAAACTTGTTATTGACGGGAACAAAATCGTAAAATTTAATTTTACTTCAGCATAAAAACTTAAGCAGGATGACAATGCAATCTTAAGTTTAGATGCTACAGCAAAAAACTCGCTAATATTTTTAGTTGTAACAAATAGATTATAATTGGGGTTAAGCAATAAATCATCCGCAACCTGATGATAAACAGAATCCTTATTCAATGTGTAAATCAGCACATTGGTATCAATAAGGAGGTTAGTCTTCATAAGCAAAATCCCGAATATTTATTTTATCCGACTCCGTACCGATAGATACACTTCCAATCGTTGTCCATTTTCTTTCAGTTGGTTTTTTATCGGTTACTTCTCGGATAATAATTTCCACATTTTTGCCTACCAAAGCTTCTGCTTCTTTACCCAATTTGATTGTGGCAGATTCTAATTTTTTTCTGATTGTGATTGTATTCATAATAAATTTAGTAAAGAATGAATCAGGGTTAAATATACAAATAAATAGATGTACAAGTAATTTGGTATTTAAACGGGAATGAAAAAACACCGGTAAAAGAAGCATTGGGTTTGGGGCAAGAGGTACTAGGTTTGAGGTACGAGCGATTGCAAAGTTCCCGATCCTCGCACCTCAACCTTGCCCATAACCGAACAGTCTTTGTAACGAAAGCGGACATCGGCACAAAATCCAGAATACTACTTCTTTTATAATCAATTAGTTACAACTTTGGTACAACTGATGTACAGATTAACCTGCAGTAGGAGTACTGTTGTTCTGAGTTAAATGTTAATGTTAAATGAAGCCTGAAATCCTCTCCCATTTTTTGGGAGGGGAAAAAGGTGGCCCCTAATCCCCTAAAACCAAATATCGTTATGAAAACTTTTAAAACTACTTTTATGCTGTTCCTGCTTGGCCAGGCTTTGGCAACTTCGGCACAAAACAACAACCAGCAGCCTTATTTAAACAAGTCGTTTGCCAACGCAGCGATTAAAAACGTGAACGTGAAAACTTCCGGCGGCAGCATTACGGTGAGCGGCGGAAGCGCAGCCAATGCGCATGTGGAAGTTTATGTTAACGCGAATAACAACAATGAAAACGTATCGAAAGAAGAACTGACGGAACGCCTGAAAAATTACGACTTGGATGTTTCTTTAAACGGAAACGAACTGCAAGCGACAGCAAAAGCCAAAAACAATTTCAACTGGAAAAAATCCTTGAGCATTTCCTTTAAAATTTATGTGCCAAAAGAAGTATCAACCAATTTAACCACCAGCGGCGGAAGCATCAACCTAAGCAACCTGAACGGCGAACAAAATTTTACAACCAGCGGCGGCAGTTTGACTATTGACCGGTTGAACGGTATTATAAAAGGGCATACTTCCGGCGGTTCCATCAGCGTAACCAATTCTAAAAGTAACATCGAGTTGCGCACCAGCGGAGGCAGTATTAATGCCGAAAATTGTGAGGGTATGATTACGCTGAGTACTTCGGGCGGTGCTTTGCGTTTGGCCAACTTAAACGGAACCATCAACGCCAGGACGAGCGGTGGCGGCATCAGTGGCGACCATATTTCGGGCGAACTGGTTACCGGGACTTCGGGCGGCAGCATTAATTTAACGGCGATGGCCTGTAGTTTGGAAACTTCGACCAGCGCGGGCAGCACACATGTGCAGATGGAAAGCTTGGGCAAATACATCAAAATTAACGGCAGCGTTGGCCATGTTGATTTGCAAATACCTAGCGGCAAAGGCTTGGATTTGGACTTGCACGGCAACCGCATCAGTACCAACGTAACCAGCAACTTTAACGGCGAAAAAGACGACAGCCGCATGGTGGGCAAATTGAACGGCGGCGGCATCCCGGTTACGGTTAAAACGAGTATCGGCGGGATTAATTTGACGATGTAGGGTTGAGGTGTGGGGTATGAGCTATCAGGTATGAGGTTGGAGGTATGAGGTATCAGTGAATGGCAAAGCCCTCATACCTCTTACCTCGAACCTAAAAAAACCTCTCACTAAAAAAGTACCGATAAAAGAAGCATTAGGCTAAAAAACGAAAAACATGATTAGGAATTATTTTAAAACGGCTATCCGTAATTTGTGGCGGAATAAACTATATAGCTTTATCAATATCAGTGGACTTGCGCTCGGGCTTGCCATCTGCATGTTGATTATGCTTTACGTGGCACACGAGTATAGTTTTGATCGTTTCCATGCCAATGCTGGCCGTATATTTTCTGTCCATTCTAAATTTGTGATGGGTTCTGATACCATACAAATGCCAAAAATGAGTTTTGCAACTGCTCCGTTAGTCAAAAAAAGCGATGGTTCGGTTACTTCAAGTATGCGTATTTTTAAACAATATGCTGCTGTTACGGTACAAAACCCTGAAAATGAAGATTTGCGTTTTTCCGAAAGCAACATCCTTTATGCAGACGCTAATTTCTTTCAGTTCTTTTCATTCAGATTATTATCCGGGAAGAACAATGCAGTGCTTAATCAACCTTTTCAAGTTGTGATTTCTAAAGACATCGCCCAAAAATATTTTGGAAATGAAAACCCTGTTGGAAAAACATTGAACTTACTTGGCGGAAGTACTTTTACCTTTCAGGTTACCGGTGTGATGGAAAACAGTCCTTCAAATACTGACTTGGGTGCAAATTTTGTTGCATCGGTTTCCAGCTTAAATAAAATGCCCGAAGGAGCTGGCCTCATGCAGTCTCAACTATTACAAGGCGGAGGTTTTGCAACTTATTTCACACTCAAAAAACCTTCAGATGCTGCACATGTAGAGCAAACAATGCAAACAATCGCAAAAAAAAGTTCCCCTGAATCAAGCGATAAATATTTGCTCACAGCCTTACCCGACCTGCATTTAAAGATGAATTTTGATGATACAGCAAACTTAAAATACATTCGGATATTTCCCTTTGTTGCTGCTTTGGTTTTGCTTTTGGCTTTGGTTAATTACATGAGCCTTTCAACGGCACGGTCAACACTTCGGGCTAAAGAAGTTGGCGTAAGAAAAGTAACAGGTGCCAGTCGTAAAACGATTGCTCTTCAGTTTTATATCGAATCTGCCTTATATGCCGTCCTGTCATTTGTACTGGCTTATATACTGGTTAATTTATCACACAACTGGTTCTTCAATCTGCTGCAATTAAAAATTGATACTGGTTTTATATATAGTCCAACCGTAAATGGTATGATGATCATCTTCTTGCTGGCCACGATTATTGGCACTGGCAGTTATCCGGCCATCATCTTATCGGCTTTTAAGCCTGTAGCCACTTTAAGTGGAAAGATGAGCAATAAAACTGGCGGCGTTTGGGTAAGAAAAACATTTACGGTTTTACAATTTGTAATTTCTGTTGCTTTGATTATTTGCGGGATTGTTATAGACCGGCAACTGTATTATATGCGCCATACCGAAACAGGCGTAAACCGCGAAAATGTATTAACCATTCCCGTACAAAAAACGATTGGCAAACATTACCAGGCGTTAAAAAAAGACATTCAAAATTTGGCAGGTGTACAAGAAGTAGCTACGGCCCACTATGCAATGTATAAAGGGTATGATGAATATTTTACAAAATCCAATATTGGGCTTCCAAGTTTTCTTGTTGATAAAAATTTTATACCGACGTTAGGTATTAAGTGGAAAATTCAGCCCTCTTCGGAAGCAGAAATGACCCGGCCAAACAAAGTAATTATCAATGAAGCTGCAATTGGAAAACTTCATTTACAAGGTAACCCAATCGGCCAGACAATAGATTTTGTCAACCGGCAATCCGAGGTTATAGGTGTAGTTAAAAATTTCAATTACCAATCGCTTGAGGCTAAAATTGATGCACTTGCCTTGTTTATTGCTCCGGATACAACAACGCTATGGGGGCAGGCAGGCAACTTCGGAAGTTATCTCCTTATTAAAACTGCCCGTAAAACCAACCTGCCTGAATTGGTTACCCAAATAAAAAAAGTATATAACCAATACGATAAGGAAACGCCCTTTGAGTACCAGTTTGTGGATGAAACTTTTAATGCGATGTTTAAGGCAGAAGACCGGTTAGCTAATATATTTAGCCTGTTTATTGGCCTTACCATTTTTATTGCCTGTCTTGGACTTTTCGGCCTGGCAACTTTCTCCGCCGAACAACGCACCAAAGAAATCGGGATCCGGAAAGTATTAGGTGCATCCGTTTCTCAAATTACCGCGTTGCTTTCCAAAGATTTTGTTGTATTGGTGATACTGGCCATCCTTATCGCCTCGCCTATTGCTTTTTTTACCATGCAAAAATGGTTACAGGATTTTGCCTACCGCATCGAAATAAAATGGTGGATGTTTGCTTTGGCCGGAAGCTTAGCCATCGTAATTGCCTTGCTCACCATCAGCTTTCAATCGGTAAAAGCAGCATTGGCCAATCCGGTGAAGAGTTTGAGGAGCGAATAGGTTGGAAGTTTGAGGTACGAGGTATCAGCGATTTGCAAAGCCTCATACCTCACACCAAAAATATACCGATAAAAGAAGCATCATTTAAAAAACTAAAACCATGTTTAAAAACTACCTCAAAATCGCCTGGCGTAACTTTTACAAGCAAAAGTTTTATTCTGGTATCAATGTGTTTGGTTTGGCAATCGGTATCGCTTGTACAATCATTTTATTCCTGTTTATCTCCTACCATTTAAGTTTTGATCGTTACCACACCAACGCCAAACGAATTTTTAGAACAGTAACAGATTTGCATATTCCGGACGGCAGTATTGAGTATGACCAAGGCTCACCTTATGTTTTAGGCCAACTCTTAAACCAGTTGCCTGTAGTCGCCAACGAAACGGCATTGCTAAGCAAGCGCAGTTTTACCATTTCCATACCTCAAAAAAACCAGGGTAAACAAAGCCTTTTTTATGAATTTGAAAACGTTGCTTTCACGGATAACAACTGGTTTAAAATGTTTACTTACCATTGGGTTTCAGGCAATCCAAGTACGGCTTTAACTAATCCTTATACCGCGGTTATTACTTTAAACCTGGCTAAAAAATATTTTAATACGGAGCAAGCGGTTGGTAAAATTATCAGGTTAGAAAACAAGTACAATTTTACCATCACCGGCGTGTTGCAGGACAATCCAACCAACACAGATGTGCAAGCCAACATGTTCTTGTCTATTTCTTCTGTTCATACCATGTTCCCGGAACCTGATAGCTTTTGGACTGACATCGGTTTTATCTCTTCAAAAAACAATGTTTTTATACAATTGCGTAATGCGTCCGATCAAAAAGCAGTAAATAATAGCATTAAAGTCATCATTAAAAAAGCATTGAAAATTTATGGTAGTGCTGGTGATGCTTATCATTTCCGCTTACAACCTTTAGAAGATATTCATTTTAACAGCCGTTATGGTGGAAAAATCTCTAAACCATTATTGCTGATCTTGGCCATTATAGGGTTTGCGCTGATCTTGATTGCCTGTGTTAATTTTGTAAACATGGCTACGGCACAAAGCCTAACCAGGGCAAAAGAAATTGGCACCCGGAAAGTTTTAGGCAGCAGCCGGAAAGCAATTTTCTGGCAGTTTATCATTGAAACTGCTTTTGTAACTTTAACTGCGGGCGTTGCAGCAGTAATTTTAACCATACTGTTTTTACCGACCATAAATCAGTGGTTGCAATTGTCGTTAACGGTGAACTTTCAAGTTGTTTTATTTTTGATCGGACTGCTAATTATCATTGTGTTTGCAGCTGGTTTTTATCCTGCATTAATAATAAGCAGTTTTAAACCGGTTGATGCGCTGAAGAACAGGATCGGCAACAGCAATAATTCATCCAAGTTATTACGAAATGCGCTGGTTATCTTTCAAAATGTGATCGCTCAAAGTTTGATTGTTTGTACCACAATTATTGTTTTACAAGTGAAGTTCCTGAAAGATACTGATCTGGGTTTTAACAAAGATGCCATAATTATGATGCCCGTCCCAGATCATTCCGCATCAAAACTTTCTTATTTCCGCAATCAACTTGTTAATAATCCGGGCATAAAAAGTGTAAGTTTTTGTTATCGCGCACCAGCATCTACATCAGGTAAAGGAGGAATGATCCGTTATGATAATATGCCCTCGACAAAATTTGCCGTTCGCAGTATAATTGGAGATGAAAATTATATAAAAACGTTTGGCTTAAAAATTCTTGCAGGCCGTAATCTAACTTCTGCAGATTCCACAAATACCTATATCGTTAACCAGCAAGTGCTTCAAAAATTAGGCATTAAAAACCCTGAACAAGCGATAGGACATTTGTTGGCAGCTGAAGATTTTAGCGAAAAAAACGGAATCATTATTGGTGTTGTAAAAGATTTTAATGTCCACTCTTTATATACCGGAATTGAACCGGCCTTAATTTCAGCAAAGCCAGATTTGTATGAGTATGCTGCGGTAAAAATTACAGGAAACCATCCAACAGAAACCCTCAATATCATTCAGCAGAAATGGCAAAAAACTTATCCGCAAAACGTTTTTGAGTATCATTTTTTGGATGAGCAATTGGCCGGGTTTTATCAGAAAGAAGAAATGATCGGCAAACTGATTACTGCCGGCACTTTGGCTGCAATCCTGATTAGTTGTCTGGGACTGTTAGGTTTAATCTCTTTAATGACTGTAAAGCGCACTAAAGAAATTGGAATTCGCAAAGTTTTAGGTGCTTCGGTTACCCAAATTACCTCGCTGCTATCCAGAGATTTTTTAAAATTAGTTTTGCTGGCACTAATTATCGCTTCGCCGCTTGCTTATTTTGCCATGCAAAAATGGCTGCAGGATTTTGCCTACCGCATTACCATCAGTTGGTGGATTTTTGCTTTGGCCGGAAGCTTAGCCATCATAATTGCATTGCTCACCATCAGTTTTCAGTCGGTAAAAGCAGCATTGGCCAATCCGGTGAAGAGCTTGAGGAGCGAGTGAGAGGTTTGAGGTTTGAGTAATTTGCAACTACCAACACTGCTGATTAGAATGTTTGTATCAAACACAAAAAAATTATTCTTCATTCAGCAATTGCTGCAAAATTTCTTCTGTAAGCCCGTTTTTTACTGCTTCATCACCTATTTTGTCCAGCAAAGATTTGAATTCTGCTTTTTTGATGTTTTCAGTTAATAGGTTGATTTGTTTTTCGAAATTCTTCTCCAGCTCATTTTTAACTTTGAAAGGTACTTCTTTCCATTTTTTCGCCGTCGCGTCTTCCACTTCAATAACAATCCGTTCCATGTTTAAAGATTATAAATTCAAATTTACAAAAATAAAACCCTGATAATTTCAGCATAGTTATAATCAAATCAGCAGAAAACCTTAAAAAGATTTTATTGAATAAACAAAACAGCCATACTGTTTTTACCACCTAAAAGTTTGTATCACAACAGTACAGCGAGTGTATCGTTTCCGAACGGCTTTAACCTTGTAAAAGATTGTAAATCCTTAACAATCAACCAACTGCCTTTACGGCACAAATTTGATACACCATCTGTAAAAACCATCTTTATGAAAAACTTAGCGATACTTCTTTTATCCACCTTTTCTTTGTGCGCATCGGCACAAACGCGAACCAAAACCAGTACTTACAAAACAGACGATACCAAACAATCCGTTAGCGATAACGGCAAAACGCTGCACATCATGATCAAAAGCAGCAAAGCCGGAAAAGATGTTAAATATGACCATACTTTTTTGGTCAGCGAGATGAGCCAACAGCAAAAAGATGCTTTGCTTAAAAGAGTGAACGATTCGTTGGGTGTTCATCCACCAACTGCTCCGCCAGCCCCACATGTACCGTCAATGCCACCAGCGCCACCGGCACATCATTAAATTTAGGTATGAGGTACGGGGTTTGAGGTGATTCAATTGCTGCTGCCCGTCCCTCTTACCTCAAACCTCTTACCTCCAACCCTCAAACCTATGTTCAAAAACAACCTTAAAATTGCCTGGCGCAACCTGTTAAAAGGCAAAACATTCAACCTGATCAACATCGCCGGTTTAAGCGTAGCCGTTGCCTGCTGCGTTTTGCTTTTTTTAACCGTGGTTTACGAGTTTTCGTACGATAAATTCCACAAAAACCTGCCGGATATTTACCAGGTTTACCTCACCCAAAACCGGGCAAAAGGGATAGAACGCGGCACGGCAATGCCCGAACCGTTAACGCCAGCTTTAAAGGCAGAATATCCGGATGTGCAATTTATTTCGAGGTTAGGCCAGGGAGGTGCGGAGATCAGTTACAAAAGCAAAAAGATCATGGAGTCTATTGGGTTTGTAGATGAAGATTTTCTTAACATATTTACTTTTCCGCTTGAAAAAGGGTCGGTAAAAACAGCATTGCACGATTTGCACAATATTGTAATAACTGAATATGTTGCCAAAGCGATTTTCGGAAAAGAAAACCCAATCGGCAAAACGCTGCAATTTAAACTTTATAATCAGCCGCAAAGCTTTGTAGTTGGTGGCGTTGCCAAAGATTTCCCCGATAATTCCAGCATTGGTTTTGACGTGTTGATACGCTTTGAAAACTACCGAAACTATCAACAAAACTTGGATAAATGGGACGTAGGCAACCATTCTACTTATGTAAAATTGAATGCGGGAACAGATCCCACTGCTTTTGAAAAACGCTTAATCCCTTTCGCAAAAAACCATTTTAAGGAAGACATCAGCAATATCAAACGTGACGGCGCAAAGCCGGATGCCAACGGAAACGTTTTTACGGTAAATATTTCGCCTTTCGCAAAAAATCATTTTAATAATGAACTGAGCGGATTGGAAGGCAGCCCGATTTCCCGTGTTTATGTGATTGCTTTGCTGGCCATCGGTATTTTTATTTTGCTGATTGCCTGCATCAATTTTATCAACCTCAATATTGCCCGCGCTTTTAACCGTGCCCGCGAAGTTGGCGTGCGCAAAACTTTGGGCGCCGGAAAATGGCAATTGCTTGTCCAGTTTTGGACGGAAACCGCCCTGGTTTGTTTGATTGCTTTTGGCTTTGGCTTGCTCATCTCGTCGCTTATTTTGCCGCTGTTTGCGCAGAACTTTAAAAGCCACATCCACCTCAACATGCTGTTGCAGCCGGGTTTGCTGCTTGCTTCTTTTAGCACCTTCTTTTTGATCACCCTAATCGCTGGCTTTTATCCGGCCTGGCTGATGCTTCGGTACAAAACGGTTTTGGTTTTAAAAGGAACGGTAAACACGACTAAGCCCGGCCAAGTACGCAACGTTTTGCTGATTACCCAATTTGCGCTTTCTACTTTGCTCATCATTTGTACGCTGGTAACCTGGCAGCAAATGCAGTACATGCAAAACCGGCCGCTGGGCTATAACCGCACAGAAGTGATTAGCATTCCGTTGGGCAACCTTGCTGGCACCAATGCTCTGGATATTTTGAGGCAGAAATTACAAGGTTCGCCGGAAGTTGAAAGCATTACCGGCTCGCGTATTAATTTAGGTTTAGGAAATGACGGCTCAACCATGACTTCCATTACCGGATTTAATTATAAAGGGCACGAAGTGCAAAGCCATATACTGCAAGTTGATTATGATTATTTGAAAACGCTTGGTATCCAATTATTGGCCGGCCGGGATTTTTCGCGGGATTTTGCAACAGATAGCAATGCAGTTATTATTAATGAGAAAATGGCGGCGCAAATCGGCAGTAAAAATCCGGTCGGCACTTACCTGCCATATCAGGACAACAAACCGCCGATGCAGGTAGTTGGTGTGGTGAAAGATTACAATTTCCACTCGCTGCGCGAAGAAGTGGAACCTTTATCCATCGCCATAAACGAAAGAAACCGGTTGGAATATGCTTTTGTGCGGCTAAAACCGGTAAGCCTCAATGCTTCTTTTAGCCACCTAAAATCGCAATGGCACCAGATTTTTCCAAACACCGAATTCAACGGTTCCTGGCTGAACGAAAACACCGAACGCCAGTACCAAAGCGAAAAACGGCTATCCAATATTTTTATCGGTTCGGCCATTATTGCCATCCTCATTTCCTGCATCGGTTTGCTGGCCATGGCCATGATGACGATGGTACAACGCACCAAAGAAGTTGGCATCCGCAAAGTTTTAGGCTCCAGCATTAGCGGCATTGTCATTCTGCTTTCCAAAGATTTCGTCAAATTGGTTTTGCTGGCCAGCGTGTTGGCCTTCCCAGTGGCGTATTGGGTGATGCACAACTGGCTACAAAGTTTTGCTTACCGCATTGAAATCAGTTGGTGGATTTTTGGCCTGGCTACGCTGATTGCTTTGGTGATTGCCGTGGCAACCGTCAGTTTTCAGGCGGTAAAAGCAGCATTGGCCAATCCGGTGAAAAGTTTGAGGAGTGAATAGGTTTGGGGTGAGAGGTGCCAGCGATTTGCATAAGCCTGAAACCTGATACCTCGTACTAAAAATATACCGATAAAAGAAGCATTAGCTAAAAACTAAATATCATGATCAAAAATTATTTCAGGTTAACGTTCCGGAACTTGTTAAAAAACAAAGTTTCTTCCATTATCAACATTGGCGGTTTGGCCGTTGGGCTGGCTACGGGCATCATCATTATGTTGGAAATCGTAAATGAAGTCAGTTACGATAAATTTAATATTAACCTGGCCGATACTTATCTGCTGATGAGCAACCAGAACATGAACGGGGATATTAAAACCGGTAACACAACACCGGGCCTGTTAGCTACAAGTGTACTGAGTGAAATACCGGAAATAAAATATGCTGCCCGTACCTGCCAGCAAAGTGATTTGATACGGAATGGCGATAAAACCATTTACACCAATTCTATTTACACCGATGCTGATTTTTTTAAAATAATGACCTTTCCTGCCTTAAAAGGAAACGCGGTAAATGCTTTAAAACAGCCAAATACGGTAGTGTTAACAGAAACTACTGCCAAAAAAATATTCGGCACAACCGATGTTATCGGCAAACTTTTGATGCTTAATAATACAGATGCCGTAAACATTGCGGCTGTTATTCGTGATGTGCCGCAAAACAGTACCAACCAGTTTGATATGGCCATTCCGTTTATGCTTTTTGAAAGTAAAAACGAGTGGTTAAAAAAATGGGACGATAGCCGGATTCAAACCTGGATACAAGTTAAACCCAACGTAAAACTTACCAATTTAAATAAGAAGCTAAAAGACTTGTTTCTTCGGAAACAGCTTGAAAAAAACATTGATTTATTTGCGTATCCGTTTTCTGCCTTGAGGCTGCATGACCAATTTAAAAACGGCAAACCCAGCGGCGGCGTAATAGACATTATCATGCTTTTAAGTACCATAGCTGGTTTTGTTTTGCTGATTGCCTGCATCAACTTTATGAACCTGGCAACAGCACGATCGGAGCAACGTGCACGCGAAGTAGGCGTACGGAAGGTACTTGGAGCTTCCCGTAAACGTATTATTATTCAATTTCTTGGCGAAGCCTTGGTACTTTCATTTCTTGCCTTGCTACTGGGCATTTTACTTGCTGTTTTAGCATTGCCAGCGTTTTTACAACTTTCCGGAAAAAACTTTACACCCGATTTTGCCAACTGGCAACTTTGGTTATTGCTCATTGTACTGGGGATTACGACGGGTTTGGTAGCAGGAAGTTACCCAGCATTTTACCTGAGTAGTTTTAAACCGATTCAGGTTTTGAAAAAAATGATGAACAGAGACAAAGGCGGCAGTTTGTTCAGAAAAAGTTTGGTAACCTTTCAGTTTGTCATTTCTATTTTCCTCATCATTGCTACCATTGTTATTTCTAAACAAATTGATTATTTGCAGCAAAGGCCGGTGGGTTACGATGCAGATAACCTGATGGACATCCATGCAAGCACTGATCTCACCAAAAAATTCAGCATCGTAAAAAATGAACTGTTACAAATTCCGGGGGTAAAAAACGTATCGGCAGGCACAGACAACCTGGTACGGATGGGCGGAGCTTTTAACGGGCTGGACTGGCCGGGAAAAACGCCCGATCAGGATTTTTATATTACCACTACCAAAGTTGGGTACGATTGGGTAAAAACAGCAGGCTTTCAATTAGCAGCAGGACGGGATTTTAACCCTGCCTATGGTACAGATACTGCTGCCTGTTTAATAAATCAGGCCGCCGCACAAAGAATGGGGCTTAAAGAACCTGTTGTGGGAACCAAATTAGGCAGCACTAAAGTTATTGGCGTGATAAAAGATTTCGTTTTTAACCATCCTTTTGCCTCTCCCGAACCAATGGTTGTTTACTTAGGCAAAAGTAATATGAACCATTTTTTTGTACGCCTGAACAATGATGAAAAATGGCGGGAAGGTATAGCCCAAATTGAAAAAGTGGTAAAAAAGACAAGTCCTGATTTTCCTTTTGAATTTGAATTCACCAAAGAAGAATACCAAAAGAATTTTAAAGAATTCGATTCATTGAGGCAAATGTCGAACCTCTTCAGCGGTATGGCTATTTTTATTTCCTGCCTTGGTTTGTTTGGTTTGTCGGCTTTTTTGGCCGAACGCCGCAGTAAAGAGATCAGTATCCGCAAAGTACTTGGCGCGAGTGCAGGCAGCCTGTGGCTAACTTTATCAAAAGACTTTTTAAAACCTGTGTTTCTTGCTTTTATCATTGCCGCCCCGCTTACCGGTTTAGCCATGCAGAAAGTATTGGGATATATAGATTATCACATCCAGTTATCCTGGTGGATGTTTGCCATAGCAGCCTTGGCAGCAACTGTAATTGCCATAGTTGCCATCAGTTATAACGGCATAAAAGCAGCATTAGCCAATCCGGTTAAAAGTTTGAGGAGTGAGTAGGTTTGAGGTGAAAGGTACGAAGTATCAGCAATTCGCAAAGCCTCGTACCTCATACCAAAAAAGTATCGATAAAAGAAGTATCAGCTAAAAACTAAATATCATGATCAAAATCTATTTCAAAACCGGCTACCGGAACTTGTTAAAAAACACAAGTTTTACATTGATTAACCTGGTTGGCCTAACCTTGGGCTTGGCCAGCGTGATGGTACTTTCGCTGTTGGTTTACGAATACCTAACGGCAAACAGTATTTTCAAAAACCAGGACCGATTGGTTTACTTAAAAACCTATTCAAAATCGGGTGATGGCATTATCCAAACCCCTTTTCCACTATTGGATGAAATTGTAAAAGTTTGTCCCGACGTGGAAGCGGCAACACACGTGCAAAGTTTCAACTCGCCGTGGCTAAAATATCAGGACAAAGAATTTCAGGACAACACCATTTATGGCGAAACCGGCTTTTTTAAAGTCTTTTCTTTTCCGTTTGAATCAGGAAACGCGGCAACGGCTTTGAACGGAAAATATGATGTGGTTTTGAGCCACGAAACTGCCGAAAAACTGTTTGGAAAAGTCAATCCCGTAGGAAAAACCATTTCCGCTGATGATACTACGCAGCTAACCGTTACCGGCGTTTTAAAACCTATTCCGGCTAACGCAACGCTTCGCCCAACAGTTATCCTCAGCATCAATTTATTAAAAACCAACCCCGGTTTTACAAGCATGGCCAACTGGTACAACACTTTTGCCGAAAACTATTTGTTGTTGAAACCCGGTGCCAACAAAAAGCGCCTTACGTATCAAATCAATCAAATTGTAAAAACCAATTATACTGCCGAAAATAAAAACCAACGCATTAAATTGGCGCCTTTTGAAGACCTGGTAAAAACAGAATCTGGCGATACCGTTAGTGTAATCATCAAAGGCGCTACCGGCAGTGCTGTTTTTATCCTGCTGATTATTGTGGCCAACCTCATCAATTTAAATATGGCCACCATGTTTAACCGGGCAAAAGAAGTAGCGGTAAAACAAATGGTGGGCAGCAGCAAAATGCAGATTGTGTGGCAATTTTGTGTAGAAAATGCCATCCTTGTTTTCACCTCGCTGCTATTGGCTTTTCTGTTGTTCCGCTTTGTTTTGCTGGCTCAAATCAACCAGATGGTAAAAAGCAATTTCTCGGAATTGTCTTTTGACCTGGTTAAAGATTTCCCGCTGACATTAATCATTTTGTTTACAGGGATTTTAGTGGTAATTATTGCGGGAAGTTATCCGGCCTTACATCTAACTTCCATCAAAATAACGGATACGGTAAAAGGAAAACTGACTGGCAACAACGGCAACTTTATTACCCGAAATGCTTTGATCACACTTCAATTTACGCTCGCCATTATTTTTATTGGTGTTACGCTGATTTTGAACCGGCAAATGTCCTTCATGAAAAAGGCTTCTCCCGGCTATAACCAGGAAAACGTTTTGGTTGTTCCGCTTGATTTGGCTTTTAAAAACCCTGCCGCAGCAACTGCCCATTTTGATGCCGTTTTGAATGATCTTCGGAACAATCCTTACGTCAAAAATATTTCTACCAGCTACACCATTCCAACCACTTATCAGCAAAATTATAACACATACGTTGATCCGGCCACTGGCAAAGAAGTGAGTTTACGACAAGCTGCGACCGATGCTGGTTTGATTGATACTTACCAAATTCCGTTGGTGGAAGGACGAAATTTTAAAAACGTTGCCGATACCAACGAAAAAAGCAACGTCATCATCAACCGTTCGGCCATGAAAGCTTTGGGCTGGACAACAGCCATCGGAAAACAGTTAAAACCAAAAGGCGGCGGCAACGAAGTTGACAATGTAATTGGTGTGATGGAAGATTTCCACTACCGCAGGTTGAGCGAAAGTATCGAGCCAATTATCCATAGTTATGCAGGCAAGCAAAGCGTAAACTACAGTTATTTAAGTTTGAGGGTTGACCCGAAACATGCAGCAAACATCCTTACAAAACTTCAAAAAGAATTTGATGCGATGAACCCGCGGCGTTCTTTTTCTTATAAATACATGAGCGATCTGGCCGACCAACAATATGCTTTGCTAAACGGTATTTTGAAAGTAACCAATTATGTGGCCACCATAACCCTTTTTATTGCTGCCATGGGCATGTTTGGTTTGATTGCGCTTTTTGCAAGGCAACGGGTAAAAGAAATCGGTATCCGTAAAGTATTAGGTGCCAGCACGGTTGATATTGTGCAGTTACTTTCCGGGAATTTCATCTTGCTGGTTGCCGTTGCCGCCATGATTGCAACGCCTGTAAGTTTGCTATTGATGAGCAAATGGCTGCAAAGTTTTGCGTACCGAACAGAATTAAGCTGGTGGCTTTTTGCTGTTGCGGCAGGCATTGCTTTGGTTATCGCCGTAGCCACCGTCAGTTTTCAAGCAGTAAAAGCAGCATTGGCCAATCCGGTGAAGAGTTTGAGGAGTGAATAGAGCCTCACCCAACCCTCTCCAAAGGAGAGGGCTTTGCAGGGCGGATATATAGAAAACCATAAAGGTAACACGCTTTGGTTCCTCCCCTTTGGGGAGGTTAGATGGGGCTAAAAAAACACCGATAAAAGAAGCATCAGCTATAAACTAAAACAAAATGATCAAAAACTATTTAAAAATTTCTTGGCGCAATTTGTGGAAACATAAAAGTTTCTCGGCTATTAACATCTTTGGTTTAACCATCGGCATTACCGTTTGCCTGATGATTTTCCTGTTTATCCTGAATGAGTTTAGTGTGGACAACTTTCACCAAAAAGGAAAAAACATTTACCGCGTGATGCGAGGAACGGAACACTTCGGTAAGACAAACGAGGTGGCTTATTTGTCCGGGCTGTATGCGCCGGCTTTACTCAATGATTTTAAAGGACAAATTGTAAACGCTGTCCGGGTAAATCAAAATGATAATCTTTTTACAGTTGGCTCAAAATCTTTTCATGAAAAAAAACAGATAGAGGTTGATTCCAATTTTTTCAGCCTCTTTTCATTTCCGTTAATAAGAGGTAATCCAACAACAGTTTTAAAAGATGTGAATAGTGCGGTGCTAACAGAAACCACTGCAAAAAAATATTTCGGGAGCGTTAATAATGCGATGGGGAAAATTATAACGCTAAATAAAGGGACGCCGTTGAAAGTTACAGGTATTGCGAAAGATGTTCCTTCCAATTCACATTTGGATTTTGACATTATTTTGCCTCTTGAAAGACGCAAAGATGCTGGCTGGATGACTTCATGGATAAACAATGGTGTGTACTTATATGTACAACTCGCTCCAAATGTTTCCCCAGCGCAGATCGAAAAACAAATGCCGGCTTTTGTTGAAAAATATCTTGGTACAGAACTGCGTAAATATGGCTTTAAATGGTCTTTATCTTTAACACCATTAAAAGATGTTTACTTTGATAGCAAAGCCGTTGACAACATAAAGCATGGAGATAAAACAGTTGTTTACATTTTTCTCTCAATCGCAATTTTAATACTGCTTATTGCTTGCATTAACTTCATGAACCTTTCCACCATTCGTGCAGCAGAACGCTCAAAAGAAGTTGGTTTGCGCAAAGTGCTGGGTGCGTTGCGTAATAATCTTGTTTGGCAATTCATCGGCGAATCCGTTTTACTAACAACGATCTCGTGCATACTTTCTGTTGGTTTGTTATTGCTGGTAATACCATGGTGTAATCAATTGCTGGGATATACATTAAATGTATCATGGAATGCATCGCCCATCTATTTATTTCTTGCCGGCATTATCATTATCGTTGGGTTTTTAGCAGGCAGTTATCCAGCATTTTTTTTATCTGCATTCTCACCTATACAGGCATTAAAGGGCAAATTAAAATTGGGCAAAGGCGGTGCATCGTTCAGGCAGGTTTTAGTAGTGGTTCAATTTGGCATATCCATTTTTTTGATTGTTGGTACCATCATTATTACAAAACAAATGAGTTATGTAAAGAACAAACAGCTTGGATATAATAAAAAGCAAACATTAATTATTCCGATTGATAACGGCGACATCGATAAAAATCTAAATTCTTTTAAAACACAATTGCAAAATGAAACCGCTGTGCAATCGGTTTCGGCAATGAGCGGCGAGCCTGGTGGTTTTTTTGACGGACATATGTTTGATGTGGAAGGGCATCCGGAAAAATGGTATGCAAGCACCGAGTTCGCAGACTTTGAATATGTAAAAACATTGGGCTTGAAAATTATTGCAGGCAGAAATTTTTCTTCGGCATTTCAAACCGATACAACCGATGCAGTATTAATTAACAAAACGGCTGCAGCCAAATTAGGATGGACGCCACAACAAGCAATTGGCAAATGGATATTTAATACCGTTCGCGACAGTAAAAAAAGAAGAGTTGTTGGCGTGATTGATGATTTTAATTTTAAATCATTAAAAGAAGATATTGATGCACTGGTGATTTCGCCAGCAACGGACAGAAGGCAAATATTGGTAAAATTAAAACCAGGCAACCTACAGGCGGGTATTGCAATGGTAAAAAATGCTTACAACAAAGCAGCTCCAGCTTATCCTTTAGAATATAAATTTTTAGACCAGCAGTTTGATGAGTTGTATCAAAAAGACATTCGGCAGCAAACCATTTTATCGGTGTTTGCAGGTTTGGCCATTTTTGTTGCCTGCCTGGGCCTGTTTGGCCTGGCATCGTTCACCGCAACAAAGCGCACTAAAGAAATTGGTGTGCGAAAAGTGTTGGGTTCTTCAGTACAAAATATTGTTTTCTTGTTAGCAAAAGATTTACTGAAGCCAGTATTACTTTCTGCCGTCATCGCCGTTCCCATCGCTTATTTCAGTATGGAAAAATGGCTACAAAACTTTGCTTACAGAACCACTTTGCATTGGTGGGTTTTTGCTTTGGCCGCGCTGATTACGTTTGCCATCGCTTTAATCACCGTCAGTTTTAAGGCAGTAAAAGCAGCATTGGCCAATCCGGTGAAGAGTTTAAGGAGTGAATAGGTTTGAGGTATCAGACTTGGCAAAGCCCTCGTACCTCTCACCAAAAAAACACCGATAAAAGAAGCATCAGCTAAAAAGTTAGCAGCGATACAAGCAATTTTAAAAGTTCCCACACCGCGCACAAAATTATACACGATAAAAGAAGCATTAACAAAATGATCAAAAACTATTTTAAAATTGCCTGGCGAAACATCGTTAAAAACCGTCTTTTCTCGCTGGTTAATATCATCGGTTTATCAACCGGTATTGCATTTACGCTGTTGATTGGCGCTTATGTTTGGGGCGAGTTACAAGTAAACCGCCAGTTGAAGAATGCCGACCGGCAGTACATTATCCAAAGCAAATGGAAAGACCCAAAAATGGGGTATGAAATTACTACACTTGCAGAATTACCCAAAGCTTTAAAAACAGAATATCCAAATTTAGTCGCCAACTACTATCACTGGGACGGCATCTCTTCCAACGTTTCCAAAGGAGATAAACGTTTCCGCGAAAGCATCCAAGTTGGCGACAGCACTTTGCTTAATATGTATGGTTTTGCTTTGCTGCATGGAAATATACATACTGTTTTTACCCATCCTTTTTCAGTACTGATCACCGAAGAAAAGGCAATCAAATATTTTGGAAAAACTAATGTTGTGGGCGAAATGATAACCATTGAAAGTTTTTTAGGCTCCAAACATGGTTTTACAATATCCGGAGTTTTAAAAAAATCGCCGGAAAACTCTATCCTCAATTTAAACGATCACGACAATATGTTTCTTCCGATAAGTGCAGCCAAATTTATGGGAAGAAAGGTTGATGGTTGGAATAATCCAAGTTTAGTTGGAAATATTGAACTACAGCCTGGCATCACACCAAAAGATCTGGAAATACCAATTCGTAATTTGTTAAAAAAGAATACGGTAATTCAAATCCAGCAAAATTTAACGCCTTATCTGGTTCCGTTAAAATCTTATTATTTAACGGCAAACAACGGCGTGGTCAAAAAAATGCTTTACACACTTTCGTCCATTGCGCTTTTTATTTTGCTGATGGCCGTGATCAACTTTATCAATATGTGTGTTAGCCAATCGGCCAGCCGGATGAAAGAAATGGGCATCCGCAAAGTTTTAGGCGGAATGAAAAAGCAATTGGTTTGGCAGTTTCTGATCGAATCTACCCTGTTGGTTTTGCTGGCTACTGTTTTTGCACTGCTAATTTACACCATTGCGAGGCCAATTTTTAATGATGTTTTGGCAAAAGAAATTCTTGGCCTTTTTGCTTTTCCGGCTTATTTTTTCCTGATACCTCTTTTCCTGGCACTTTTTATTGGCCTAATGGCAGGCGTTTATCCGGCCTTTGTTTTGGCTTCTTTAAAATCGGTTGATTCGCTAAAAGGAAAAGTCAATTCGGTTAAAGAAAGTGTTTTAATGCGGAAATTGTTGGTTGCTTTTCAGTTCGGCATTGCGGTTATCGTTTTTGTGGGCGCGATCATCATCTCGCAACAGGTCAAACTTTTCTTTAGTAAAAACTTAGGCTACGATAAAGATTATGTGATTTATGCTTCTGTTCCGAGGGATTGGTCGCGCAAAGGCGTGCAGAAAATGGAGCAAGTCCGCGAACAGTTAGCGCAAATGCCCGAGATCAGCAACATTTCGTTGTCTTGGGAAATACCTGACGGCATGAACGGCAGCGCAATGCAAGTTTATAAGTTAAGCAATGATTCTACACAGGCCGTAATTACACAAGCTCTGGGCACCGATAATCAATTTGCTGCAACTTATGGAATTCCGTTAAAAGCCGGAACGTTTTTTACCGGTTTTTATGCGCCCGGCGATTCTACAAAAGTGGTGATCAACGAAACGCAATCGAAAGCTTTGGGTTGGCAAGATCCGAAAATGGCAATCGGCCAGCAAATCCACATCACCGGAATTAAAAATGTGTTTACCGTTTGCGGTGTTACTGCCGACTTTCACTTTGGTTCCATGCAGCAGCAAATCCAACCGGCAACTTTTATCAACGTTAATTTTTCCAATTTCTACCGTTATTTTTCCATTAAGCTAAAGCCGGGAAATATGCAGCAAAACTTGGAAGCTGTGCAAAAGAAATGGGCAACCTTGTTGCCTGATGCGCCTTTCGAATACAAGTTTGTAGATGATGCACTGCGAAAATTGTATCAAACAGAAATCCAATTGCAAAAGGCTTCTTACCTGGCAACCGCTTTGGCAATCATCATTGTTTTGCTGGGGATTTTAGGGTTGATTGCACAAAGCATCCAAAAACGGACAAAAGAAATCGGGATCAGAAAAGTATTGGGTTCTTCAGTTGCCGGTATCATCTTATTATTTTTAAAAGATTTTTTAGGAACCATACTGCTGGCTGGATTGGTAGCTTGCCCGGTTGCTTTTTTTATCATGCAAAAATGGTTAAGCGATTATGTTTACCGCATTACGATTACCACAAATCCGTTTTTGATTGCCATGGCTTTGCTTACGTTGGTAACTGCGCTTTTAATTGCGCTGCAAACGGTAAAAGCAGCATTGGCCAACCCGGTAAAGAGTTTGCGAAGTGAATAGGTTTGAGGTGAGAGGTATGAGCTTTTGCAAATTTGATACTTAAATACTGATTATAAAAATACCTTGGTAAAAACAGTATCACCATTTGCAGGAAATTACCGGATAATAAAAAAGCCATCAGCAACAAACAGTTTGAGATTGTTTGATGCTGATGGCTGATAGCTGACGGCTAATAGCTTTAAAACTATTTAAACATACCGCCCAACATTCCGCCAAGGCCGCCACTGCCACCAGAAAAAGCGCTGGTCATGCTGTCAGGGGTAATGCTGGAATCATTCGGGTCGTTGGCTTTGTTGGCAAATTTTTGCAACAAGCCTGGTAATGCTGCTGCAATAGCACCGGTTGCCATGGGTGGCAAACCAAATTTTGTGCCTAAGCTTCCTACCAAACCGCCTTCAATGGCACTTGTAAGTGGGCTGCCGGAACCCATTCCGCCTGATAACATTGACATCAGGCCACCTGCACCGCCTGCACTTGCTGCCTGGTTTTGCAGTCCGTTAGCTACGTGGTTTGCAATTTCCTGGTGTACGGCATCTTCCTGCCCTGCTGGTATGGCAGATGAAAGTTGTGGGTTGCTGCCCATATGGTCTTTAACTAAATTTAAGATCTGATCGAACATTATTTTAATTTTTAGAATAAATTGAATTGTGCTGTTGTTTTATACTGATGCTTCTTTTATCATACAAAAATCGCCAACTGTAATAGCTGGCGATTTTGTTGATCGTTATAAAAAACCTCTTATAAAAATGTATCTCCGCTTTCTTCGTTAGAAAGCTTAGTTGATTTATTGGTTAGTTTAGCCGAATCGTCTGTAAAGTTTTCGGTTTCAACTTCGGTTTTCCGAACGGTTCCTTGTACGGTCTCGTCCCTTTCTTCCACTTCTTTTTCCAAAGAAACTTCTCCTGTAACAAATGCTTCTTTGCTTACCACAGGTACTTCGGCATATTCTTTCATCTCGATGGTGCCTTCTTTAAAAGTTTCTAAATCGGCTGCCGTTGCAGGGCGGTTTACAGGGGTTTCTTCTACGCGTACATGCTCAGAACGCAGGTTTACGTTTTCCTGTACGTTTTCTTGCACTACGCGGCTTTTTAAGCGCACACCGCCTGTTTCCACTTCGCGTTTGCCAACTTCCATTTTTTCTTCAATCACCGGGATTGAAGTGGTTGTTTGATCGGCAGAAGTTAAGTCATCCCTATCTTTCTGACGGCGGCCGTAGAGTTTAGCATCGTTAAAATGTTCGTGCTGATAAAAATCTTCATTTCCGGTCAATGCCGATGCACCGGCTGCCACTGCGCCTCCGCCCAAAATGTTTCTTATCGTACTTTCTGTTTCAGAAGTGATGTTTCCTTTTTCATAAGCAGGAAGCTGGTTTAACTGTGCTACAGTTATGGATGGCAACAATACATCGTCATCGCTTTCGTGCAGTTCGGCCAAGCCGATCGGGATCAATACTTTTTTGTCTTCGTCCAAATCCAGTTCGTTGTCGTCCTGGTCTACCACAAGATAAACAACTTTATCGTTGTTTGGGTTGAAAATCAAATCGTCAACATCGCCAATTTGTTTTCCTTGTGCATCTTTTACGTCCCAACCTTTGATGTTTGGTTGTCCGTCTGCAATTTCAAAATCACTTCCGCTTAATGCCAGTAATTGTGCATTTGAGCCATATTCGTTAGTTGCCATGGTAATTCAATTTAAAATTTAAAAAATGGTTTATTTAGTTCCGGCAGGTTTAGCCGGTGCTGCCACGATGGCTACACTGCGGTTTTGCTGTCTGCCTTCCGGTGTTGCGTTTGAAGCTACCGGGTTGCTTGCGCCAAAAGATTTTACCGCAATACTTTGATCTGCAATTGCCCCATTTTTAACAAACCAGTTACGCACTGCCTCTGCACGTTCTGCGCCCAATTGTTTGTTATGGCTTGCAGTTCCGGTAGAATCTGTATGTCCGTAAACAGTAATGTTGGCGCCTTTAAAACGTTTGGCCAGAGACGCTGAAATCATTTTCAACTGGGTTTGTGCACTACCTTTAAGTGTGGCTTTGTCTTTATCAAACAAAATATCTTCGCCCAAACCATAAATGCTGTAGTTGTTGTTGCCACGCACGCTGATGCTGGTGTCCGTGATTTCCTGATAATTTGCTTTTGGCGAGTTGAAATCAATTTGACTTGAATCTGCCGGCGTTGTGGTTGCGACAGCTTTGGTAGCATCTGTACTGTTGCTTGCAGTAGAATCTTGATTGGTGCCTGTACCGGTTTTGTTGTTACAGCCTTTTAAGAAGAAGAACAATAAGCCAAGTAAGATCAATAACAACAAGACCCAGATCCACCAGGAGTTGTTTTTTTTGGGTTGTACGTTTAATTCTGCCATGATTAATAATTGTTTAGGTTAAAAATTTAAAAAATAAAGCGCCAGCATGATTACTGGCCGGCGCTTTAAACAAGCTTTCGCTTTTATTAAGTTTATTTATAAAAACCGTCTTTATCTGTTCCGGTTGAAGTGCTTCCGCTATTTAAGCCGGAAGAAACATTACTGCTTTGATTGGTTATCGTAGCATCTTTGCCGGTTACATTTTCTGTATCAACTTCAGTTTTGCGTACGGTGCCTTGTACGGTTTCGTTGTTTTCCTGTACTTCTTTTTCCAATGAAACTTCGCCGGTTACATAAGCTTCTTTGCCCACAACCGGTACTTCTGCATGTTCGGTCATTTCAATGGTTGCATCTTTAAAGTTGGCCAGGTCAGCTTCTGTTGCCGGGCGGCTAACATTTGTACGTGCCACATGTACACGCTCAGAACGTAAACGTACGTTTTCTTGTACTGCCTGTTCAACAATCCGGCTGCGCAAACGCACACCGCCTGTTTCTACTTCGCGTTTGCCAACTTGCATTCTTTCTTCAATAATTTTGATAGAATCTGCATCGTTGGTATTTCTGGTTGTGCCGGTAGCAGCAGTGTTGCCGCTTCTATATTGTTCTGCACGGTCGTCAACGTCAATTGCACCAAAATTATCTAAAATACGGGCTGCTGATTCTGCTTCGTCTGCAGATTTAGCATGTACCGTAACGATAGAACCTTTGCTGCCCACTTCAGTGTATTTGCTGGCATCATCGCCTGTTCCAAATAAGTTGCTGAAAAAGCCACTTACACCGCTATGCGAATCGTCATCCTGGTCTGAATAGCCGGTTGAAGTTGTTGATGAAGTGTTTTCGGTTTGTGCGCGGGAAGAAATATCAACATTCTCTCTGCTAAAACCATTGTTTACAAGGTGATTAACTGCTTCCTGAGCTTCACTTGTATAATCGAAAATTCCAATTACTGTTTGTGACATGATTACTGATTTTTAGTTTAATTAATTATTATTGATTTGGTAAAGTGCTGTTTAAATTTGTCCGGTTTACTTCAACTTCTTCTTTCCGAAGTGTTTCATTTATTGTAGTGGTAGAAACAACTTGTTTTTTAGTCAGGCGGAGTTCTTCAACCACCATCAGCCGTTTTTCAACTACCAATACTTCTTTTACTACCGAAATTATAGTGGTATCTCCTTCGTACCTGATGGCTGGCGCAGCTTCTACATATTGGTTAACAGGTATACGCTCGATCTCAACTTCGTCATGCGTAACGGCAATGTCCTGGCTTACATCCTGGGAAACAACCCTTTTATGCAATTGCACCTTGCCGGTTTCAACCTGTTTGACGCCAATTTGCAAACGTTCCTCTAAAACCTGGATTTTTGAAGTAGTCAATTCCTGCCCTTCCGCCTTTTGCTGGTTGGCCTGATCGTCAAACTGGGTAATGCTGTTCATTGTATGGTCTTTATAGTTAGAACCAGAAAAAGTATATTTCCTCATTCACAATGCTTTAAAGAAATATCAGTGAAATTTGTTTTTTTTACTTAAGAGAATACAATACCTTTTTTAAGAAAGTAATAATTTTTAAGGAAATTTTTAACTTTTGTTAAAGGTTTTTATGCTAAACTTTGTCAAATTGAAATATACATGCAAGTAATTTTTATCAAATTTTTAATTATGTAAATTTAATCCAGATACTTAAAAGATGTTTAATTCCCTTCTAAGAAAAATCCTGATGCTTCTTTTAGCACTAAAAAATTGTGTCCGTATCTTGTTACCGGTACAAAAAAGCCAACTGGCTTGATGATTTTTAGGCGATAAAAGAAGCATTGCCAATAATTTGAACAAAATTTAAACAGCTTCTTACGTTTCCCGGTCTTTATAACCTGTTTATGCTGCTGCTGTTGGTTTAGATATTTTCAGAGACAAAAAACTTTTGCCCATAAAAAAAGCGGCAACACGGCCGCTTTTTACTGATGCAAATCCTAAATTCCTTAATTACTGTTTCGGGTTTTTGTTCATTTTGTAACGCATGTCTGGCTTGCCGGCTTTCGTCATGGGTACCGGTTTCTGTTTAACCGATCTATTGCCTTTAAACCTTTTATCGGGCGTGCCATCTTTTTTTGTTTGTGCAAAACTGAGGGTAAAGGCCATTAAGGCCACGGTCAGCAAGGTGAGGAATCTCTTCATGGTTTTTTAAATTTTAAAGCAAGGTAAATATTTCTTACAGGAATGTATTGCCTTCATCCAATTAAAATGGTTTCCGCCAAGGCCATGCTTCTTTTACCACCCTAAAATCTGTATCAAAACGAAACAGCACGTGTATCGTTACCGAACACTTTGACCTTATGATTTTTTATAACTTATTGTAAACCAGGTTTTCCTGTTTCTGGTATTGCATTGTCTGTACATTTGTCGGAAATGAGTTTTCCTTAAATATTTAAAAGCTGTAAACCCAAAAAAATGATCGAACTGAAACATATTTACAAATGGATTTCCTCAGGTGGAAACCGTACTTTTTTATTAAAAGATATTAACCTCAACATCAATGAAGGCGAATTTGTCTCGATCATGGGCCCGTCCGGTTCCGGCAAATCAACCTTACTGCATATTTTGGGGATGATTGACGAGCCATCCGAAGGCGAATACCTCTTTATGGAGCAATCGGTTTTTAAGCTGAAGGAAAAGCAGCGTTCTAACCTGTACAAACAGCACATCGGTTTCGTGTTTCAGGCTTACCATTTGATTGACGAGCTGACGGTTTACGAAAACATCGAAACGCCGCTGATTTACCAGGACATGAAATCTTCGGAACGAAAATCTATTGTGGCCGATATTTTAGACCGTTTTCAGATTGTTGGGAAAAAAGATCTGTTCCCCAACCAGCTTTCGGGCGGGCAACAGCAATTGGTGGGCATTGCGCGCGCTTTGGCCGCAAACCCAAAAGTAATTTTGGCTGATGAACCAACCGGAAACCTCAACTCCAAACAAGCCGAAGAAATTATGGAACTGTTTAAAACCTTAAACCAGCAAGGCGTAACGATTGTGCAGGTAACACATTCCGAAAAAAACGCCGCTTACGGCTCGAGGATCATTAATTTGCTGGATGGAAGGATTGAATAAAGCTGCAGGCTATTAGCAGTCAGCCATCAGCTATCAGCCTCTTGCAAACGCACAACCTATCAAACTATAAAAGTATAAAACCATGCAAAAGCTGAAAGCCGATTGCTGAAAGCAAATACACTTATGATTTCCTTGAAAAAAATCCTCCTCTGCCTATGCTTCTTTTATGCCATAAAAATCAGTGCGCAAAGTACAGACAGCAGTCGTTTGACGTTGCAGCAATGCATCGAAATTGCAAGCCGGCAAAACCTGCAGGTGCAGCAAAGCGATTTGGCAGCACAACGCGCTAACATCAATTTGAGGCAGGCCAAAAGCAATTTGTTGCCCGCCATTTCCGGCAATGTTTCGCAGGGGCTGAACCAGGGCCGCAGTATTGACCCGTTTACCAATGCTTATTTAAACCAGCAAATCAATTACACCAATTATTCGCTTGGCGGAAACGTGGTTTTATTCAACGGTTTTTTGTTGTGGAACACCATCAAACAAAACCTGCTTGCTTTTGAGGCCAGTAAACTGGAACTGCAGCAGCAAAAAGACAACCTTACGCTGAACGTGATCCTCGCTTACCTGCAAATTTTAAACAACCAGGAATTGGTAAACCAAGCGCGCAACCAGGCTTTGGTATCGCAGGCACAAATCAAACGTTCGGAAATTTTGAACAAAGATGGCGCCATCGCGCCTTACCAATTGGCGGATTTAAAAGGGCAATTGGCCAACGACAGCTTGTCCATCATCAACAACCAAAACAATTTGGAAAGTGCCAAAGTAACGCTGGCGCAGTACATGAACGTGCCTTATCAAGTTAGCCAAACTTATGCGCCATTGACGGCCGAACAATTGGCTTCTTATGGCAACAACAATCCGGAAAGTATTTATCAGGCGGCTTTAGAGCAGTTGGGCCTGGTCAAAGCATCTGTGCTGCGAACGAAAAGTGCGGCCAAAGGCGTAAGTGCGGCGCGCGGCTATCTGTACCCAACGCTTTCTTTTAATGCCAGTGCCAACACCAATTATTCTAGCGCGGCCAGTCGTAGTATTTTTGTGGACAGTGTGCGCCAGCCAACCAGCGATTATGTGAATTTGCAGAACGGCTCCAAATCTTATGTTATCACCAACCAAAGCGATTACCGGCAGGAAAAAATCAGTTACGGCAACCAGTTTAAAAACAATTATAGTTCTTCGTTTTCGGTTGGATTGCAGATTCCTATTTTCACCAATTTGGTTGCACGCAACCGGATTTCGTTGGCAAAATTAGATTTAAAAAATGCCGAACTGGTGGAACAAACCACGCGCATCCAACTGAAACAATCGGTAGAACAAGCTTTTTTTAACACTACTGCTTCTTACAACCGCTACCAAACTTTGCAGCATCAGGTTGTAGCTTATACCGAATCTTTTAAAGCAACAGAAGTGAAGTTTAACGCCGGCGTTGGCACAAGTGTGGATTATACCGTTGCGAAAAACAAGCTGGATGCCGCCAATATCAACCTCATTTCTGCGCGGTACGATTACATTTTAAGGTTGAAAATATTGGATTATTATCAGGGGAAGTTATCGTGGTAATACTTCTTTTACAAGATAAAAATTGGTGTGGTTGATGGTTTTTTGTTTTAAAGAAACACACCCCTAACCCCTCTCAAGAGGGGAAATATGGCGCCTACCTTTCTCAATAAAATACTAAAAGGCATGAAGGTGAAAACATAAAAGTTTTAAGGTAGAAAAGTATAAGATCGCAAGGTAGCAAACTATGCTTCCCCTCTCGAGAGGGGTTAGGGGTGTGTTTTCCATCATACAAGTATTTTTTAGGCTAAATATCCAACAAACATTTCAACCCCGCCCATTTATAAATCCAACCAAATCTTTTACCTTAACAGCCAATACCAATGCTGTTTTTATATGCTTCGTTTTCGTTTGTTTATGTTGGTTTTGTTTTCTGTGTGCTGCTTTTCCTGCCAGCAAAAACAGCATGAAAGCCAGTCTTCCGCATCTCCTGCAAAACCCGAAAGTGATTCGGCTTTGATCGCCCGGACGAAAACTTCTTTTAAATCCGTTATCGGCATTCCCTTTACCGAAGTTTACCGCCGGTTTGCCAACGGCGTTTCTTTTAACGCGCAAGGTTATCAGCTTAAACCTTCCTGGAAAATCAATATTAAAGCAGATACTTTGGTTGCTGTTTTTAGCCCGATAAAATTGCGTTTTTACGATTTGCCTTTAAACTTAGACCACGATTCGATCTTTAACTTTTCGGGTGCCTGGTTCAAAGCCAAAAAAGTAACGAAAGACAGTTTGAAGTTCCAGGTTTTGGACGTGAACAACAAAATCATCAACTGGAAAAATTCCAACGTTTATGTTACTTTTTATGCTGATGCTTATCTGAAAAAACAGCATCTCCAAATAGAAAAGCTTCGTGAAACAACCCGAAAAGACACAGCTTACATTCGGGAATTGGCCAGACAAGCCAGCCTCGACCCAAAAAAAATATTTGCCGCACAAGAACCGGTTGTGTTAAAAAGCAAAAACCCGAATGTTGTGGTTACCAATGCCAGGCTCAAAGCCAAAGATTTGGACAATTATTACGTGCCCGAAACCTTGTTTTACCCGGAATATGAAGTAACCATCAACAAAGCTTATGCTGATTTTTACCACACTTTTGCCGTTCGGGTTGATGCGAAGGGGCAATTGCATTTTGTAGAACCGATGGAAAACATGCTGCCCGATGAACAGGAAAGCACCATCAAAGTAATGAAAGGCATTATGGACGGCTACCTGAAATTGTATTTAACCATTACACCCGGCAAAACTTTGGGCATTGCACATGATAGTTTGATTTTGTTGGTGGTAAGGGGAAATTCGGGTTGATGCTTCTTTTATCGGCATAAATTTGGTGTGAAGTTTTGATACTACAACGCTTTGTTAAATTTTGCTTTCATCTTTTCATTCGCCCCATCTTTCAGCAAATTGCCGTGGCCAAAAACAGCTTTATCAAAAGAAAAACCCGCTGCTTTTAAAATGCTTTTCCGGCCTAAATTAATGTCTTCGTACAAAGTGCTGTAATCAACACCGACTGCATTTGCGCAAATATCGGCCGCAATCAAAACACCTTCGTCCTTCAACAACAATGCGATATGCCCTGCACTATGCCCAGGCGTATGGATTACCTGGATTCCGCCTGCAATTGGCAGCACGTCGTTGTCTTTCAATTTTTCGTCAACGGTTACCGGCGCAATCGTGTTTCCTGCTTTTTTGATAAACAAATTATAAATCAGCCAGTGAACTACGCCTGGCGTCAGGTGCATTTGCCTTCCTCCTATCCCTTGTTCTATCAGCGGCGCATCAGTTTCGTGTGCAAAAACCGGAACATTAAAAAGTTTTTTCAGTTCGGCCGCATTTCCGGCATGGTCTGGATGGCAATGGGTCAAAATAATTTGTTTGATATCCTCCGGTTTTTTACCTGCTTTTTTTATCGCCGAAAATATTTTTTCCGTGCTGCCTTTCAAGCCGGTATCAATCAAAGTCAGGCCGTTGTTTTCAATTACAAAAGCATTAACTGTACCTAAACTGATCTGATAAAGGCTTTGGGTTATTTGTTTCATTTGGGATGGATGAGCGTTGCTAAAATTTATGCGATAAAAACAGCATCAACATAAATAGGATTGAAACTGTTGCTTGCCAAATGTACGCAACGAAGCTGTAAAGTTTTGCAATCGGTAGATAAGAAACATGTGAACCAGACAAATAACTATTGTTCCTGTTGACTACAAAAAATTCAAGATCAATTGGTTTACCTTGGCCGCTTTTTCGTGGTGCAGCCAGTGCGTGGCATCGTCAATGTAAATCAATTTCCCTTTGGCACAAAGCATGTTGCTTTTGGCGGCCATTTGCGGAAGCAGGAATTTGTCCTGCGTTCCCCACAAAATTAACGTTGGAATTTGGATGCGTTTGTAGGCGGGCCGACTGTATTTGTAAGCGCGGTACCAATTGATCATCGCCCGCACCGCTCCCGGTTGCCGCCAGGCAGCTTTGTATTGGCCGATTTCTAAACGCGTAAACGTATGTTGAAGTGCCGTGCCAATCATGCTCCTTTCCATCAGCTTATAATTGAACCAACTGCTGACCCATTCGGGCAAAAACGGGATTTGGAAAAAACCGGTGTACCAACTGCGCAGCATTTGCCTGGCATTGTTTTTTAAAGTTTCGCGAAATACTTTTAAATGCGGCATGTTCAGGATGATGAGTTTTTCGATCAATTCGGGATGTTGCCCGGCCAGTTCCCAGGCTACGCCTCCGCCCCAATCATGCCCAACCAAAATTACTTTTTCGGTTGATAATTGCTTGATCAAAGCGACCATATCTTCTACCAAATTTTCTATCCGGTAAGCTTTTACGCCTTTTGGTTTGCTGCTGAGGTTATAGCCGCGCTGATCGGGCGCGATGACACGGAAACCTTTTGCCGCAAAAAACGTCAACTGCTTTTTCCAGCCCAACGAAAACTCGGGGAAACCATGCAAAAACAGCATCACTTTTCCTTGCTGCGGGCCAGCAATTGCGGCGTGCAAAACAATCCCGTTAACATTATAAAACTGACTGCTGATTTCCATATCAAAAACAATTTGTTGCCTGCTATAGATACGGCAAAAAGACAGATGCTGTTTTTATAAGGATAAAATTTGTTGGGATAGTTAAGATTTGGATCGGGATTTTGATTTGGATCGGGATTTTTAGGAGTTAGGGAAAGGACGGATTTTTGGTTGGTAAAAGAAGTATTTGGAAGTAGTTAAAACTTGGATCGGGATTTTTAGGATTTGTGGAAAGGACGGATTTTTGGTTGGTAAAAGAAGTATTTGGAAATAGTTAAAGTCTGGATCAGGATTTTTAGGATTTGTGGAAAGATTGGATTTTTAAGTTGATAAAAGAAGCATCGGGCCAAACCCAATTATTCATTGTTTGGGTTTTCAGTTTGCAGTACCTCCGCTACTAATTCCACAAGTAAAATCAAATTTTAGTGTTTATAATTTTGAAAAAGTAGTTCAGCTTTTTTAAGTTTAGGCTTTAAAAACAATTGCTATCGCTGATGAAAAAGCTACTCTTTCTACTTTGGCTGCTGCCTGCCGTTTGCCTGGCGCAAACAGATTCTACAAAAATAAATCCCCATTATATTTATGGCCGGATTTTTATCGAGCCGGTGACTTTTAGTTCTAAAATTACGGTCAAATGGGATTTTGGGCGTATCAGCAGTAATATTTATCTATCTGAAAACGAGTTTAGAAAGTTAACAGGCGAGCTTAGCCGACTTAACAACGAAATAGATGTTCTGAATTATCTGTCGCTGCAAGGATGGGAAGTGGTTACCCGTTATCAATTTCGCGACGAAAACCCGTCTTATTTTCTTCGAAAAAAGGTACAATAATTAAATGCTTCTTTTACCCCTATATTTTCGATGAACTATGAACAATAACCCATGACCATCAACCATAACCTTTTTTGTCCAAGTACGCGCCAATCAATTGTACATTTTCGGCAGTTAAATCTTCGCCTGCAACTTCCTCCAGATTCCAGCCGCCGTTTTCTTTCATAATTGTGCCGATAAAAACAGTATCCCTGGTAATGCGGTACAAGTTATTTTCTATCGGAATGGCGCGGCAAATCGCATCTTTAAAAATACCCCGAACTTGAATGGCTTCCATATGCAGCAAAGATAGCAGAATTATAAAAGCAGTTTAAACCGCTTCGGCTTTAGTTTCAGCAAAAAAAACCCCCACCAAATTGATGAGGTTTTTGTATGAATGGATCCGCAATTACCAGCCGCGGTAGCCATAGTCCCAACGGCCATAACTACGGAAATCACGGTCGTGGTAGTCGCGACCTCTCCTGTCCCAGCCGCGGTTGTAGCCGTAGTCCCGGCCGCGGTAATCCCGGTCGGCATAATTTCGGTCTTGTCCGCCTTGGTTTTGATAATACTGTCCGCCGCGGTTCGGCATATTTTGGCCCTGATAGTTTTGGCCGCCTTGGTTTTGGTAATTTTGGTAGTTGCCCCGGCCGCCATTGTTTTGGGCTTGGCCATTTTGATTGCCATAGCCACCTTGCTGAGATCCGGAGCCACGGTTTCCTCCTTGCGTATAAGTTCCGTTTTGTTGCTGGCGGTTACGCCAATCTTGTGCGTTTGCAGTATTGGCAAAATTGAAAATCAAAGCAGAAAAAACAACCAGCGAAGTAACTTTGAGCGTTTTCATATTTTTAGTTTTTAAAAGACTTATGATGAATAGAGTACTTGCAACAGTGGTAGTTTAACTTAAAAATATATAGTTTTTTGGGTTAAACCTTTTGATGAAATTTGTTCTAAGCTGAAATTTTTTACAAATTGATATTGCCAAATTTAGGGCGATAAAAGAAGCATTTGGCGGGGAATGCTTTTTGAATTTTGTTGGCCAAATTGCAAACAAAACAAATCAGATAAAAACAACAAAAAATACAATGGAAGTATGGAAAATTGCAACATCAAAACCCTAAAAATCATGAACAAAATTGAACATTTTGAAATACAATCTTCCAAACCAAAACATGAACTTGAATTTTACAAAGCTGTTTTTAATGAGAAAATTATCCAAGAAGAATCTGTGGCGAACCACAACATAGTCGGATTATTTTAAACTGATGAACAGGCATTTCTGTAAAATATACAAGTCAAACTTAATTGATAAATTCAACTAACAATCTTTCAAACCCCAGCCTTTTTATCATCAACCTTGATAAACAAATAAGGGTCATAGTCAATAAAATCGTTCACTTTGATAAAAGTGGAAACAACTTTGTTTTGATTGGTTTTAAATTCTAAAGGGAAAATACCAAAAGCAGGATTGTTGTAAGTAAGTAGCCACTCGCCGTTGTCCATATATTGCAATTTGGCTTTCAAAGTTGCATGTCCGTTAAAGTTCACTTGTAAATCTTTTCCGGCTTGCGTAATGCTGATCGGGCCATAAAGTTCGTTTATATAAGTTCCTGTATATTTTGATATGGGCAATGTTGGCGTGTTCCCTTTTACACGTGCCTGCATGGCTTTTACTTTGGCTACACTTGCGTTAAATTGTGGCGTAAAAGCTTGTAATGCTTGTTTGCTGCGGTTGACATAAGGCACATCCAAGTAAGCATCCAAAATTTGGTAGCGCAAGGCTTCAAAAAATTCCTGGTTGTCGTTGTTGGTCAGGATCACAATGCCCAGCTTTTCTTCGGGCACAAAACAAGTATTGGTAACAAAACCATCGGCACCGCCAGTATGGTAAAAAATTTGTCGGCCGTTGTAATCCCGCTGAAAAACACCCAAACCATAACCCGTATAATGGCTTGGGTAAACACTGGATTTAGTGCTCGAAATAACCGTGTTCATCTCCCTTGTTTTTTGCAGCACGCTCCAAGGCAAAATCCGTTTGCCCATATACCGGCCGCTGTCCAACTGCAGCATCAACCATTTCGACAAGTCTTTTACGTTGCTTACCAAACTTCCGGCCGGCGCCAAATTGTCTACCAAATCATACGGCAACTCGGATAATTTGCCGGTAAAAACAGTACTGTACGGTTTGGCCACGTCTTTTCGTTGCGCTGCGCCTTTTCCCAAAGTGTAGGTGTTGACCATGCCCAACGGGGTAAGCAAACTGTCCTGGATATAAGTTTCCCAGGCTTTGCCGGTAACTTTTGGTATCACCTCTCCTGCTGTCAAAAAACAACTGTTGCAGTAGCCAAAGCTTTGGCGAAACTGCTGCGCCGGTTTCAGCAGTTTCATTTTGCCCATAATTTGCTGGCGCGAGAGGTTACCGTTCCAAAAAGTAAAATCGCCCTGAAAAGTTCCGGTGCCGAGATGGTGCGAAAGCATGTCTTTTATCGTAACCAAAGCTGTGGTGTTGGCATCGTACAACTTGTAATCGGGGAAGTATTTGGTGATTTTGTCGTTCAGCGACAGTTTTTTATCATAATCCAATTGTGCCAAAGCCGTGGCCGTAAACAGTTTGCTGTTGCTGGCGATCAAAAACAACGTATTCTCATCCACCGGTTCTTTGGTTTTAATATCGCGCACGCCGTAACCTTTCATCGCCATAATTTTGCCGTCTTTAACAATGGCAATGGCCAAGCCGGGCAAATTCCAGTCTTTCATGCCTTGCCGCACGTAATTGTCCAAACTATCGGTTATAAAATTTTGCGCCTGTGTTTTAATTGGGGCAACAAACGAAAACCAAGCCAGCAGCACAACAAACAGTTTCTTCATTTTTAAATTCTTAGAAAATTAATTAACCGGAAATTTAACGCAATTAAGGATTTTATAGTGATAAAAACAGCATCGGCATCAACTAAAACCAAATAACCAAAAAAAGAAATTACGTATTTCTGCCTTTAACGGAAATTTGATTATTACAGGATTGTTTAAACCGATCTGCCTAAAAAGTTTAAGCAGATTGGTTTGAGAAGTTTTTAGGAAGCAGAAACGGAATGCTTCTTTTATGGCATAAAAATCAGTAAGCAATTTTGTTCGTTTGATCTTTTAAACCAGTTTGTCCGTCGTAATTGGCAAATCCCGAACCCGTTTTCCGGTTGCATGAAATACAGCATTTGCAACAGCAGCTGCCATCCCGATCAAAGAAATTTCGCCCACGCCTTTTGATCCCATCGGGTTGATGTAAGGGTCTTTTTTATCTATAAAAACAGCATCAATCGCCGGAATATCCGCATGGACCGGAACATGGTAATCGGCCAGGTTGTTGTTGACATAGCGGCCAAACCGGTCGTCTATCACGGCTTCTTCCATCAAAGCCATCCCAATCCCGCCAATTGCACCGCCTATCACTTGGCTTCCCGCAGTTTTATGGTTGATGATCTTGCCGGCATCCGCACAGCTAACTACCCGTTTTACCTTGACTTGTCCGGTTGCCGGATGCACATTTACTTCCACAAAGTGCACCGAGAACGAGTAAAAAGAATATTTGCGGCGTTCATCGCCTGATTTGGATTCTTCGGTAACATCCAAAGTTGGCAAGCTGTGCTTCTTCAAAACATCCGCATAAGCTATTTTGATGGACTGGTCTTTGGAAGTGATCTGCCCGTTTGCAAAAGTCAGGTCGGCAGGTTTTACCGAAGCTGCTTCTCCTTGTCCGATGGCCAGTTCGCCCAATTTATTTTTCAGGGAAACGCAAACCGCCGTAACCGCCGAACCAACCGTAGAAACGGTGGAAGAACCGCCTTGGCTTGGCGCTTTCGGAAAAGAAGAATTGCCCAATTGAAACTTGATTTTTTCGACCGGAACCTGCAAAACATCCGAAGCAATTTGCACCATCGCCGTTGCCGTTCCCGGCCCGATATCGGTGGTGGCACATTGGATAGTGTAAGTTCCGTCGGCCAACATCTGTATGCTCGCCGTAGCCGCACTTCTTCCGGCCGAAAAACTACCCGTGCCCATGCCGTAACCAATCAGCATACCGTCTTCCGTTTTCATCGAACGCGGTTTGGGATTGCGTTTAAACCAGCCAATCCTGTCGGCGGCTTCCTGGTAACATTCTTTTAAATACTTGCTTGACCAGGGCAAATTTCTTTCCGGATCCGTATCTGCATGGTTGCGCAAACGCAGTTCAATCGGGTCGAGGTTAAGCTGATAGGCCAGTTCGTCCATCGCACAATCCAAAGCAAAAGCACCGGAAGCTTCTCCCGGCCCGCGCATCCAAGTTGGCGTGCTGACGTTTAAGGGCAAAATTTTATAACGCGTATTTACATTCGGGCAAGCGTATAAAAACTTGGAAACGTTCACCGTTCCTTCCGTAAATTCTTCATAAGTAGAAGTTTGGCTGATGGCTTCGTGGCTGATGCCAACCAATTTTCCGTCTGCCGTTGCGCCCAGGCCAACTTTTTGCCAGGTGTACGGCCGGTAGCCAACCATCGTAAACATTTGGTCCCTGCTGATCACTAATTTTACCGGCCGGCCAACTTTTTGCGCCGCCATTACCGCTGCAATTTCATGCGGCCAAGTACGCAACGCATTTCCAAACGCGCCGCCAACATAAGTGGCAACCACCTGCACGTTTTCTACCGGGATTTTGAACGCTTGCGCAATCGTACCCTGTACCCCTTTTAGCGATTGTGTTTTATCGTAAACCGTAACTTTATCCGGCGCATCCCAAACAGCAATGATGGATTGCAGCTCCATCGGGTTGTGCACTTCCGTTGGGATCACATATTCTGCTTCAACTTTTACCGGTGCAGTTTTATAAGCATCGGCTTCTCCACGCAAATAATCGCCGTTAGAATTACGGTTTTTTGCCTGGGAAGGAAAATCGGCAGAACTTACATTGGCATCAAAACCCGTTTGGAACGAAGTTTTTTGATATTGCGCCTGCACCAATCCGGCTGTAAACTGTGCCCTTTCCAAGGTATCTGCAACCACCAAAGCAACCGGCTGTCCGTAAAAATAAATAGTATCATCTGAAAAAATGCGCAAAGGCTGGCCTTTCGTCGTTTGTCCTTTTGCAGGATTTGAACCTTCCGAATAGCCCGGGATTTGTGGCGCGTTAAAATGCGAGATCACCGCTAAAACCCCTGGTGCTTTTTCAGCTTTTTTGGCATCCATACTTTGGATTTTTCCGCCTGCAACCGTGCTGGTTACCAAAACGCCGTAAGTGAGTTTCGGTATCGGAAACTCTGCAGAATATCGGGCCGCACCGGTTACTTTCAACCTGCCGTCCACCCTGTCTAAACCTTCAACAGCCTTGCTGTCAAAAAATTTTGTATCCATCAAACTCATGCTATTCCTGATGCTGTTCTTAAGGCCTCAATTATGGTGTTCGGTGACATCTTCAACTTAAACGAATTGTACTTTAAACCTTTTGCGTTTTGCATGGCAATTTCGGCAGCTTGTTTAAAGGTTGCCTCGTTTGCCGGTTTTCCAACTAAATATTTTTCCGCTTCGGTCGGCCGCCACGGTTTGTGCGCTACGCCGCCCATCGCCAGTTGTGCTTCTTTTATCGTATTATTTTTGATGTTGAGGGCAGCCGCAACAGAAACCAACGCAAAAGCATACGAACTGCGGTCGCGGACTTTCAAATAATGAACGTTTTTGCTGAAGGCATTATCCGGGATTTCAATCCCTGTAATCAATTCGCCCTTCATCAAATTGTTGTCTTTTTCCGGATGCTCTCCCGGCAAACGGTGAAAATCGGTAAACAAAACTCGGCGGTCGCCTTTTGGCCCCGAAATTAAAACGGTGGCATCCAAAGCAGCCAGCGCAACTGACATATCGCTTGGGTTAACGGCCACACATTGCGAACTTGCACCAAAAATGGCGTGCATCCGGTTGTAGCCTTCCAACGCGCCGCAGCCAGAACCAGGCTGGCGTTTGTTGCAAGGCAAATCCGGGTTGTTGAAGTAAAAACAACGCGTCCGCTGCATCATGTTGCCCCCAATCGTGGCTACATTTCTTAATTGTGCCGAAGCGCCGGCATTTAAAGCCAGCGACAATAAAGGCTGGTTTTGCAGCACCAATTTGTGGTCGGCCACATCAGCGTTGGTGGCCAAAGCGCCGATGTACAAACCATTGCTTTGCTTTTTGATCTCGGTTAAAGGGATTGGGTTAATGTCCACCAGTTTTGGCGGAGCTGTAACGCCGTTTTTCATTAAATCAATCAGGTTCGTTCCTCCTGCCAAAAAAGCGGCCGAAGGATCTTTGGCTAAAGCGCCGATGGCCGTTTTAGCCGTGTTTGCCCGCACGTATTGAAACTGGTTCATACTTTTTGCCCTCCGTTTTTCACTTCTGTAATTGCGTTTACAATGTTTGGGTAGGCGCCGCAACGGCAAATGTTCCCGCTCATGTATTCCCGGATCTCGTTTTCCGAATTGGCGTGCCCTTCACGAATGCAAGCCACCGCCGACATGATTTGTCCCGGTGTGCAATAACCGCATTGAAAACCATCATGTTTGATAAAAGCTTCCTGCATTGGGTGCAAATCGGCGCCGTTGGCCAAACCTTCTATCGTGGTTACTTTTTTTCCGTCGTGCATCACCGCTAAAGTGAGGCAGGAGTTTTGCCGTTTGCCGTTTACGTGGACGGTGCAAGCGCCGCATTGTCCGTGGTCGCAGCCTTTTTTGGTTCCGGTTAGTTGCAATTGTTCGCGCAGCAAATCCAGCAGCGTAACCCGCGGCTCAACGGACAAAGCATGTTTTACCCCGTTCACTTCCAGCTTTAGCGGTACTTTTTCAAATACGGCAGCCAGTTTTTCGTCCATTTCTTTTTCGGCAGCCGATACCAAACTTACCGGAGCAAGCGCAATCGCTGATAAAAAAGTTGTTTTTTTAAGAAAATCACGGCGGCCTGAACCTGCGTTTTCATTCAGGTTTTCATCCGGCACAGAACACTGATCCTTCTCCATAAAGTTTAATTTTTCTCCGTTTAAAACTACTGTTTTTATAGGCATAAAAGAAGCATTATGTCTGTAATATTTTTCTTAACAATTACAATTTTTGCCAGATTTTTTCTTTGTGGTTTATTTTCTGGTAATGCTGGTTTAAGTGGCTGAACCGCAGCGTTTCTTTACTTCCCAAAGCCAAAAAACCTTTCGTTTCCAAACTGCTGTCAAACAAGGTGAACACGCTGTTCTGCAGTTCCTGGTTAAAATAGATCAAAACGTTGCGGCAAATGATCAATTGGAACTGGTTGAAAGAAGTATCGGCAGCGAGGTTATGGGTGGAGAAAACGATGCGCTTTTTCAGCCCGTCATGAAATTTCACCTGCCCAAAATACGGCTCAAAATAGTTTTGCAACGACAATTCGCCGCCGGATTTCAAATAATTATCGGCGTAATGCTGAAAAGAATTTTGCGGAAAAATACCTTTTGAAGCCGTTTCCAAAGCTTCAGGGTTGATATCCGTAGCATACAAAATGGATTTATTAAGCAAGCGAAGTTCTTTCAGCAAAATGGCCATCGAATAAACTTCTTCACCGGTTGAACAGCCTGCGTGCCAAATCCTGATAAGCGGAAAATTGCTTAAAGCAGGCAAAATCTCCGTTCGCAAAGCCGCAAAAAAAGAAGGGTCGCGGAACATTTCGGTAACCGGGACCATGATTTTGGAGATGAACAAACGAAAATATTGCGGGTCATTTTTAAGCAGATAACGCAATGCCGTAAAGCTGCCCACTTGTTGCAAATTATAAAACTGGTTGATCCGCCGTTGCAGCATCGGCATCGAATATCCCGTAAAATCGTAACCGTAAGTGTCAATCAAATCGGTCAACAATTGGTTGATTTCTTCTTCACTCAGTATGCCCACCATTTTTATACCGATAAAAGAAGCATTAAAACTTTATCTTTTTTACAGCGATTGCCCGTACAGCCAAACCCGCAAAAGTGAAACCAACTGATCCACATCCACCGGTTTTGAAACATAATCTGATGCACCGGCTTCGATACAAGCTTCGCGGTCGGCAGGCATCACTTTGGCCGTAACCGCAATAATGGGCAGCGTGGCAAAATCCGGTTGCTGCCTGATGCGGCGTGTACTTTCGTAGCCGTCCATCTCCGGCATCATCATGTCCATCAGCACAATATCCACACGCTCTTTTTCCAACTGCTCCAACGCTTCGTGGCCGTTAGTTGCCGTCAGCACGTTCATTTGATATTTTTCCAGGGATTTTGTCAGCGAGAAGATGTTGCGCACATCATCGTCTGCAATCAAAATAGTTTTGTTTTTGAGCACTTCGGCCAATGCACCGGGATTTTTAGAAAGCGAAGGACTGGCAGTTGTCGGGGTTTGTTTTCCTTCCATCACATGCAAAAACACGGCAACCTCGTCTAAAACGCGCTGGTACGATTGTGCTGTTTTTACCACGATAGAATCCGCAAAGCGCAAAATGCGGCTTTCTTCGGCCAGCGAAAGGTGTTTCCCAGTGAAAACAATGATCGGGATGCGGTCCAATCCCGGCTGTTGGGTAATCATTTCCAACGAATCATAAATCACTTTTCCCGAAACGCCCATGTCCATAATCACGCAGTCCACTTCCCTTTTTTGCAGCGTTTCGATACTTTTGTTGATGCTGCCCGAAATTTCTGTGCTGATGTTGAACGTTTCCAAAAAATAAGAAAGCGCTTTGGCGTGCTGCTCGTTGTCTTCCACAATCAGCACTTTTTTCGGGCTGCGCAAAATCGCTTCTTCCAGCTTTTCAAACAGTTGTTTCATCTGCTCAATGGCCATTGGTTTGTTGATAAAATCAACCGCGCCTTTCAGCAAGCTTTCTTTTTTGACCGCCAACGACGACATAATATGCACCGGGATATGCCGCGTAGAAGGATCGTTTTTCAGCTCTTCCATCACTTCCCAGCCATCTTTTACCGGCAATTGGATATCCAGCAAAATGGCGTCGGGTTTGTATTGATGCACCATTTCCAAACCCAAATCCCCGCGCACGGCAACAATGCCTTTGTAGCCTTTTTCGCGCGTAAACTTTAACAAAGCGTTGGCAAAAACAGTATCGTCTTCGATAATCAAAATTACTTTGCTGTCATCGTTCAGGTTTTCGCGGTCGTCTTTAATTTCCGCCGGAATCAGCGTTGTCAAATGTTTTACACGGCCTATTGCCGGTGCCAATGCTTCTTTTATCAGTACTTTTTTGGGATTGGGTTCTGATTGATCAATCTCCGCTTCTTCAACCATTTCGGTTGCCGGTTTATCTTTCGGAACGGATAAAACAAACGTGCTTCCTTTTCCCTGTTCGCTGCTCAGTTTGATTTCGCCTTGCAGCAGTTCGGCCAGTTTTTTGCTGATGGACAAGCCCAAACCAGTGCCGCCGTAGTTTCTCCGGGTCGAGCCATCGGCCTGGCGGAAAGGTTCGAAAATCGTTTCCTGGTCTTTTTGGGCAATGCCGATGCCGCTGTCTTTTACTGTAAAACGGATAAAACCAGGGCGTTCATCTGCTTCAACCATCAAACCCACTTCGCCTTTTGCTGTGAATTTTAAGGCGTTTGAAACCAGGTTTTTCAGGATTTGCTCCAGTTTGGGCTTGTCGGTTTCGATCGTATTTGCAAGGCCGGGACTGGCAGCAACCGTGAAGTCCAGTTTCTTTTCGCGGGCAACCGGCATAAACAAAGCCTGCATTTCAGCAACAATCTCGGTAATGGTTACACGTTCGTATTCGGCTTCCATTTTGCCGGCCTCGATTTTGGACAAGTCGAGGATTTCGTCAATCAAATTCAATAAACCGTTGCCCGAATTCAAAATTACCTGTGCCGATTCGATTTGATCGGCCGTTAAATTCTCCTCGTTATTTTCAGTCAAATGCCTCGACAACAACAAAATAGAATTTAAAGGCGTGCGCAACTCATGCGACATATTGGCCATAAACTCCGATTTGTATTGCGTACTTAGTTCCAGTTCTTCGGCTTTTCGCTGTATTTCCTGGTTGCGCTCTAAGATCATGTGGTTGCGTTCTTCCAGCAAATGGCTGCGTTCTTCCAGCATCTGGTTTGATTGTTCCAGTTCTTCCTGCTGCACGCGCATTTCTTCATCGTTCTGTTGCAGCTTTTGCGTGTAGGCTTCCAGTTCGGCGTTCATGTTTTCAAGTTCGCGCTGCCGGGCACTTAGCTCTTCGGTTTGCTGTTGCGTTTGTTTAAGCAACTGCTGCAGTTCGTGGTAATTTTGCGCCGTATAAATGGAAAGCCCGATATTTCCCGCCACACGCTCTAAAAACCGGATACTTAAATCATCATAGTTTTGCAATGCAGCCAGCTCTATTACACCAATAACATCGCCCCCGTAAAAAACAGGCGTTGCAATCAAATGGACCGGCCTGATCTCGCCGTTGGCATAAGTTATCGCAATGCTGTTTTTATCAATGTTTTTTAGCTGAATTGTTTTTTTACTGATGGCTGCCTGCCCGCTGATTCCTTCGCCTACTTTAATTTCTTTTTTCCGGTCTTTGGCTGATAAGGCATAACTGCTTTTTAAATGCAGCCGGTTTTGCCCCACCGTGTAAATGGCGCCGATACTGCTTTTGGTATAATCCACCAAAAACTCCAGGACTTGTGCGGCCAGCGTTTCCAAGTCCTTTTGCCCTAACATTTTGTTGTTCAGGCCGTTGATGCCCTTTTGCAGCCATTCGTTTGCTTCCAGGTTTCCAAAAGCATAAGACAATGATTCGGCCATTTTATTAAGCGAATGAGAAACGCCGCCCAAATTGTCGTTCTCATGGTCGTCAACACGGGTTTGATAATCACCGTTAGAAATTTTATCCGCAATATTATGGACGAGGTTGAGCCTGATCCCCATCACTTTTTCCTTTTGCTCCAGATCCTGGCGCAGCGCAATGTTTTCTTCGTATTTTCTCCGCAAGCGATAATAATATAAAACAGAAATCCCGATCGTTAAAAGCGCGGCAAAAACAATAATTAAAGGTGTAAAAGCAGTAAGCAAACGTTGTGTGGCAGTAGATTTTGATAAAACCATTCTTTCCTGGTTTTCCATATGGCTTATCACCTGGCGCAAAGCGTCCATTTCGGCCTTGCCCTGTTTAAGCTGCCCTAAACTGATAGCTTTACCTGAACGTTTGGCATCAATCAACCGTTGCAGGCTGCTAAACCTTGCCGTAATTGTGTTTTCTAACTGATCAACATGCTGCTTCAAAAATCCGTCATCAGTGCTTAGCTGGCTTACTTCTTTTATCGCACCAAAAACTTTTTGCTCAGAACCAATATACGGCTGCAAAAAGATTTCATCGCCCGAAAGCAAAAAACCTCTTTGTCCGGTTTCGGCATCTTTCATGGTCGAAATAATGCTTTCTAATTTTGAGATAACCGTATTGTTGCGGTCAACTTTTTCGGCATTGTCCAAAAGGCTGCGGATGCTGATGAAAGATGCGATAGAACTTAGCACAACGAGCAGCAGCGACAGCCCGAAACCGATCTGTAAATCCCGCTTTATTTTACTTTTCATTAAAAGCCTGTTTAAATTTTGTTCAACTTATTTTACATGCTTCTTTTATCACATAAAAAATGTTAAGCATTAAATCTTTAATTTATTTAGGTTGATGCGAACACCAATTTTTATAGGGTAAAAGAAGCATGGGCATTTTTTCTTGTGTAAATTTAAACAGCCCTAAATCTTTTTGGGTTTATGGTTTAACTGCGTGATCTTTGCTATCGTACACCGGCAGCGTAAAATAGAACGAAGAACCCCTGCCCGGCTCGCTGTCCACACCGTAACGGCCATGGTGCCTTTTGATGATCTCGGCACAAATGTACAAGCCCATGCCCAAGCCCTGGAAACGGTTGGAAGATTCTTCTACCCGGTAAAACTTGGTAAAAAGCTGCTCCTGTTTGTCTTTCGGGATGCCGATGCCGGAATCGGTAACGTTGATCAAAACTTCATCAGACGACAACAAAGAAACGTCAAATAAAATTTCAGTTGAGTTGGGGGAATATTTAATTGCATTTGTTAAGTAGTTCAAAATCACTTGTTCAATACGGATCTGATCACCATATACTTTAACTCCCGCCTGCCCTGTTTTTATAATTTGGTGGCTGGTATAGGTTTGCCGGATGATATCAACCGAGTTCTCAATAATCGGGTCAATATCATAAACCCGGTTTTTAAACTCCAGTTTGCCGCTGGCGATTTTTGAAGTGTCCAGCAAATCATCAATCAAAATATTCAGCTTTTCCAACTGCTGGCGCGTGCGTTCCAGGTATTTTTTGGCATCGTCTTTCAGGTCGCGGTCAACCGAGCGTTCCACCATCTGCATGTAGCCTTTGATGGATGTCAAAGGCGTTTTCAGTTCGTGGCTGGCCATCGTGATAAACTCGTCTTTCGTTCTTTCGGCCTGCTTCCTAAACTCGATCTCTTCTACCAAAACCTGCTGCATGTTTTGCAAAGCCGTGGTTTGTTCGTACAGTTTGATAAAGGTTTTCACTTTCAGCACCAGCACGTCCGGGTCAAAAGGCTTCACCAAATAATCGCGCCCGCCGGAAGCATAACCTTTGCTGATAAATTGTTTGTTTACGTTTACTGCGGAAAGAAAAATGATCGGAATATCTTTGGTTTTGCTGTAGCCAGAAATGGATTCGGCCACTTCAAAACCGTCAAGCCCGGGCATTTGTACATCCAAAATAATCAAGTCGTAGTTATTTTTCAGTACTTTTTTTAACGCTTCTTCGCCGGAGAGTGCCGTATCCACTTCAAACTTGTGCTTTTCGAGGATGCGTTTTAGGGCAATTATATTTTCAGACTTATCGTCAACAATTAATATCATGTCAGCTTAATGAGAAACAAGGCTAAATTAAAACATATTTTCTTTTTAACGTAGAAAGTGCCTAAAGGATGTTGATTGTGGTGGCTTTATGATTTTAAAGCCTTTTGATTTTTATTGCAGGTTGTACGGATCAACAAGTTTCAACCGACTGATGTCTTTGAAATCAGTAATATTTCGGGAGATTAAAATCAGGTTATAGACCAAAGCTGTAGCAGCAATAATAGCATCAGGTGTTTTTATCTTATACTTTTGACGAAGTAAAATTGTCTGCTGCACAATATTGTTTTCTAAAGCATAAACTGAAGCCACGCTGATAAACCCCTGAATTTGCTCCCATTCTTCTAAAGGAATATTTTTATTGCTTAATAATTCGATTTGTGTAATTACAGAAATCTCCGGCTCAATAGTTTTCATAAAAACTTCGCCTTTTACAGGAAGCCTCCTGTTAAAAAAATCAATTACCGGGTTGGTATCAATTAAATATTTTTGTCCCATCCATTGCGGTTTTGCCCAACTTCGCGATGCAAAATTTCTGCGGTTTGATCAGAAATTATTCCCCAAAAATTAGCCATTGTTTTTTTACCTTCTTTTTGCGTTGGCGCTTCCAATTTTTGAATATCGCTTTCCCATTCGTTGTGGTTTTTTACTTCTTCATCCATATAGAAAACAACATGGACTTCTTTGCCCACATATTCTTCCGGCAAAGATATTGCCATGTCAAAATCTGTTTTTTGAGGTGTTACTTTAGTTTCGACCATAAAAATTTATAATTTGAAATTAAAGCTAATAAAAGTTAATTCAAAAACTACGATCGTCCGAAATAAAAACGCCTTAAAACAGATTGCTTAATTTGGAATTGTGCTTCAACCCAAACTTTTATCCAACAATTTTTATACGATAAAAGAAGCATCAGGCCAATGCTAGGAAAACCGATACAAACTTTTATGCCTTAAAAGCATCTTTTCAACACCAATTTTATACCGGTAAAAGAAGCATCGGCAAAATAAAAACCAGCATTTCAGCTACCGCAGCAACGGGTTCTTCTCTTTCGTAAAAACCTCGTAAACCTTTTTGTCCAGCCAGCCCGGAAGCAGTTTGTTCAGCAAAACCGTTAATTTTCCCTGCCCGGTCATTACCAAAACCCGTTCACGTTTTTGGATGCCGTCGGCAATAATTTTGGCCACTTCTTCGGCTGTCATCATTTTTTCTTCTTCCATGGAAGTTTCGCCGTGCGCGGTTCCGTCTTTCGATAAAGCCGTACTGCGAATGTTGGAAGCGGTAAAACCCGGACAAGCCGTCATCACATGCACACCGGTTTTTAAATTCTCCACGCGCAAACTATCCAAAAAACCGTTCATCGCAAATTTGGAAGCCGAGTAGCCCGTGCGGCCCGGCAGACCTTTAAAACCCGCAATCGAAGAAACGCCAACAACGCTGCCTTTGGATTTCAAAATTTCTTCCATTGCATATTTGGTGCAGTAAACCGTGCCCCAAAAGTTCACGTCCATCAGGTTTTTCAGCACCACCAAATCCAGGTCTTTAAACAAAGCCCGCATGGAAATTCCGGCGTTGTTGATCAGCACATCAATACCTTTAAAAGTTTGGACGGCTTGATGGATAAGCACTTTGCAATCTTCTTCTTTGCTCACATCGCATTGTACGGCTACTGCTTTTATGCCATATTTTTTTTCGAGGTTTTGGGCAATTTCACACAACGTAACAAATTGCCTTGCGCCTAAAATTAAGTTGGCTCCGCGTGCAGCCAATTCGTTTGCCAATGCTTCTCCAATGCCGGAAGATGCGCCGGTAATGATGACTGTTTTTCCTTTAAAAGACATTGTATTCTATTGCTGATTATATTGATTTTATGTTGATAAAAGAAGTATGCTTTTGTCATCCTGAACTTGTTTCAGGATCCCTCTTGCATGATGAAACCTTTCACGGGAGATGCCGAAACAAATTCTGCATGACATCAAAAAAACACCGATAAAAGAAGCATCGCCCTATTTCACAACCGATCCTTCATACAAAACCCTTGTCGCGATAGATCGGCCCAACGTGATCTCGTCCACATATTCCAGCTCGCCGCCAAAAGCAATGCCACGCGCAATGGTAGATATTTTCAACCCAAAATCCTTTAGTTTTTTGTGCAAGTAAAAGATCGTCGTGTCGCCTTCCATCGTGGCGCTAACCGCAAATATTACTTCTTTTACCTCTGTATTTTTGATGCGTTCCACCAAAGAATCAATCTGCAAATCGCTCGGACCAATGCCATCCATCGGCGAAATCAATCCACCCAAAACATGGTACAAACCGTTGTACTGACTGGTGTTTTCTATCGCCATCACATCGCGCGTATCTTCCACCACACAAATCAGTTGTTCGTTTCGCCGCGGAGAAGCACAGATTTCGCAAATAGCCTGATCAGAAATGTTATGGCAAACCTCGCAAAACCGGACTTCGTTGCGTAATTTACTAATCGAATTGCTAAAACGGTCAACCTCTTCTTTCTCTTCGTTCAACAAATGCAGCACCAAACGAAGCGCTGTTTTTTGTCCGATCCCGGGAAGTTTGGCAAATTCGGCCACTGCAGTTTCCAGCAGTTTGGAAGAAAAATTCATAGCGCAAAAATAGGAAAAAGTTGATAGTTCATGGGTGATAGTTGATAGTTCATGAGTAATGGTTCATAGTTTAGTTTATAGTTCATGGGTTAAGCAGATAACCAGAATATTATTACATTTATTTTTTTTGAAATAATTATTACCATTATGGCATTTCGTTTTGAAGAATTGAACATTTGGAAAAAGGCAATGGATTTGAATGAGGCTGTTTTTTTGTTTAGTAAAACCTTGCCAAAAGATGAACTCTTTGTGCTTTCTTCGCAAATGAAAAGAGCATCAGATTCTGTTGTTTTAAATATTGCAGAAGGATCAACCGGCCAGACAAAGGCTTCCTTCAAACTATTTCTAAATTATGCCTTGCGTTCTGCCATTGAAGTGGTGAGCTGTTTATTTATTGCAAAAAGAAGAAGTTACATCAATGAAATCCAGTTTAAAACACTTTACGATGAACACGAAGTTTTAGTCAAAATGATAACGAATATGAAAAAATCTTTAGATTAATTGTTATGCTTTTTCTATCAACAATGAACTATTAACTATTGACTTTCAACTATTAACCATCAACTTCTTACTATGAACCATCAACTATTAACCATCAACTAAACCCATGAGTCCCGCAATCCTGCTCGCTTTTATCATCGGTTATTTTTTGGTGCTGATTTTGATTTCCTGGCTCACTTCCAGAAATTCCTCCGATAACGATACCTTTTTTGTGGCCAACCGAAATTCCAAATGGTATCTGGTCGCTTTCGGGATGATTGGCACGGCGTTGAGCGGCGTTACATTTATTTCTGTTCCGGGGAGGGTTGGCTCTCCTTCCGGCGATCAGTTTGCTTATTTTCAGTTTGTTTTGGGCAATGCCGTTGGTTTTATTTTGATTGCCACCGTTTTGCTGCCGCTTTATTACCGGCTTAAACTCACTTCCATTTACAGTTATATCGAAACTGCTTTGGGCACCTGGAGCTACAAAACGGCTGCTGGCATTTTCCTGATTAGCCGTACCATCGGTTCTGCCTTTCGTTTGTATTTGGTGGTGATTGTGTTGCAGAAATTCATTTTCGACAATTACCATATTCCGTTTGCCGTAACGGTTTTGATTTGTTTGGTTTTGATTTGGAGCTACACGTTTAAAGGCGGGCTTAAAACCATCATCATTACCGATAGCTTGCAAACACTTTTTCTGGTAAGTTCAGTTTTTCTGTCCATCTTTTTCATCTGCCGAAGTTTGCATTTGAATGTGTTTGAAGCTGCAGAAACGATCAAAAACAGCAGTTATTCCAAGATATTTTTCTGGAACGATTTCCTGTCCAACAAACTCCACTTCACCAAACAGTTTTTGGGCGGCTTATTTATTACCATTGCCATGGTCGGCTTGGACCAGGATTTGATGCAGAAAAACCTAAGCTGCAAAAACATTGGCGAAGCGCAAAAAAACATGTTTAGCTTTACGGCTGTTTTCGTGCTGATCAATATTTTCTTCCTCAGCGTTGGCGCACTACTCTATATTTATGCCGCTAAAAACAGTATCAGCGTAGCTAAAACCGATTATTTATATCCAACCATCGCCTTAAATTACCTCGGCGTTTTGCCGGCCATTGTGTTTATGCTGGGCTTAACGGCCGCCACTTTTGCAACCACGGATTCGGCCTTAACTGCCTTAACCACATCGTTTTGCATTGATTTTCTAAACTTCAACAAAAAGGAAAACACCAACAGCGCCGCAATGGTAGGTTTGCGGCATTGGGTGCATATCGGTTTTTCGGTATTGCTGTTTTTAACCATTATTATTTTCAACAGCATTAACAATGAGGCCGTGGTAAGCGCCATTTTCAAAGTAGCCAGTTATACTTACGGGCCGCTTTTGGGTTTGTACAGTTTCGGCTTGTTCGTAAAAAACCGGCAAGTTCAGGATAAGTTGGTTCCGTTTATTTGTTTGGTCAGTCCGCTGGTTTGTTATTTTTTAAGCACTTCTTCTAAAAAACTCCTTGGTGGCTACGTTTTTGATAATGAACTGATTATTGTGAATGGGTTAATTACTTTTTTTGGGCTGTTATTGACTTCGCACCGTAAAAGTTTGCAAACCACCGTTTAATTTAATTTTTGTATTTTGAGTGAAATTATGACAAGCGACGAGAAAATAAGACACGCTTTTGAAAACCGCAACTGGCACGAGATCAAGGTTACCGATTCGTGGCAGATCTTTAAAATTATGGCCGAGTTTGTAGATGGCTTTGAAAAACTGGCCAAGATCGGCCCTTGTGTTTCCATTTTTGGCTCGGCCCGAACGCACCACGAAAACCCGTATTATTTATTGGCAGAAGAATGTGCGCGCTTACTGAGTGAGGCCGGTTACGGTGTAATTTCGGGCGGCGGGCCAGGCGTAATGGAAGCCGCTAACAAAGGCGCTTACGAAGCCGGGGGGAAATCCGTAGGGTTAAATATCGAACTGCCTTTTGAACAATTCCACAACAAATACATCGACCGGGACAAACTGCTGGAGTTTGATTACTTCTTCATCCGCAAAGTGATGTTTATGAAATATTCACAGGGCTTTATCATTTTGCCCGGCGGTTTTGGCACGATGGACGAATCTTTTGAAGCGATCACTTTAATCCAAACCGGTAAAATTGCCCGCTTTCCAATCGTTTTTGTTGGCGTTGATTATTGGAAAGGTTTGTTCGACTGGATCGAAGAAAAAATGCTTGGCCAAGAAAAAAATATCAGTCCGGATGATTTGAATTTATACCGATTGGTAGATACACCGGAAGAAGCTGTAGAACATATTTTCCGTTTCTATAACAAATACGTGCTTAAGCCGAATTTCTAATTCAACAGCAGTTTCCAATCAATAAACTTTCCGTTTTCATGGATATTTCTTCCCTTTCTTTTCCGCTTTTGGCAGGTATTTTTATCATTGCTGCAGTTGCAATTTGGTTTTCAGGGATCAAAATATCCGATACTACTGATGTTCTTTCGAAACATTTTGGGTTAGGGGAAGCTTTAGGCGGATTGATTATCCTGGCTATTGTAACGAATTTGCCGGAATTGGTGATTGTAATTACCGCTGCTTTAAAAAACAATCTTGGCCTGGCCATAGGCAATATCCTCGGTGGCATTGCCCTGCAAACCGTTGTGCTGGTTGTGCTGGATGTGTTTGGGCTGGGGAAAAAAGGCCCACTTACTTACCGCGCTATCTCGCTGGTGCTGGTACTGGAGGCCGTATTGGTTTTGGCCATACTGTCTTTGGTGGTCATGGGCCATCAATTGCCTACGGAAGTCATATTTTTTCATATTACACCGGTTGACTTGCTTATTTTTATCGTTTGGATTGCCGGTGTCAAGATAATCAGCAAGGCCAAAAACAACTTGCCCTGGGTTGTAAAAAAAGCAGACGCAGACGACCAGCAAGAAGCCTCGGACAAGGCAAGCCAGGATAAAGATCAACAAAAAAACCCTCCGGCAATTGGCAAAACCATCACCGTTTTTTTAATAAGTGCTGTTATTACTTTGATTGCCGGTGTGGCCCTGGAAATCAGCAGTGATGCCATGGCCAAACAAATTGGGATGCAGGGCCTACTTTTTGGTGCTACGGTTTTGGCTGCGGCAACTTCTTTGCCGGAAGTTGCAACTGGCTTAACTTCTGTTAAAATGAAGGATTACGACCTGGCCATTAGTGATATTTTTGGAGGAAATGCTTTTCTACCGGTACTTTTTCTGTTAGCAAGTTTAATTTCCGGAAAAGCAGTGTTGCCATTGGCACAAAAATCAGATATTTATTTAACCGGGTTGGGAATGCTGTTGACCACCATTTATATTTATGGTTTAATTTTTCGGCCTAAAAAACAAATCTTACGCATGGGGATTGATTCTCTGCTCGTTCTAATCGTTTATTTTTTGGGCATTGCCGGATTGGTTTTTATCAGTAAATAAAATTTGCCCTATAAAAGAAGCATGGCAATTAAAACTGCAATGCTTCTTTTATCACCTAAAAATCAGTGTCCTATTTCAGCATTGTTACTTTTTCGCCTTTTGCCGTTTCCGGGTTTGTTGCCATTTCAATCATCGCAGAAACTTCATCGCGGATACTTTCTGCATTTCCATCAAAACCTACTTTTTTAAAGCGGATGTTACCGTCCTTATCCAAAATAAATTTAGTTGGGATGCCTTCTACCCCAAACGTGCTGATGACTTTGGATTGCCGGTTATCGCTTCCTTTTTCGTCCATCAAAACCTGGAAAGTATAATGGTTATCGGCAATAAACTTTTTAACGCCTGGCAAGTAATCATCGCCGTTTTCCCAAGTATCAATAAATAAAAACTTTACGTTTGGGTTGTCTTTGTATTTGTTCACAGCCAGTTGCATCCCCGGAAAAGAAGCTTTGCAAGGGCCGCACCAGGTTGCCCAAAAATCTATTACCACAACTTTGCCTTTTAAATCGGCCAGCGAAACTGCTTTTCCGCTGGTATCTTTTAAGGTGAAAAGTGGCGCAGGTTTATTGATCATTTCTTTGGCCAAAGCAGTTCTTGCAGCAATTGCGGCAGCATTTTTTAACGAAGCAAAATAGAGATCGTAACCAGTATCAGAACCTTTTGCTTTTAAATACATGGCTTTTAAATCGGCATTCATACTTTCCGAACTTTTGCCGCTTTTGATAGCTGTTTCTATCACCTGTCTGGCTTTTTGTGTATCGCCGACAGCTTTTAAAATTGAAGCATAATTCTCGTTAATTTCTACACTAACCCCTTTTGACCTTTCGTAAACAGGCATTTCATAACTCAATGCTTCTTTAGGTTTGTTTTGCTTGAGCAGGATAAAAGCATAAGTATCAGCGTACATATCATACGCTGATTCATACCTTTCTTTCAGCATTTTTAGAGAGGCATAAGGCTGAGAGCCGGGATTGTTGACCTTCTCTTTTGTCAAGTCTAAAGATTGTTTTGAGATGTTTGCGGCTTCGTCCAGGTGTTCCCCTTTCTTTGCCCAGTCAAATGCGACATTGTTTAACCAGTAGGCTAAGTTTGATTTATCCTTTACCTGTTTTTCCCATCGGTAATAATCATCCATTTTGCCTTCCCGCAAATAAGTGCCTGCCAAGTGAAATCTTAGGAAGTCCTGAGTCGTTTTCTTTTCGGTTGTGCTCTCAGGGTATTTCTTGATAAATTCGTTATACAAAGCTTCCTTTTTTGTCAAGTCCTTTTCTTTACTAAATGTTCCTACCAACTCGTCTTTGACAAGTTCTCCATTAGGAAATTTGGATTTTATAACGGTCATTAAAGAGTCTGCCTGTGTCGGCTTCTTTGCATTTCTCATTAAGTTGACGGCTAGCAATAAATCTTTTTCGTCATTACTTTTGATTAAGGAACTAAGCTTTTGATTGAAAACAGGTTTAACTTCAGGATCTTTAATCGAAGCTAATAACGTATAATATTTAGCTTGAAATTCTTTTTCATTCTGAGGATAAACAGCAAACTCTTGTTTATACAGACTCAATGCTTCTTTTGGGTTCATTTTTATTTTAGCCAATGCAGGTCCTATAATGGTTGATAATACATATGCTTTTGAAGCATAAGCACCTGAGACCGGTTTTTTATCCTGATAAACCATGTACAAATAGCCTTTTTCGGCATTATCGTCTATCGTTTCGTCCTTACTTACTTTTACAAAAAAAGCTTTTGCCGAAGCAGGGACTGCAAAATCGCCTTTCAACAACTTTCCTACAGGTTTTAAGTTGAGATCTGTCGCCGGGTTATCTTTGTTATCGAGAAAATAGACGGCAGCGTTTAAATTCGTTTTCCCATCCAGCGGCGTACCGACAGGATTGTAAGTTACCGTTATCTTTTCCCCGGCTTTTGGATAAGCATCCGAAAGGTTTAAGTGTGCACCGGTTTGTGCAAACAGGTTTTGCATGGCCAGGATTCCTGAAAATGCAAGCATAAGTTTCAGTTTTTTCATAACAACTAATTTTTTAGGAAATATAAGCATTTTAGAATTTAAAAAAGAAAATAATGCTTCTTTTACCGATAAAAATTTATACCAGATGGCTCACCCCGCCCGAAACCACAAACTTCATCATCTCCGAAGCGCTTTTATTAATCGGTTTTACCCTTGTGGCCGGCAAAATCACCAATTGCCCGGTGAACGAATAGGAAAACGGAAAGTAAACGGCCACATCGTTTGGCAAGCCCAAAACGTTCAAATCTTTGTGCGTTACAAAACCAATGCGTTTTAAACCAAACTCGTCCATCGTTACCAAAACAGGTTCGTTAAACTTTTTTTCATCGCCCACAAAAGCTTCCGTCAAATCTTTTACCGAAGAATACACAAAGTTGAACAAAGGCAAACGGTGGAACAGGCGTGAAAACCAATTGTAGATCGGCTCGGTAATCAAATAAGTTACAACAACACCGGCAATCATAATCACCACAATTATGGTTAAAATGCCCAGGCCCGGAATGTAAATAGGTTTTCCGGTTTTTGGATCGGTAATAATTAAATCACTGAGGTTTAATGATTTATCAATAGAAGAAAAAATCCAAACGATTAAAAAGATAGCCGCGCCAATTGGCACAACCACCAAAACACCTTTGATAAAATAATTGATTAACGCTCGGAAAATACGGTTCATGTTGCTGTTTTTACTCGTAAAAATAAATTCGTTTTACCCGTTGGGAAATGTTGGTCAGAATTTCGTATGGAATAGTTCCGGCTTGTTCGGCCAGCGTTTCTATCCGAAGTTCTTCGTTAAAAACAACCACTTCGTCGTCTTCTTCCACCTCAATTTCGCTTACATCCAACATACACATATCCATCGAAACGTGGCCGATGGTTGGCGCCAGTTTTCCGTTGATGAGCATTTTGCCGTTTCCATTTCCAAAAACGCGCAAATAACCATCGGCATAACCAATGCGAACGGTTGCAATTTGGCCGTCTTTTTCCATTGCATCGTTTCTGCTGTAACCAACTGTTTCCCCGGCTTTTACTTTCTTTAACTGGGAAATACTGGTTTTTAAAGCAGCAACAGGTTGCAACAGATTACTTTGCAAATCATCCGAAGCATCAATTCCATACAAACCGATGCCCAAACGAACCATATCCAACTGCATTTCCGGGAAACGGGAAATGGCCGAAGTATTGGCGATGTGTTTGATAAAAGGATAACCCAACGCTGTTTCTATCTGCCGGCAAACTTGTTGAAAAGCAGCAAATTGTTGCTTTGTAAACACATCGTGTTTTGCAGAACCACTGGCCGCCAAATGTGAAAAAACGGATTTGACCTGTAATTGCGGATTGTCTTGAAGCACCTGGCACAACTGTTCCGCTTCGTAGGTTTCAAAACCCAAACGGTGCATTCCGGTATCAATTTTTAGATGGACGGGAGAAGAAACCACTGATTTTGGGCCGATAAAAGAAGCATATCGTTCCAGCAAATTAAAACTGTAAATCTCTGGTTCTAACTGATACTGAACCAATTCTTCAAAAGCCGTAACTTCAGGATTTAAAACCATGATTGGCAATGTAATTCCTGCATTTCGCAGCGCAACGCCTTCGTCAACATAAGCAACGGCCAAGTAATCCACTTTGTTAAACTGCAAAATTCCCGCAATTTCAAAACTTCCGCTGCCGTACGAAAATGCTTTTACCATCGCCATCAGTTTTACGCCTGGTTTTAAAATGGATTTGTAATGGTTGAGGTTATTTTGAAGCGCGTTGAGGTTGATTTCTAAAACTGTTTCGTGTGTTTTTTGAGATAAAATCCGGCTGATCCGTTCAAACTCAAAACTCCTGGAACCTTTTAACAAAATGGTTTCATCGCAAAATTGTAACGAAGGCAATTCTTTCAGCAACGATTCTGTATTCTGGAAAAAGTATTTTTCCTCGATTTGAAATGCCTGTTGATTTTCGGAAATCTCCTTCCCTACGCCAATTAACCGGTCAATTTTTTTCTGTTGGATTAAAGTAGAAACCTGTTTGTACAATTCATCGCTTTTTAAACCCGACTGGTAAATATCCGACAGAATTAACGTTTTCTTGGGATGCTGTTTTTGCCGCTCTAAAAAGTTCAAAGCAATCTCCAGCGAGTTAATATCCGAGTTATAAGAATCATCAATCACCGAACAATTGTGCGCGCCGTTTTTCAGTTCCAGCCGCATACTTACGGCATTCAGTGTTTCCATCCTTCGGCTTAAAACTTCGGGATTTGTGCCTAAAGCAAGCGCGGTTGCCCAGCAAAGCAAAGCGTTTTCTATGGAAGCTTCATCGGTAAAAGGAATGCTGCACACCAATTTTATGCCAGTAAAAACAGCATTGATTTTGGTTTTGCCGGAAAGGGTTTCCTGTTTTGAAACAAACAAATCGGCTTGTTTTGATTTTTTGCTGATGGTAAAAGTTTTCAGACCGTTCAATTCCTGCGTAATTTCTTCTGGCACCTGGTCTTGATTGTAAACCAGCAATTGCACGTTTTTAAACAGTTTTAATTTCTCTTTCAGCTTCTCGTTTCGGCTGGCAAAACCTTCATCGTGCGCCGCAGCAAAATGCGTTAAAATTCCAATCGTTGGTTTAATCATCACTTCCAACCGATCCATTTCTCCCGACAGAGAAATTCCGGCTTCGAAGATCCCCAATTCATTTTGCGCATCAATTTGCCAAAGCGAAAGCGGAACGCCGGTTTGCGAGTTGTAACTTTTCGGGCTTCGCACTACATTTTTATCCGGAGAAAGCAATTGGTACAGCCATTCTTTAACCACGGTTTTGCCGTTGCTGCCGGTTATCGCAATCACTTCCAAATCAAACTGATTGCGATGAAAAGCCGCTAATTGCTGTAAGGCGGGCAATACTTCTTTTACCACTATAAAATTGGCGTTGCTTAGTTCCTGAGGGATTTGATAATTTTCTTTCACCACAAAACTAAAAACGCCGGCAGCATACAATTCGGGAATGAACGAATGGCCGTCGCGCTTTCCATCCAACGCAAAAAACAAAGAGCTTGCGGGGTTATTGATGCGGCGGCTGTCGGTTAACAAATGTTCAATTTCAACATCTTGGCTGATGCTGTTTTTAGCACCTAAAATTTCACTTATTTTTTGAATGGAATATTGGCCGGGCATAGCGCGAAGTTGAAGATATTTCTGCCAATAGAAGAATTTTAACGATTTTTGGGTGGATGGATTTTGAAGAAAGCAAACCGAAAATTCTCGACCCGAAAACAGCTTTGCTGAAAGCCGAGAAATATTGTGTGTACCAGGAACGCGCCCAACAGGAAGTGCGCGACAAGCTGTACACTTTTGGTTTGCACCAGCGCGATGTGGAAAATATCGTTTCGGAACTCATCAGCCAAAATTTTTTGAATGAAGAACGCTTTGCCAATGCTTATGCTTTGGGCAAATTCAGACAAAAAGGCTGGGGCAAAATCAAAATCAAACAAGCTTTAAAACTGAAAAGGGTGCCGGACGGGTTGATCAAAAAAGCATTGCAGCAAATTGACCTGGACGATTATCTGTTGAAATTAAAAGGTATTTTGGAGAAAAAAGCCGGTTTGTCCAAAGAAAAAGATGCCTATAAAAGAAGCTATCAGTTAAAACAGTACGCGTATGGCAAAGGCTACGAAGGTGATTTGGTAGCTGAAGTTTTGAAAGCCAACGACTTATAAAAAAATTAAAAAAAAGCTGGCCAAAGGCTTGTGTTTTTTTTGAATCTGTATATATTTGCAACCACAATGCGAAAGTAGCTCAGTTGGTAGAGCGCAACCTTGCCAAGGTTGAGGTCGCGAGTTCGAACCTCGTCTTTCGCTCTAAATCCCTTCCCTTATCGGGCGGGGATTTAATTTTAAAAGGTTAACCGCCTGCCTGGGTGGTGGAATTGGTAGATACGTCCCGATTAAGGTTGGGATTTCCGTTGAAGGAGTGCGGGACTGAATACGCTCCGATTGAAATTAATCACCTGCTCGGGTGGTGGAACTGGTAGACACGCAGGACTTAAAATCCTGTTCCCGTTAAAGGAGTGCGGGTTCGATTCCCGCCCCGAGTACAAAGCCTGATACTTAAAGTGTCGGGCTTTGTTGTTTTACCCGTATGTTTTACACTTACATTTTACAATCTGAAAAAAGCGGACGTTATTACATTGGCCATGCCTCAAACTTGGAAGAAAGGTTAGGACGACACAATGGAGGCAAGGTAACCACAACAAAAAATAAAGGCCCTTGGAAAGTGGTGTTTTTTGAAACTTATGAAACTAAAGCAGCAGCAAATTCAAGGGAACTTTATATCAAATCAATGAAAAGCAGGATTTTTATCGAAAGGTTGATTGCGAAAATGTGAACTGGTGGACACGCCCCGATTTAGATCGGGGTTCCCGTTAAAGGAGTGCGGGTTCGATTCCCGCCCCGAGTACAAAAGCCTCTTTTATAGGAGGCTTTTTTATTGAAGTCAAAAATATTTAGGCGGTGAACTGGTAGGCACGTCCCGATTTAGGTCGGGATTCCTGTTAAAGGAGTGCGGGTTCGATTCCCGCCCCGAGTACTTGTAAGCGAAGTGGTTAGAAGATTAAACTCTTAGTCGCTTTTTTGTTGGATCCATATTATTTATAAATACTTTTTTCAGTATTGTTTTAACCTCAAAAGCTAAACCAATTAGGTTATATTCTACAAAGGAGAATACAATAATAAAGCCCAGCCCTCAATTTATTGAAAAGCCGGGCTTTATTTTAGCAGTTATCTTATGCTGATAAAATGCTTTTCGCAATTTGGGTATGCTTTTCATCGGCTTGCTTTGCCTCATCCAAACATGCCTGCATTTCCTGCTGTGCCTGGTTTAGGCCGGCTGCGGCAGCATAGCTTGCCTGTGTGCCAAACGCTGCTATCCAGTAATGCAATGACATTTGGCCGCTGGCGATGATACCCAAATCACGGGTATTGTCATCCGCTGCCTGCTGCCTGATTTTTTTGCTCACCTGATAATGGGCTTTCAATATTTCGTTGTCCTGGTCTGCGTTGCCACCTGCTTCCTCCAAACCGCGGTCTATCCGTTGGGCCCAAACTTTTGACTGTTCGTTGCCTTGCTGAAGTGCACTTTTTAACTGCTCGTTTTTTACATCGTTTTGTATTTCGCTTGTAGCTTCTGCTGCTACTTTACTTCCTGCTTTCATTGCCGCAAAGCCTTGTTTAATCAGCTCTTTCAAATTCTGCTTTTCCATGTTCTAATTTTTTTTGATGTCTTAATTTGGTTTGTTGTTAATAGTTTACTTTGTTTGTTATAAACTTTAAGTATTCAACATCCTACTTTTAGTTAAGTTTTATATCTTACAAATTAAATCTCTTGTTTAAATTTCTACAGTAAAAACCGGTGATGCTTCTTTTATGCCTATAAATTCTGTTTAGAAAAAACACATCAGGCCAATGATTTTTATGTGGTAAAAGAAGCATCGGAAATAAGTGAGCAGATTTTAAACAAGCCCTGAGTTTAGGTAATCAAACCTGCTGAAGTTTCAATCGGTTTTAAAAAGAAGTTGGAAACCTGTAACTTCGGAAGTGTTATGAAGCTTTGAAAAACAAATACAACGAGGGCTGCCCAAAAAAGAGCGGCCTTTTTCATTAACCGTCATCAACCTCAACCCAAACCATGTTCAGTAAAAAAGCCCTGTCTGCATTTTTAGCGTTACTGTTTATTGCCTCGGCCAATGCACAATTGTATAAAAATGCAAATGCACCGGTGCCAAAAAGGGTTGCAGATTTGCTGAAAAGGATGACGCTTGAAGAAAAAGTAGGCCAGATGACAATGTCTTCATTGGCAGAATCTGTAAACAGCCCAATTGCTTACGGCGTTTTAGAAAGCCCGTTTGTAAGCGTTAAAGAAGTGGCCAAACAAGCCATCAACGCAAAAAAATATGCGCGTGAAAAAACAAGATTAGGCATTCCCCCAATCCAAATCGGCGAATGTTTGCACGGACAATTAGCCGCAGGGGCAACTGTATTTCCGCAATCTATTGCCCAAGGCAGTACCTGGAACCCGGCTTTAATCGAACAAATGGGATCGGTTATCGCTTATGAAGCAACTTCTTCCGGTGTTGACCAAGCCTTGTCGCCGTTGTTTGACCTGATACGAGACGCGCGCTACGGCCGTGTGGAAGAGTGTTTTGCCGAAGACCCGTACCTCGTAGGCCAAATGGGATCGGCTTTTGTAAGAGGGATGCAAGGCAGTCCAGCACAAAGCCGCACTGGTATTGCCGCCAATAAAGTGATGTGCACCGCAAAACATTTTGCCGCTTACAGCAAACCTTTGGCCGGTATCAACCTGGCACCTGCCGAAATTGGCGAAAGGGAGTTGCGTTCGATGTTTTTGGCGCCTTTTAAAGAAGCTGTTCAAAAGGCAAATATTTATGCTGTTATGCCTTCTTATAATGAAATTGACGGAATCCCCGCCCACGGAAACCAGTTTTTGCTCAACCAGATTTTAAGAAAAGAATGGGGTTTTAAAGGCTACGTTTTTTCTGATTACGGCGGTTTGAGCCAATTGTACAATTTTCATAAAGTGGCAAAAACGGCAACTGATGCTGCTTTTATCGGCATAAATTCGGGTGTTGATTTGGAAGCTTCACGCCCGGATGTGTACTCGCATTTGATTGAACTGGTAAAGTCCGGCAAAGTAAAAGAAGCGCAGATAGACAGTTCGGTAGCCCGGATTTTGACGGCTAAATTTAAAGCTGGTTTGTTTGAAAAGCCTCTGCCGGATACAACCCAACTCCAAAAGCGCTTGCACACACCCGCACATGTTCAACTTTCACAGCAAATAGCAGAAGAATCTATTATTTTATTAAAGAACGATAAAAACCTGTTGCCTTTAAACATCAACCAAATTAAATCTTTGGCAGTGATTGGCCCGAATGCAGACCAGGTTCAGTATGGCGATTACAGTTTTACGCGCGACAACCGTTCTGGTGTTACCGTTTTAGACGGCATCAGGCAATTTGCAGGCAACCGCATTAAAATCAATTATGCAAAAGGATGCGAACTGACCGGTTTAAACCAAAGCGGGTTTGAACAGGCCGTAAAAACTGCGCAAAACAGCGATGCGGTTGTGGTGGTGCTTGGAACCAGCAGCGTGGTATTTTCGGGCGTGGGCTGGAATGGCCATGCGCCGGAAAACGAACCTAAAGACCCTTTTACCTGCGGCGAAGGTTATGACGTTACCGATATTAGCCCGCAAGGCGTACAGCGGGAATTGTTGCAGGCCATTTATAAAACCGGGAAACCTGTAATTTTAGTCCTGGTACACGGGCGTCCATGGAGCATTAGTTGGGAAAAGGAAAACGTTCCTGCTATTTTGGAAGCCTGGTATCCCGGAGAAAAAGGCGGTACGGCAATTGCCAATGTTTTATTTGGAAAGGTCAATCCTTCCGGCCGGTTGAATATGTCTGTTCCGCAATCAACCGGCCATATCCCGGTTTTTTATAATTATGTAAATTCGGCAAAAGGCATCAACCGCCGCCACGGAACAATTGAAAAACCAGGCTTGGATTATGTTTTTTCATCTACCGATCCGTTGTTTTCTTTCGGTTACGGGCTGAGTTATACCACATTTGAATACAACGGGCTGAAAGTTTCTAAAACTGAATTTGGAAAAAACGACCAGGTCAATATATCCGTTAACGTGAGAAATACCGGACCTGTTGAAGGTAAAGAAGTAGTTCAGTTATACTTAGGAAATAAAGTAAATTCGGTAAGCACGCCGGTGATGGCTTTAAAAGGGTTCAGCAAAATCACCTTAAAGCCCGGCGAAGTAAAAACGGTTAATTTCAGCATTAATCCATCTGATATAGCCATTTGGAATGCCAGTATGAAATTAGTAACCGAACCGGGAACTTTCGATGTAATGATTGCCCGCTATGCTGATCATATCCTGTTAAAAAAGCAATTGGAATACAAGGATTAGTTGGTATAATTGTGAGATTAGGGTTTACGGCGAAAAAAAATTACAGGTTGATAGGTACTTTTTTAAAGTTTGTTTTCTTTGTTTTTGATGCTTCTTTTACCACCTAAAAGTTGGTGAGTTGCAAACACAAATTTTTTAGTGCTAAAAGAAGCATGGTGGTTTTTTGAAGCTATTGGTAGTATTTTGTTCGACTGCTCAACAATAATAAATTTTTATCTCCTGACAGAACGAAAAAACTTGATACGAAGTATTAGGGTTTTTTTGTTCTATTGTTTAAGTAAAAATACAAGTGCTTAATGAAAACCATAAACCATAATAATCATTAACTTTATTCAATATGATCATAAAAATGCTTTTGTTGAATACAGATAGAAAATTTTAGAGTTAATTTGAAGCATGAGCCATCAGTTAAAAAATATACATATAAAAGGCTATAAATCAATTTTAGATCAAGCTGTACATCTTACAAGTATGAATGTACTAATTGGCCAGAATGGGGCAGGAAAAACTAATTTTATTTCTCTTTATAGATTTTTAAGAAATGTTATTGAAAGAAGAGTAAGAATTGCTTCTTTAAAAACAGGTGCAGAAAACTTACTTTATTATGGAAGTAAATCAACAAAAGAAATTATTATAGATTTAAACTTTGACCCAAACTTTTATGATATAAAGCTGCAACCTACAAACGACGATAGTTTGTTTATTGCGCTCGAACATTGTGGCTTTATGGGTTATGGCTATAGCACTCCCTATACAACTTCCATTACAATTGACGAAAAAGAAAGTAATTTATCAATAGAAGCAAAAAAAGACAAAATAGCCGATCATGTTTATGATGTTTTAAAAGAATGGAGAGTTTACCATTTTCACGATACAAGTGAATCAGCCGGGGTTAAGAAATACAGTTCGATTTCTGACAGTAAGTTTTTATTTGAAGATGCTTCTAACCTGGCACCTTTTCTATATATATTAAAAAAAACACAAGAAAAATATCATGAAAGAATCGTTAAAACGATCCAATTAGTCATTCCTTTTTTTAACGATTTTGTTTTAGAAGTAAATCCTTTAAATAAGGAAACAATTCGTTTAGAATGGGTTGATAATTATTCGGATAAAACCTTTACGGCTAATGAATTATCTGATGGATCGGTTAGGTTTATTTGTATGGCTACGCTGTTACTTCAAAAAGATTTACCAAAAGTTATTTTACTGGATGAACCTGAATTAGGGCTGCATCCTTCGGCTATAACAATTTTGGCCGGGCTTTTAAAGAAAGCTTCCAAAAGATCTCAAATTATTGTTTCCACACAATCGGTAAGTTTAGTAAATGAGTTTGATGCTGAAGATATTATCATCGTAGAAAAAAAAGAAGCCGAGACAGTATTTAGAAGATTAGAACCAGAAAAACTTGAACAATGGCTGGATGAATATTCTTTAGGCGAACTATGGGACAAAAACATAATTGGAGGAAAGCCTTGATACGATTAAACATAACTTCGGAAGGTTTTTCTGAAGAAAGATTTGTTACAGATATATTGCGCCCACACTTGCTTAATTTTAATGTGTATGTTGAAACAAGAAAAGTTTTAACCAACCGAAAGCTGAAAAAAAGAGGTGGAATTGTTGGATATGCTAAGTTTAAAAATGAACTTGTTTAAACTTATTCTTTTATGCTTTGCACCATGCTTCTTTTACCGCCTAAAAATTGGCATTGCCTGGTTTTTGATTTGTCCAGGCTGGTACAGACACCAATTTTTATAGGGTAAAAGAAGCATGGCCCAAAAAAGAGGGCCAGAAAAAAAGTTTAAACAACTTCAATGATATAATCCAATGGTTTCATGAATGTCCTGACGTTTATCATACTACCTTAATAGATTTATATGGTCTGAAAAATGATTTCCCTGGTTACATCGCTACAAAAACGCTTCAACCTTATAACAGGATTATTGAAATGGAGAATCAATTAAAAGATGATTTGAATTTTTACAAATTCATTCCATATATCCAGTTACATGAATATGAAGCCTTAATGTATTCTGATACAAAGAAAATGGAAGATTGGCTTGGTTTATATAACAAATTACCAAACCAAT
>NZ_JBGCVY010000057.1:0-26239 GCF_041088075.1 Mucilaginibacter sp. | reverse complement strand
GGTGATGGAAGGTTTGAAAGCAGACAGCATCAACCAGGCAATTGGTAAGAATGTGGGGCCCGGCGCAACGGCCCAAACAGACGGTTACAGGGGATACAACAAGCTTAAAGAGCTATTGGCAGGCCACCAGGCAGTCGTTGACCCTGATAAAAAGAAAGCGGCAAGGCTGTTCCCCTGAGCAAACAGAACGATCAGCAATGCTGAAAAAGTGTTTTTAGGCATTCATCACAATGGCATCAACGACAGTTTTGTGCAAAATTATCTGGACGAATTCTGTTACAAGTTCAACCGAAGGTATTTTGGAGATAAATTGTTTGACAGGTTAATGATGACGGCTTTAGATAACACCTGGTACTAATTACGGACAGTCATATTTTTTTAAGTTTTATTAAAACTGTAATTGTTGATAGGGTTTCATTGTAGATAAACAAGTGCTGTCATCAGGAAATAAATAAGTAAAGTTTTGCTTATTAATAAAAATACTTCTTTTATCGTGTAAAATATTAGTAATCAAATATTAAATATATAATTTGCCGTTTTGGGTGCTATAATAATAAGTATTTAAAACACAAACAAAAGCAATTGGGCTACGTTAAAAAGGAACAGGTTTAAATGCTTTGGCTACTACTTCTTTGTTAGTAAAATCAAGCCGAAAAATTACTTGTAAATAACTATCAAATTTTGAAATCTTAATTAAATTATTAAACGTATATCCAATCAAATCGCTTAAAAACTAAATTCAACTAATTATTACTATGGAAATTTTCACAAAAAAAAGTGACCAGCTTATTGCTTCTCCGGAAGCCGGGCAGTCACAAGGAATGCAAAGGAGACAATTCTTGCGTTACGCAGGTGTAGGCACTGCCGCAGTAGGTTTGTTTGCTGCCGAAGCCTGTAAAAAAGACAGGAACAATTACAAAGGTGTTTACCTGGGAAGCGGGGACGTTGGTATTTTAAACTATGCTTATGCTTTGGAGCAATTGGAAGCACAGTTTTACATTAATGTGGTATCAAACAGTGCTTTTGCAACACAATTCAGTGCTGATGAGCAGTTATTAATCACCGAAGTTAGGAACCACGAGGTTTTGCACCGCGAGTTTTTTAAAGCTGCCCTGGCAGGAAATGCAATCCCTTCCCTTAATTTTAATTTTTCTGCCATTAATTTCGGGACACGTGCAAGCGTTTTGGCTGCTGCAAAAGCTTTTGAAGATTTAGGTGTTTCTGCCTACAATGGTGCAGGTTATCTCATCCAAAACCCAACTTACTTAGTTTTGGCGGGTAAAATTGTTTCTGTTGAAGCCCGTCATGCAGCTTATTTCAGGGATTTGATTTCTCCTAACACCTTTGTTGGACAGGATGTGGTTAATGTTTCCCAAAATGGTTTGGAATACGACAAAACACCGCAATATGTTTTGGGAATGGCCAGTGCCTACATCACCACACCAATTAATGCAGACGATTTACCAACTTCTTAAAAAATTAAAAACATGGATTTATTAAATATCATTGAAGAAATAGAAAAGGTTGACCCTGAGTTTCAGGACAAGATCAGCCCGCGCCGTGCAGCTATCAAAAACATCACCAGCTTTGGCTCAAAAGTAGCCGTTGCTGCCATGCCATTTGCTTTAGGCTCTTTGTTTAAAAAAGCTTATGCACAACAGTCTTCCAGCAGTATCGTTGGTGTTTTAAATTATGCATTGCAATTAGAGTTTTTGGAAGCTAATTTCTATAACGCAGGTCTGACCTCCGCTTCCTTTGCTGCAATGAAAACTACTTTAACCGCAACTGAATTGGCAGGTTTGACTTTAATCCAAACGGACGAAAACAACCACGTTAAGTTTTTGCAAACAGTAATCACTTCTTTAGGTGGAACACCAGTTTCTTTTACCCCTGCAAATTTTGATTTTACTGCGCAAGGAACTTTCCCTTCAGTTTATACCAGCAGTGATACTTGGCTTGCAGTTGCAGAAACTTTTGAAGACACAGGTGTAAGGGCTTACAAAGGCCAGGCTACAAACTTGATTCGTAATAAAACAGTTTTAACCGCTGCTTTAGATATCCACTCTGTTGAGGCACGCCATGCTTCGCATTTGCGTATGCTGCGCCGTGCAAGGATGCTTACTGCAGGAATGAGTTCTACTGCCGCTATCCGTCCTTGGATTACCGGTGCAAACGATACTGGTATTGCTGCTGTAAATGCTTCTTATGCAGGTGAAGATAACGTAATGCAAGGTGGTGTTAATGTTGCTACCGGTTTATCCGCTTATAACACCATTGCCGGTGCAAACGCAACTACCAGTGCTACACAGGCTTTTGATGAGCCTTTAGACATGCAAACAGTTGTTGGTATTGTAACTCCATTCTTTAAAAAATAAGAATAGAAATTCAATAAAACTTTTTAAACAAAAAAGGAGCGAAAATTTCGCTCCTTTTTTTATGCGGTAAAAACAGTATCAGTAGTTAATAACCTGTTCTTCCAGTTCTTGCGGCTGTTCGCGCCACTGGTATTTTTGGTTGCGCAATTGCGGTTCAAACCCTGCTTCGATGATGGCATCCTGAATTCCTTTTGCGGTAAAACGGTGCGGCGCGCCTGCGGCAGAAACCACGTTTTCTTCAATCATGATCGAACCAAAATCATTTGCACCTGCTTGTAAACATAATTGCGCAACCTGTTTTCCAACGGTTAGCCAAGAAGCCTGGATGTTTTTGATATTCGGCAGCATAATTCGGCTTAAAGCAATCATCCGGATATATTCGTTTCCGCTTACATTATTGGTAATGCCGCGCACTTTGCGCAGCAAAGTTCCGTCGTCTTGAAAAGGCCAGGGGATAAAAGCCACAAAACCATAAGCATCGTCCGGTTTTTCGGCTTGCACTTCACGTATCCAAACCAAATGTTCAAAGCGTTCTTCCAACGTTTCTACATGCCCAAACATCATCGTTGCTGATGAAGGCAAATTCAATTGATGGGCAGCACGCATCACGTCCAGCCATTCTTTGCCGCCGCATTTTCCTTTGGAGATTAACCGACGAACGCGGTCGTTCAAAATTTCGGCACCCGCGCCCGGAAGCGAATCCAAACCTGCTTCTTTTAAGGCTGTTAAAACTTCGGTGTGCGTCAGTTTATCCAACTTGGCAATGTGTGCAATTTCCGGCGGGCCTAAAGAATGCAGTTTTAGGTTTGGATACAATTTTTTCAGTTCCGAAAACAAATCAACATAAAACTGTAAACCCAAATCCGGATGGTGGCCGCCTTGCAGCAGCAACTGGTCGCCACCATAACGGAAAGTTTCTTCAATTTTTTGTTTGTACGTTTCAATATCGGTAATGTAACTGTCTTCGTGTCCCGGCCGCCGAAAAAAGTTACAAAACTTGCAGTTGGCAATACAAACGTTGGTGGTATTTACATTACGGTCAATCTGCCAGGTAACTTTGCCGTGCGGAACCTGGGTTTTGCGCAGTTCGTTTGCCGTAAACATCAGTTCGGCGGTAGAAGCATTTTTGTAGAGAAAAAGGCCTTCTTCAATCGTTAAAAACTCAAACTGAAGGGCGCGGTCTAACAGTTCTGCTGTATTCATGTGGCAAAGGTAGCTATCGGTTAGTAGTTATCAGCAGTTGGCTGTCAAACATTAGCCATTTTTGAATAAGCTTTTAGCTATCAGCTTTCAGAAAGCGCACTTAAAATTAGGTGATAAAAGAAGTATGCAATTGTCATCCTGAACTTGTTTCAGGATCCCTCATTAAAAGTATTTTTGTATATCCTGAAAGATTCTGAAACAAGTCCAGAATGACAAAAAGCACATCCCAATTTTTATAGGGTAAAAGAAGCATTACTCAATTACCGTTAAGTTTCCGTTATTCAAAAGCTGATTGCTGTTGACTGAAAGCTTTTCCTCACCTAATCATCACGCCCGGCTTATTCAAAACCGGCAAACGGATAAAGTTGGATTCAACAATGCTTTCGGGCAAAAAGATAAATTTCTTATCAAAAATCTGGTTGTTGATGTAATAGCTCAGCCAATACTCATTGTTTAAACCGAAAGTTTGTTCGTCAATTGGCTCGATCAAAACAGAGCTTTTCGCTTCCACTTTCGGAAAAACATGGCGCAAAACAGAAGTTTTAACTTCCTCGCCGTCTTTGTAGCCGTAACCGCGCGAAGTAACCAGTGCGTTTTCCAACCCCTCGTTTTTTAAATTGATGAGGTAAACATACCAAACCTTGCTTTCCGGGCCTTCGCCTTCCAGCGCAACGGCAATGGCAACATCTTCAACGATATTTTGCGGGAGATCTTTAAGCATGAATAAAGGATATTGATTTTAACCCGGTAAAAAAAGCATTACAAGCTACTTTTTCTTGGCTAATTTCCTAACAGGTTTCTTAGGTTTTTTTTTAGCTGTTTCCGCGGGTTTTTCAGCCGGCTTTTTAGGTTCTTTTTCAGCCGTTTTGCCAAATTTTTTGCCAAACTTCTTGGGTTCCTTTTCAGCTATTTCGGCCAAAGCTTTGCAATCTTCGTAAGTAAGTTCTTCCGGTTCTTTTCCTTTTGGGATTTTTACATTCAGCTTTCCAAACTTCAAATACGGGCCCCAGCGGCCGTTTTCAATGCGTGCTTCCGGGTCTTCTTTAAAAGATTTGATCAGTTTATCGGCATCGGCCTGGCGCTTGTTTTCAATAATTTCGATGCCGGCTTTTTCGTCCACATCCAGCGGGTCAACGCCTTTCGGGAGCGAGTAAAACATGCTGTTGTGGCGGATGTACGGCCCAAACTTTCCGATGGCCACCGTCATGTCTTTATCTTCAAAAACACCGATTTTTTTCGGCAGTTTAAACAGTTCCAGCGCTTCTTCCAGCGTTAGCGTTTCGATCATTTGGCCGGTGCGTAGGCTGGCATAAGCCGGTTTTTCTTCACCTTCCACCGCTTCCCCAATTTGCACAAAAGGCCCATAACGGCCAATGCGAACCGAAATTTTTTTCCCGGTTTTTGGGTCAACGCCCAGATCACGTTCGCCGCGGGTACGGTCGGCTGTTTTAATCGTGTCTTCTACTTCCTGATGAAAGGGCTCGTAAAATTTATGCAGCATCTTGGTCCAGTCTTCCAAACCTTGTGCAATTTCATCAAACTTCTTTTCTACAACGGCAGTAAAATTATAATCAACAATGCCGTTAAAATGCTGCACCAAAAAATCGTTTACCACAATCCCGATATCGGTTGGAAACAGCTTTGATTTTTCGGCGCCCGTAATTTCGGTTTTTTGTTCTTTGACTACTTTTTTGTTGACCAGCGTTAACACATTAAAATTTCGTGTTTTTCCTTCGCGGTCTTCCTTTACCACATAGCCGCGGTTTTGAATGGTCGAAATGGTTGGTGCGTAAGTGGAAGGTCGGCCAATGCCCAGTTCTTCCAGTTTTTTTACCAAAGTAGCTTCGGTATTGCGGGCGGGAGGACGGGAAAAGCGTTCCGTGGCGTTTAAATCGCGCAATAGCAATTGCTGATCTTTGACCAAAGGCGGCAAAATAGCGTTATCGCTGTTGTCGTCGGCTTTGTTTTCTTCTTCCTCGTCGGAAGATTCTAAATAAACTTTCAAAAACCCATCAAACCGCAACACTTCGCCGTTGGCAACCAATTCTTCTTTTCGGGTGGAGATACTGATTTTAGCCGTCGTTTTTTCAAACAAAGCCTCACTCATTTGCGAGGCGATGGCACGTTTCCAAATCAGTTCGTACAAACGTACTTCGGCTGATTCGCCGTCTGTTGTATGTTGATTAAAATAAGTTGGGCGGATGGCTTCGTGCGCTTCCTGCGCGCCGGCCGATTTGGTTTTGTATTTTCTGAACTGGTAATATTTATCGCCGTAGGCCGATTTGATTTCTTTGGATGCAGCCTCTAAAGCCGTATCAGAAAGATTGACCGAATCCGTCCGCATATACGTGATCTTTCCCGATTCGTACAAACGCTGTGCAACAGACATCGTTCTCGAAACCGAAAAGCCCAATTTACGACTGGCTTCCTGCTGTAAAGTGGAAGTGGTAAAAGGGGCAGCCGGAGCGCGTTTTGATGGCCGTGTTTCTAAACTGCTGATCTTGAAAGTGGCATCGGCACAATCATTCAAAAACTTTTCAGCGTCACTTTGCTGCACAAAACGGTTGGGCAGTTCGGCTTTAAAAACCTCCTTGTTTTTTCCAGTGGTAAAAACAGCAACCACGCGGTACGCAGCTTCGGCCTTGAATTTATTGATTTCGCGCTCCCGTTCCACAATCAAACGGACAGCAACCGATTGAACGCGGCCGGCAGAAAGGGAAGGTTTGATCTTTTTCCAAAGCACGGGCGATAGTTCAAAACCAACCAAACGGTCTAAAACACGGCGTGCCTGCTGTGCATTGACTAAGTTGTAATCTATTTTTCGGGGAGATTCGATTGCTTTTAAAATGGCCGGTTTTGTAATTTCGTGGAAAACGATGCGGCGCGTGGTGGCATCTTTTAAGCCCAAAGTTTCAAATAAATGCCAGGAAATGGCTTCGCCTTCGCGGTCCTCATCCGAAGCAAGCCAAACCACGTCTGCTTCTTTGGCCAGCTTCTTTAACTCGTTCACCACCTGCTTTTTATCCGCCGGAACTTCGTATTTCTGGGCAAAACCATGGGCAATATCAATGGCATCTTCGGATTTTACAAGGTCCCGAATATGTCCGTAACTTGATTTTACTGTAAAATCTTTGCCAAGATAACCTTCAATGGTTTTGGCTTTTGCCGGAGACTCTACGATTAGTAAATTTTTTGCCATTAATTAAATTTAGTTTTTGCAAAGGAAACATATCCATGCGCTAACCACAATATTTATTTTTTGTAAACAGAACCAATTTGTACAGGTTAAAAAAGTACCGGTAAAAGAAGCATTGCCCTTTTTCGGTAAAAATTAAATTAAAAACCCTCCACCCAGCAGATCGTTCCCTTCATAAAATACAGCCGATTGCCCCGGCGCGATACCGGCAACACGGTGGTGAAAATCAATTTTTAAGTGATCGTTCATTTGCGTAACCGTACTTAAAGCGCCCTGGTCTTTATAACGGATTTTCGTTATTGCTTCAACTGGGTTTTGCAGGTTTTCGTATTTGATCAAATTAAAATCGCGTACCCAAGCTTCGCTGCTTTCCAAATCTTCCTGTTCACCCAAAACAACCGTATTCGTATTTGGTTCGATTTTAGTTACAAACATTGGTTTGCCCAAAGCAATGCCCAATCCTTTTCGCTGGCCGATGGTGTAAAAAGGATAGCCCTGGTGTTTGCCGACAACCGTTCCATCCTGCAAAACAAAGTTTCCGCCAGCTACGCGTTCTTCCAAATCTTCTACTTGATGTTTCAGAAAAGCGCGGTAATCGTTATCCGGCACAAAGCAAATTTCGTAGCTTTCGCTTTTGCCGGCCAATTCTAACTGGCCCATTTCTACCGCCATATTTTTGATTTCGGCTTTGGTAAAAGAACCAAGCGGGAAATGCGTCCGGGCCAAATTCTTTTGCGAAACGCCCCACAAAACGTACGACTGGTCTTTGTGCTCGTCGCGGCCTTTTGAAATGACGTAGCGGCCGTTGTCCTGCTGCCGGATATTAGCGTAATGTCCGGTTGCAATAAACTCACAATCCAATTTATCGGCGCGTTTTAACAAAGCTTCCCATTTGATGTGCGTGTTGCACAAAACACAAGGGTTTGGTGTGCGGCCGGCGAGGTATTCGTCCACAAAATTATTGATAACGGAACCGCCAAACTCGCTGCGGATATCTAAAATATAATGCGGAAAACCATAGCCAACGGCCAAAGCACGAGCATCGTTTATGCTATCCAAACTGCAGCAGCCGGTTTCTTTGGAACTGGAACCGGAAGAAGCGTAGTCCCAGGTTTTCATGGTCAGCCCGATCACTTCATAGCCCTGCTCGTGCAACATTACTGCCGCTACCGAACTGTCCACACCGCCGCTCATGGCTACCAATATTCTTCCGTGTTTGCTCATCTTGAATTATTGGCAAAGATAAGTTAAGAAAATTACATATAAAAAAAGCATGGTCAGGCACAAGTAATTACTGATGTTGTATTTAATGAGCTTGTTTAAACATGTTCTTTGGTGCTTTACACGATGCTTCTTTTACCGCCTAAAAAATGGTATACCTGGTTTTTGATTTGTCCGACTATTATAGGCACCAATTTTTATAGGGTAAAAGAAGCATCAACACAAAAAAACATAGCCTGAAAAAAGTTTAATCAAGTTCAATTTAAGATAAGCGGTTCTTGTCCGAAAAGAAATGTTTGTAAAGTTTTTATGCAAAAAATGTTTTTTTGAAAAACATTTTTCTACATTAGCCATCACAACCGATTATTCTATTTTAATTTTTTCTAATATATGGCCAGCAATGAGTATGATGCAATTGTAATTGGTTCCGGTATTTCTGGCGGTTGGGCAGCCAAAGAACTGACCGAAAAGGGACTGAAAACAATTATGTTAGAGCGCGGTAAAAACATCGAGCATATTAAGGATTATGTAAACGCCAACAAAGCACCCTGGCAGTTTCCGCACCGCGGCGGCAAAACCCAGGAAATGATCAAAGATTACCCGGTTTTGGCCAGGGACTATACCTTGAACGAAAGCAATTTGGATTATTGGGTGAACGAAAAAGAAAGCCCTTATACCGAAATAAAACCTTTCGACTGGTTCCGCGGCTACCATGTTGGCGGCCGTTCGTTGATGTGGGGAAGGCAATCGTACCGTTTGAGCGATTTTGATTTTGAGGCGAATGCAAAGGATGGCATTGCGGTTGATTGGCCGATCAGGTACAAAGATTTGGCCCCATGGTACAGTTATGTTGAGAAATTTGCCGGCATTAGCGGTAACCGCGATGGTTTACCACAATTGCCCGATGGCGATTATATGCCGGCCATGCAAATGAACGTGGTTGAAAAAGATGTGGCGGCACGCATTAAATCGCATTATAAAGATAAAAGGCATATGGTGATTGGCCGAACCGCCAATATCACCGAACCCCTTAAAAACAGGACGAATTGTCAGTATCAAAATAAATGCTGGCTGGGCTGCAACTTCGGCGCTTATTTCAGTACGCAATCTTCTACTTTGCCGGCAGCTATGGCAACCGGTAAGTTAACGGTTCGCCCTTTTTCTATCGTAACCAAAATTTTGTACGATAAAAACAGTAAGAAAGCCACAGGTGTAGAGGTGCTGGATGCCGAAAACAACCAGACTTACGAGTATAAAGCGAAAGTAATTTTTGTAAATGCTTCGGCCCTAAACTCGGCCTGGGTTTTGATGAACTCGGCTACCGATGTCTGGCCGGAAGGGTTGGGCAGCAGCAGCGGCGAGTTAGGGCACAATTTAATGGACCACCATTTCCGTTGCGGTGCCAACGGCCGGGTAGAAGGTTTTGAGGATAAATACTATTTTGGCCGAAGGGCTAACTGTGTTTATGTGCCCCGTTTCCGTAATTTGTTTGGCGATAAAAGGGATTATATCCGCGGTTTTGGCTATCAGGGCGGTGCAAGCCGCGAAGGCTGGAGCCGTGATATTGCGGAAATGAACATTGGCGGTGAATTTAAAGATGCACTGACCGAACCGGGCCAATGGACCATGGGCTTAGGCGCTTTTGGCGAAACCCTGCCTTACCACGAAAACCGCACTTATTTAGATAAAACCAAGAAAGACAAATGGGGCCTGCCGGTTTTGGCCATGGACGCAACCATCAAAGACAACGAGCAAAAAATGCGCGTTGACATGATGCAGGATGCCAAAGAAATGTTGGAAGCAGCCGGTTTAAAGGATGTACAAACTTATAACAGAGGTTACAATATGGGCGGCGGCATCCACGAAATGGGTACGGCGCGAATGGGCCTCGACCCCAAAACTTCGGTGCTGAACAAGCACAACCAGGTTTGGGACGCCCAAAACGTTTACGTTACCGATGGTGCGGCCATGACTTCTGCCGCCTGCCAAAACCCTTCCCTTACTTACATGGCGCTAACTGCCCGTGCCGTTGACCATGCCGTAAGCGAAATGAAAAAACTAAATATTACCTGATCTTAAAACCTGTTTAAGCTTTGTTAAATTCTTTTGATATTTTAAAAATTGGTGCCGATGCTTCTTTTACCCTATAAAATTTGGCCGTTGCATCAATTGCATAAACTAAAAACTACACGTTTGCCATTTTTATAGCGATAAAAGAAGTATCAAAATTCAATGAAGTAAATCTTAAACTTCCTTTTAAAATTAGAACAAAACCAAACCATTAAGAATAAAAATCATGACTGAAAACCCTTTAGAACCGCAAGACAAGTCGCGGCGTGTTTTTATTAAAAATGCCGCCGTTGCCGCTGCCGCTTTTACCATTGTTCCCCGTTTTGTTTTAGGCGGAAAAGGTTATACCGCACCAAGCGACAAGCTGATCGTGGCCGGTGTTGGCGCTGGCGGGAAAGGCCAGAGCGATATTGCTAATTTTTACAAAAGCGGCAAAGCAGAAATTGGTTTTTTATGCGATGTGGACGACAGGCGCGCAGCTAAGTCTGTGGCCAGTTTCCCTAAAGCAAAATATTATAAAGACTGGCGTAAACTGTTTGATAAAGAGGCAAAAAACATTGATGCCGTATCTGTATCAACGCCCGATCATAACCACGCCATTATTGCAATGGCTGCCATGCAGCACGGCAAACACGTATATGTGCAAAAACCCATGACCCATGATATTTACGAGGCACGTATGCTGACAGAAGCGGCCAAAAAATACAAAGTGGTTACGCAAATGGGCAACCAGGGTTCATCAAACGATGGCACCAGGCAATTGGCCGAATGGTATGATGCTGGTGTAATTGGCGATGTGCATACCGTTTATTGCTGGACAGACCGCCCGGTTTGGCCGCAAGGTATCCCATGGCCAACTACAAAAGCCGATATTCCAAAGGAATTAGACTGGGATTTATGGTTAGGCACGGCTCCCGAGAAAAATTATGTTGATAAATTAGTCCCTTTTAACTGGCGCGGCTGGTGGGATTACGGAACCGGTGCCTTGGGCGATATGGGCTGCCATTTGGTAGAAGCGCCTTTCCGCGTATTGGGTTTGCAGTACGCTAAAGATGTACAGGCCAGTGTAGGCAGTGTTTATGTAGATGAATTTAAACGTGGCGTTTTCCCGGATAGCTGTCCGCCTTCCAGCCACGTTACGCTTACTTTCCCCAAAACCAAAAAAACAAAAGGCGATATTACATTGCATTGGATGGATGGCGGCATACAGCCGGAAAGACCGGCAGAGTTGGGCGCCAATGAGAAATTCGGAGACGATGGCAACGGTATTTTGTTCATCGGCACAAAAGGGAAAATGATGGCCAGTACGTATTCAGAAAACCCTTTGTTGTTGCCAACATCGCGCACCAATGAAGTACATGTAAAGCAAACCATTGCGCGTGTGCCCGGACAAGCAAACGGACATTACGCACAATGGGTAGAAGGTTGTTTGGCAGGTTACGGCAAAAAAGAATTAAGTTCGCCATTTGAACTGGCCGGGCCGCTCACCGAAGCTTTATTGATGGCCAATTTAGCGGTAAGGGGAAATGATTTGAAAGGCGGCCACATCAAAATGCTTTGGGACAACCAAAACATGAAGATCACCAACTTTGACGCTGTAAACCAATATGTAAAACGCGAATACCGGCAAGGCTGGAGCCTGAGGGCATAAGGTTCAATTATTAAATACTTTATGGGCCTGTTTAAGTTTGTACAAGAAAAATGACGATGCTTCTTTTACCCTATAAAATTTGGTGTTAGCATCAATCTAAATAAACCAGAAACTAAATGTTGACGGTTTTTTAGGCGGTAAAAGAAGTATAGGAAAATAATTCAACAAATTTAAACAGGCCCTGGATACTGTTTTTAGCATACAAAAATATGGATAGAAGAGAAGCCATAACAAAAGTTGCCTGGTTATTGGGCGGAACGGTTTTAGGGGCCGAGTTTTTTTTGCAAAGCGGTTGTAAATCAACGCCTGAAAAAGTAAGCGAATTATTCAGCACCAATCAAATTGGTTTTATGGACGAAGTGGGCGATACCATTTTCCCGGCAACCAGTACGCCCGGTGCAAAAGCGGCCGGCATTGGTCGTTTTATGGCTACGATGGTAAAGGATTGTTACTTGCCGAAAGACCAGAAAGTTTTTACCAAAGGTTTGTCGAAAATAGATGATGCCAGCCAGAAAAAGCACGGCAAAAAATTTATGGAAAGCAGCCCGCAGCAACGCACCGCTTTGCTGGTTGACCTGGACAACGAGCAAAAGGCGTATCAAAAAACAAAGAAAAAGGAAGACCCGAACCATTATTTCAGGATGATGAAAGAGCTGACGATGTTGGGCTATTTTACTTCCGAAGTTGGCGCTACCAAAGCTTTGCGTTACCTGCCTATACCCGGAAAATACGACGGCAATTATCCATACAAAAAAGGCGATAAAGCCTGGGCACTTTCCTAAACTGCAATGATGAGGTTAAAATTAGGAATGATTGGCGGCGGCCAGGGCGCTTTTATCGGTGCTGTACATCGCATTGCGGCTCGGATGGATGACCAGTACGAATTGGTTTGCGGCGCTTTCAGCAGTGATCCTGCAAAATCCAAAGCAAGTGGATTATTGTTGAACATTTCTGAAAACCGGGTTTATAATTCATGGCAGGAACTGATCGAAAAAGAGAAGCAGTTGCCCAAAAACGATCGTGTACAAGTAATCAGCATCGTAACGCCAAACCATGTCCATTTTGCACCGGCAAAAGAAGCATTGGAAAACGGCTTTCATGTTATTTTAGATAAACCGGCCACGTTTTCTTTGCAGGAAGCGAAAGACTTGCAGAAAGTGATCGAACAAACGGGAAATTTCTTGTGCCTCACGCATACTTACACTGGGTATCCGATGGTAAAAGAAGCACGGCAGTTTGCGTTATCAGGAAAGTTGGGAAAGATCCGCAAAGTTTATGTAGAATATCCGCAAGGCTGGCTAAGCAGGTTTGAAGAAGGCGGCAATAACAAACAAGCTTCCTGGCGCACCGACCCGGCCAAAAGCGGTATGGCAGGGGCAATGGGCGATATCGGGACCCATGTTTTCAATTTGTGTGAATACGTTTCCGGCCTGTCCGTTACAAAACTTTGTGCCGATGTTAACATTGTGGTTGAAGGCCGACAGTTGGATGACGACGGCGCAGTTTTGTTGAAATTCAACAACGAAGCCAGCGGCGTTTTAATGGCCACACAAATTGCAGCCGGAGAAGAAAACAATGTCAAGATCAGGGTTTATGGCGAAAACGGAGGGATTGAATGGCAACAAGCTGATGCCAACTCTTTACTGGTAAAACTTTTAGACAAACCGGTAGAAATTTACCGGACTGGCGGCAGTTATACCAGTTCTTTCGCGCAGAAAAATACCCGTACACCAGCTGGCCATCCCGAAGGTTATCTCGAGGCTTTTGCCAATCTTTATAAAAATTTTGCTTTTACCATTCAGGCTCATTTAGCAGGAAAAACACCTGAACCGGAATGGCTGGATTTTCCGGGAATTGAAGAAGGCATCCGCGGAATGGCATTTATTGAAAACGTAATTGCATCCGGAAAATCTTCTGAAAAGTGGACGGACTTCAACATATAAATTATGACTACTTTATTAGGACCTGGAATATTTCTGGCCCAGTTTATTTCTGACGAAGCGCCTTTTAACAGCCTGGATGCCATCTGCAAATGGGCTGCTGACCTTGGTTTTCTGGGAATTCAACTGCCTACCAACAATGCTTCTTTTATAGACCTAAAATTGGCGGCAGAAAGCAAAACTTATGCCGATGATTTGAACGGGAAAGTGATGGGTTATGGCTTGCAGATCACCGAACTTTCCACACATTTGCAAGGCCAATTGGTTGCCGTCAATCCGGCTTATGATACTTTGTTTGATGCTTTCGCGCCGGATCAGGTAAAAAACAACCCGAACGCGCGTAAAGAGTGGGCTGTACAACAATTAAAATACGCCGCAAAAGCTTCCCAAAATTTGGGATTGCACGCCCATGCTACTTTTAGCGGTGCTTTGTTATGGCCGATGGTTTATCCCTGGCCGCAGCGTCCGGCTGGTTTGGTAGAAACCGGTTTTACAGAATTAGCGAAACGCTGGCTGCCGATATTGAACGAGTTTGACGAATGCGGTATAGATCTGTGTTACGAAATCCATGCCGGAGAAGATTTGCACGATGGCATAACTTACGAAATGTTCCTCGAAAAAGTAAACAATCACCCTCGCGCTTGTTTATTGTATGATCCTTCACACTTTATATTGCAGTGTTTGGATTACTTAGACTACATTGATATTTACCACGAACGCATCAAGATGTTCCATGTAAAAGATGCAGAGTTTAACCCAACGGGCAAGCAAGGAGTGTATGGCGGTTATCAAAATTGGATTGACCGTGCCGGGCGTTTCCGTTCTTTAGGCGATGGGCAGGTTGATTTTAAAGCAATTTTTAGTAAGTTGGCCGCTTATGATTATAAAGGCTGGGCCGTTTTAGAATGGGAAGATGCCATAAAAAACCAGGAAGACGGTGCCCGGGAAGGTGCAAAATTTATTCAAGACAATATTATCCGGGTAACCGACAAAGCTTTTGACGATTTTGCTGCTTCCGGTGCCGATGCTTCTTTTAACAGAACTTTATTAGGAATATAACAAAATACAAATACCAAATACCATGAAAAAAACCGCCATTATTTTAAGCCTTTGTGCTGTAATTGCTGCCTGTAGCAACAATAAAACCAACGAAAGTGTGAGCAACGATAGCGTAACGGCTGCCAACCAGGACGCAAAATCGCACGAAACCAGCGTAGATACCAATGTCAATAAAATCGGCACCGATTCTAACGCCGGCAACAACTCATCAAAAGGCGCACAGTTGCTTGCTTCTTCTGATTGTTTGGGCTGCCACAAAGAACATGAAAAACTGATTGGTCCGGCTTATGCCGATGTGGCCAAAAAATATACAAGCAACGATAAAAACATTGACTACCTGGCCAATAAAGTAATCAGCGGCGGAAAAGGCGTTTGGGGCGATATCGCCATGACACCGCATCCAAACCTGCCTTTGGCCGATGCCAAAGAAATGGTGAAATATATTCTGTCTTTGAAATAACAACCAAAACCGCAAACCAAACCCAAACCAACCTAAAATTATGACTGCTGCCATCCGCACCAAGTTATCGGCTATGATGTTCCTGGAATTTTTTATTTGGGGATCATGGTTTGTAACCCTGGGAACGTATTTGTTAAAAGACCTAAAAACTTCCGGGATAGAAGTTGGTGCTGCGGTAACCACGCAATCCATAGGTGCTATCGTTGCGCCTTTTATCATCGGTTTAATCGCGGATAAATTTTTCTCGGCACAAAAAATCCTGGGTGCTTTACATTTATTAGGCGGAGCATTATTGTGGTGGGCTTCTACAGCCGCTAATTTTTCGGCGTTTTACCCGGTAATTTTGGTTTACATGATTTTGTATATGCCCACCTTGGCTTTGGTTAATTCAGTTTCTTTCAGGCAGATGCAAAACCCAAGCAAAGAGTTTCCGCCAATCCGTGTTCTGGGAACGATTGGCTGGATTGTGGCCGGCGTTCTGATAAGCTATTTAAACTGGGACAAGCAAGGCGGAGAAGCCGCTTTGGTAAATACCTTTAAAATGGCTTCCATTGCTTCGATCATTTTAGGTTTGTTCAGTTTTACATTGCCAGCCACACCGCCGGTAAAACGAGGCGAAAATGTTTCCGTCGGCGATATGCTGGGTTTGGATGCTATCGGTTTGCTTAAAAACAAATCTTACCTCATCTTTTTTATCGCTTCGATTGCCATTTGCGTTCCGCTGGCTTTTTATTATGGTTTTGCCAATCCTTTTTTCCAGGAAGCAGGCATGCACGCCACCACGGTAACACAATCTTTGGGGCAGGTTTCCGAGATTTTGTTTATGGTGATGATCCCGTTTTTCTTCGTCCGTTTGGGCGTCAAAAAAATGCTGGCCGTGGGTATGTTGGCCTGGGCCTTGCGTTATGTTTTGTTTGCCTACGGCGATGCAGGCAGCAATTACTGGATGCTGATTGCCGGTATCGTTTTGCATGGCGTTTGCTACGATTTCTTTTTTGTTACCGGACAAATTTATACAGATAACCTAGCTGGCGAACGCTTCAAAAGTGCGGCACAAGGCTTTATCACGCTGGCCACTTACGGGGTTGGTATGCTGATCGGATCTTTAATTGCCGGACAGATTGTGGACAACTACAAAATTTCTGATACCGCGCACAATTGGCAAACCATCTGGCTGATACCGGCCGGAATTGCGGCAGTAGTTTTAGTGTTGTTTTTACTGTTGTTTAAAGATAAAAACCACATGGAAACAAACCCGGCTTTAAATTTGGACGAGCAGCAGGACATGCGCCTCGATGTTTAATTGATCAAAAAATGGCATCAAAACTAAACCGCCGGTCTGCAATTAAAGATTTAATTGCAGGCACCGCAACCCTGGCCGCCGGCAGCAGCCTTACTTCTTTTACCACATCAAAAATGGAGTCAGTTGCACTTAAAGGAAACATTAACCACTCGGTTTGCCGCTGGTGTTATAATGAGTTTTCGGTAGAAGAACTTTGTGCAGCGGCAAAAAAAATCGGCATCAAAGGCATTGATTTGGTTGGGCCAAAAGACTGGCCAACGCTGAAAAAATACGGTTTGGACTCGCCGATGTGCAATGGCGCCGAGATCAGCCTCACGGAAGGTTTCAACAACAAAAAATACCACGAAACCCTGGTGAAAAATTATTCGGAAATGATCCCGCTGGTAGCAAAAGCAGGTTACACCAACCTGATCTGTTTTAGCGGGAGCCGCGAAGGCATGGACAACGAAACCGGCTGGAACAATTGTGTGGAAGGCTTGAAAAAAGTGATTGGGCTGGCCGAAAAACACAAAGTTGTGCTGGTGATGGAACTGCTGAACAGTAAGGTTAATCACAAAGATTACCAATGCGACCGAACTTCCTGGGGCGCAGAACTGGCGAAGCGTTTGGGTTCTCAAAATTTCAAATTGCTGTACGATATTTACCACATGCAGATTGATGAAGGCGATGTAATCCGCAATATCAATGATTATCACCAGTACATCAACCATTACCATACCGGCGGTGTTCCCGGAAGAAACGAGATAGACGATACTCAAGAACTATATTATCCGGCAATTATGCGTGCAATTTTAAAAACCGGATTTAAAGGATACGTAGCACAGGAATTTATCCCGCTAAAAAAAGACAAAATTGCATCGTTGAAAAATGCAATAGAAATTTGTGATGTTTAAGGGCCTGTTAAATTTATACAAGTAAAAAATACCAATGCTTCTTTTACCCTATAAAAATTGGTGTTTGCGTCAAATTATACAACCGGTTGACCACCAATTTTTAGGTGGTAAAAGAAGCATCATAATTTAGAAACTGTTTAAATTTGATTTCAAGAATATAGTATGGAAGAAATTCATTACCGTCCCGTTAACGGGACGGTTGCATAAATTAGAAAGAAAGCTTTAGCCGAATTAAATAATCATTCTTTGGCTAAAGCCCTTTAACGCCTGCCATTGTTCCGTTGGCTAAAGCCAACGGCAATGAAAATATATTCAATTCGTTTTTAAATAGTTTCTTAGATAAGTAAATTTCAAATAAGCCCAAATTTGCCCTGCTAAAAACAGTATCCCTTTTAAATAACCTAAACCAAATCCATGATCAACAGAAGAAAATTTTTAGCACAAGCCGGATTAGTATCGGCAGGTGTTTTGATAAAGCCGGATTTTTTAAGCGCAGCAATCAACAGTAAACAAATTGGCTTACAACTTTATACCCTGCGTAATGAACTGCCTAAAGATGTAAAAGGCGTAATTGCCAAAGTGGCGACAGCGGGTTACAAAGAGGTGGAAACTTTTGGTTTCGATAAAAAAACCGGTTATTGGGGCTTAACTTCAAAAGAATTTAGCCAACTGCTGAAATCACATGGTTTAACCACCCCAAGCGGGCATTATGGTTTAGACCAGTTTTTTGGGACCGGAAAAACCGATGACCTGAAAGCGTACATCGAAGTGGCACACGATACCGGACAGTCTTACATTACTGTTCCTTCATTGGCAGAACAATTTATCAAAACTGCGGAAGACTTTAAACAAGTTGCCGATAAAATGAACAAAGCCGCGGCAATTTGTAAAACAGAAGGACTGAAGCTGGGCTACCATAACCACAATTTTGAGTGGAAGCTGGTGGACGGCACCACGTTTTATGATACGATTTTAAAATATACCGACCCGGCTTTGGTACACATGGAAATGGATATTTTCTGGGTTGTTCGTGCCGGTCAGGATCCGATTGAAATATTAAACAAGCACAAAGGGCGTTATTTTGCGGTACATGTAAAGGACAGGGACAAAACCAACACCAACCTCAACACCGAAATAGGCAAAGGCAGTATTGATTTTAAAAAGATACTGCCGGTGGCCAAGGCTGCCGGTGTGAAACATTACATTATGGAACAGGAGAATTTTATCAACATTGATCCGTATGTCAGCATCACAGAAAGTGCTAATTACATGAAAAATAGTTTACCGGTATAATCCAATTCACTTCTTAAACCGATTTTAAAAATGATGAACAAACTAATATTGACCGTTTTATTGGTAGGAGGTTTTTCTATGGCGAATGCCCAGCAAGCTGCAAAACATGAAGACACTGAGTTTTACGAACCAGTGCCAAAAGTGGTAACACCGGGAAAAACAAACAACGAACCGCCTTCTGATGCGGTTATTTTGTTCTCCAACGGTAATTTAAACCAATGGGTTTATACAGATGATAACAGCAAACCCGTGGAGTGGCCGGTGAGCGGCGATTTTTTTACGGTTAAAAAAGGCACCAGCAACATCGAAACCAAAAGAAAATTTAACAACTATCAGTTGCATGTGGAGTGGAAAATCCCAACCAATATTACTGGTGAAGGACAACTTCGGGGCAACAGCGGTGTGTTTTTGGCTTCTACAGGAAAAGGCGATTCTGGTTACGAACTGCAAATCTTGGATTCGTACAACAACAAAACTTATGTGAACGGGCAGGCCGGCAGTATTTATAAGCAATCTATCCCGCTTGTAAACGCCAACAAAAAGCCGGGCGATTGGCAAACGTATGACATCATCTGGCAGGCGCCAACTTTTAAAACGGATGGTTCTGTAAATACCCCGGCTACGGTTACCGTGATTTTCAACGGGGTTTTGGTGCAAAACCATTATGTTTTAAAAGGCGAAACAGCTTATGTCGGCCAGCCGAAATACAAAGCTTACAGCGGCGGCGCACCAATCAAATTGCAGGCGCACGGCGATAAAAGCGAACCGATCAGTTACCGTAATATTTGGGTTCGGGAGTTATGATCTAAACAAAATTATGCCGATAAAAGAAGCATCAACAAAACTTATAAAAACGGCACTGAATTTTTTCAGTGTCGTTTTGCTGTTTACAAGTATGTTTCAACCGGCTTTGGCACAATTAAAACCGGCAGCAATTATCCCTGATTTTACATTGTACACAATGAACGGCCAGGTTTTCACTCAAAAACAACTGAAAAGCAACAGCAAAATTTTGTTCCTTTTTTTTGATGCCACTTGCCCGCATTGCCAGTACGAAACGCAGTTGATCAGTTCGCATTACAAAGAATTTAAAAACACGGTGTTCTACCTGGTCTCGATGGACAAGAAACCGCAGATCCAAAAGTTTGTACATACTTACGGCAAGGATTTGGAAGGGAAGGCTAATGTTACGCTTTTGGCCGATGCAAACCGGCAGTTTATTGAACGGTTTACGCCCTCGCAATTTCCGGCTTTGTACATTTACAACAAAGACAAAAAGCTGTTGAAATATTGGGACACACCGGTTGGCATTGACCAGATTATGAATGTCATTTATCAGCCCTGACAATTTTATAGGCTAAATGAGTCATTTAAAGAAGGAAACTTATTAAGAGCAGGCTCTAAATTTTGTTCAATTTATTTTCCATGCTTCTTTTACCGCCCAAAAACTGGTAAGCATTTGGTTTTGGGTTTATAAAATTGGTGTCGGCACCAATTTTTATAGGGTAAAAGAAGCATTGCTGTTTTTTCTCGAATAAATTTAAACAGGCTCTAACTTTATATCTTAAACTTTATATTGCTTCTTTTATGCCTGCAAACTTTGTGATTATTATTTATAGAAACAGAAAAAGTCTGCAAACTTCATGATTTCAGTTGGTGATTTAAACATCAAAATAAATAAAATTAAAAGGTTTATTTTTTGATATAAAAATTATAAAAAAAACAATATTTTTATATGCCAAAATAAGCATAAAAAATTACAACAGTATTAAACAAGGCCTTGGTTTCAATTTTTAAAGAAACAGGACAGGGGAAACTGTTTAAACCAATAATAAACTTAAAGATTGTTTGTGTTTTTACCAGAAGAAATACCAATGCTGCTTTTATCATGTAAAAATTGGCACTTGTATAAACCTGAACAAATAGAAAACATTTTTCCATCATTTTTTAGGTGGTAAAAGAAGCATATTAATAACTTTAATATTAAAATTTAACCGGGCACCAAGATTTTTAGGCGGCAAAAGAAGCATAGAAATATTTGAATAAACCTAAGCATGGCCTTATAAATTAACATACAAATGAGTCTTCTTTAACATCCTTAAACTTACCAATATGTACAAAACACCACCTTAACCACCTATTAACATCAATACAACTCAAAATCATTAAATCAATCCATTATTTAACATTAATAATTTATGAACAAGGTTTTACTTTTTAAAATTAGGCAATTTGGATTACTGGTGTTTTTTGCACTGTTTTCCTTTTTTGCAAATGCACAAACAAAAAGAATTACAGGTGTAATTACCGGTAGTGATGATAAGCAGCCTATCATTGGTGCATCCGTAAAAATCAAAGGTACATCCAATGGGGTAGTAACCGGATCGGATGGTTCCTTTTCCCTTGATGCATCAGCCGGGAACACGTTGTCGGTTTCATACGTTGGTTATACAACCCGTGAAGTTTTGATCGGCAGCCAGTCCCGTTATAACATTGCAATAACACCTGCGTCAAATTCTTTAAATGAAGTTGTGGTAACAGGATACGGCACACAAAGGAAAAAAGATTTAGTTGGTGCAGTAGCGGTAGTAGATGTTGCTGCTTTAAACAGGCAACCAACAGCTTCTGTAGAAAATCAGCTACAGGGACAGGCTGCTGGTGTTACTGTAATCAATTCTGGTCAGCCAGGTCAAACACCTCAAGTAAAAATACGCGGTGCCAATACTTTTGGCAACAATCAGCCATTGTATGTAGTTGACGGTATTCCTACAACAAACGTTTCTGATATTAACCCCAATGATATCCAAACACTGCAAGTGCTAAAGGATGCAAGTTCTGCCTCTATTTATGGTGCGCGTGCATCCAATGGTGTAATTATTATTACCACTAAAAAAGGCTCGGGTAAAACCAGTGTAAGTTATGATGCTTATTACGGCACCCAGGTTCCTAAAGGCGGCAATGTTTTTCATTTGCTAAACCCTCAGGAAATGACTAGTTTACGTACACTTGCCATTCAGAATACCGCCGCATTAAAAAATATCCCTGTTGATTTAAGCAGTAATTTGTACGGGCCAAACGGAAATGTATTGCCTGATTATATTAATCCTGTCGGCGCACATTTTGGAGACGCATCAACTAATCCATCCCTTTATAATGTAAACCCTTTTTATACATCTGGCGATCCGTCATCTTTTTATCGGATAACTTTAGCTAATAAACAAGGGACAGACTGGTATCATCAAATATTTAAAACAGCTCCTTTACAAAGCCATAACGTTGCTTTAAGCGGTGGTTCTGATGTAGCAACTTATTTGTTTTCGATGAATTACTTTAACCAGCAAGGAACATTAATAAATACTTACGATAAACGCTATACAATAAGGGCCAACACCAGTTATAATATTAGCAAACACATTCGGGCAGGAGAAAATATAGCCTATTCATTAACAGAAAACCCGCAGATTAACCAAAATGACGAAGGATCAGGAATCGGTATGTCATTTCGTGAACAGCCGATCATTCCGGTTTACGACATTAAAGGAAATTATGCAGGTTCAAATACTGCAAATTTAGGTAACGCCAGAAACCCGGTAGCTATACAACAGCGTACCGGAAATAACTATGGTTTAACCAACAGGTTGTTTGGTAGTGTTTATGCCGAAACGGACTTCGCTAAATACTTAACTTTACGTACCCAGTTTGGTGGCGAGTATTACTCAAACTATAACCACAGCTTTACCTATCCAGAATACGAAAACTCTGAAAATAATACCACAAACTCTTATTCTGAAAACTCTTATAACGGCTTTAATTATACCTGGACCAATACTTTAACTTATCACCAGGTATTTGCAAAGCATGATTTAAGATTATTAGCAGGTACAGAAGCTTATAAAAACAGGTACCAGTCTTTAGGAGGTACAAATACTAATTACTTTACTTTTGACCCTAATTATGTTAATCTTTCCACCGGTACCGGAACACCGACTGTTTACAGTAACATTTCTGTAGATAAGATATTTTCTTTACTGGCACGGTTAGATTATACTTATAACGACCGTTTCCTTTTAAATGCAACTATCAGGAGGGATGGCTCTTCCAGGTTCTTAAATTATCAGTACGGGTGGTTCCCCGCTGTTAGTGCCGGTTACCGTTTATCGCAAGAAAGCTTTCTGAAAAAAGTAAGCTGGATAAACGATTTAAAAATCAGGGGTGGTTATGGCGTAATGGGTAATCAAATCAATGTTTCACCGGCAAATGCTTTTACTACCTTTGGCTCAAACAGAACCAATTCTTATTATGATATTAATGGTACATCAACCAGTACCGTATCAGGTTTTACACAGCGGGCAATTGGTAATCCTGACGCAAAATGGGAATTGGACAAAAACTTAAATATTGGTTTTGATGGTTCATTTTTTGGTCAGAAGTTAGATGTTTCAGTTGATTATTATAAAAAAAACATTACCGGTTTATTGTATAATCCAAACCTTCCTGGCACGGCAGGTTCTGCAACTGCGCCATACAGCAATGTTGGTGCTATGAACAATACCGGTGTTGATATTGCGCTTACAAGTCATACAAATATCACCAATGACTTAAAAATGAACGCTACATTAACCTTTACTACTTACCATAACGTAATTAAACAGGTTACCGTAGGCCAGCCTTATTTTGAACAAAACTCCGGCCGTTTTAATGGCAGCAGTATTGTCCGAAATTCTGTAGGCGGCCCTGTGGGCGGGTTCTTCGGTTACAAAACTGATGGTTTTTGGAATTCGCAGGCAGAAATTAATGCCGCTAATGCTGCGGCCGGTGGGACTTACCAAAACGATGCAGCAGTTGGCCGTTTTAAATATGCAGATATCAATGGTGATGGAAAAGTAACTGCAGCAGACCGAACTTTGCTTGGTAACCCTAACCCTAAATTTACAAGTGGTTTAAACTTAGACTTTTCTTATAAAAGATTCGATTTAAACATGTTTTTTTACGGTTCTGCTGGTAACAAAATTTGGAATGACGTAAGATGGTGGACTGATTTTTATGCAAACTTTGCCGGTGTAAAAAGCCAGACAGCGTTATATGATTCCTGGACACCTACCCACATGAATGCAAAAGCACCTATCCAGGAAATTGACGGTTCTTTCAGTACCAACACCGTACCAAACTCTTTTTACGTAGAAGATGGTTCTTTCCTGCGTTTACGCAATGCACAGATAGGTTATACATTTAGCCCTACTTTATTAAAATCTGTTGGTATAGATAGGTTTAGGGTTTATCTATCAGGTGCCAACCTTTTTACTATTACCAAATACAGCGGTGTTGATCCTGAAATTACAGGTTCTGGTGATAATGGAACACAAACTTCAAGTACAAATTTTGGAGTTGATCGTGGTAACTATTCACCAACCCGTACTTATTTACTCGGTGTTCAAGTTAAATTTTAATTAATAATATTATGAAAAATATACAACGGTTATCAGTGATAGCTTTAGTAGCAACTGGTATTTTACAAAGTTCATGTAAAAAATATTTAGAACAACCTGCACTGGGGGCGCTAAGTACAGCACAAATTACAAGCAGGGCAGGGATTGACGGCCTTTTAATAGGAGCTTATTCTGCACTTGATGGCCAGGGCGGTAACAACAACAATGCAGGGCTTGGTGGAGGAAGCGCCTGGGAAGTATCTCCGGATAATTGGATTTATGGTAGTGTAGCAGGTGGTGATGCGCACAAAGGCAGTTCCGGTATTGATCAGCCTGCCATCAACTCTATTGCAACTTTTACAGTAGATGCCAGTAACGGATTTTTAAACAGTAAATGGAAAGCCGATTATGAAGGAATTAGCAGGGCAAACAATGTTCTTAAAGCTTTAGCCGGGGTTTCTGGAATTTCTGATGCTGATAAAGCTAACCTCACAGGCCAGGCTAGGTTTTTAAGGGGGCATTATTATTTCGATTTGAAAAAGATGTTTAATAATGTGCCTTATATTGATGAAACCACAACCAATTATGTTCAGCCAAATACAACTGATATTTGGCCAAAAATTGAAGCAGATTTTACTTATGCCTACGCTAATCTGCCTGCAACCCAAACACAAATAGGAAGGGTTAATAAATGGGCCGCAGGGGCTTATCTGGCAAAAACGTATTTATATGAAAAGAAATATTCTGCTGCCGACCCGATCTTTACAGCTGTTATAACCAGCGGTACCAATTCTGCTGGTGTTGCGTATGATCTAACTGCCAATTTTGAAGATAATTTTGGTGCAGCAACAAAAAACAACAAGGAAACAGTGTTTTCCATACAACAGGCTGCAAACGACGGTACTAATACTATTGGAGAGGCTAACAACGGAGACATGCTGAACTTCCCGTACAACAGCCCATTCCGGTGCTGTGGTTTCTTCCAACCAACAGAAGACTTAGCCAATTCGTACCGTACCAATGATCAAGGGCTTCCTTATGTTGATGATTACAATTCTCATCCGCTTGTTACAGATCAGGGACTTGCAGGTATTTCCTCTAAAAACAGTTTTACACCAGACCAAGGCAATTTAGACCCGCGTTTAGACTGGACAGTTGGCCGACGTGGTATTCCTTATCTAGACTGGGGCTTGCACCCGGGCCAGGACTGGATTCGTGAGCAAAGCTCTGCCGGCCCTTATTCTCCTAAAAAGAACGTTTATTACCAATCAACTGCAGGTATCTACTCCGACCAGCATTCTTGGGCACCGGGAACGGCAAATGTGGTTAACGTTATCCGTTTTGCAGATGTATTGCTGATGGCTGCAGAAGTTAAAGTGCAACTGAACGATTTAACAACAGCTCAAACGTATGTTAACCGCGTTCGGGCAAGGGCAGCAAACCCGGCAAGTATTGTTTATAATTATAAAGATGCCTCTAATCCAACTGGTGGTTTTACCACTACACCAGCTGCACATTATGTAGTTAATCCATATCCAGCGGGTGCTTTTGCTACTTTAGGCCAGGCAGGGGCACTAAAAGCTGTTTACTTTGAACGTAAGCTTGAATTAGCAATGGAAGGCCACCGGTTCTTTGATATTTCCAGATGGGGTATTGCACAGCAAGCATTAACTGCTTACTTTGCTTTTGACGGAAAAACCATTACCGATGTTGCCGGTGCAAAGTTTACGCCCACTAAAAATGAGTATTACCCAATACCGCAACCACAAATAGACCTGGAAAGTACAGGGGCATCTTCTGCCTTAAAGCAAAACCCCGGTTATTAATTTTACTTTTATTGATTAGCTTTAAAATAACAAAGGGCAGCAAATCGCTGCCCTTTGTTATTTTAACATTGATTTGTTTAAACTTTTAAGGGTTCCGTTTGATTTGTACAGGATCCTTCGATATTTTCAGGATTGGTGCCCATGCTTCTTTTACCGGGCAAAAATTGATATTTGCATCAATTTTATATAAAGTTCATTAAATATTTACAATTAGTTTAGCTAAGTTTTTACCGACTTGGTTTTCCACTTGAAAATCAAGCATGAACCGGTCAAAACAGTTGATCCTTTCTTCCAGGTTTTGGACGTATCTGTTATGTGTGATT
>NZ_JBGCVY010000056.1:0-95070 GCF_041088075.1 Mucilaginibacter sp. | reverse complement strand
TGAGGCCTATAAATTTTGTCTTGGATATTATATTGGTATAGATACCACAAAAAAGACAATGATTTTTAGGCGGTAAAAGAAGCATTGTCAATATTGAAACAAAATTCAATCAGGCCCTATATCAATTACTGTTTTGCTATTTCTCAACTTAGGCCCGCACCTCAAACCTCTTACCCCGCACCTCCTCAAATATAAACCGTCCCAAACTTCTGTTTCACATCGGCCACTACTTTTTTAACGTTCTGTTCCTGGTCTTTCGGGCAAATCAGCAAGGTGTTGTTGGCTTCAACCACAATGTAATCGTTCAAACCCTGGATGATGACCAATTTCTCGTCCGGCACGTTGACCATACAATTGGAAGAATCGTAAAGGATCACCTTTTCTGAAGGAATAGCTGCGTTTCCCTGTTCATCTTTTTCGGCCAATTGGTAAACGGAAGCCCAGGTTCCCAAATCCGACCAGCCAAACTCCGAAGGGATCACATAAACATTGTCTGCTTTTTCCATAATGCCGTAATCAATCGAAATGTTGGTGCATTGCTGGTAAACCTGCGAAACATAAGCCTTTTCGTCCGCCGTGTTGTAAACCGAATTGGCTTCTTCAAAAATCTCGTTCATGTCCGGCAAATACTGCGCAAAAGCTTTGGTAATGGCTTTGGCGCTCCACACAAAAATGCCGGCGTTCCATAAAAAGTCACCGCTTTGGATAAACGTTGTGGCAATGTCCAGCGTTGGTTTTTCGGTAAAGGTTTTTACCTTGTAAAAAGCGTTGTCCAACGCTTCTTCTGTGTATTGGATGTAGCCGTAGCCCGTGTCCGGCCGCGAAGGTTTGATGCCCAACGTAATCAAACTCTGGTGTTTTTCGGCAGTTTCCAAAGATTGGTTGATGGTTTTTACAAAGCCGGCTTCGTCCATAATCAAATGATCTGAAGGCGCAACTGTAATCACCGCATCCTCGTTTCCGTTCAGGATTTTGAAGCAGCCGTAAGCCACGCATGGCGCGGTGTTGCGCATCACGGGCTCGCCTAAAATCTGGCTGTACTCCATGTCCGGCAATTGCGTTTTTACCAGCTCAATATAAATGTCGTTCGTTACGACGTAGATGTTTTCTTTCGGGCAGATTTTTAAAAAACGGTCATACGTATGTTGGATCAGGGTTTTTCCTGTTCCTAAAATATCAATAAATTGTTTGGGATAAGAAGTCCTGCTGATTGGCCAGAAACGGCTGCCAATGCCACCCGCCATGATGATGGCATAATAATTCTTATTCATAGAAGTTAATCTTAGTGAGTGTAAATTTTTGGTGTGAAGATGTGAAAAATAGTTGGATTAGCTGGTATTTGCACCAAACCGTTTACGTGTATATAAAGCAAAAAGATCATCATTTAAACGTATAAGTTTACAAATGGTGCTTTTTTTATTGCATAAAAAAGTTAAATTCGCATACGATTTTTCTTTCAATTAAAAGGTTTTAAATTGAAAGTTAATAAAAAAATAATTTTAATGGAGACAATGACAGAGGCAAAAAAATCGCTTTTTGACAATTTACAAAGTTTTTTTGGTTTTAATAATTTCAAAGGCGATCAGGAAATAATTATAGAAAACATACTGGCAGACAAAGATACGTTTGTAATCATGCCAACCGGCGGCGGCAAATCCATGTGTTACCAGTTGCCGGCTTTAATGAGCGAAGGCACGGCAATCGTTATTTCGCCGCTGATTGCGCTCATGAAAAACCAGGTTGACCAGTTGCGGGCTTTTGGAGGTTCGGACAGTACGGCGCATTTCCTCAACTCCTCTTTAAACAAAACAGAAATTGCAAGGGTAAAAGAAGACGTAATCACCGGCAAAACAAAGCTGCTGTATGTTGCGCCGGAATCCCTGACCAAGCAGGAAAACGTAGATTTTTTGCAACTGGTGAAAATCTCGTTCGTGGCGGTTGACGAAGCGCATTGTATTTCGGAATGGGGGCATGATTTCCGGCCGGAATACCGAAAGATCCGCCAGGTGATCAGTAACATTGGCGATAATATCCCGATCATCGCCTTAACCGCAACCGCAACGCCAAAAGTGCAGCAGGACATCCAAAAGAACCTGCAAATGAACAACGCGCTTTTGTATAAATCGTCCTTCAACCGCACCAACTTATATTATGAAGTGCGTGCCAAACGAAACGTATTGAAAGAAATCGTTCGTTTTGTAAAGCAGCACCAAGGAAAATCGGGCATTGTTTATTGCCTCAGCCGTAAAAAAGTAGAAGAAGTTGCCGAAGCTTTAAATTTAAACGGAATAAAAGCTTTGCCTTATCACGCGGGTTTAGACCCGAAAGTTCGTGCGGACACACAAGATAAATTCTTGATGGAAGATGTGGACGTGATTGTGGCCACGATTGCCTTCGGGATGGGGATTGACAAACCGGATGTCCGTTACGTCATCCACCACGACGTGCCAAAAAGCATGGAAGGTTATTACCAGGAAACCGGCCGCGCAGGCCGCGATGGCGGCGAAGGAATTTGTCTGTCTTTTTACTCGGAAAAAGATATTGACAAGCTGCAAAAGTTTATGAAAGACAAGCCTGTGGCCGAACGTGAAATCGGCACACAGATTTTGAAAGAAGTGATTGATTACGCCGAATCTGCCGTTTGCCGTAGGAAGCAAATTTTGCATTATTTTGGCGAGAACTTCGATGCGAAAGACTGCCACGACATGTGCGACAATTGCCGCGCACAAAAGGAGTTTTTTAATGTAGAAGAACCGTTGCTGAAAGCTTTAAACCTGATTGTGAAGCTGGGCGAAAAGTTTGACGACCATCATATCATCAGTGTTTTGATGGGCGTTGATAATCCGCAGATCCACAACTACGAGCATCATCTATTGCCGGAATTTGGTTCGGGTGTGAAAGAAGGCGAAAACCTGTGGAAATCGCTGATGCGGCAGGCGTTGCTCAACAATTTCCTGGCAAAAGATATTGATTATTACGGTTTGTTAAGGCTGACAGAAAGCGGCAAAGAATATTTGACAGACCCATACGAACAAAAATGGGTATTGAACCGGCCGATGGGTGCCACAGATGACGATACTGCGGAAGATGATACGCCGCAAAGTTCAGGCGTTTTAGACACGCAATTGCTGCAAATGCTGAAAGAGCTTTGCAAAAAAGTGGCCAAGCAAAAAAACGTACCGCCATTTGTTGTTTTTCAGGATCCTTCCTTAGAAGAAATGTGTTTGCATTATCCAATCAATATGGATGAATTGAAACAAATTTCGGGTGTTGGCGCTGGCAAGGCTTTAAAATTTGGCGCGCCTTTTATTGCACTGATTAAAAAATATGTAGAAGAAAACGATATTGACCGCCCGGTTGATTTGGTGATCAAAAGCGCTGCCAATAAATCGGCCATCAAAGTTTCCATCATCCAAAACATTGACCGCCATATTGCTTTAGAAGATATTGCTTCTTCCAAAGGTTTATCGTACGAAGATATTTTGCGCGAGATCGAATCCATCGTCAACTCGGGAACCAAACTCAATTTAAGTTATTATATTGATGATTTGATTGACGAAGACCGCCAGGAAGAAGTGTTCGATTATTTCCGTTCTGCAGAAGCCGATTCGATTGAAAATGCTTTAAAAGAATTAGGTTCTGATGATTACACGCACGAAGAACTGCAGTTGATGCGCATCAAGTTTATGTCGGAATTAGGAAATTAACACGGATAAAAGAAGCATTGGATTTATTTTCAATGCTTCTTTTATGCCTGTAAAATCTGTCTTCTAACATTTAAAATCAACCACCAATTTTATACCGGTAAAAGAAGTATTGTTTAAAACGATACAATTTTAAACTCCGTTCTTCTGTTTCGGCTTCGGCCTTCATCGGTTGTGTTTGGGACAACCGGTTGCATCGCGCCGTAACCTTTAAATGTTAATCTTTCGGTGGCCACTTTATTGGCAATCAAATATTGCTGAACAGCTTTTGCGCGGTTTTCGGATAAGGTTTGGTTTGATTTTGCATCGCCAACATTGTCCGTAAAGCCTGAAATTTCAATTGTTACTTTCGGATTTAAACTCATAAAACTGATCAACTTGTTTAATTCAGTTTTTGATTCCGGTTTCAATTCTGATTTATTCGTATCGAAAAAGATATTTCGCAACACCGATTTATTTCCAACTTCAATCGCCTGCAAAGCCACATCAATGTTGTAAGGTTTCCCAACTTTCTGGTTGGCCAACGAGAAATTTTCCGAATAAAACAAATAACCCGGACGCGAAATATTCAAACCATAATCTTTTCCTATCGGTAAAGTTGCCAAAAATTGTTCCTGGTTTAAAGCGTTTACATTTTGGAAAATTGTTTGGTTGGTTTTCAAATCTATAATTTGTACATCGGCATCAATCGCCTGTTTGCTTTTGGCATCTTTTACGGTTCCTTTTACATACGTTACCACATTTGGCCGCAGTTTTTCGGGCATTTCAAACGTATAAATATCATAACCGCCGGCACCTTTTAAATTGTTGGAGGAGAAAAAAGCATACGAACCATTGGCCGTAAGCGTTAAGCCGTTTTCATCGCCGCTGGAATTGATGGGATAACCTAGGTTTTCCGGCTTTTGCCATTTGCCGTCTTTGCCTTTCCGGCTCAAAAACAAATCTTTACTGCCCAAGCCCGGCCAGCCGTTGGAGGAAAAATACAAAGTTTGGTCGTCCGGGTGGATAAAAGGCGATTGCTCATCGTAAGGCGTGTTGATGTTTGGGCCGAGGTTTTCCGGTTCGCTCCAGCCTTTTTCGGTGATGGTGGATTTCCAAATATCGTAACCGCCGTAACCGCCTTTTCTTAGGCTCACAAAATACAATGTTTTGCCGTCGGCACTAATGGAAGGTTGTGATTCCCAGCCCGGCGTGTTAATCGGGCCGCCCAGGTTAAACGGTTTGTCCCAATCGGTACTGTTTTTATGGGATAAAAATATGTCGCATCTGCCTAAACCATCGGGACGGTTGCAACCGGTGAAGAATAAATATTGGCCGTCTTGCGTGAGCGATTGCGCACCTTCGTTAAATTCCGGCGTGTTGATTTTGGCACTCAGGCCAACCGCGTTTGTCCATTTTCCGTTTAGTTTTTTGCTCTGGTAAAAATCTTCGTTGTTGCCAATTTTCCGCGTAAAAATGATCGTGCTTTCATCCGCAGTAACGTTTGGCAGATATTCATCCGCGCTGGTGTTGATGGAAGTGCCCAAATTGATAGGCTTAAAATCCACCGGATGCTGCACGGCCTGTACACTAAAGTCGCAATCCACAATGAGTTTCTGCGCCGTTGCGCGGTCTTTCGGCTGGATCTCGTTAAACGTTAAATATTTCTGCAATGCTTCTTTTGCCTCGGCATATTTGCCCAGCATGATATTTACGTTGCCTAAATTCAAATAAACCGCCCGGTTAAAATTGGGGTTGAGGGCAATGGTTTTGAGGTACTGGACCGAAGCTTCGGGATATTGATGTGTGTACAAATAAACGCTTCCTAACTGATAATGCGCATCGGTAAATTCATCATCGGCAGCGATGGCTTGTTTAAGTAGATCAGCGGCCTTTTCGTATTGCTGGTAATTAATACTTTCATTAGCCAGCACATAAAATTTAATAGCTTCTTTATTATTGGTAGCATATTGCCGCTGTGCAAAAGCACAAAAAGGAAGGCATAAAAGAAGTATCAATAGGTATCGCATAACAGAAGTTTATACGAAACCAAGTTAAAAACATATTAAGGAATGTTCAAATATTTATGCGTTTGCAGCGAAACTTCCCATTTTGGGTTTTGCATCACGTAATCCACAATCAGCGGCGTAACCAAAGCAGCTTTAGACCATTCGGGCTGCAGGTACAGTTTGCAATCTGCAGCAACCAGTTCGGCGTGTTCTTCGGCCCATTTAAAATCTGATTTATTAAAAACGATCACTTTCAATTCATCCGCAGCAGCTAAAACCGAAGGCGTTGGCGCTTTAAATTTTTTGGGCGAAAGGCAAATCCAATCCCAAGAACCGGAAAGCGGATAGGCGCCGGAAGTTTCGATAAACGTTTTAATGCCTCTTTTTTGCAGTTTGGAAGTGAGGTAATCCAAATTATACATCAACGGTTCTCCGCCGGTTATCACCACTGCTTTTGCCGGATGTTTGGCCGCATTTTCTACAATCAAATCAACTGAAGTTAAAGGATGTTGTTGGGCGTCCCAGCTTTCCTTTACATCGCACCACGGGCAACCTACATCGCAGCCGCCCAAACGGATAAAATAAGCGGCCTTTCCGGTGTTAAAGCCTTCACCCTGAATGGTATAAAATTCTTCCATTAAAGGAAGCATCGTCTCGCTGGCCGGTTTTGTTAAAGTCATTATCACCATGCAAATATAAACATTAGGACTGCAACGGTTTTAAGCGATGCAGTTTTCAGACATTATGTTTACTTTACCGCCGCAAAATCAGTATCATTAATCCAAATTAAATTCCACGTGAACAAACTTTACTTTACTGTACTGATGCTTCTTTTATCGGTGTTTTTTTCGTGCGCCAATGTAGAAGAGCATTATGTTTTTCAAAAAAACGGTTCCTGCAAAATCAATTATGTTTTTAATTTGGGCAAGGCGGTTTCGGTGCTTTCCAATTTGCTGCCGGATTCTGTCCGTCAGTCGCCTTCGTATTTAATGCCGAAAGATACGGCCGTTAATTTTTACAGTGATTTAACCGAAGCTGAACGTAAAAAATTAAACAACGAACAGGTTGATTTGTCGCGGGCAACTTTGTTGCACCTCAAGTTAAACCTGAAAAATAAACAAATGCTGGCCAGCGTGCAGTACGAAGCAAAGAGCCCGAAAGAGGTAAAATATTTTTTAACGCACATTTCAAACATTGCCCAGCAACAAAAATTAGGGCAATTGATCAGTGATCCGCAGGTGATACAAGCCAGTTCGGGCAGCGGTGGAATGGGCATCAACGAAGATTATTTTAACTACGATATCAGTACCAAACATTTTTCCAGAAAAGTGGATACCGTAAAGTTTAGAAAGTATTTTAAACAGAACGAAGCCATGTATAACATGGCCAAAGCCGCGCTGATTGACATGCCGTATTCGGTGATCATGCACTTTCCGCGGCCTGTCAAAAAAACCGGAAATGCAAAAGCCAAATTATCGCCCGATAAAAAGCAGTTAACGTTAAGCAGCAATTTTGAAGAGATTGTAAAAATGCCGCAGTTGATGAACCTGAAAATAGAATACTGATGCCGGAATGGATAAAAGTTGCCGAAAATATGCCAGTAAAAGAAGCATCTATCCGAAAGCTGAAAGCAAATGGCCGTGATATTTGTCTGGTGGTTTTCGAGGGAAAATATTATGCAGTTTCGGCTAAATGCCCACATGCCGGAGGCGAACTGGCAGGCGGTTGGTGCAAAAACGGAAGCGTTGTTTGTCCGCTTCACCGTTACGAATATAATTTAGAAACCGGGCGGGGCGCGGCCGGTCAAGGTGATTATATTGATACTTTTCCGGTTAAAGTTCGGGCAGACGGCGTTTTTGTACAGGTTAAAAAGAAGTGGCGTTTGTTTTAGGTTTTTGCTGTCATTTCACCGCTTTCGTCATGCCGATGCTTTTGTCATTCCGACCGAAGTGAGGAATCTTCTTTGAAGCGATAAATTACAAGTCGAAGAAACTAAATTTTAGGTGATAAAAGAAGCATAGCGGGTTGAAAGAAGATTTCTCCCTACGGTGCGAAATGACGGTAGAGACGTTACATGTAACGTCTCTACAGCAATCACCGTCGATAGTTCATCCCTGTTTTTGGCGGTACTTCTTTTACCACCTGTTTTTTCGGTTTGAAAGCATTGAAACTGGGCTGTACAATTTTGATGCTTTGTTTGGAAAGGTCAATACTCGCGTTCAGTTCAAAACCCAATAAAATAATCAGCGAGTTGAGGTAAAGCCAGATCATCGTTACAATCAGCGTTCCGATCGAGCCGTAGATTTTATTGTACGAAGAGAAATGGTTGATGTAAAAACTAAAACCCAGCGACGTTAAAACAGCAAGCGTGGTAGCCAGAATAGAACCCGCGCTGAAAAATTTCCAGCGGCGAGTATGGACCGGCGCATATCGGTACAAAATAGAAACCGTTACCAAAAACAGCAGGATTACGATTGTCCAGCGAATCAGCACAAAAAGCGAAACCCAAAGAATATCGCTTCTGTTTCCGTGCACTTGGTTGCGGGTAAAACCGATAAACTTTTGTCCGAAAATCAGGATGGTAATTCCTGCCAAAAACGAAATCAGGATCAGCAAAGTCAAAACCAATGCAATCCATCGCCTGCGCAGCCAACTCCTGGTTTCGGTAGTCAACGCCGATTTATTAAAAGCCGCCATCAAATTACTGACGCCGTTGGTGGCAAAAAACACGGCCGACAGAAACCCGAACGACAACAATTGCCCGTTTTGGTTTTTGATAATGTCCACAATCGTTCCCTGGAAAGCCAGAAAAGTATTGGTGGGCATCACCGTTTCCAGAACCGACAGTAATTTATCTTGAAAATGTTTGATCGGGATGTAAGGGATTAAATTGAAAATAAAGATAATGCCTGGAAAAATGGCGAGCATCAGGTTGTAGGCCAGGCCGGATGCTTTGTTTACCAGTGATTCTTTTTTGATCTCCTCAAAGAAAAAAACAGCAATGGTATAAAGCGGCAACGAGTTAAAACCAGGCAAGATCAGTGCTTTTGTCCAGTTTAAAAAATAGTGGTAAAAATTAAAGCGGAGGAGAAATCTGTGCGGCCAGTGCATACTTTAAACCTATACGAAAAAGGGTTTCAGGCGGTTCAAAAAATCATCGGAAGGCAGGCAGGGCCGGTTGGTTTTGCGGTTGACAAAAACCAGCAGCGTTTCGCCGATATGGATCAGTTCTTCTTTTTCATTATACAGTTCGTATTTAAAATGGATGCGGACACCTGGCATTTTTTCCATGATCACTTTGATGCTGATTTCTTCATCGTACAAAGCCGGTTTCAGGTATTTGCAGTTCATTTCCACCACGGGCATAATAATTCCCGATGCTTCCATGCCGCTGTAAGTCATGCCCAAACTGCGCAGCATTTCTACCCGGCCAACTTCAAAGTATTCGGCATAATTGCCATAATACATATAGCCCATTTGGTCGGTTTCGCCGTAACGGACCCTGGTTTTAGTGGTGTGGGTAAACATCAGCGTTTGATATTGCGGTCGTTCAAAGCTTGTTGAAACTTGCGCGCATTAATTAAATGATCGGCCTTGTTGGTGGCAAAATTGTGGTAGCCGGAAAAATCTTCTTTGGCGCACATGTAAATGTAATCGTGCTTTTTGTAGTTCAATACTGCTTTTACCGCATTGATAGATGGCATCATGATTGGCCCGGGCGGCAAACCGGTAAACATATAGGTGTTGTAAGGCGAATTGAAAACCAAGTATCGGTTTAATACTCTTTTTATGGTGAAATCTTTGATGGCGTAGATGACGGTTGGGTCGGCCTCCAGTTTCATGCCGCGGTTTAAACGGTTGAGGTACAAGCCGGCAATCGTTGGCATTTCGTTATCGTGCAAAGCTTCGGCATCCACAATAGAAGCTAAAATGCTAACTTGTATCGGCGTTAAATCAATGGCTTTGGCCTGTTCTTTCCGCTCCGGTGTCCAGAATTTCTGGTATTCATCGTTCATCCGCGTAAAAAACTTTTCGGCCGAACCGTTCCAGTACATGGTGTAGGAATTGGGCATAAACATTACGTAAACGTTTTCGGGCGTAAAACCAAACGTTTTGAGGTAAGCCGCCGAATCTAGCAAATGGATGATGGAAGCAGAATCTGCCTCCAGTTTTTTACCGATCATCCCGGCAAAAGTCTCTTTCAAACGCACGTTTTGGAAAGCTAATTTTACCGGTTCCTGTTCGCCCAAAGCCAGCATCCGGATGAATTTTTTATTGCCCATGCCATCGTGCAAACGGTATTTGCCAGGCTTCACGCGGTTTTCGTATTTTTCGCTGTAAGCTACTTGTACAAAAGAAGTTGTATCTTTTACAATTCCTTTTTCTTTGATCGTTTTCAAAACATCGGTAAAGCCGGAACCTGTTTTGATGTACAAATACTCCTGATTGTCAGTTACGTTTGGCCCGTAATATTTCCAGTAATAATTAAAGCCGGTAAAGGCCAGCAGCAGTAAAAGCAGGATTCCAAGCGCAATCAAAAACTTGCGGAGCAAATGCGGTTTCTGGTCGTTTTTTTCAGACATAACAATAGATATTAACGGATTTTGTGCAAAGCCAGCAGGCCGCCTTTCAGGTTGCGCACGTTTTTGAAACCTTGCGCGCGCAGCAATTGTTGGCCGGTTTCGCTGCGTAAACCCATTTTGCAAATAACAATTATTTCTTCGTTTTGATGATAAGGCAACGTGCTGGCAGCGGCATTTAGTTTACTTAACGGAATGTTGACGCCACCGATATTAAAGGTGGCAAACTCTATCGGTTCGCGCACGTCAATCAGGTTCAGTTGTCCGCCGTTTTGCAAACGTTTTAACAATTCCTCCGCCCCGATATCTTCCGCCTCCATCATTATTAATTATGGTGTTGTTGATGTTGCCGGTGTTGCTGCGCCTTGCGTAACTGTTAAGTTGATGCGTGTGCCGATGCTGGTTTTTGTGGTCGAATCTGTTTTCATTGGCTGCTGCGATTTCACCACCACTTTGGTCGAGTCGGTAATCGTTCCTTCGTAAGTAATGTTTCCAATCGTTAATCCCGATTGGCTGATCACAAATTTTGCCGCATCCAGTTCCTGATTGGTCAAATCCGGAATATCCACTTCGCTGGCGCCTTTGCCATCGCCCAAAACCAAATCAATGCGCGAACCTTTGGGCAGTTTTGCACCGGCTTTGATAATTTCTCCCGCAAAACGGACTTCCAAAACGCGGTTTAAAGCAATGTCAGAACGATAAGTGGTATCGCCCAGCTTTAAACCAAAATTGATAAGCGTGGCGGTTGCTTCGCGAAAAGTAGTGTTTTCCAGGTTTGGCAAGCTGATATTTGGCGCCAGTTTAGTAATCACGGTAAGGTAGATCGTCCGGTTTTCTTTAACGTTTGTATTTGGGTCGGGGTCTTGCTGTACCACCGTTCCGGGATCACGATCGGGCAAATAAACCGAATCAATTTTGTACCGGAAACCCTGCTGGTCCAACAAAGCCGTTGCGCGGTCAATCTGCATGTCCATCAGTTTCGGAACCGGGATACCGCTGCCGTGGCGCGTGTAATAATTTAAGCTGAAAGCGGCAACCAGCACCACAAACAATACGGCAAAAGCTGCAATGAGCAGGTTGATGAAAAAGGTTTTACTTTTGATGTATTCGAAAAAAGAACTCATTTACAAGCAGTTGTAAGCATTTAGGATGTTGGGATTGACCGCTCCAAACATAATCAAAACCCGCTAAATTTTAGGTATTGATTGCTGATCTTGTAAATTCCTTTTTGACCCTGCAAATGCTGGTTGAGGTGCTTCTTTTACCCACCTTTTTTTTGATAAACTTCATTCTGAAAATTCCTCAATCCTGAAAATTCTGGTAAAGATTATTGTTGTAGATACTTCTTTTACCCACCTTTTTTTGACCAATAATAATTCCGTAAATTCTTAAATCCTAAAAATTCTGGTCAAAGACAATTATTGCAGATACTTCTTTTACACACCTTTTTTTGACCAATAATAATTCCGTAAATTCTTAAATCCTAAAAATTCTGGTCACCTTTGAATTATGACTCCCAAAAACATCGCCCTGCTGGCCGGAGGTTATACCGGCGAATACGAAGTTTCCATCAACAGCGCCCGCAACATTGCCACCGAACTGAACCCCGAAAAATACAAGGTGTACACCATTTTGGTAACCCGCCAAAACTGGTTCTACGTTTCTGCTGATGGCGAAAATATTGCGGTTGACAAAAACGATTTCAGCCTGACCATTGCCGGGGAAAAGATCAGGTTTGATGCCGCTTTTATCACCATCCACGGTACGCCGGGCGAAGACGGCAAAATGCAGGGCTATTTGGATATGATCGGCATCCCGTACAACAACTGCGATGCGGCAACTTCGGCCATCACCATGAACAAAGCGTACACCAAATCGGTGGTCAAAGGCATTCCGGATTTGTATGTGGCCGGTTCGGTACAGGTTTTCCGGCAGCAAAAAGAAGCGGTGGCAGATCAAATTCAGCATCTGAAATTTCCTTTGTTTATCAAACCCAACAACGGAGGCAGCAGCGTGGGCATGAGCAAAGTGAACGTAAAAGAAGCCTTGCCCGAAGCGTTGGAAAAAGCTTTTGCCGAAGACGAACAGGTTTTGGTAGAAGAATTTATCCGAGGCCGGGAATTTAGCATCGGCATCGTGAAGTTTGGAAATGAAATAACGGTTTTGCCGGCGACAGAAATTATTAGTTCGAAAGAGTTTTTTGATTATGAAGCCAAATACACGCCCGGTGTTTCGCAGGAAATTACGCCGGCCAGTTTGAGTTCCGCGCAAATCTTCCGCATAAAAAGCATTGTAAAAGAAGCATACCGATTACTAAACTGCAAAGGCATGACACGCGTTGATTTTATTTTGCAGGAAGAAACGGACGACTTCTATTTTATCGAGATCAACACTACGCCGGGGCAATCGGCCAATAGTTTGGTCCCGCAGCAAGTCCGCGCCGCCGGTTTAAATTTAAGCGAGTTTTACGGGAGGTTGATTGAGGAAAGTTTGAGGTGAAAGGTAGGAAGGTGAAAGGATAAAGGTTGAAAAGCTAAAGAACTTGCATCACCTTTTACCTTTCAACCCTTTACCTTTCACCTTATATTGTATATTTCTCAATCATTTCCTGGCTTACTTTGGCCGCGCGGCCGGTGGCGATGTCAATCAAAATATAATCAAACCAGCCATCGCAGCATGTTTTTTTGGTTTTTTGGTTGATGATCTCGAACTGCACGCGGCAGCCTTTATCTTCAAAACTTTCCAAGCCGGTACGCACAACAAAAGTATCGCCCAAAGTTAGCGCGCGTTTGTAATCCACATAAGCTGTGCGCACCACCCAGCCGAAACCCTGCTGCATAAAAGTTTCCATCGGCATGTTGTAAAAGCGCTCCATCTGGTCATAACGGGCAGCCAATACATAATCAAAATATTTGCTGTTGTGCACGTGTTGGAACATGTCAATGTCGTCCGGCCTCACCTTAAACTCGCTTTCAAAAATGCTGTAGGGGATGTTCATGTTTGGTTTTAACAATAAAAAAGCCAAGATGCGGGAAAAAGGTTAATAAAATTCATTGATGCAAAGCACAATGCGTATTTAATACAAACACATCAAATCGACCTAATAAAATTTAATTAATATTTTTTTATTGGGAATGTATTTGGATCAGCTTGTATAGTGAGATAAATAGTATCCGCATAAGTACTGGGAGGAATATTATCGGTTCTTCTTCTATAATAAGTTACATCAGGTGAAGAAGCTATGAGGTCAATCGAATGATAAACATTGCAAACAGTACGCAATAGCACGGTTGTATCTTTGTTTGTTCCATACACTTGCTCTATATGGCCATCAATATTATCAAAAACTTTTAAAGGTGGGAAAGGATTATTAGTTAATATTACCCTTGCTTTTAACACGCTAGTTTTATCTAAAATAAAATCTTTGCCTGTATAATTACCTTTACTTAATTGGTATTCAAAGTCAGTATTTTGATTACGGGCACGAACATACATTCCTTTTGGAAAGTTGCACACAAGATGTAAAGAGTTTAAATTTTTAGGTTTAAAGTTTAAATGATAATAACCATTGTCATCAGTTCTTGTAGAATCTACAACTGAATTAAAATGGCAAGCGAAGTTTTCGCATACATTATCATAAACATATACTGATAAATTCTTTACAGGCTTCTGCAATATTTCGTCAAAAGCTTTTCCACTAACAATAACCCTTTCAGCAGAATCATCTTTTTTACAATTAATTAAGAGCAAAATAATCATGCTTAGTAAAACTAAAATTTTTCTCTTTTTCATTTGACTTTTCTTAAATGTTACCGCTGGAAATATTGTTAATATCATTATCCTTCAAAACCTCGCTACCCAAACCAGAAAGGAAGTTAATTGAAATAATGATTTCTGCCTGCTTGCAGTTTTTTCAAAAACATTGCTGGAGTTTATGAATAAAAACCCATTGGTCTTTCTTTGAAAGCTTTTTTACTTCAGTAAGCAGTTCGTGTTTGTTTAGTGAAGCTGACATATTTTATTTATAATTGGGTTATGTTTCCAAATGTATGATGACTATAAAAGCCAATAATATTTTTTCAAATTACAACTTACATTTAGCTGTAGAAATGAAAATATTTGTTCCGGTTTTATCTGTTTTTTGAGTCAAAAAAAGTTCATCATACATTTAGAAACACAACCATAATTGTTAACATTAAAGTTATGAAAATAAATCAAATTGAAAATTTCAATTGAAGCCGAAAAGGAATAACATTCTCCATCATCCAATCACCCCCAATTCCTTACCAACTTTTGTAAACGCCGTAATCGCTTTATCCAAATGTTCCTGCTCGTGCGCGGCCGAAATTTGTACGCGGATACGTGCTTTTCCCTGCGGCACCACCGGATAATAAAAACCGATGACGTAAATGCCTTCTTCGAGCATCCGGGCCGCAAAATCCTGGGAAAGTTTGGCGTCGTACAACATTACCGGCACAATTGGGTGGATGCCCGGCTTAATATCAAAACCGGCAGCCGTCATTTGCTCCCTGAAATATTTGGTGTTGTTTTCCAGCTTGTCGCGCAGTTCGGTGGTTTCGCGCAGCATATCTAATACTTTAATAGAAGCACCGGTAATGGCCGGGGCAAGCGTGTTGGAAAAAAGATAAGGACGGGAACGCTGGCGCAACAGATCAATAATTTCTTTATGCCCGGAAGTAAAACCGCCGGAAGCGCCGCCCAATGCTTTGCCCAACGTGCCGGTAATGATGTCAACGCGGCCCATCACGTGGTGGTGTTCGTGCGTGCCGCGACCGGTTTTGCCCATAAAACCTGAACAATGGCTTTCGTCAATCATCACCAAAGCCTGGTATTTATCGGCCAAGTCGCAAATTTTATCCAATTGGGCAATCGTGCCGTCCATGGAAAATGCGCCGTCGGTAACAATAATGCGGTGCCTTAAATCTTGCGTTGCTTTCAGTTTTTCTTCCAGGTCGGCCATGTCGTCGTGCTTGTAACGGTAGCGTTGCGCTTTGCACAACCGCACGCCGTCAATGATGGAAGCATGGTTCAGCTCGTCAGAAATGATCGCGTCCTGCTCGTTAAACAACGGTTCGAAAACGCCTCCATTGGCATCAAAAGCGGCGGCATACAAAATGGTATCTTCCGTTCCTAAAAACTCCGACAGCTTATTTTCGAGTTCTTTGTGGATGTCCTGCGTGCCGCAAATAAAACGGACCGAAGACAGGCCGTAGCCATGCGCATCAACCGCTTGTTTTGCAGCTTCCATTACTTTTGGGTTGGAAGACAAGCCGAGGTAATTGTTTGCGCAAAAGTTGATCACCTGTTTGCCACCCTGCACCGTAATTTCCGCGCCCTGCGGCGAAGTGATGACCCGTTCTTTTTTATATAAACCTGCTTTTTCAATTTCGGCAAGTTCGTTTTCTAATACGTTTTTTAATGTTTGATACATAATGGTTTGAATTTTATATGTGGATTGATTCCGGCGGTTTAAAAATCTCAATGCTTCTTTTATCGCCTAAATTTCATTATTTTTAGCTGAAAGCTGACTGCTGACAGCTAATAGCTATCCTATAAGTTGTTTGGATAAATGTGTAATCATTTCAGTTGTAATCTGAGATAAATCAAACTTGGGTTTCCAGCCCCAGTCTTTTTGTGCCGAAGTATCATCAATAGATTCAGGCCAGGAATCGGCAATCGCCTGACGGAAATCGGGTACAAAACCACATTGAAAATCGGGAAAAAGCAATTTGATATTTTCGTACAATTCCGCAGGCGTAAAGCTGGTTCCGGCCAGGTTATAGGAAGTCCTGACGCTGATCTGATCTGCCGGAGCTTCCATCAGTTCTATCGTAGCCCGCAAAACGTCTTCCATATAAATCATGGGCAAACGCGTGTTTTCCTGCAAATAGCAAGTGTAATTTTCGCCTGCAACCGCTTTGTGGTACATCTCCACGGCATAATCCGTAGTGCCGCCGCCGGGCAGCGATTGATAGCCGATGACGCCGGGATAGCGCAACGAACGTACATCAACTTGATAGCGTTTGTGATAATACAAACACCAGTTTTCGGCCGCAACTTTGCTGATCCCATAAACCGTAGTTGGGTCTAAATAAGCTTGTTGCGGAGTGAATTGATGCGGCGCACTTTCGCCAAAAACTGCAATAGAACTCGGTATAAATACTTTTTTTAGGTTTAAATTTCTTGCCGCTTCCAGCACGTTCAGCAACGTTTGCATGTTGATTTCCCAGGCTTGCAAGGGGTTGGCTTCCCCTTTTGCTGATAAAACCGCCGCGAGATGGTAAACCTGTGTGATGTTATGCTTTTTAATCAACGCCTGCAAAGCGGTTGGCTGTGTGGCATCCAGCGTTTCAAAAACTGATTTTGGCGGGTTTGTTGCCTGCAAATCGGAAGCAATAACCCCGTCTTCGCCATAAATTTCCTGTAGTTTGGGCAGCAAGGCCGTGCCAATTTGCCCGTTGGCACCGATAACCAGTATTTTTTCTTTGTTCATCATTTTTGGAAGAAAAATTTCCACGAAGATAAAAACAAGAAACCGGATTAGGGATGTTGTTGATAAAGGCTTAAAATTGGGATACTTCTTTTATCGGGTAAAATTTGGTGTGCGGATTACGGATGTTGTTGGAACTTGGCAACAATTGGCAATGCTTCTTTTACCGGGTAAAATTTGGTGTTTTCTTTTTTGGAAAGATAGGTTAAAGGTTTAAATAAGCAGGGTTAGAAACTTGTAACTAAAATACCGAATTGTGAATTTGTACTAACATGGCTTTTTGTTTTTTATAAAAATCAATCCAAGATAAGCAATATTAGATGTTTACCTTGCCCTCAATTTAACCAACTTGGATTCCAAAATAAAATGTAGCGCAATAACAATCAGCGAAAGCCATTCGCCCCAAAGCAGCGTTAACGGTTTCAGTACCAAAGAAAGCAGCAGGAACACCACCGTCAGCACCGACATAATGATACTTTTTATCCTGTCTTTTTTATTGTGGAACAATCCAATTACCAAAGCATTTCCAAAGAAAAATATACTTGCAAAAGTGTAATGCAAAAAAGTAAAATCCCGGGAAGGGAAACAAATTACGCCAAACAAACTTACACCCAAAACAACATTGTACCATTTGCCTTTGCTGTTTACTTTCAACGTATATTCATTTTTAAAATAGATGGCACCGTTAAAAATAAACAACATGGCGGCAATGCAAAGCAGCATCCCAAAAAGGTAACTGTTGTAACTGTAAACATAATCACTGATGCTTAACCGAAAGCCTAAACGGTCTTTTTTGATGTGCCTGACAGAATCTTGCACCATTGCCGGTATCGAATCTTTGAGCATATCAATGCCGGTCAATTTCACTTTCTGCGGATAAACAATTTCATGGTCGCTCAGCCTTAAAATTGCAGGTACAACCATACAAACGATGGCAATCAGGATTTGGTAAAGCCGAAAAGTTTTAAGCGGGTCTTCCAAACGTTTTTTTATGTTTTGGGCGAAAGTCATGGTCAAATAGTTTAGAATTCAGATGCTTCTTTTACCGGTATAAAATTGGTGGTTTGTAATTGTTGGGTTGAAAATAAATTATGCAAGTACAAGTTGCAAGTTTGGGTTTGTTTGTAAGTTTTTTAAAAACAAGAAGAGAAACTTTAAGCCCGAAAATCCGTAACCGGGAAGTTTAAATGGCAAGCCTCTCATTTAATAATAGCCATGCCAGCCGAATTTATTTTTTTCTAATATAAAACAAGTATCTTGACCCATATGAAAAGACTTGTACTTTCTTTTGTTTTCATTTTAATATCTTACAGTGGCTTTTGCCAGTTTGCGGATTCTTTGCAGGTCAACGCAGGTTCCATCGGCACGGTTGCCAAAGATGGTTATCAGCCTTTGTGGCTGGTTGCCAACCGTTGGGGCGCCATAACCGATCAGCAGTACGATGCTTCCACTTACATTGGCTTTAACAATACGCATGTTTTTGGCAAAAAGTATGTCAGCAAATCTAATTTAACCAACATCGAACAACCTTTGTTTTATGTAAAATACGGAGCCAACATCATTAATAACAATCGTTTTCAAAATGTTATTTTTCAGGAAGGATACGTAAAAGCAGGCTATAAACATTTGGAAATCAGGTACGGGAGGTTTAAGGATATTCCGGGGGAATCGGACAAAAATTTGTCCAGCGGATCGTTGGGCGTGAGCGGAAATGCGCTGCCGATCCCCAAAATCGGCATTGCTTTAACCGATTATGTAAACGTGCCTTTTACCAACGGCTGGCTGCAAATAAAAGGGCAGTTGAGCCACGGCTGGCTTGGCCGCGACCGTTACCTGGATTCTTATTATCACGAAAAAACCTTGTACCTGCGTGCCGGAAAAAGAAAATTTAAGTTTTTTGCCGGCTTGCAGCATTACGTGGAGTGGGGCGGAAAGCGGGACGGCATCCAGTTAGACCGGTCTTTTAAAGGATATTTAAACGTGTTTTTCTCCACAACCAACGCCGATGATGGTTCTGGCTTCGATCCGAATGCTGCCAAATATGCCGCTTACCATGCAGGCGACCAACGCGGCGTATTGGAATTTGGGTTTGATTTGGAAACAGAAAAAAACCTGCTGCATTTTTATCACCAAACTCCTTTTGACGACACCTGGGGCGTAGATGTTCGGAATGTTGACAACCTTTCCGGTTTAAGCATCACGCCAAAAAAAGAAGGATCGTTCGTCAAAAAATTATTGTTCGAGTTTATTTACACCAAAACCGCCGACAGTTATGCGCCGCCCGAGAACCGCCAGGCTTATTACAACAACGGTTATTACCGAACGGGCTGGGAATATGATGGCCAAATTGTAGGCACGCCGCTTTTTATCAACCGAACAAGAGGCCAGGATTACACCTATTTTCAGCAAAGAGGCATCAAGCCTTTTGATTGGAGCAACAACAATATTCCGGGCAACAACAACATCATTTACAACCAAATTGTGGGCGGGCATATTGGCTTGTCGCTTCAATTCAGCAATAAATTATCCGGGAAAACTTTGCTGACTTATACCAGCGGCCAGTTTCAAAACAACGGCCCCAACTTAGGCCAGTTTTACAGTTTGCAGGAAATGTATTACCGTGTTTCTAAAAGTTTAAAAGTTTCGGCCGGTTTTGCTTTGGATGCCGGAGATTTTAGCCACAATGTTGGCGGTTTGGTGGGTGTGCATTGGCAGTTTCGGAATGATGGGCAGTTTAAATTTTGATTAGCTTGATTTGATACGTGAGATTTGTTGATGGTTTATGAATGCTTCTTTTAAAGGGTAAAATTTGGTTGCTGTTTAAATTAGGTTTTATTATGAATGCCTTAAAATCCAATTCTTACAATAACAAATATAAAGTTAGACAATAAAAAAGCCCGCAATCCAAAGATTACGGGCTTCGTTTATCCCAATAAATTTCGAATCAACCTACCAAATCCGAATCCGGTCTTCCGGTTTCTTGTACAATTTATCACCGGGTTTTACATCGAACGCCGTGTACCAGGCATCCATGTTTACAGGCGCGCCAATGGCACGGAACTGCTCCGGCGAATGTGGGTCAACTACCACTTGTTGTGCGGCCGATTCCGGTAAAATTTTTCCTCGCCAAACTTGTGCCCAGGAAAGGAAGAAACGTTGATCGGGTGTAAAGCCGTCAATTTTTTCATTGCCCTGGCCTTGCTTAGTCAGTTTAAAAGCCGTGTAAGCTACGTTTAAGCCGCCCAAATCGCCAATGTTTTCGCCCAAAGTCAGTCTTCCGTTTAAGTGGATGCTGTCTAAAATGGTGTAATCGCTGAACTGCTTGGCCAACGCGGCTGTTTTGGCGTCAAACTTTTTGCGGTCTTCGGCGGTCCACCAGTTGCGCAACGTGCCGTCTTTATCGTACTGGCTCCCCTGGTCGTCAAAACCGTGCGACATTTCGTGGCCGATTACCGCACCAATTCCACCATAGTTTACGGCATCATCTGCTTTTGGGTCGAAGAAAGGAAACTGTAAAATCCCAGCCGGGAAAACGATTTCGTTCATCACTGGGTTGTAGTAAGCGTTGACTGTCGGCGGCGTCATTCCCCAACGGCTACGGTCAACCGGTTTGCCTAAAAAGCCGATCATTTCGTTATAGTCCCAAATGTCAGAGTTTTTTACATTCTGAAAAAACGTATTTCTGTTGACTACCAGTCCACTATAGTTTTTCCATTTGTCCGGGTAACCGATTTTAGGCGTAAAAGCATGCAGTTTTTCGATTGCTTTTTTCTTGGTTACGTCGCTCATCCAATCCAATTTATTGATGCGGATTTCAAAAGCTTTGCGCAGGTTGGCCACCAGTTCCGTCATCCTTGCTTTCGCTTCCGGCGTAAAATATTCTTTTACATACAGTTGTCCCAGCAATTCGCCAATGGCGCCATCTGTTAAAGATGACATCCGTTGCCATCTTGGTGTTTGTACTTTTTGGCCAGACAATACCTGGCTAAAAGCAAATTGAGCCTTAACAAAAGGGGAACTTAAGTAAGAGGCAGAACCTTTCAATGTATTCCATTGCAAATAAGTTTTCCAATCGTTTAAAGGTGTGGCTTTTAATAAAGCATCTTCATCGGTAAAAAATTTCGGGTTATTAACCACAATAGAATCCTGGCCTTTCACTTTCATTTTGGCCATCAAATCGTTCCAGTTTAAATCGGGCGTGGTTTGGCTGAAACCCGAAACGGCAAATTTATTGTAGGTTTTTTGCGGGTCGCGCATTTCAACACGGCTCATTTGTGCGGTTGCCAATGCTTTTTCGATACCAAAAATAGTTTCGGCATTTTTTTGGGCCGTTGCCTGGTCGGTTCCGGTCAACGTAAATAAGGTAACAATGTAATTTTTGTACGCCGACTGGATTTTTTGCGTGCGGGCATCGTTTTTCAAGTAGTAATCGCGGTCGGGCAAAGAGGTGCCGCCCTGGCTCAAATGCACAATCATCTTGTTTACATTTTTGCTGTCCTGACCCACATAAAAACCAAACAGCGGCGAAGCAATGCCGGTAGTACGCATCACGGCCACTTCATTTAAAACCCCGTTCAAGTCTGTAATCCGGCTGATTTTATCCAGTTCCGGTTTGATAGGCGTGTAGCCCAATTTTTCGATGGTTACGCTGTCCATCGCGGCAGCATAAAAATCGCCAACGCGTTTTTCGATGGAACCCGGTGCTGCGTTTTTATCGGCTTCTGCTTTGTTTAGCAGTGTTTTAACGGCATTGATGTTGAAATCGCGCAGCACGTTAAAACTTCCCCAACGGGTTTCCTTGGCCGGGATTTCGTTGTTTTTAAGCCAGGTGCCGTTGGCGTATTCAAAAAAATTGTCGCCCGGTTTTACAGCCAAATCCATGTTGGCACGGTCAATAAACTTTTTTGGCGGAACCGGTTTTCCGCCTTTTACCGGCTCGCCGTTTCCGGCCATGGCACCGATAGAAAACAAAACGGCACTGGTAATGGCCAATCCTGAGTACTTCAAATTCATCTTTAAAAATTTAGTTTCTGTTTTAATTAAATGTTAAATATACGGCATAAAAAAGGTTGATAAAAGAAGTATTTGCAAATTTCGGATGCTTCTTTTATCGGCATAAAATTGGTGTTGATTTCTTAACCCGTTAAATTACAGCAGCTTTTGACTTTTCTTCAAGTGTTGCCATCAAATTAAACATTTCAACAAGCTTTCCTTTTAATTGTAAAGATATTGTTATCCGTAAAAGCTTGTTAAATTTTGTTTTCCGGATGCTTCTTTTATCGGTGTTTTTTTATCCAACCACTTTCTTCAAAAATCAGCCTTAAAGCCTATTTTTGATAAAATAATTTACCCTGATTTTTATATTGTGCAAATCCCAACAAAATATAACCCGAAAGAAACCGAAAATAAATGGTACCAGTATTGGATGGAACACGGCTTTTTTAAGTCCGTTCCTGATGGCCGCGAACCTTATACCATCGTCATCCCGCCGCCAAACGTAACCGGCGTTTTGCATATGGGCCACATGCTCAACAATACCATTCAGGATGTTTTGATCAGAAGGGCGCGGATGCAGGGCAAAAATGCGTGTTGGGTTCCGGGGACAGACCATGCTTCCATCGCTACCGAAGCGAAAGTTGTGGCCATGCTGAAAGAACGTGGCATCGCCAAAAAAGACCTCACCCGCGCAGAGTTTCTGGATTATGCTTGGGAATGGAAGGAGAAATACGGCGGTATTATTTTGGAACAATTAAAAAAATTAGGCGCCAGTTGCGATTGGGACCGGACGCGTTTTACCATGGACCCAGAAATGAGCGAAGGCGTAATTGACACTTTTATCCACCTGTACAAAAAAGGCTGGATTTACCGCGGTGTACGCATGGTCAATTGGGACCCACAAGGAAAAACGGCTGTTTCTGATGAAGAAGTGATCCGCAAAGAAGTGAACCAGAAGTTGTATTATATTAGTTATGAGGTAGTTGAGTCGGAAAGTCAGAAAGACGGAAAGACCGAAAGCCAGAAAGATGCAGCGACGGAAAGTGAACTTTCGGACTTTCGGACTTCCCAGCTTCCCGACTTCCTCACCGTTGCCACCACCCGCCCCGAAACCATTATGGCCGATGCGGCGATTTGCATCAACCCAAATGATGAACGCTATGCTTCTTTTATCGGCAAAAAAGTGGTGATCCCGTTGATTAATCGGGAAATCCCCATTATCACCGATGAATACGTGGAGATGGAATTTGGGACTGGTTGTTTAAAAGTTACGCCAGCACACGATTTGAACGATTACAACCTCGGCCTGAAACACCATTTGCCAGTGATAGATATTTTAAACGATGACGGAACGCTGAACGAAAAAGCGGAAATTTTAGTCGGCAAAGACCGTTTTACTGCGCGAAAAGAAATCGCCAAGGTTTTAGAAGAAGCCGGAGCACTGGAAAAAGTAGAAGAATACAAATCGCAAATTGGTTTTTCGGAACGGACGGATGCCGTAATCGAACCCAAACTTTCCATGCAATGGTTTTGCAAAATGGAAGAAATGGCCGGGCCGGCTTTGGATTGTGTTTTAAACGGAGAAGTAAAACTCATTCCAGATAAATTCATCAATACCTACAAGTATTGGATGGAAAACGTGAAAGATTGGTGCATCAGCCGGCAATTGTGGTGGGGCCAGCAGATCCCGGCCTGGTACTTGCCAAACGGACAATTTGTGGTGGCCAAAACCCGCGAAGAAGCTTTGGAGGAAGTCCGAAAGTTAGGAAGTCGGGAAGACCGGAAGACAGAAAGACCCGAAGGCTGGAAGGCTGATAGTCCTCTTTCTGACTTTCCAACTTTCGGACTTTCCGACTTAACTCAGGATGAAGATGTAGTTGATACCTGGTTTTCTTCATGGCTTTGGCCGATTTCTGTTTTCGACTCCCAATTTTTTAGTGGTAAAAACAGCATGGGCAATGCCGATCTACAATATTATTATCCAACCAATGATTTGGTAACTGCGCCCGAAATCCTGTTTTTCTGGGTAGCGCGGATGATCATGGCCGGATATGAATTTAAGCACGAAGCACCTTTTAAAAATGTTTATTTAACGGGAATTGTACGCGATAAATTGGGTCGAAAAATGTCTAAATCTTTAGGCAATTCTCCTGACCCACTGGACTTAATTGAGAAATATGGTGCCGACGGTGTTCGTGTTGGGATGCTTTTTTCTTCTCCGGCCGGAAACGATTTGATGTTTGATGAAAGTCATTGTGAGCAGGGAAGAAATTTCGCCAACAAAATCTGGAACGCTTTTCGGTTGGTAAAAGGCTGGGAAGTTGATGCACAATTGTCCAATCCAAATCAAACTGCGATTGCTTGGTTCCAAAGTCGTTTTAACCAGGCTTTAACGGAGATTGATGAAAACTTTAAACAATACCGTTTATCGGAAGCGTTGATAACAACGTACAAGTTGGTCTGGGACGATTTCTGCGCCTGGTACTTGGAAATGGTAAAACCGGTTTATCAGCAGCCAATTGATGCTTCAACTTATAAAGCAACCGTTGGTTTTTTTGAAAATATTTTAAAGATTGTCCATCCTTTTATGCCTTTTTTGACCGAAGAATTATGGCATGATGAATTGTTTGGAGAACGCGCTGAATTGGATTGTTGCATTGTGGCACAACAACCAAAAATCGGAGAAATCAATTTAAAATTGCTCAATGAAATTAGTACGATAAAAGAAGTAGTATCCGAAATCAGGAATACGCGCAACGTAAAACAGATTTCTCCGAAAGAAGCTTTGCCATTGGCTATCAAATCCAATTTTGAAATTTATTATCCAACTTATGTTCCGATTTTATCCAAATTGGGGAATCTAAGTGAAGTTACTTTTATCCAAGATAAGCTTGCTGGTGCCGCCAATTTTATTGCCGGAACAGATGAATTTTTTATCGAACTTTCCAATCAAATTGATGCAGCAGCAGAACGTGAACGTATCCAAAAAGAACTGGCTTACTTGCAAGGTTTCCTAAAATCGGTAACATCCAAGTTAAGCAACGAACGTTTTGTGCAAAATGCCAAAGCCGAAATTGTAGCCAACGAGCAACAGAAAAAAGCCGATGCCGAAGCCAAAATTAAAATGCTGGAAGAAGGTTTGGCGGGATTGGTATAGTGATTGTTTTAAGATTTTAGTTGTATATTAGAAGTCTCTTGCTAATAATATTAAAAATATGAATATCAGTATAACTCAATTGTACTCTTTGTTAAGCGAGAAACTGGATAAAGACACCGCCGAGAGTCTGACGGCTTACATAGAGGCTAAGGTTGATAAAACAGTTGTGGATAAAACCAGCCATTTGGCTTCGAAAGAAGATTTGGCTAATGCTAAAACTGACATGATCAAATGGTTTGTAGGTTTGTTTTTTGCTTTGGCCTTGATGGTTATTGGCTTGTATTTTAAAAGTTGATATTTGCTGTCATTTCGACCAAAGGGAGAAATCTTATTCGAAGCGAAATGTATTAATTCTCGTTGAAAGAAGATTTCTCCCTTTGTTCGAAATGACAAAAAACAATGCTTCTTTTACCGGTATATTTTAAGCAACAATTAAATTGTAATTTCGGTATATTTAAAAATTACATGTTTGTATGAAGCCTAAAACCATGTTTTACATTTCCCTAATCGCCGGTATTTTAATTTTGGGTGAAGCTTTGTATAGTGCAGTTTATAATAAATCTGCCAAAAACAGTTTTTCTATCACCTGGAATTTGATTGCCAGTTCTTATTTGTTGTTTGCCGCTTATCGAAATTACAAGTTAATGAAATCCGGGGAAGATGTTAGTTGATAAGCAAGTATAAGTTTCAAAACCCACAAGCCCGTTTCTCATTTTCAACGGCAAACTTTTTAATCATTTCTTTGATTTCCCAGCGTTGTTGTTCCTGTTTGATTTTTTTTAAGTTGAGGCAATGCGTGCGGTTATAAGTATGGATCTGCAATTCGCAAAATTGGGTGGTTACTTTGGTAATTTCATGGGTCGGGATCACAACCGTTTCCTTTTTTATCGGACAAAAATATTGCAATTGGTTTTCTTCGATTTTAACCAATTCAACCGGCTTCTTTTTAAATTTGAAAACAAAAACCACGATGATAAATAATACGCACAACACCACATTGCCGAGGTAAAAAGCTGCCGGTAAAATTGCAACCGACGAACAAAGCGTAACCAGCACCAAAGCCGATAAAAAAATGCTGCTGTAAAGCCAAAGTTTGTTTAAGTTGGCATTCGCGTTCCGGTAATTGAGGTTGAGTTGATTGGTCATACAACTTAGGTTTTTCTCTTATACGGAAACCTGGTTGCAAAAAGTTACGTTATTTCGGGCTTAAATCTTCATAATCAGGCAATTTATCCACGAAAAAATATTTCTCCTGCTCAAAATCAATTTGGCAATAAAAATGCTCTAATCCATTGGTTACGGCAAGCAAAGGAACGCGGTGAACAATGTTATATCTTGCAATTTGATCAAACGCAGCTTGTGTAATTTTTACGGACGGCGCTTTGCATTCTACCAGCAAAATTTTTTCTCCTCGCGAATTAAAAATTAAAATATCCGATCGTTTGGACTGTCCGTTCAGTTTCAAACCGCCTTCCAATTGGATCAAACTTTTGGGATACTTCTTTTGCAATATTAAATATTGGATGAAATGTTGGCGCACCCATTCTTCCGGCGTTATCAACAAAGTTTTTTTGCGGATCTCATCAAACAAAAAGAACTTGTTGTTGCGTTCGGTAATTTGGAAAGGGTAGGGCGGCAGGTTGAGCGGGCAAAGGAGTTCCATCGGCACGAAAATCGGTAATAATTGACAGCAAACCTAAAGGGATTTTGTAATTTGGCGGTTGGAAATATGACTGCGAACGAGCTACTGAAAGACCTGAAAAGCCGGAAACTGAAACCGCTGTATTTGCTGCACGGCGAGGAGCCTTATTTTATTGATGAGGTGAGCAATTACATTGAACATGAGTTGCTTAGCGAAGCGGAACGTGGTTTTAACCAAACTGTTTTTTACGGAAAAGATACCGACCCGATGGCGGTGATCAACGCGGCAAAACGTTACCCGATGATGGCCGATTACCAAATTGTGCTGGTAAAAGAAGCACAGGACATGAAGTGGGGCAGCGATGACGAGAACAAGAAACACATCAACCCGGTTTTAGCTTACTTGGAAAACCCGCTGAAAAGTACAATTTTGGTTTTTTGTTACAAGTATGGCAAGTTTGACAAGCGCAAAAGAACGTACAAAGCCATCGAAAAAAATGGTTTAGTTTTCGAATCTTCGCCTTTGTACGATAGCAAAGTTCCGGCTTTTGTAGAACAATTTGTAGCTGCAAAAAATTATAAGATACAACCGCAAGCTTCGGCATTGTTATCAGAATATTTAGGAAATGATTTATCCAAGATTGCCAACGAACTGGAAAAATTAATGCTGAATGTTGCAGCAGGACAGGAAATTTCGACGCAAGATATCCAAGACAACATCGGCATCAGCAAAGAATACAATGTGTTTGAATTGCAAACTGCATTGAGCCGGAAAGATGTGTTGAAAGCAAACCGCATCATCAATTATTTTGAAGCCAACCAAAAAGCAAACCCCTTTGTGCTGGTTTTGGGCAACTTAAATTATTACTTTATCAAAGTACTCAAATTTCATTATCTGCCGGATAAATCACCGCAAAATGTGGCAAAAACTTTAGGCGTTGGTCCGTACTTTGTAAAAGATTTTGAGCAGGCCAGCCGAACTTTCAACTTTAATAAAACACTACAAGTCATCAGTTTGCTGCGCGATTACGATTTAAAAAGTAAAGGCGTAAATTCAACAGCCGATAACGGCGAACTGATGAAAGAATTAATTTTTAAAATTTTACACTGATTTTTAGGTGCTAAAAACAGTATCCGCATTTTATGTACAAACTTATCCGTCCGCTTTTCTTTCAATTCGACCCCGAAAAAATACACCATTTTGTAACGGCAGGTTTGAAAAGTGTTAACAAGTTTCCGGGTGCAGCAGCTATCAGCCGTGCTGTTTTTAGCATAGAAAACCCAAAATTAGAACGGGAAGTTTTTGGCTTGAAATTTAAAAACCCGGTTGGTTTGGCCGCCGGTTTCGATAAAAACGGAGAATTGATGGGCGAAATGGCCAACCTCGGTTTTGGTTTTGTAGAAGTTGGAACGGTAACGCCTTTGCCGCAACCCGGAAACCCAAAACCAAGAATGTTCCGTTTGCCGCAAGATGCCGGATTGATTAACCGCATGGGTTTCAATAATTTAGGCGTTGATGTAGTTGCAGAACGCCTTCGCCGTTATCGCACCTCACACCTCACACCTCACACCTCAAACCTAATCATCGGCGGCAACATCGGCAAAAATAAAAATACGCCCAATGAAGATGCGGTAAGCGATTATATCAAATGTTTCGACCGGCTTTTTGATGTGGTTGATTATTTCGTGGTGAATGTAAGCTCGCCGAATACGCCCGGTTTGCGCGAATTGCAGGAAAAAGAACCATTAAAAAAACTATTGCAAACCTTGCAGCAACGCAACCGGAAAAATGATATTTCGCGGCCAATCCTGCTCAAAATCGCGCCTGATTTGACCAATGAACAATTGGATGATATTATCGAAATTGTAAAAGAAAGCGGAATTGCAGGCGTAATTGCAACTAACACAACCATCAGCAGAGAAGGGTTAACTTCTCCGCAAAAAATCAAAAACGAAACCGGTGGATCAAGCGGCAAACCTTTAACCAAACGATCAACAGAAGTAATCCGATATTTATCCAAAAAATCAGGAAAAGCGTTTCCAATCATTGGTGTTGGCGGGATACATTCGGCACAAGATGCTTTTGAAAAATTGGAAGCCGGTGCTTCGCTGGTGCAATTGTATACAGGTTTTATTTATGAAGGGCCGGGGTTGATTAAAAGAATTAATCAGAGGTTGCTGAGAAAAGGAAATTGATTAGATCCGCGCTGTCATTTTGACCGAAGGGAGATACCTTCATCAAAGCGAAAAATAAAATGCTTCTTTTATCGGGTAAAAATTGGTGGCTTTTGTCATTTCGACCGAAGGGAGAAATCTTTTTTCAAAAGGAAAATCTAAGTAAATTTGAAGAGGATTTCTCACTGCGGTCGAAATGACAAACAAAAAAATCCTGTCCGCCAAAAACGCAAACAGGATTTGTATATTTTTACCTGGTAAAAGAAGTACTTGTTTATTTACCCGAAGCAATACGGATCGCTGCGTTGTTTTTGGCCAACTGGTCGTTTTTAGGCTGAACAGAACGGGAACCCAATTCTAAATCGGTAGCTAATTTTAAATGCTGTACTTCCAAACGGGAAACAGTTTTGTTTTTTCTATCTTTTCTTTTTAAACGCGTAACGCCCATGATCTTTGTTTTTTAATATTTTTTGTGGAGGTCGGGAGCGGATTCGAACCGCTGTAAAAGGTTTTGCAGACCTCTGCCTAGCCACTCGGCCACCCGACCCTGTTTAAGCGTGCAAAAATAACAAAATATTCTTTTCGGGCAATTTTTATTTCAATCGGTTCCGGCTGATTTCATTGCAAAAAATAGCCGTAGCAATGGCCACGTTTAAGGATTCTGCTTTGCCGGTTTGCGGTATCGTAATTTGCCGGTTGATCAAATCTTGGATTTCTGGCCGGATGCCGTTGCCTTCGTTGCCCATCAAAATCAAGCCTTCGCTGCCAAAATTGGTTTGGTAGATGTTTTCGCCGTGCAGCATCGCGCCAAAAACGGGTTGCTTAATTTGGGGCAGTAAAAGAAGCAAGTTGGCATAATGCACTTTGATCCGCGACAGCGAGCCCATCGTGGCCTGCACCACTTTTGGGTTGTAAACATCAACGGTATCTTCGGAACAAATAATTTGCGAAATGCCAAACCAATCTGCCGTGCGGATGATTGTTCCTAAATTCCCCGGATCCTGTATTCCATCCAAAACCAAGGTAAACTTATCGGCCAACTGTTGTGGTTCAATTTGGTTGGTTTCCGGGATTGCTACCAGCGCAATTACTTCCTGCGGCGTAGTAAGGCTGCTTATTTTTTCAAGTTCCGCCGACGAAACTTCTTCAAGCTTTATTTTACCCGAAACTTTCAGCATTTTTGATGCTGAATGCGGCGTATGAAATACTGTTTTTACCGTATAAAAATCTGAATGCAAAAAGTCGGAAACAGATTTCAGCCCTTCAACCAGGAACAGGCCATGCGCTTTCCGGTGCTTCTTTTGTTGTAATGATTTTAAAAAAGAGATTTGATTTGAAACCATACGTGTACGCTAAACTAAATGCTGTTGCAATTTTAAGTATTTTAAGCCTGATCCTGGTTTCCGGCTGCAGCATTACGCGGAGGTTGAAACCAAACCAATCTTTAGTGCGCAAAATTACGGTGAAAGGCATCAGCGAAGAATTTGCCGAGCCGGCAAAAAATTATGTGGACAAGCAGCAGCAGCCCAACAGTATCGTAAACCTGCAGTTTTATTATGCCTTTAGCAAAAACGGAAAGAAGAATATTGGCGAACCACCAGCCATTTTAGACAGCGATCTGGTAGAGTTTTCCCGGGTGCAAATCCAGAAATTTTTGCAGAACAAAGGCTTTTTAAATGCGCGGGTTGCCGATGACATCAAAATCAAAAATAAAAAAGCCGAACTGATTTTTACCGTTACGCCGGGGACGATGTTTAAAGTGCGCCGTTATAAAGACAGTATTGCCGACCCGAAACTGGCAGTTTTGTATCAGGCCAATAAAAATTTGATCACGCACATTAGGCCGGCAAAACGATATGATGAAGACAGTTTGGCGTTTGACCGCGAACAGTTTTACCAGTTGATGAAGCGCAACGGCTACTACGATTTTTACCGCCAATACGTTAATTTTTCGGTTGATACCGCTTTAAACAAAGGTTTGGTGGATGTGGATTTGGTGGTGGACAACCCGGCAGGCAAACAAGCGCATACTCCTTTTACCATCAATAATACGTTGATCGTGGTTGACCGAAGCTCCGGAAGGGCGCGCGGCAAAGCCGATACTTTACAATTGGATTCGCAGTTTCGGTTTGTGGATTTTTCGGGAAAGTTTAAACCGAAGACGATCACCCGGTATATTTTTCAGAAAAAAGGGCAATTGTACAACATCAACAACCAAACGCTGACCACCATGCGTTTGTCTGAATTAAATGTTTTTAGAAACGTTCCAAGCCCGGCCTACACCAAAACACCCGACAGCACCAACCGATTGGACACGCGCTTGGAACTGATCCCGCTGAAAAAAATGTCTAACCGCGTAGAGGCCGAATTTATTTTCAACAATGGCCGTTACGGTTTCAACTTGGCCAACACTTATACCAACCGTAATTTATTTGGCGGTGCCGAAATTTTGCAGGTAAAATTTAACTACAGCATTTTGTACGACAACGCCAAAGAGCAGTCGGCTTTGAACAACGGCATCCAAAACCAGGATTTTAAAATTGGCGCCAACCTTACTTATCCGGGCATTATTTCCCCTTTTGGCATCCGTGCTTCCGGATTGTATGGTATCCCACATACAACCTTTGCTTCCAATTACAATTATTTTTTTCAAAGTGGTTTGGTGGCCCGGCGCAACATCATCAACTCTATTACTTACGATTGGGCCGAAAACAACCTCAAACAGCATTCTTTTACGCCCATCAATATCCAGTTTTCTTCGGGTACGATTGATCCCAAAGCAAGGCAGGATTTATTGGCCGACAACCGCTACTCGTACATTTATTTGATTGGCCGGACCGTTTTTACAGCCGGGAGTCAATATACTTTTTCTAAAAACTACGGCTTGTTGACCAGCTACCAAAATTTTATTTTCTTTAGGGGAAGTTTGGATTTGGGCGGAAACTCGCTGGCCCTGATCAGTAAATTGGCCAATACAAAACGTGATACGCTTGGCCAGCATACTGTTTTTGGCCAAGCATTTTCGCAGTACGCAAAAGGCGAGGCCGACTTGCGTTTTTACCACAGTTTGGGCGGAGAGCGGCAATTTATTTTCCGTATCAATCCCGGAATCGGCGTGCCATACGGCAACAGCAACCAGTTGATTTTCGAGAAAAACTTTTATGTGGGCGGTACCAATGATATGCGCGCCTGGTTGCCCCGAACGCTTGGGCCAGGCAGTTTTAACCGCGCCACTTTTTATCCGGATGATCTCCAGCGTGCCCGGTTTAAATATTTAGACCAGTTTGGCGAAATTAAAATTGTGGCCAATGCCGAATACCGCTATAAAATTGCCAACAATTTTTTTGGTTCTAAATTAAAAGGCGCACTTTTTACGGATATTGGAAACGTTTGGCGTTTGCACGATCAGCCTTTGGAAAACCCGGGCGGGCAATTTACACTAGCCACTTTGCCCAAAACCGTTGCTGTTGGCATCGGCACCGGCGTCCGCGTAGATTTAGGTTTCTTTGTTTTCCGGTTGGATGCCGGGTTTAAATTTAAAGACCCGCAGTTTAGCGGAAGCGAACAATGGGTTTTGCTGAACCATTTGAGCGAGTTGTTTTATTCCGGAGACTTCAAAAACAATTATCAGCAAAACAACGGCGAGAAATACAGTTTTATGCAATTAAATTTTGGTATCGGGATGCCGTTTTAAAAGAGGTGCCTCAGGCCATCAAAAATGGTTTCAAAAAACGTTCCCAGGCTCATGCCGCCGTTATAATTAAAATAGCTGAACAGGCAAAAAATCACAAAGGCGATGATGATAAAGCGTTTGAACAAATAACCAAACAAGATCAAAATTAGCGGGACGGCAACCAGAAACTTCCAACTAATGCTGTAAGGGTCCAGTTTAGAATCGTGTTTGTAGATGTAATACAAGCGGGAATGCGAACCAAAATCGTCGCGGTGTTTTAAATACAAAAAGCTCGATTTTTCTAATTTATGGTGATAAAAAGCAATCCCGTTTTCAAACTTTAACTCTTCTTTAAAACCATTCACCGTAAAATTGAACAGCCCGTTGATGTTTTCCTGCGGGGTTCCGGCAGAATCACAGGCAACTACGGCCACTTCCTCTTTTGCAAAAGGGTTTTCTTTCAAAATAAACTGGTTTATATGTACTTCTGCAGCTTTAGCAAAACCAAAAAAGCAGAGCAATAAAAGGAAACAGAATGCTGTTTTTATCATCATAAAATTGGTATCGAATTAAGTGTTTTTATTGAAAACCAAAAAATTGCATTTGCCGAGTTGCCAATTTTTACCTGCTAAAAACAGTATTGGCTTTGCGCTTAAAGTTAATACTTTATTAGAATTTGCTAAACAATATGCAGCGGCATACAGTTAACAGGTTGAAAAACGTTTTTTGCCTGATCCTTTTTTATTAAAATTTGCCTTAATAAAAGTTTTTAAAAACAACTTTAACAATGAAAAAGTACTTTACAAAAGAAGCATTCAAAAATGGGTTCAAGCTGATGTCAGGCACGCTCAACGGGTTTTTGGACGACAAAGGTTTAAAACTGAGCGCGTCGCTGGCTTATTACACCGTTTTTTCGCTGGCACCATTGCTGCTGTTGCTTATCTCCTTTGTGGGATTGGTTTTAGGTCAGGATGCTGTTCACAACAATAAAATATTTGATGGCATTAATGGCATGGTGGGCGACCAGGCCGCCAAACAGATACAGGACATGATTAAAAGTGCACAGCTTTCGGGCAAAACAACAAGCGCAGTGGTTATCGGTGGCGTTACTTTACTGTTGGGCGCGACAAGTATTTTTGCAGAAATCCAGGATTCGATCAACATTATTTGGAAGGTTAAAGCGAAGCCAAAACGCGGCTGGTTAAAGTTGCTGCAAGACCGCTTGCTGTCTTCGTCATTGATCGTTGCTTTGGGTTTTTTGCTGATCGTGTCGCTGGTTATAAACGGTTTGGTGCTTGCTTTAAGCGGCCTGCTTACCCGTTTTTTGCCCGATATCACCATTATACTTGTACAGGTTATTAATTTGGTGATTAGTTTTATCGTTATTACCGTACTTTTTGGGGTAATATTTAAAGTTTTGCCCGATGTAAAAATTGGTTGGAAAGATGTGCGCTCGGGTGCTTTGTTTACCGCTGTTTTATTTATGATCGGCCGTTTTTTGATCGGCCTTTATATTTCTACCACCGGCACCGGCTCAACTTATGGCGCTGCCGGTTCGCTTATCGTGATTTTGGTTTGGGTTTATTACACTGCCGCCATTTTATATTTTGGCGCCGAGTTTACCCAAGTTTACGCCGAATTCAAAGGCGTTAAAATTGCACCGGCAGATTATGCGGTACATGTGCAGCAAACAGAAGTTGAACGTGATGTTGCCGTTTTGCCGCCTTCGGGCAATTTGGAAAAGAAGTAGTTTTTTATTAAGCCTTAACGGAGCGTGCTTGAAGCAATAGCTTGATTTGGGTTTAATTTCCCACAAGAGCCTGTTAATCATTCAACCCCTTTCTGTTGAGGATTTGCTCAATACATTTTTCAACCCTTGCTTCCCGGGTTTTGGGTTGTTTAGGTTGAGAAAAATAAAGGTGGTAGGCCCGTTGCCGTCCCGGTGTCAATGCCTCAAATGCAGTTTTTAAAGCAGCATTTTTATCCAATCTATGTCGAAATTCTTCAGGAAATGCCAGTTCTGTATTCTTTTTAAATTCTACTTTTAAACCGGCGTTTTCCACTTCAATGGCTTCAAAAATATAAGTTTTCAAAATGGTTTCCTTCTCCACAATTTCCTGAATATTGGTAAACCGAACTTGTCGCGCAGCCTGCACATTTTCCGTTTGTTGGATGAGGACATGATGGGCATCGTTTAGCAAGGCACCTTTAAAAAACAAAAGCGCAAAGTATTTTTTAAATACATGTATCAAAACGATGTTGTTGTTGTCAAAAGTATAACAAGGACAGCCCCACTTTAGTTCTTCAGCCAGCCCGCAATCCAAAACAATTGACCGTAATTTCCTGGTTTCTTCCTGCCAATTTGAGGCTTTGTTAAAATAGAAGTCAACTTTCGGGTTCATAATATTTCTATAGTACAATTATTGAAGTGTTAGAGCCTGTTTAAATTTATATCATAAAATTTTACAATGCTTCTTTTATGCCTATAAATTTGGTGTGTTCGGATATTTTGCGGCTACAAAAAGACAATGGTTTTTATGTGGTAAAAGAAGCATGGCAAATAAGTTTAACAAAATTTAAACAGGCTCTTAACTTGGAAAAATTTAGTTTATATATAAAAACAACATTTTTTGTTTGTGCAAATGTTTGTCTGCTTAATAAAATTGTCCATCGTAATTGTTGCCTTTATGCTATTGCCATCAGCAGAAAAGGTATTGCCGATGGTGTGAGTGCTTAAAAGTTTTTAGGCTGAAACCAAAGTTAAATTATTGTTTGAAAACTGATGCTTCTTTTATCGGCTAAAATTTCGTTAATTAAGCTGGAACCGAAGCAAGACAGCGAAACAATTCGTTGTCTTGCACCACTTGTTTTTCTGTTTTTGTTGTCAGGATAAAACTTCTTATTCCTCGCCTTTAAATAGCTTCATGGCCAACAAACCATAACCCATTGCGGCACCCGAGCGCAAAGCAGCCGTAATCATAATCGTTTCGGCAATTTCTTCTTCTGTTGCCCCATGTTCTTTGGCTTGTTTTGTGTGCTTTTCAAGGCAGTACGGGCATTGCGTTGTCAGTGCAACGCCTAACGAAATTAGTTCTTTATACTTCAATGGGATTATAGTTTCAACTTCCCCAACTTCGTGGTCAAAATTAAACCAGGCCTTTGCTTGGTTTGGCGCTCCTTTAATAATGTCTTTCGCAAATTTTTTGTCCGAACTTTCTGTAAATTTTGTCATTTTATTTTTTGTAATTGATTGTTTTTAAATTAGTAAGCGTTCTTTTGATTGGGTTTAAAATTGTATAGCCTAAGCTAAGTGTAATACACATTGGGCAGATGCCAAACCTAAAAAAGAGAAGCACTATCTTTTTGTGAAAAGGTAAGTTTGCCGGAATAATTGGGCAACTAACACCATTCTCAGATATGGTTTGGATTGGACAATCTTTTTATTTATTGATATCAAAAGTTCAAAATTATCGCCTGCCTTTTCCAATTGTTTTCAGTTTTTCGTCTTGGGGCCAATAGTTACGGGCTATCTTTTACAATAACCGCCAGGACTACGGGCTTGGCGAAGAACTGGTATTTGTAATTCTTCTGCCAAAACCAAAGTTAAATTAATGTTCAAATGCTGATGCTTCTTTTATCGGCTAAATTTTTGTTCCGTCCGCCTAAACAGAAGCAAAATAGAAAAACAAAAGTTCAATAACTTCCGTTAGCCAGTTTTTTGCCAAACCAATGTTGGCGGTTCGTGCTATTGGTCGTGAAGCATTTTTACTTTTTTAGTGTCATGTGTCCGTCTTGCTTTTGTCTTGCGGGATTTTAGAAATTCGCTAAATTCTTTTTCCTCTTTGTCGCTTAAAGCTTTATTTACAAAAACAAAGTCTTTATCGTCCATTTTCTTGAAATCTATCATAGCTTAAAGTCTTTAAAATATTTGGTTGTTAAAATAAGTGCCTCTTTGGTGTCAATAAACATACGGTTACCGCCAAACAGTTTTGCACCCAAAGCCTGCTCATAATGTCCGATCAGTTGCGTTTTTGCTATAAAAGAAACTACGCCTTCATAGCTTTTTTCAAAAGATATTTTGCAGGCAAAAGCAACAAGATTACCTGCTACTCCTTTATAAAGTTTATTTTTTCCCTTATTGAATTTTGCACTTTCAATCAAATCCATGAAAATATGGTCACCTTTGTGCGTTAGGCTAATTAATCCATGAATAATAGTTGGGTTATTAACTGTTGTCAGTTTATAAATTTGCCTGGTTTTGTCTTTGAGTTCGGTTTGCCAATTAAAAGTCCATTCAGTCTTTTTGATTTGCTTGCTGCCAGTAGACTGAAGTAAAGTAACTAAGGTATCAAAAACTTCGCCTGAAACGGCGTTTTCAATTGAGTTGGTCAGCTTATCAACTTCAAAATCAAGTTCTATTTCTTTAGATTGTTTCACCGAACGAATTTACGAAAAAAGAAGCTGCCGGTCAATGAATTTTACATTATCGGAAGTCGTTGCAAGCATGACCGCCAACGCCGGGGGCTTGGCGAAGAACTGGTATTTGAAACCCGTCAACTAAAACCAAAGCTAAATTAATATTCAAATGTTGATGCTTCTTTTACCGGCTAAATTTTGTTCCTTCTGCGGAACCAAAGCAAAACAGCAAAACAAAAGTTGATGTTACTTCCTTCAGTCAGTTTTTTGCCAAACCAATGTTGGCGGTAGGCGTTTTTATCCGAACATCAAGTTAACACGTTTTCCAAGTCCAAACTCAAAAATCCTATAAAGTGTCGAAAGTTGGATATCACATTTGCCATTTTCAAGTCTTGAAATGTAACTTTTCTTTGTTCCAACTTTTTCAGCCAATTGTTCTTGTGTCATATTGGCTTCTTTGCGGGCTTCTTTCAACAGTTCACTAATGACAAAATATTGTGCTTTTTCTTCAAATTCGTCTCGTTTTTGCGTGCCTATTTTCCCGTATTTTATGTCCAATAATTCGTCAAAATTTTTGACATTTTTAATATTTTCTTTGTTCATTACTTTTTCTTTTTTAAGTTAAAATATTCGTCTTTCAGTTTTAAAGCCAGGTCTATTTCATTCTTTGGTGTTTTTTGGGATTTCTTTTGAAAGCCGTTAAACAAAACCACTAAATTCCCTTTGTCAAAACAGCAAAATAGGTTGTGATTCTAAATGTATGATGGGATAAAATAGCAGCGGGGCTGCCGGGGTTTGTTGGTTGTGAAATCAAACAAAACAGTTGGCTGCCCCCGCTGCCATAGTGGAAAGGTAGTAAAAAACGGCAAGAAAAAGACAGGCGTGCAAAATATACTTTGCAAGTCCTGCGGGCTTCAGTTCCAGGAAGAATACCTTTACTGGGGCGCAGGCCATAGGAACAAGGGCTTGCTGAAGCGGATGCTTTTAAGGGGCAGTGGCGTAAGGGACTGTGCCGTAGTGCTTGGCATTAGTGTAAACTGTGTGCCCAGGAGTATTTTAAGCATGGGCAAGGCATCTGTAGTTAGGCCAAAAAAAGCCGCTTATCACATAATACAGATCGACGAACAGTGGCCATATGTGGGCAACAAGCAAAAGAAAGTGTGGCTGCTGTATGCCATTTGCGAACAAAGCGGTGAAATCCTGGCGGCAAGCTGGGGCAAACGGGACAAGCGGAACATAAAAGAACTGTTAAAAAAGCTCCAGGGGCTGGAAATCAACTTTTATTGTACAGACCAATGGAAAGCGTTTGCCGAAGTGCTGCCAAAAGAAAAACACATCATAGGCAAAAAACACACAAAAAAAATAGAAGGCATCAATACCTGGTTCAGGACAAGGTTGAGAAGGCTGGCAAGAAGGACAGTATGCTTCTCAAAAAAACTGCTTTACCACTATTCAATTATGAAAACCGCTATCTATGAACGTAATATAAGAACATCATACATTTAGAAACACAACCGAAAAATATTCTGTAAATGTTGCTTTCAAATTCAATCCTTATTTCATAAAGTCCGTCAGTCCCTGTCATATGACCAAGGAATTTTTTCGGGACATTTTGAACAGTCCTTAAATTTTTAAAAACATATTCAATCTTCTCTTGAGCTTTTTCCGGTTGCTATAAATAGAAGTCCGTAAAGTAGTGTTCGTAAAAGATAATTTGTCTTTGCTTGTTCACTTTACAAAGTTAACTCAAAAGTTATCAAAAGACAAATTTTTCGATAGAATTATAAGCGAGATTTAGGCGACGTTTACCGCTAACGGCGGGGACTTGGCGAAGAACTGGAATTTGAAACCCGTAAGCCCAAACCAAAGTTAAATTTATAATTAAATGTTGATGCTTCTTTTATCGGCTAAATTTTATTCCGTCCGCCGAAACTGAAGTAAAATAGCAAAAAAAAGTTGAATCAATTCCGTCAGCCAGTTTTTTGCCAAACCCATGTTGTGTGTAGTTTTATTTCTTTGAATTGCCTACTCTGTCGTAGTTTTTTTGATCTATGTCAACTGTAATAATATTTGAATATATAACATTGTTGTTATGATCAAACCTTATTCTAAAGGGAACGCGGATAGGTCCAATCTCATTATGGTCAAGCCGTATCGAAAGTGCAGTTTTAATTTTCAATTTTTGTGTCCAATATGAATTGCCACAATCTGAATTGATAGGTAGTTGAAATTGTTGCCAAATGCTATCTTTTAAAATTTCTGTAGAGAATCCTGTTATAGTAGCATCGGCCCGTCCAATTGATGTAGTTGTATCAGTGCCGTTAACTAAATAACAATGTAAATAGGTGTTACCGTTCGAGGCTGTCTTAATTAAATATTTCTTGGTTAGCACAATCAAAGTCAAATGTTTTTCAGTAACCTGACTAAGAATAGGTTTTGACAAATTTGATTTTGTTATAGTAGCGTCGTCAACCCAAGCTTGAGCCCAATTGTAACCAACACTAAAAGATGAAGTCAAAATAAAAATTAAAATGACAAATATGGAAAGTTTATGCTTCATGTTCGGTAAATTACACACAACGGAAAAGGCTTGGCGAAGGCGGGGGGGATTTCGGCATTACAGCTCAATAGAATTACAAATGCTTAATTAACTCAAGTTGTTAGTTAGGTATTATTTTGTCAAGGGTAAAAGCAAACACGAACAAGGTGATTTTCAGCAGCCAGCCTTTGAAAGTTACCGCATGAAGTTTTGGTAGTGTAAACTGAACTGTGTCAGTGTTATTTTTCAGTTGTTGTTGAGGTGCATTTTGATTCTGTCTTCAAACATAATAAAAAGTTGAGATAAGGTGAGGTTCCAGTTGTGGAGTGGCATGGCCCATTTTTCGGAGATATTCTGTACGATCAGGTATACCAGTTTCAAAAGGGCGTTGTCTGAGGTAAAAGCACCTTTAGTTTTGGTTACTTTTCTGACCTGGCGGTGAAAGCCTTCTACCGAATTAGTGGTGTAAATTACTTTTCTGATATGGGCATCGAACTTAAAGAAGGTGGACAGGTTTTCCCAGTTGTTGTACCAGGAGTTAACCGGAACGGGATATTTTTTGCCCCATTTTTCGTCCAGCATTATCAAGTTTTCATAGCCCTGTTCTTTGGTCAGGGCTTGATAGACCGGTTTCAGATCGGCCATAAATGCTTTCTTGTCTTTTTCCGTGATGTAGCGCAGGCTGTTCCGGATTTGGTGGACTACGCAGGTCTGCACCTCGGTTTTCGGGAAGATGGCAGCGATGGCCTCGGGAAACCCTTTCAGCCCGTCCACGCAAGCGATCAACATGTCCTGCACCCCACGGTTTTTCAGGTCGGTCAAAACAGCGGGCCAGAACTTCGCGCCTTCGCTCTCAGAAAGGTACATGCCCAGCAGGTCTTTCTTGCCATCTAAAGAGACGCCCAGGATATTGTAAACTGCACGGGTAACAACGCTGCTTCCTTCCCGCACTTTGTAATGCATACAATCCAAATAAACAAAAGCATAAACAGAATCTAATGAACGGGACCGCCATTCGTTCATCGCGGGAACAACTTTATCCGTAATGGAAGACAGGGTACTGGCAGAGATGTCCATCTGGTACAGCTCCTTGATATGTTTACTGATGTCCCTGGTGCTCAGGCCAAGCCCGTAAAGGCCAATGACTTTTTCCTCCGGTTCTTCAGTGATAACGACCTGCCGCTTGGGAAGCACCAGCGGCTCAAAGCTGCCTGCGCGGTCACGGCCGCTTTCCAGCTCAAATTCCCCAGAAATGCTTTTTATCTTTTTGCTGGCCTTGCCGTTGCGCCGGTTGGCTATCCCGGCCGCTTTTTCTTCCTGCAAATGCGCTTCCAGCTCGCCTTCCAGTGCCGATTCTAAAAAGTGTTTCAATAAGGGCGCAAATATCCCTTTCTCTCCATTCAGCGGCCTGCCCGCATACATACCCTTGATCGCTTCTGCCTTGAAGCGCTCAAAATCAAAACCTTGTTGCTCGTCCATATTTCTGTATCTTAAAGTTAAAAATCATCATTAATCCTTAACTGACACAGTTTATTTTACACTCTCCCCCAATACTTCTTTTACCACCTCTTTTTTATTCGGCACGCATCAAATTAACATTATTGGTTCTGGAAGAAGTAACCGCGATGCCCTGCTTTGCGCCATCCAAAAAAGCAAAACCTTCCAGTTCATCTGCACGGTCGGTTTCAACTACATTCAAAACAACTTCTTTGCCCGTTTCAATGGATTTCTCCAAATCAACAAAAGTAAAACGCCATTTTCTTCCTTCAATTTGGTTTTGAACCAGCACCAGCGTGTTTGTGTTTTTCATCCAAAACAAATTTTGCACCCAAGGGCCGCAAGTAAACCTTTTGTACAAAACACCCGGTTCCGAAGTTTTAGCGGCCTTTTTCAACGCTTCCGGATCGTACAATCTTACTTCATTTTTCTTGTTCCCGTAATCCGCCGTCGCCACAAACCATTTGCCTTTGTATTTCACATATTCCGGCCGCGTTCCCTGGATGCAGGTGTCGTCGTCAATTGTGCCTAAGATATTGCCGTCCAGCGTTCCGGTTTTTAACAGCCCCGGCCAGTTTACACAATAAATTACCGCTTTCCAGTGTGTTCCTTCCGGGTTTAAGCGGATGGAATTTCCGATAAAAACCGGGCTTTTACCGTTATAAGCAATGCCGGTTGGATGGTTGATCACATCTTTGCCGTCTACCGTCAGCTTGTATTCTTTATGCTGATAATCCAGGCTGTCGTTTGCCAATTTATATTCTCGGATTATGCCAACCTCGCGGTCGCCGTACAAAAATATTTTTCCGTTTTGATAAGAAATCCCCTGGCAAGCGCCTAAAGAATCAACCGTAAACTCGCGTTTCAGCTTTAAATTGATATGAACAGCCATAAAAGCAGATAAATAAAAGGCAACAGCAAAAAGGGTTATACTAATTTTTTTCATGGATTTATTAAGGGTCAAGCGGCTCATCGGCATTTATTTGCCATGCTTCTTTTACCGGGTAAAATTCCTGGTCGGTATCGCTCAGCCGCTTGCCGGGTTTGTACGGCACATAATGCAGTTCCTTTTCGCAACGCGCAGCCATATTGGTGATGGCAAAACTTTGGCCTTTAGTGGTAGATGTGAGAAAAGGTTTATCAAAAGGGATTTTATGCGCGTCCTGTTCCCAGGCTTTTTGTAAAATCGCTTCCGGCTTTAAATTTCCGTACAAACCATACTTCCCCGAAGGGATCAACTGCTGCTTTACCAGCAAACCTAAAGCGTTTTCGGGCCGGTATAATTTTGATAAACGGTCAGCAACCAGCCTGATTTCCGCAGCCGTAAACTTTGCTTTTTCGGCAAAGCAAATACTGTTTTTACAGGATAAAAGTGATTGGCGCAAACTGTCTGTTTCGGCGGAAGCAAATCTTGACAGGATAGGATCGCTCTCCAGCATTTTTTTCACCTGCGGGGATTGCCCGAATAAAGTGAGCAAGTAATAGTTTTTGGATTGGACAAATTGTTGTTGGGTTGATAAAGGCAATGGCGCATTGCCAGGCTTTTGGCCAAACGCGGCAAGCCCGGCCAACAAGATGACGATTGATAGAATGCTTTTTTTACCCTGCATATTTTGGTGGTAAAACTATTGGCCGTACATTAATTTAAGGTTAATAACCGGTTATCTAAATGTAAGTTTAATTAGAAAAACAAGAAAGCATAAGCTTTGAAAAGCTTTGGTATATGCTTCTGATTTTCAGTTGAATCAAAATTAACCTCAATAAAAAAAGCAAATCTGGCAGCCTCCTTTTTATGCTTAAAAGTAACAAGGAATTGATTTTTTGGTAACAATAGGAGCCTTCCTTTGCAGCAAATAAATAGAAGCAATTAGCTAAAACAACACATTTTCTTCAGCAAAAAAATCAAAGCTTTTTATGGAAAAACTCTACATCGTTCTTTTCAAACACGCATTCGGAAAGTATAAACGGGAATTCGTCCTGCTAATTAATTTGTTGCTGATGGTTGCGCCCGCGGTTGTTTTTTCACAATCCGGGAGGATGATCAGCGGCACGGTAACCGACGAAAAAAACCAGCCTTTGCCAGGCGTTTCTGTTTTGGTAATTGGCACTACCAACGGCGTTGCTTCTGATATGAATGGTAAATATTCCATCAATGTTAACAGCAATACCAGTGTGTTAAGGTTTACATCGGTAGGCTTTACCACCAAAGAAATACCTGTCGGAAATCAAAATACCATCAACGTCAGTTTGCTGCCCAACAGCCAGCAATTGAAAGATGTGGTGGTAATTGGTTATGGCACTTCTACCAAACAGGATGTTACGGGTGCCATCACTTCCTTAAAATCCGAAGACTTTAACCAAGGCGTTTTGACTACGCCTGCCGAACTGTTGCAGGGAAAAGTGCCCGGCCTAAACGTTACCAAAAGCGGCGACCCGAACCAGGCACTATCCGTAATTTTAAGAGGGCCATCAACGATACGGACCAGCGCGCAGGAACCTTTTTATGTGATAGACGGCGTGCCGGGCACTTCCATAGATTTGCTGGCACCGGCCGATATTGAAAGTATTGATGTGCTAAAAGATGCATCATCAACTGCTATTTATGGTTCGCGGGCGGCCAATGGCGTGATCATTATCACCACCAAAAGGGCAAAGCTTGGGCAAACCAGGCTGGCTTACAGCAGCTATGCAGCGGTTGACGAGGTTTAAAAAAAATTGATATGTTGAGCGGCGATAAACTGCGCCAGTATTTAAAAAACAATAACCAGAGACCGTTGGCAAACCCGATAGACGACGACGGATCAAACACCAACTGGCAAAACCTGGTCGAGCGTCGTGGTTTTTCTAAAAACCATAATTTGTCATGCGGCGGCGCCTCCAAAAACGCTGAGTATGGGGCCAGCGTTAATTATTTTAAAAACAACGGTATCTTAAAACGGACGGCGTTGGAACGTGGGAAGGCTGGCGGCGGAACGATTTGATCCGCTTCGGGCAGTTTGAGGTAGAATATCCGTTGCCGAACGATGTGCTATCAATGAATAAAGACGTGAACCGGAGATTGTATCCCGTTCCTTCAACAGAATTAAAAACAAACCCTAACTTGGTCCAAAACCCCGGCTATTAATTTAATCACTCTTCACCTCAGCAATTATGAAAATATTTTCAGGCGTTGTGTTTTCCCTGATGCTTCTTTTACCCAGTAAAAATCAGCAGGACAACCAAATCAGGATCAATCAGATACAAGTGATCGGTTCGCACAACAGTTATAAAAAAGCAATTGACCCGGCTTTGTTTAAGTTTTTTGCAAGCCGTGATTCTGCCTCGGCCAGTAAAATTGATTATGAACATATCAGTTTTGCCGACCAGTTGAATATGGGTTTGTGCAACTTGGAAATTGATGTTTATGCCGATGAAAAAGGCGGCAAATACGCGCATCCGAAAGGTTTGGAAATGGTGAAAAACCAGGCACCGTATGACCCGAAAGGCGTGATGGAGAAACCGGGTTTTAAAGTGCTGCACATTCCCGATCTTGATTTTCGCAGCCAGGGTTTAACACTTGCAGATTGTCTCAATCAATTAAAAGTTTGGTCGGATGCGCACCCAAACCATCATCCGGTTTTTATCACTTTGGAAGCAAAAGATGAAGCCATCAAACTGCCTGGTTTTACCGTTCCCGAAAAATTTACCACCCAAACTTTTGATGAACTGGACGAAAGCTTAACCAAAAACCTCGGCAAACAAAATATCCTCACGCCTGATGAAGTCCGTGGAAAATTTAATACGTTAAACGAAGCAGTTACGCACAACGGTTGGCCAACGCTTGACCAGGCAAAAGGAAAGTTTTTGTTTGTTTTAGACGATAAAAAGGGCAAACGCGCGATGTATATCAGTAATCATCCATCTTTAAAAGGCCGTATTTTATTTGCCGATGCCGATGCCGGAACACCGGAAGCGGCGATGATGATCCGAAACGACCCAAAAGACCCGGAAATAAAAGAGCTGGTTAAAAAAGGATACATCCTCCGCACGCGTGCCGATGCCGATACGCAGCAGGCACGCAAAAACGATAAAAGCGATTTTATAACAGCTTGTAATTCCGGCGCACAAATCATCACCACGGATTATTATTTAAAAAGCATGCACTTTAAATCCGATTATGTGGTGAGTTTTCCGGGCGGTAAATATTTTCGTATCAATCCCACATTTAACAATAAAACCATTACTGCATCTGGCCAAAAAAGCAGGTAAAGTTTCATCACTTATCATTTTTATAACCCTTTTAACTATTCTCGTTAAAAACAGTATGGAGTGCTTTATTTATCGGATGTTTTTTTGTTTCCCCAGTTAGCGCACAAAAAAACAGGCATCTTTGGCACCCGGCCTATCTAATGACACCCCAAGTATCGTAAAATTTTTATCCTGATATTTATGGTATGCTTTTACCACATGGGGGTTTCAGTACGACAGGGGCCACACCATGATGCCCAGAAATCAACCAAAACATATTTTCCTCTAAAATCTTTTAGGCTCACGGGCTTACCATTCACATCGTTTTGGGTAAAGTCCGGTGCTATGGCTCCCACTGATGTTAGCTTGGCTGCAGCTACTATTTTATTAAATTTCAACCCTACCTCCGAGTTTTGCTGCTCTGGCAACAGCGAGGCAAATAAAGGAGCGATTGTATTATAATCAACAAATGGCCCTGCTAGCTCTGTTAGGGCACGCAAACTATAAAGTGAATTTAGGTTCTCTTTAATAAACCGCAGCTGGATCAATTTTTTTGCTTATTGATTTTGGCAGCCATGGCACGGATCTCGGCGATGTAATTGGGGTCTTCTTGCTGATAGGCGGGCATAGAGCCAAATTCAGCGTTTAGCACTTTTAATGAAGCATCCGGAACGGCTAATGCTTTGTAATATTTAATAGAATCGGCATTTTGGGCACATACGACGAAAGGCAACAGTATTAACAATGCGATGAATAGCTTTTTCATTTTAATTTTTTTTAAGATTGAACTTGTTTAAACTTTTTTTCTGGCCCTCTTTTTTAGAGGTTGATGCTTCTTTTACCCTATAAAAATTGGTGCCTGTATCGGCCTAAACAAATCAAAAACCGGGCAACACCAATTTTTATAGGGTAAAAGAAGCATTGTATAAAGCACAAAAGAATAAGTTTAAACAAGTTCATTAACTATTTAATAGCTTCCGGCATTAACACAAAACGGATCCGGTTTTTACCATTAAAATAAATGGTTGCGGCCTTTTTGATATCCTCCGGCGTAATTGATTCTATTATAGTTGGGTAGTTGCTGATATCGGCTGGATTCTCATTATACTGACTTTGTTTTTTTAAATAAGCCAACCAAAAACTATTGCTGTTTTGATTTCCTTTAACAGCCGATATCATCTCGGTTTTCAAAGCTTTCAAATCTATTTGTAAAGGACCATCTCCTTCTATTTTTCTGATTTCGTCTGTTAAAGACTTGGTAAGCGATTCAGTTTTTGACGGATTGCATGCAAACTCAAGCGTAGCGGTGAAATAAGGCTTATTGCCTCTGTTTAAACTGATATCAATGCACAGGCCGTACAGATCAGGATCTTCGGTTTTTAATCTGGAGGTAAGGCGCTTATTTAACTCGTTCTGCAAAATATCTACAACATACTCTGCCTTTTTAGTATAAGTTGTAAACCCGGAATATAATAGTTCAACATGTGCACGGGTGTCTGTACCCTTGTAAAATACTTTTTCGATTTTACCTGTGGGTGGATAGATAACGGCATCCTTAGCCGTTTTGTGTTTGGAGGTGGCGGGTAAACTGGCTAAATATTTCTCCAGTAAGGGCTTGATGGTTTGCGGATCAAACTGACCTACAAAAATGGCCGTAAAGGTAGACGCATCAGCAAAAAGTTGTTTAAATATCTGTAAGCTCCTATCCTGATTAATCGCTTTTAATGTTTGGACTGGTGTTTGTAGATAGCGGGTATTGAAATTGTTTTCGATCAATGCTATGGTGTCCCTGAAAAAGCTATTAGCAGTTTCTACCGGGGGTTTATAGTTATCAATCGTCTCTTTTATATTAGCCTCAAATCGTGCTTTATCAATTTGGGGCGATGTGATGTAGGCATAATTGAGTTCGAGCGCGGTAGCCAAATCAGCGGTTGATGACCGGTTATTAAAAACAGAATAAGTTTTTACAACAACCGGGTTAATACTCACCTTCCTACCGGTTAAATATTTTTGCAGCGCTTTTTGATCCAATTTGCCTGCCCCAGCCATTTTAACCACCTGTGGGGCATTGAAGGCTGAACTATAATCAGCATTACTGTATTCAGATGTGCCCATGGGCGATAATACAGCAAAATAAACCACACCCGGTTCAGTGTCTGTTGGCTTCAATAATACTTTCATGCCATTACTTAAAGTTAATGTAGTAATATTTAGCACAGTGTCTTTAATCTCCGTTTTAATTTTACCGGCAATAGGTTCCGGAACTATATTTTGCGCCTTATTTAAAAACGGCAATAACCAAAGTATGCCAATAGCGATCTGTTTTTTCATGTTAATTTTGAATAATTTCTTTGTTGATTTTACTTGTTGGCACTTGCCTTTAGCCCGCATTGTAGCCATTTTAAATAAGCAGTTTCATCTGGTGTATAACCAACCGGATGGTTCATTAATTTTTCGTCGGTATTGAGTATGACATATAATGGCTGTGTAACCTGGCCAAAATTCACGGCCTCGAAGGTTGCCCATTTATCACCATTGGTAATGATTTCTTTTTCGCCATGCGCACCTTTGAAAGTAAATTGAAGGGATTGCGGAAGTACTTTCCGGTCGTCCACGTAAAGTGATACCAAAATAAAATGGTCTTTGATAGTAGCAGCTATTTCAGGCCTGGGCCAAACGTTTTCTTCCATTTTGCGGCAATTGACACAGGCCCAGCCGGTAAAATCTATGAGTAACGGTTTGTGCTGTGCCTTAGCTATTTTTAGGGCTCTATCATAATCATTGATAACTTGCGCAGTAACCTGATCCGTTCCTGCAGATCGTTTGTAAATACTATAAGATGATGGCGGCGGAAAACCACTTAAAAACTTCAAATCGGCATATGATGTATTGGTTACCCCGGGTATTAAATAAAACACCACTAACAGCAAAACGATCCCGGTAATTAATCTTCCTTTACCGATAGTTGCTTTTTTATTATCATGCGGCAAGTGAATAATCCCGAAAAGATATAACGCTGCTGCCAGAGCGATGAGCGCCCATAAGCCGATGAAGATTTCACGTTTCAACAGGCCCCAATGCGCTACTAAGTCGGCATTACTTAAAAATTTGAAAGCCATGGCTAATTCTACAAAGGCCAATACTTTTTTAACGGTATCCAGCCAACCGCCACTTTTGGGCAACTTTTGCATCCAGCCAGGAAACATGGCAAACAGCGCAAATGGAAGGGCTAATGCCAAACCAAAGCCTGCCATTCCTGCGGTCAGCATCCAAGCTCCTGCCCCTGACGATAATGAACTTACCAGCAATGTGCCCAAGATAGGCCCTGTACAGGAGAACGATACCAACGCCAAAGTAAGCGCCATAAAAAAGATACCGCTGATACTACCCAAGCTACTTTTTGAATCGGCAGCATTACCTAACCAAGACGGCAGAGTGATCTCAAACAAACCAAAAAAAGAAAGCGCGAAAGCTACGAATAGGAAAAAGAACACGAGGTTAACCCAGATATTGGTGGAAAACACATTAAATATTTCAGGGTCAAGTTTGGTAAGTAAATGAAATGGTAAGCTGGCTAAAGTGTAAATCAAAAAGATAAAGAACCCGTAGAGTATACCATTTAAAACACCCCGGTTTTTAGAAGCAGATTGCGCCGTAAAAAACGATACGGTAAGCGGTATCATGGGAAACACGCAAGGTGTTAGCAAAGCCAGTAAACCGCCTGCTATACTTAAGAAGAATATCCCTAACATGCCGTTTTCCCCGCTTTGTGTGCCACCACAGTCTGCAACCGGACGAAGCAGGTTAACAGAGCTTAATTTTATATTAGACGCTTTAAAATCAGCTTTTCCACCTTGCAGTTGTACAATCTTGCTTTCTTTGATGGGTTGAAATTCTTTACCATTTGATGCAAATCCAGTTAATATAATTTTTAACGTTGCCGGTACGGAATTTTGGAAACTAATGGACTGAATCAGTACTATTTTACCTGTAAAAACAGATAATTTTTTTGCGAATAATGTATCGTTAATTTTTTTTGCTAAACGGGTACATTGCATTTTTCCTGCCTGTAAACCTTCATGGTTATACGCTAAATTTATGTTTGTTAAACCGGCCTCTTTATCATCATCTGCATAAACCTGCCAACCGGTTCCAATGGTCATATTAATCTTAACCAGATATTTACTAGCCGTAACCCGTTCTGCCTTAGCTGACCATTGTACCGGCGTTTGAGCTGAGACACCGGAAAAGCCAAGCAAAAGGATTCCCGTTATCGCTAAAAAGCAATTCATATACTTCATAAATCCGTACTTATTTTACAGTAATTTTAAAGGGTATATTTTGCGGAGGCAAACATTCATGATCATTGCAAACCATGAACTTTACTGTGCCCGATAGCGTGGTTTTTACATCTGCCCGAAGTTTTACTACCTGTACAAAATCAACCTTACCTTCAAAAAATAGTACCGTTAGCTTAAAAACCTGCTCATATTTACTGGCAACTTTACCAATTTCTTTTACATTACCTTGTAGCTGCGCTATCGGGTTAACTGCAAATGTAAACCTGGTAGGCACTGCGCCATTTTTCGGACTGACTTGGCTGTAAATATGCCAGGGCTGCTGCACCGTGGGCACCATGTGTACCTCGTAAGTTTTAGGGGCTATTTTTGTTGCGTAAAAATCCCATTTCACTACATCCGCTATATCTTGTGCTTTGCCTTTGGGTATCATTGCTACCAGCAATAACGCCACCATCATCAATTTCTTCATCCTCTTTTATTTGGTTTTTGTTTTGGCCGACATCAACGTAAGCTGTATGTAATTTTCTCCGTTTAAATATTGCGTTGCCGCTTGTTGCAGGGTTTCCGAAGTAGCTTTATGAAAATTGTACGGGTAATGTGCAATTACATAAGGATCGTCGCTATTAAAAAACTGAACGGACAAATAACCCGACCACCACTTGTAATCAAACGTTTCTACCTTGAGTTCCTTCTTCCGCTGATCAACATAGGCTTTCAAATCATCAGCAGAAACCGCTTTTTGTAAATCCTGAATTGTAGCTTTCACATCGGCAATGGTTTGACTGGTTTGTACATTTGAGCATTTATAACTTACATTTATCGCATATTGCGGTTTTGGATATTTGTTCAGTATAAGGTTAACCACAGCTTTATTTGCCCCATTAAATGCGGCAAGCTGGTTAAGTTTACTTTTCAAAACAGCGTTCAGCACCTTTAACTGAAGGACGACAGAATCTGTATGTTCATAAAGACCACTATAGGTTAAATTAACTGCCGATAGCGGCGGATTACCATTATAAATGGTTTTAACAATTTTTCCCTGCGGAATGAGGGCAGCCGTAGCATTAACTGCGTTTGCCGTTTGAGTTGAGGGCAGTGAACCCAGGTATTGCTCAAACATTCCCGCCAATTTTGCGGGCTCGTTCATATTATCGCCTTGCAGGTGCCCTGTAAAAATAAATGTAAAGCCGTTGGCGTTGCCAAAACATTTAGAAAATGCGTTGTAAACTTTATCCATGGTGATGCCATTGATGTCTTTGGCCGTCAAAACACTTCGATTTCCCCATAGAGTAGCATCTACAGTATCCTGAAAAACAGCGTAAGGATTTTTGCTGTCTTCACTCAGCTTATTTTTCAACTCTTTGATGTAAGCAGCAAAATAAGTGTCATCTTTTTTGGGGTGGGTAAAATACAGGGTGATAGCCTGTAATGCGGTTTCGATTTCTTCGCGCGTAAAAGTGCCGGTTATGATGCTTGCCCTGTCTGTTATTGTAGGGTTGATCACTACGTTTTTGGCATCAAGTTTCACCTTTAATTCGGCTGCATTAAGATCACCAAGGCCACAATGGCGAATAATCTCCCCTGCGTGAACGGCCGATTGGTAATCAGCATCATTAAGTAGTGAAGCACCGCCGGGACATATGGCATTTAGAACAATATCTTTTTGTGAATCATCAGCCCGCAAGACAACTTTTACGCCATTAGAAAAGGTATACTGCCAGGTCCGCAACTCGGCATATTTGGTTCGTTTTAATTTGTAATAGGCGTCCCTGCCCACCTCGGCAGGTTTGGTTTTCATTAGCCCGCCCCCCTGTGTAGGTACCGTGGCCGATGTTTGCGCATAGCTGTTAAAATGAAATAGCATCCCCGTAAGGGTAACTATCCCTTTCAATTTTTTCATCATACCCTTGTTAATTTATTACTTATTTAATGAGTTGCTCCAGTTTAGATTCTACTAATTCGCCTCTCAGGTTAACGGCGATCACTTTTCCGTCGGGACCAATTAAAAAGTTTGATGGAACTGCCTTGATGGCATATTGCACAGCAGTAGGATCCTGATAGCCCTTTAAGTTGGAAACGTTCATCCAGGGCACATCATCGTTTTCTAAAGCGGATATCCAAAGCGATTTATCATCATCAATGGAATAACCTAAGATTTCGAAATTTTTGCTTTTAAACCGGGAGTAAGCTTTTTTTAAATAAGGAAACTCAGCACGACAGGGTATACACCATGATGCCCAAAAATCAACCAATACATATTTGCCACGAAGGTCTGTCAGCTTAACAATTTTGCCCTCGACAGTTTTTGCGGAAAAATCCTGTAATGTTCCGCCTATCATTAGGTGAGCCAATCTTTCTAAATGTGCACCATATTCTTCACCCTCCTTAGTTGCCCTGATTCTTGGGGATAGCATTTGGTAAAGCTCTCTGATTTGGGGTATTTCGCCAGGATAAGTTTGCGAGAGGTCATTTTGAACATTAAATCTCAGGTTTAAAACAGCAAATGACATTTTTGAATCAGGGTACTGTTGGATAACGTTCTTGCAAACAGCGAACATTTCATCAAATTTTTTAGTGGAAAACAACTTGTTAGAAGCCGATTGAAATAGCACAGCCTGAGGCGATCCTTTCATTTTAGCATTTTTTAAATTGGTAATGCCATCAACCGTTAAAAGATCGCCTTTGCCGATGAAAAGTTGCAGGTCATCATTGTAAACACGTTTAGATATACTATTCCCGTAAGAAAGCGTTGCCTGATGTAAATCTGTATCTTTGATAGTTCCTGAAAACGCAAAAGCACCATCTTTCATCACAACTGAATCAGTGATCCATGATTTACTTGTTCCGTCAGAATAACTAAAGTAGGCTTTTTTATAAGCGGCTGCCGAAGCCGACACTTTACCCCTAAGGGTAAAGTTATCGGTTTGAGCCTTTAGTACCGCTGGTGCCAATAATAATATCGCAAAAATCTTTTTCATAGTGTTTTGTTTAGTAACAATTAAGAGCCTGTTTAAATTTTGTTCAACATATTTTCTATGCTTCTTTTACCGCATAAAAATTGTACTTTTTGTATTGGAACATCTTGCAAAAACAAGATTTACAGGCATAAAAGAAGCATTATAAATTTTCATTATAAAAATTTAAACAGGCTCTAATAGCCTGAGTTTTGAATCAAAAACGGATTTGCCAATAAAATCTCGGTGGTATATGGTAATAATACTGCCTTGGCGGTAAAAGTTGGCTTGAGCGGAAATAGTTCGGCATACGTCTTACCAGTGCGGTTCAAATCAAACCAGCGCAAGCCTTCTTCTGTCATCAGTTCCATTCTTCGCTCATTTTCTATTTTTGAAAGCATATCATCCTGGGAGGTTGCAATCAATGCGTCTGCCTTTGCCCTTGCACGAATCACATTAACATCAGCAAGGCTTCCGGCAATATTATTTTGCTGCGCTCTTGCTTCTGCACGTATGAGATATTGCTCGGCAAGCCTAAACATGACCTCATACTCGGTTGAGTCACCCGTGGTAGCCAGGCGGGCCTTATATTTATACGGATAGTAATCATTTGCCGCTGCATCAGTGCCCGCCTTTATCCAGTCGGCTTTACGAAGGTCGTTTGCTCCAAAAAGATTTATTAAACCAGGGCGCAGTTGATAAAAAACGGTTGTCGTCGGTAACGGAATAAATGTTGGCGCAAAATTTACAAATCCGTTAATGTTGTATAACTGCCAGATGGTTTCGGTGCTTCCTTTGATAAAAACCGCATTAGGATCAGTTGGCAGCGTGTATGTTCCGGAATTGATAATGGTTGTAGATGCTGCTTCTGCATTAATCCAGTCTTTCTTCTGTAAATAAATTCGGGCCAGTAATGCTGTCGCAGTATATGTATTGGCACGAACCCGATCCGCAGATGGATAAGCAGCCGGCAGCAATGCCTGAGCGTCCGTCAGATCCTGAATCATCTGCGCTATAGTTTGGCTAACCGGTGTATTAGGTATCTTTGATGATACAGCAACATTACTGGTTAATACCAATGGCACATTACCAAAGTAATTAATGAGGCGGTAATAACAAAAGGCCCGTAAAAACTCACATTCGCCTTTTACCTGTTTGGCTACGTCTGGAGTTAGTGTATTAGGCACCGCCAGTGCATCAAGTATCAAATTAGTATTATAAATGGCTTGATAATAGTTTTTATAGAAATCATAATCGGTGGTAACATCATAAGTGTTTTGCTGCGCCTGTAAAATTGTTGTACTTGATGCGGCGTTGGTTGCCAACACTTCATCAGAAAATAAAACCCCATTTGTTATGGTTGACGGAGCTGTATTATTCACTGAAGCATAGGCGCCTGCAAGTGCCGCAACTATACTTGCATCGTTATTCAGTGCAACCGAAGCCGCGATAACATTAGTCGGTATAGGTGTGGCAACAAATTTGTTGCAGGCAGATAGACCCAATAATAATATGGCAGTGAAAATGAATATGACATATCTAAGTTTACTTTGTATTATGTTTTGTTTCATTTCTAATGATTTAAAAGGTGAGGTTAATACCAAGTGTCAACGTTCGCAACGGCGGCAAAACACCATTACCAGTCTCAGGGTCAAGCAGATATACACTATTATTAAATGTATACACGTTTTGTGCCTGAAAAAAAACTTTAGCATTTTGAATATTTACCTTATGAATAATGCTATAAGGCAGACTGTAGCTAAAATTTATATTCCTCAACCTGAAAATATTGCTGTTCACAAAGTTTACATCACTTTGCTGAAAATTACGGGCCACATATGTTGCTGTTGATGTAGTGAATTTAGGCGTACTGGTATTTAGTTCGTCGCCCGGATTTTGCCAACGGCTCAAAACCTGGGTTGTACGATTGGCACCAATATTTCCAGACCGCGAAGCATTAATGGCCGGGTTATAACTATTAAAACGGGCGTAGTCAATAAAAAAACTTAATTGAAACCCCTTGTATTTGAAATCATTACTCATTCCACCCGTTAACGGGTCTTTGTTGCCGAGGATGACACGATCAGCAGTGTTAATGACACCATCGCTGTTTAGGTCTTTGTAAGTTGGAACACCCTTGTTTGATAAACCGTTAAAAACATAGCCTTGTATCGAGGTAATTGACTGTCCGACAAACAAAGTTTGGGCGTAAGCGGTATTTTGAATATTTGGAAAACTTAACAGCTTATTGTGACTAAAGGCAACATTAAACGAACTTTTCCAGCTGAATACTTTGTAATCCAAATTAATGGTATTTAGTGTAAACTCCCATCCCTGGTTTTGAAGCAAGGCCGGAAAATTTGCAAGATATGATGCGTAGCCTGTTTGCGTTGGTATTTGATATTGGATTAGCTGGTTATCGGTGCGGTTGCGAAAAAAAGAAGCTGTTGCTAATATTCGATCTCTAAATGCGCCGAGTTCAATGCCGAATTCTAACTTACGATTTTCTTCCCAATGAAAATTCGGGTTGGCTAATACACCAGGTGTTAGTGCATTACCCTGATAACTTGTAACACTGTTAGCCGGTGACACGCTGTAGGTAGAAATATATTGGTAATCTCCGACATTGTCATTGCCGTTGATACCATAACTAACTCGGATTTTTCCGTAGCTTAAAAAAGGCAGGCTTTTTTCTATTAATGCTTCTTTAGTGAAAATCCATCCAAAGCCAGCGGAACCAAAATTACCAAAGCGGTTATTTGGGCCGAAGCGCGATGAACCATCTCGTCTATAGCTTATGTTCGCTAAAAATTCCTGGTCGAAATCGTAGTTTAATCTTCCAAATAATGCCGTATACGCATACTGGCTATCTGAAGCTGAATAGCTGACCGTACCAGCCGAGCCCACATTATTGATTAGGGCTTCGTTTGTAAAATTATCACCATAGACTGTTGAGCTTGTGCTATTGGTTTTTTGAAATGACATACCTATCAGGAAGCCAATATTGCTTTTTTTATACTGCAGGTTGTAATTAATTTGTGGCTCAACGATCCAAGTATTGCTTTTATCATCCGCTACCTGCAAGTTACCGCTGGTATTTTCTGTAGGATCAAGTGATATCAGGGGATTGGTTTGGCGTTGTGAAACGACAGTGTTATTAAAACCGGCATCAACTTTTAGGTCAAGACCTTTCAATACTTTGTATGACAGCGTTGCATGACCATTATAAGTATCTGTCTCACTATGGAAGGGCTGCAGTGTATACGCATATGGAAATCCATTGACGCCCTGATAATTAGGAGCTCCTGTATCCGTATAAAGTGGATATGACGGTGCATTAAAAATGTTGCTGGTTAAATCCAAGCCCTGCAAATTCAAAGTGCTTACGCTATAACCAGAAATAATGCCCAATGTTAACTTTCCGTTAGGTGAAACATGGTTGGCATTTACACGAATAGATTTACGCTCATCATTCGCATCACCGGGAAAAACTGTTCCCTGGTTTTGATAACCTGCATCAGCATATATGGTATTGCCACCGGAACCGCCAGAAACCGAAATGTTGGCATTATTGGTAACGGCCGTACCTCCAATCAATTCTTTTTGCCAGTTATGCACATGTACTGTATCCCAGGTAAACAGATCGGGGGAATTGGCTGCTGTTTGCGTGATGACATTATTCTTTAAAGCTTCACGGCGCATGGCATTATATTGATGCACATCCAGCATATTATCGAAATGGGCGACCTTAGCAAAACCGGTATATGCGTTAAAGTTTACCGATGCGGCACCCGCCTTTCCTTTCTTAGTTGTAATTAAGATCACCCCATTTGCCCCGCGTGATCCGTATATTGCAGTAGCATCTGCATCTTTCAAAACAGTTATACTTTCCACATCTGCCGGGTTTATTCCTTCTAATCCGCTGATTCCGTTTACCCCCAGATTACTCCCATTCACTGCATTTTGAGTTTCCGCGATAGGTACACCGTCTAATATATATAAAGGAGAAAGCCCCGCTCCTATAGAATTGGCCCCTCTGATTCGCACAGTGGGCGCAGAACCCGAAACACCTGTAGTCTGTACGATTGACATACCAGGAACCCTGCCCTGTAAAGCCATCAACACGTTGCTGACAGGCTGTTTGGCAATTTCCTCGGCGTTTATCTGGGTAATGTTACCTGTATTTAAACGGCGGGTAGTTGTACCATAAGCAACAATCTGTACCTGATCCAACTGTCCAATAGCAGTTTTCATTTTTATAACCAATGGATTGGGCAAGCCCGAGACAATAAACTTGCGAGCAGCGTAGCCGATAAATGAAAACTGGATGCTATCTGTTTTATTGGCATCAATCCTAAATTCGCCAACATTATTGGTAACAACAAACGACAAGATTTGCTGTCCCAGGGAAGCTTGCCAAACCTTGACGTTTACCCCAGGCATCGGCAAACCTTCTTCATCCACCACACGGCCGGAAATTGTATATTGTGCAAGCACTGCTTTAACACGATCAAAAAAGGAAACCTCTTTAAGTTTAATTACGATGGTTTTATCTTCAATTGTATAATTTAATTGACTGTTGATCAGGCATTTATTCAATACATCTTTTAAAGCAGTATTGTTAAAGTTGGCATTAATTATCTGATCATTATTTTTACCCTCTCCAGACCATAGTATGCTGTAGCCGGTTTGTTTATTGATCTGGTTAAAAACCTGTTTTAAAGTTGCATCCCTTTTAACAAAGGTTATCCGTTGTGCCAAACCGACCGCACTTACGTTCATTAAAGTGGTAATGAGTATAACGATAACCAGTTTCATGATCCTAAGGAATTTATGGACATAGCATGAGGGCGTAGAAAAAATTTTTGTAAAATTTTTATACATTTGATTGTCTGTTTAAACTAAAAAATATTGTTCAAAGCTCTATTTGTATCGCCTTTGGCGAGTAGATTAGCAGGTACTTGATCAGGGGCGCGCCAATGCTCCTGATTGTTTTTCAGCTAACATTTCGGGTTAAGTTTTTATCTCTCCATATCGCATATTTAAAGATTAATTATGATCTTAATTCAGGTTACTTCATCACGATTATCTTTTTACCTTCAATTTTAAACTGTACTTGTTTGGTACGTTCCAGCATGCGCAGTACCTGGTTAGCACTGCCAAAATGAGTAATGATACCATTGAAGGGAATATTTTTCACATCACTGTCGGCGTATTCCACATCTACATCGTACCAGCGCGAAATTTTGCGCATAATGCTTTCCAGTTTTTCATCGGTGAAACGGAACATACCATCCTTCCAAGCAATGGCTTCCTCAGTATCTGCATTGTAAACAGCTAATTCATTATTAGCTAAACTGGCCTGTTGCCCTGGTTTTATTACTACACTATTACTGCCCGAGGTTACCTTAACACTTCCTTCTAAAAGCGTAGTTTTAACAGCTGGCTCGGCATTGTAAGCATTGATATTAAAATGAGTACCTAAAACCTCTACCATTTGGCTACCCGAGCTTACTCTAAATGGCATTACTTTATTGTGGGCAACTTCAAAATAGGCTTCGCCCGTTATTTCAACCTTACGATTAGCACCGTTAAACACCGTAGGAAATTTGATAGATGATGCCGCATTCAGCCAAACATTAGTACCATCGGATAAGGTCAAATGGTATTGGCCACCGCGTGGAGTGGCCATAGTATTATACGCCACTTCATTACTTCTGCCTGATCCTGCAACATATTGCACATCGCCCCTTGCTGTTTTGGTAATTGAAGCATTCCCTTGCTGCGCAATTTCGCCGTTCTGAATATTATCTAAGATGATCCGTTTTCCGTTGGCCAATGTTAGAATTGCTTTATTACCACCAGGTTTAATAAGCGTTGCCAGGTTTCGTGCCGATTGTTGTTCTGCCCGTTTATGAATGAGATAATACCCCCCAAAGGAAAGCAGCAGCATAATGGAGGCAGCAACCGCAACGCGTGGCCAAACTGACATTGGTCGAATTTGCCGCGCCAACTTGACACGGACCTGATCAACATCAAACTGAATATCTACAACTGATAAATCAGTCTTTAATTCTGAATTATAATTTAGATACCATGTTTCCAACAATGCAATTTCCCCGGAATTTGCTGTCCCGGCATTATACTTCTCAATTAAGGACTTAATTTGATCTCTATCCATTTTAAAACGAGCATATTTTGCCCTTAATAACAGTAAAGACCCTTAAGTTTACCTTAGGGTGTAGATAAATTTATAATTATTTAATAAATGATAAACAAGCGTAAGTTTTGTTCTAAAATTTAATCAAGAAAACCAAAAATGCGAATAACCCTAACTTAACACGGAGGATTTTAAGAGCATTATTCACTTGTTTTTTAACTGTAGGCTCGGCAATGTTTAATTGGCCTGCTATTTCTTTGTGGCTAAGCTGGTTTTTCCGGCTTAAAAGAAATATTTCTTTCATCTTAGGAGGCAAGGCATCTATTTCACGTTCAATAATAGCAGCTAATTGATTTTGACGAACCAGATGGTCGGTTATACAAACACCACGATTAACAGATTCCTGTATTGAGGTTATATATTTTTCCTGATGCTGTTTATGCGCGATGTGTTTAAATATACGATTACGTATAGCTGTATTTAGGTAGGCAGATAAACTAGTATAGAAGTTCAACTTTGTACGGTTGTTCCATATTACGCTAAAAAGCTCCTGTAAAATATCCATGGCTTCCTCACGACTACGTAACTTGTTATATGCGTGAAGGTATAATGGGCCGCTATATCTATTATAGATTTCATTATATGCGGTATGGTCACTTTCTCTTAACAGAGAAACCAATTCCTGGTCTGTTAGTGTTTGATAGAGTGCCATATCGTTTACAATAACGAATATAAAAATTTATTAACAATCTATCATAATACCCTTTTTATTTAAGACATTTTTAAATTTAAAGTTGGTGTAAATTATGAAAAATGCGAACCTGTTAGTAGGTTGGTTTTACCACAAATCAAACGATGCAAACAAGGTTTACAGAGATGAACTATCCGCAATGGGAAGTTGTCAAAAAAAGCTTGGAAATACAAGGGCGGAATCGAAAATACCCACTGCGCAGGCAGTATTTAAAATCATTTAAAAAAGCGATATTGATCTTCGTTACAGAAATATCTGAAATGTTATACTGCAAAAGCATAAAATCTTTGGCCTGCATTAAGCAGGTTTCATAACGTTGCAAGGTGCTTTTTTCAAACTCCTGCCCCACAAGGCTGCGCATCTTTTTGTTGTGGTCTTCAAATACGGATAGCAAGGTACGTGCTTTTTCTTCCTTGCCGATAAAACGGCTTTTCAAGGTTTCAGCGGTAATTGTTTCGTCTGCTTCCAACATCCGGCGTTGGAGTTCCAGAATTTTAAATTGGATACCATTTAAAAAAGCATTTAATGTACTGGCATCCGCTTTTGATCCGGTAGCCCGGCCAGTAGCAACATCCCATCTTTCAGGATCACATTTGCGGCTGACAGCAAATTCGGTACGCTTGCCGTCCACGGTTAAACGTAAATAAATTGCATTTCCCCTGACCGGTAATTTTTAGGCTTTCTTAGGGAAAAGAGCAAAGAGAGGGTAGTTCTCATGGCTTTTGATTAATTAAAAGTGGATAAAATTGATTAATTAATCATTAGAAATCAAGATATTCAATAACTGAACAAGCTGCAATACAACTTTTTACAGGTTAATTCGTGAGTTAGTAAGCAAACCCAAAAATGACTCCCTTTTACTTTGTGAAAAGATGAATAATTTGGTATTCCCTAAAAACAAAAAACCCCTTAAACGATGTCATTTAAGAAGTTTTTACTGTTTTCAATATTGAAAAAGCGGAATGGACGGGACTCGAACCCGCGACCTCCTGCGTGACAGGCAGGCATTCTAACCAGCTGAACTACCACTCCGTTTGAGGTTGCAAATATAGCTTTGATTTTGGTTTCTGCAATCTTTTTTGAGAAAAAAATTAAGCTACAGAACCTTCTTTTAGCTTTTCGGCATTTTCGGCAAATTGTAGCGCATCAATGATTTCCTGGATATCGCCATCCATAATGGCGGGCAAGTTGTACAACGTTAAGCCAATACGGTGTTCGGTTACGCGCCCTTGAGGATAATTGTAGGTACGGATTTTAGCCGATCTGTCTCCGGTTGAAACCATTGTTTTCCGTTTGGCGGCAATGTCGCCGTTGTGCTTTTGCAGCTCGATGTCGTACAATTTACTGCGCAGCATTTCCATCGCCCGGATGCGGTTGCCCAATTGCGAACGCTCGATCTGGCAAACCACCACCATGCCGGTTGGTTTGTGCGTGAGCTGAACTTTGGTTTCTACCTTGTTTACGTTTTGTCCGCCTGCACCGCCTGATCGCGAAGTCTGCAACTCCACATCTGCCGGGTTCAGGTAAAAATCTACTTCTTCTGCTTCCGGCAAAACCGCAACAGAAGCGGCAGAAGTATGTACGCGGCCCTGCGTTTCGGTATCTGGAACGCGCTGCACACGGTGAACGCCCGATTCGTATTTCAACAAACCATAAACATCTTCGCCGGTAACTTCGATAACTACCTCTTTGTAACCGCCGGCAGTGCCTTCGGTAATATCCGCAATATTATATTGCCAGCCCTTTTTCTCGAAATAACGCGTGTACATCCGGAATAAATCGCCGGCAAAAAGGGCGGCTTCATCGCCGCCGGTTCCGCCACGGATTTCGAGGATGGCATTTTTAGAATCTTCCGGGTCTTTTGGGATCAGCATCAGCCTGATTTTCGATTCCAATTCTTCCTGCTTCGCCAAAAGTTCGTCGAGTTCGGCTTTAGCCATCGCTTTAAACTCCTCGTCTTTCTCGTTGTCCAGGATTTCGCGGTTTGCATCAATATTGCTCATCACGTTCTCGTAAACGTGATATTCGTCCACCACTTTGCCCAACTCTTTATATTCGCGGTTTAGCTGCGCGTAACGCTTCATGTCTTTGGTAACCTCGGGGTTGCTCAGTTCAGATTCTACGTTTTGCCAGCGCTGTTTAATCGCCTCTAATTTATCTAACATATTGTTTTTTGAAGACGGAAGCTTGTGCCGCTAATCCTGCTATTCAGATTGGCAATGCTTCTTTTATCGGGCAAAAATACGGCTTTTAAACAAATTTATTGGGGCTGATCCTAAAAGCTTGTGTTTGAAATTTGGGATGATTCCGAATCTTCCTTCTCAAAATACTTCAACTCCAATTTTTCACCGGTAAAAACAGCATAGGTTTTGTGGTAAACCCATTCGCCCAGATTAATGTAACGACTTTTTGGGTTGAGTTGGATGTCCAAAGGCAAATGCCGATGCCCAAACACCATATAATCGTAATAGCGCGTTTTTAAAACTTCCTTGCAAAAAGTAACCAGCCATTCCTGCTGTCCGGGCTTGGATTCTTCCTCTTTTTCGTTGATGATCCTGCTTTTACGGCTCCATTTAGAAGCAATAGTTACACCCAAATTTGGATGCAAACGTGCAAAAAGCCACTGGCAAACTTTACTTCTGAAAAACCACTTCAATAGTTTATAAAACTGGTCGCCCGGACCCAAACCATCGCCATGATGCAGGAAAAACTTTTTGCCGTTGCGTTTAATTTCCAGTTCGTTGCTGATGATGGCTGCGCCCAATTCTGTTTTCAGATATTCGAACATCCACATATCGTGGTTGCCTTTAAAAAAGTACAGCTTTACACCGGCATCCGAAAGTTCGGCCAGTTTCCCTAAAAAACGGACATAACCTTTGGGCACTACGGTTTTATATTCGAACCAAAAATCAAAAACATCGCCCATTAAAAAAATTTCGGCCGCATCGTTCCCCACAAAATCCAGCCAGCGCACCAGCAAATCTTCCCGCTTGCGCGAAGTCTCGTAATTTGGAACGCCCAAATGGAAATCGGAAGCAAAATACAATTTATCGCGAACGGCCATGGCAGCAAAAATACAGTAAAAAGCAAGTGATTGGGAAATGTGCCAATGCTGTTTTTACCACACCAATTTTATACCGGTAAAAACAGTATGTCAAATTACAATCAAAAATAGTTATTTAGCTTAACCGTTATCCGGTTCTATCCGCATAAAAACATGAATACAAAAACGCTGCATTACCCGCTAACCGCAAAAGGAAATGTTACCGATGATTACTTCGCAACAGAAGTTCCCGATCCTTACCGCTGGCTGGAAGACGATCAATCCGAAGAAACCAAAGCCTGGGTGCAAGCCGAAAACGAGGTAACGCAGCAGTATTTGGCGCAAATTCCTTTCCGCGAAGCGATTTACAAAAAACTGCAAAAGCTGTGGAACTACGAAAAATACAGTGCTCCTTTTACCGAGGGAAAATACACGTATTTCTACAAAAATAATGGTTTGCAAAGCCAGTCGGTTTTGTACCAGCAGTTGGGGCAAAATAAGCCGGAGGTTTTTCTCGACCCGAATACTTTTTCTACGGATGGAACCACTTCTTTGGGCGGCATCAGTTTTAGCAAAGACGGCAGTTTGGCGGCTTACCAAATCTCGGAAGGCGGTTCCGACTGGCGTAAAGTGATCGTGATTTCCACGGAAAATAAAACCGTTATTGGCGATACGTTGGTGGATGTCAAGTTCTCCGGCCTAGCTTGGAAAGGCAACGCAGGTTTTTATTACAGCAGTTACGAAAAGCCGAAAAAAGGCAGCGCGTTGGCCGGATTAACACAACACCATCAGCTTTTTTACCACAAATTAAATACGCCGCAAGCTGAAGATGAACTGGTTTTTGGCGGAGCAGAAACACCGCGCCGGTATGTTGGCGCTTATCTAACGGAAGACGAACGTTTTTTGGTTATCTCCGCAGCAAACAGCACTACGGGCAATGAACTGTATTTGCAGGATTTATCCAAGCCGGAAAGCAGTTTGATGAACGTGGTTGATAACTTCGACAGTGAACAGGAAATTGTGGATAATGAAGGCGGCAAGTTGTTCATTTTCACTAATTTGAATGCGCCAAATTATAAACTAATTACGGTTGATGCTTCCAACCCAAAACCGGAAAACTGGCAGGATTTAATTGCAGAAACAGCAAACGTTTTGAACATTTCTACCGGCGGCGGAAAGCTTTTTGCCGAGTATTTAAAAGATGCCACTTCGCTGATTTTGCAGTACGACATGAACGGCAAATTGGAGCACCAAATTGAGTTGCCAGCAGTTGGTACGGCCGGTGGTTTCAGCGCGAAAAAAGAGGACAGGGAAACGTATTACACGTTCACTTCTTACGTCTATCCGTCCACCATTTTTAAGTACAATATTGCTTCCGGAGATTCGGAATTGTATAAAAAATCGGGCGTGGAGTTTGAGCCAGAACTGTACGAATCGAAACAGGTTTTTTATCCTTCGAAAGACGGAACGCAAATTCCGATGATCATCACTTACAAAAAGGACACTGTTTTTAATGGCAAAAATCCAACCTTGCTGTATGCTTACGGTGGTTTTGGGGTGAATTTAACACCAGCTTTTAGTACTTCTAACATTATTTTGCTGGAACAAGGCGGAATTTACGCCGTACCAAATTTGCGCGGCGGCGGCGAGTACGGCGAGAACTGGCACCTGGCCGGAACTAAAATGAACAAGCAAAACGTGTTTGATGATTTTATGGCCGCTGCCGAATATCTTTTCCAAAACCAATATACTTCTCCCGAATTTTTGGCGATTGCAGGCGGTTCCAACGGCGGTTTGCTGGTTGGCGCAACCATAACGCAGCGGCCGGATTTGTGCAAAGTAGCTTTCCCGGCAGTTGGCGTGTTGGATATGCTGCGTTACCATAAATTTACGGCCGGTGCAGGTTGGAGTTATGATTACGGAACAGCAGAAGAATCCGAAGAAATGTTTGCTTATTTGTACCGGTACTCGCCTTACCATGCTTTAAAACCGGCAGCTTATCCGGCAACGATGGTTACCACGGCAGACCATGACGACCGCGTGGTTCCTGCGCATTCTTTTAAATTTGCCGCGCGTTTGCAGGAAGTTCAGCAAGGCGAAGCGCCGGTTTTAATCCGAATCGAAACCAAAGCCGGGCATGGCGCCGGTCGTTCTACCGCGCAAATCATCAGCCAGGAAACGGACAAATGGGCGTTTATGCTTTGGAACATGAATATCAAATGGAAAGAATAACCCGCCAAAAAAGTACCGGTAAAAGAAGCATTGCGGTTTGGCTTTTGCTGATGGCATACTGTTTTTATGCCCCTTTTTTAAGTGCGCAAAACCCGGCAAAGTCAAACTTAAATATCGTTTTTATTGGCAACAGCATTACGCATGGCGCAGGATTAAAAGACTTTAAAACAATGGCTCCGCCAGTTTTTGCGGTTGATTTTTTAAAGCAGCAAGCGCAAACTGGCGAGGTAAATTTTTCGAACCAGGGCATAAGCGGCTTTACAACGGTTGATTTTTCACCCGGAACACGTTCCTTTAACCAGGTAGAGCAAGCTGCCCGTGGGTTTGAAAACACAAATGCACAACTTGTTTTTTCGATTGATTTGGGCACGAACGACAGCGCGGTGAAAGGCCCGAACGGCGCACCGGTTTCGCCCGAAAACTATTATCAAAATTTAAAAGCGATTGCCGACCAGCTTTTGCTCGATTTCCCGAAATGCAAAATCATCTTGCACCGCCCTTTGTGGTATAGCCCGAACACTTACAACCGGTCGCAATATTTAGCGGAAGGCTTGAAACGATTGCAAAGCTATTTCCCCGAAATCCATTCGTTGGTTAAAAGTTACGCTAAAACAAACCCTAAGCAGGTATTTTTGGGCGATAAAAAAGGCTTTAACCAGTTTAAAAAGCGGCACGAACAATTGATGCAGCACGAAAACGGCCAGCAAGGCATTTTCTATCTTCACCCCAATGAACAAGGCGCACAAAAATTAGGTGTTTTGTGGGGAAAAGCGATTGCTAAAGTTGTTGAAAAGTGAGTTTTAAACTGATTGAAACCGTTTAAATTTTTATCTGCAAAAACCTTTTGCAAGTTGTTTAAAACTTATTTTTGTTAGAATAAGGCTATTTACAACGACATCAATTCATCCCCCTAACCCCCTTCAAAGGGGGAAGCATGTCGCCTACCTTTCTAAAATTTAGAAATTTCGGCAAAAGAAAAATATGCGCCATGGCCCTTTTCCCCCTTTGAAGGGGGCCAGGGGGATGACCTTAATTATTGCCCGATAAAAGAAGCACCTGGAAATAAGTTTAAACAACTTCATTGCAAAGTTTGGCTGATGCTTCTTTTATCGGCATAAAATTAGTGTTAAAAAGCAATACCAATTTTATGCCGATAAAAGAAGCATGCTAATGTTCCTCGTCGTCTGTTGCGGGGGTTTTTGCGGCCAGCGCGGCAATCGGTTTGCCGATTACTTTGTGGCTGCCTTCGCCTTTTAAAATCGAAGCCAGTTCGGGCTTGTTTTGGATGACTTGTGTGGCGGCTTCCAGTTCTTTATCAAACTTAAAACTGTTTTCGATACGGCCTTTTTCGTAATAATAACGCGTAACCAATTCGCTTTCCAACACTTTTTTGATTTCGGCCTGATGCTGCACCAAATCGTTCTTTTTGCTCGCGGCCAGTTTGGTTTTCAAAGCTTCGTACTCGTTTTTGATCTCGCCCATTTGCTTTTCGCGGTCGGCAATGATTTTTAAATCCGTAAGCAAACGCTCGGTTTGCGTGCTGTAGCTGTAATCTTTGCCCGATAAGTACTTTATAAAATCGGCATAATCGGCATCGCTCAAACTAAAATTATCGGGCGAAGACAACTGGTTGTGGGTGTTGCGGTAATTGTTGGCGTAATTAAAAATCAGCATTTTGTTGACCAACGCATGGGTGATATTGGCCGGAAGTTCCTGTTTCACCGGCACATCAGGGTAAATGCCGCTGCCATCGTAAACCGAACGTCCGTTTTTGGTTTTGAATTCGTGGATAAGCGAATCGGCTACTTTCACCACCGATCCGTCTTCTTTCCGATGGGTATAATCAATCGCCTGGATACACCTGCCCGAAGGGACATAATATTTAGAAATGGTGATTTTGACCAAACTGTTGTACGGCATACTAAAGGTTTGCTGCACCAGGCCTTTGCCGTAACTGCGCTGCCCAATGATAACGGCGCGGTCCAGATCCTGCAAAGCACCAGCCACAATTTCTGATGCGGAGGCCGAACGTCCGTTTACCAAAACCACCAGCGGCAGTTCGGTTTCTATCGGTGTATTTTGCGTGTAGTAAATGTTGTTTTTCTCTTTCACTTTGCCTTTTTGCGCCACCACCTCTACTCCTTTTGGCACAAAAAAATTGACAATTTTAACGGCTTCCTGCAAAATCCCGCCGCCATTGTAGCGCAAATCCAGCACAATGCCTTTCGGGTTGTTTTTTTTGAGGTCGAGCAAAGCATCCTGCACTTCCTGGGCAGAGTTTTCCAAAAATTTGTCCAGCTTGATGTAGCCGATACCGCTTTTCAACATCCCGTGGTAAGGCACGTTGGGTTGTTTTATTTCTTCGCGAAGCAAATTCTTTACAATCGGTTGCGCTACGTTTTCGCGTTTTACCAGCAGTTTTACCACGCCGCCTTTTGCGCCTTTCAGCAAAGCGCTTACTTCGTCGCTGGTTTTTCCGTTCAGGTCAACATCGTTGATTTTTAATACTTCATCGCCTACCCGAACGTCTGCTTTTTGTGCCGGGTAGCCTTCAAACAATTGCGAAATGATGACCTTTTTGTTGCGGTTGTAAACGCCCGCACCGATGCCGCCATATTGCGTGCTGATGTAATGCAGCTTGTAATCTTCAATTTCTGATTCGGGCACAAACTCGGTGTATGGGTCCAGGCTTTCCATCATCGCATCCAAACCTCTTTTAACGAGTTTGGTGGAGTTGATCTCGTCCACATAATTGATGTTGACCTCTTTATAAACCGTGGCAAAAATATCCAGGTTTTTGGCCACCTGGAAAAGGTCTTCCTGAAAACCCCAGCCCGTTATAGCCAGAAGAAACAGCCCGCAGCCAATAACTGTTTTTTTACGCCTGCCAAACTCTACACGATGCTTTCTCATACAAATTGATTCTGAACCTAAAAACCTGTTTAAATTTTGTTCAATGCATTTCACATGCTTCTTTTACCACCTAAAAATCATTGACTTCTTTGCGGTTTCTGTGCCGGTATAATATCCAACACAGAATTTATGGGCATAAAAGAAGCATCGCATTTTTTCTTGTATAAATTTAAATTGGCTCTAATTTAGCAGAAATAATGCTTGTCGCTTTACAAAAAACAGGTTTTACAAACGATTATTGTCAATATTAACCAAAGCTTTTTTCAGCGTAAAAACAACGTATTCGCGGTCGCGGTCAACAAGTGCCATAATTCGTTTGATCAAATCGTCTTCGTTGCCTTCGGTATATTGCAGTTGCTCGTCGGTTAGCCGGTTGTATTTTCGCTGTACTTTAATTTTAACGCGTTCCCAATCTTTATTGCTGATGGTGATTTCTGCCATTTCGATAATTTTTATCCAAACCTAATACAAATTTTAAGCGTTTAAAAACAGTACCGGCAATTTTAAATAATGCCTGGTGCTAAACTATACAAACCCAATTTAATCAAACCCCAAAAAACGAACATGAAAAAATATTTTTTCACCCTGCTGGTTGCAGCATTAAGTTTTAGCGCGAAAGCACAGTTTAACATCGGCGTAAAAGGCGGCATCAATTTTTCGCATTTAAGTGTAAACGACGGAAGGATTAATTCGACTGCGCTTCCCGGCTATCAAATTGGTTTGTGGTCGCGTATCGGAAAAGGGTTTTATGTGCAGCCGGAAGTTTATTTGGGCAGTTCGGGCAGTAATTTTGATTTTCAATACAATAACCAAACCGTTACCGAAAGCGGAAAAGTCAGGTTTACTACGTTAAACGTACCGGTTTTATTAGGCCAGTCGTTTGGTTTTAGCAAACTGAATTTCAGGATAATGGCCGGGCCGATGTACACCTACATTTTGGACAACAATGAAAACCTATCCCAAAACGTACAAAACGCTTACCGAGATTTTGGCAATTACCGCAACAGTACGTTGGGCTACCAGGCCGGTGCCGGTGTTGATATTTTAAAATTTTCTGTTGATTTACGTTACGAAGGCGGCCTAACTGAAATCAACCCGGCTTATGGCCAGCGCCAAAACGTGTGGCATTTAAGTTTGGGCTACAAGTTTTTATAGGATAAAAGAAGCATCAAGCCTCACCCCAACCCTCTCCAAAAGAGGGAGTTGGCCAATGCTTCTTTTATCATGGTAAAATTGGGGTTACTTGTTGGTGTAAGAAGTAATCCCCGCAGGGTTAAAATAAATTTCGGGATATTTTGTAGTTGGGTCTGTTGTAGGCAAAGTTGGCCTGGTGCTGGCTTTTAACGTTATTCCTGCACCTGGCACAACATAATCAGCAGCAAGCCCTCTGCCGATAATGGTATAATAACGGCCGGGCGCAAGCGATACTGCTGCAGAAACTGTACCTAACTTTGTTGTTGTTCCGGCTAAATACATTTGGAAAGTATAGTTGGTAAGCCCGGCCGGATTAACATTTACGGCAACAAAATCACTTACATTACTATAGGCAATATTAGAAGTTAATGTTGAGGTAGTAGCTGTTGCAGCAGATGTTGCCGAAACATCTACAGGTTTACCATTAGGTACCATGTAAGCAAAACGCACATAAGCTTTGCCTGCACTTGCTATTGGAAACTTATCTTCAACAACTTTAATTCCGAGCGGCGAAGTTGTAGAACCCGGCAAGCCCAAAGCAAACACAGAGTAAGCCGAACCGTCAATAGTATTTTGGGTGGCAGTACCAATTACTGTACCGGGTGCGTTTGTTTGCGGACTAACCAAAGCAGGCGCAGGAGTTGATGTTTGGATTTTGATAACTGTGCTGCCTGATGCAACAGCCGCATAATTGTTTCCGGGAAAAAGGCCCTGATAGGTAGCTAAAGATCCTGTATAATTATAGATTATACCAGTTGTAATTGATGTTGCCAATGCATTATCTGTAACAGAAAGCGATGCATTAGGCGTGATCTTCGTTCCGTTTACGTAACCATCTATAGCCGGGGTTCCTGGCGCGGTATGCAAAATTTTAATTTGTGTTCCCGAAGCAGCGTCGCCAAATTGTGTAATTACACTTTTTTTACAACCAAAAGTTGCTACAAGCAATATACCTAAAAATATATTTGATGTTTTTTTCATTACAATTTCTTTAGCTTATGGTAAAACAAACCAGGGTTTTGTGGTATGATAATCAGGGGCAGTTGCGCCTATTTTTTGAAGGGCCGGTACGTTCCAGATGTATTCTGAATTGTAGCGCGGACGAACGACGTACACTTGCTTTCCGGCATTGTCCGGGTATAATGTACCTGGCTTTATAAAGCCCTGGAAAATGGTTGCATCATAACTGTACCTACGCTCATCAGACCATGCTTCTATCGGGTTCCATAAGAACAAGGCGATAAACTTTTGCTGTAATATATCGCTTAATTTTAAAGTTGCTGCCGATTGGCGTACGCTTGGCCCGGCCAAATATTTTGTTTGTATAGCAGACGGGATATAGTTTTGGGTACCGGTAAGGCTGGCTGCTACCGGAGGGTTGCTTGCAAAATCAAGTGCTCCTTTTATGCCGGCAATGTACGCCGTGTAGGCACCACCTAAATCTCCTTTTTTAAACAATGCTTCTGATTTCATAAACTGAAGCACAGGATAAGTCATCAATACGCCCCTCGAATTATCATTAAAAAGGTATTTGGCTGTTCCGGTTGTTTTTATTGTGTTAGCGCCGGCAAAAGCAGGAATCAAAGTTTTAGGATCGGCCGAATTGATATCGCCAAGCGGAGGTACAACGCCACGATAAGCCCTGTCGGCACTACGGTTTAGCAACAAAGGCAAACGTGGGTCAGCAAGCGTATCCTGGTCTGTTGTACCTGCAAGTATTCGCCCGTCAAGTAATCTCACAATAAAATCAGACTGGCGGAAACCTCCTAAGTTACCACGTGTTGGCCCCCAAAAATTGGCATCAGTAGAATTAGAGGCCGTGTTTTGCACACTGGCATTATCGCCATTACCTGCAAAAGAAAGGTCAACAAACTTAGCTACAGAATCTGCGTTAAAAGTTGATTTGTTGCTCATGTGCAAAGCATTTTGGGCGAGAATTGAATAAATAAATTTCACCCATTTGCTGCGGTCGCCGGCATACATGTAATCACCTTTTTGTAAGGTAGGCGAAACGCCTGTTATTCCATCTGTTTTTGTAGCCTGGTTAAAATATTGCAAGGCCAGCCTGCATTCTTTTACGGCTTCTGCATAAACGGTTTGCGGGTCATCATAGTTAAAAGTAAGCTTGGTAGGGTCATATGCTTCTTTTACCACCATATAATTGTATATATCGGCGCCATTTTGCCATCCCCAAGCACGAAGCGCATGGGCCACGCCCAGATATTCGTATTTGTTATGGGCAGTAGCATCCTGTATCATCAGGTTTACATTTTGCCCAAGGCTAAAATAAATGGTACGCCACATTTCACCGTTTGCATCTGTACCAGGTGAGTAGCCTTCTTCATCCCAAACGTTGTTGGCTGCTGAGGCTCCCCATATTTGGGCATATTGGCCAATGTACCTGCTATCATACCAAACACCGCGCTCCATACCAGCCTGTATAGGCGGCAACAAACTTGCTGCATCTACTATGGTAGGCGCATTAGGGTTGGTATTGATATCTACAAATTTTTTACAACCGCTTGCTATACCTATGGTTAGTAAAGCCGTTAAAGTATATATGAGTTTTTTCATGTCGAGTTTCTTAGAGCCTGTTTAAATTTTATTCAATTTATTTTCGATGCTTCTTTTACCCCCTAAAAATCATTGGTTTATTACAGTTTTTGTACCGATGAAATATTTAAAAACAAAATTTATAGGCATAAAAGAAGTATTATGGATTTTGATGATAGAAATTTAAACAGTTCCTTATAATTTCACACTTACTCCGAAAGAAATTGTCCGTGGCGTAGCTAAAGTACCATAGTCAAACCCGGCCGCTCCAGATCCCCTTGTTGATGAATTTGTTCCGTTTACTTCAGGGTCTGCACCGGTATAGTTGGTAATTAAAAACAAGTCCGTTGCCGTTACATAAACCCCGAATGATTTAAATACTTTTTGTCTGCCTAACAAGGAAGCAGGCAATGTGTAACTAAGCGTTACGTCCCTTAATCTTAAAGTGCTGATGTTGCGTTCAACAAAATCAGACTCAATAGCATTTTTGTAATAATCGTTTTGGTAATAAGGATTGATCTGAATAGTGTTTGCCGTAGGGGCGGCCGAATTTTCTTTGCCATCTTTAAGCACTCCCGGTACTACAATCGGGGTTTGCCTGTTTACAGTGCGTGCGCTCAGACCATAACGGGTAAGGAACAGTTCGTTACCGTTAAACACATCGCCGCCATGACGATAATCCAACAAGAAAGACAAACCAATACTTTTATAAGTAAAGTTGTTGCCAAAGCCTAATGTAAACTTCGGCTGACGGTCGCCTACGGTAACAAACGTACTATTTGAAATAGGCATACCGGTTGAAGGGTCAACCAATATTTGCCCCTTATTATTGCGTGCATAGCTAAAACTTGCAATATTCATCAAACTGCTGCCAGGGAAGATACTGGACCGGGCATTGGCATATATCCAGGTATCGGAATTGTAGTACTCTGGCAGATCGCCCAGGTTGATTACTTTACCGCGGTTTAAAAAGAAGTTTACAAATGGCTTCCAGGTAAAATCCTTCGTTTTTACAGGTGTAGCATTTAACTCAACCTCAATACCTTTATTTTGAATCTCACCGCCGTTAACCAACTCCAAAATATAGCCGGAGGCGTAGCTGATACGCGGGTCAAAAATCTGGTTGGTCGCACGGTATTTATAGAAGTTGATCTCTGCCCCTAAACGTCCGCCAAAAAACTGAAGCTCTGTGCCCAGCTCCATTTGATAATCCTTCTCCGGTTTAAGTGCAGGGTTATTACCAGTAACATCGTAAGCATAGCCACCACCCGTTGTGGATTGCTGTATTACACTCGATTTAATTTTATAAGGGGCAAAAGGATCCTTGCCTACACCTGCATAAGAGAAACGTATTTTACCAAATGATAAAACTTTACTGCCTTTTAAACCAGGCAGTTCCGAAAAGTTAAACCCAACACCACCTGATGGGTAGAAGTAAGAAGATTTAGTTGTACCGGCCAAACGCGACGAATAATCATTTCTGGCGGTAGCGTTTAAAGTGATCAGTTCTTTATATACCACACTTAAACGGGCAATTTCTCCGATCCGGCGCGTTTCGGCATAAGTTGATGTGGCACGCTGTGTTGTTGGTGTGGTATTGTTAATGGTATTAAAATCTGGCTGCAAAAATGCTTCGCCGTACTGGCCGTTGGTGATATCCTTGCCATCGTAAACCTCGGCACCCAAAGCCAAAGTTGTACGGAAATCGCCAAAGTTGTGCTTTAACGTGGCAAAAAATGACCCGTTGATCAATAAGTTGTTGTCATCATAATTATCAATAATACCGCCTTTAGTGATACCGCTTGCAGGTTGGAAACCTGATGAAATTGCATTTTGATAGGAATTGCTATACTGGCTTACCAGGTTATTTCCCTGCGTGGTATAAAAATCTACACCAAATAAACCTCTTAAATTTAACCAGCTTGCAGGGTCATAAGAAAGATCAAAATTACCGATCATGCGGTTTGTTTTATCTCGGCTAATGTTATTGTTCACATCCCAAAAAGGGTTGTCAAAATCTATACTTGCATCAGCAGTAATATTTTGAAGGCTTGGAGGCAATAATGTTCTGCGGCTGCCATCAGGATTTAAGTAGTTACGAACATTATCATTTGTAGGCCAGGATAGCGCGTTGATGTACGTTCCGCCATCGCCTTTGTTGGTTTTACGGTTATCTATATTAAAATAATTGAAGCTTGCACTGCTGGTTAGCTTAGGCGTTAATTTAGCCTGCCCGGCAAAACGGAGCGAGAGTTTATCGTTGTAAACCACAGGTATAACACCTCCTGTATGCCGGTATTCTCCTGATATGCGGTAACTTGCATCTTCTGTACCACCTGCAAAAGCCAGGTCATGCAGTTGCGAATAACCGGTTTGAAAAAAGTTTTTTAAATTATTATACGTCTGCGTTCCGGGGGCATAAGCCGGGCCGTAGGCAAGCCTGGTTGTAGGGTCTGCGTATCCGGCAGTACCGGGGCCAAAAGTAGTTTGGATTTTAGGGAAACGGTATTCGTTAGAAAAACTGAAGTTATTGTTGTAAGTAATATTGCCTGGCCCGCTTTTGCCTTTTTTGGTAACAATAACAATTGCACCGCCTGCCGCATCCGAGCCGTAAACTGCCGCAGCATCTGCACCTTTTAATACGGTAACAGATTCTATGTCATCCGGGTTGATATCTGCAATACGATTGGTAAAATCTTCGCGCCGGTTATCGCCGTTAGAGGCCAATGCACTTTGGCTCATGGCATCGTTGTTAACACGGATGCCATCAACCACAAACAATGGCTGGTTGCTGCCGCCAATAGAAGTGATCCCACGTAAAACAATAGATGCCGATGCGCCCGGCACACCGCTTGTACTGGTTACGGTTGCACCTGCAATCCGGCCTTGCAGGGCATTTACCAGATTTTCGCGCTGGGTTTGCTCAATTGCAGCACCGGTAATGGTTTGGGTAGAAGATGTCAGGTCGCGTTTGCTCTGTTTAACGCCAAAGCCTGTGGTTACCGTTACTTCGTTCAGTGTTTTGGTGTCCTGTTTTAACTGAACATTGATAGCACTTGCTGCACCAACAGGTATTTCCTGCGTTGCCGTTCCAACAAAACTAAAAACTAATGTTTGCCCAGCACTGGCATTAATGGTATAAATACCCTGCATATCCGTTTGCGTGCCCGTTGTTGTGCCTTTAACTTTTACGGAAACGCCGGGCAGAGGCAAGCCGTCTTCGGCAGCTACAACTTTACCGGTGATGGTTTTGCTTTGCGCAACAGCTTGTGCCACATAAAATAAAAACCCGAGAAAAAACAGAAGTAGATTTTTTTTCATACGTAATTGGTTTTTTGATTGAACATTAGATAAAAAAGAAAGAATTTATTATGGACGAAAGACGAGATAAATATACTTGAATAAAAAACAAAGGCAATTAAAAATCTGGCTGGTTAAACAGCCACTGTTTAAGAAACACGGGTTTCAGCCACGCAATATAATGTACTTTCTTTTAATTTTTTCACATAATATTTCTTTGTACAATAAAGTAAATGCCATGCTTCTTTTATCAGGCAAAAATTGGTGTTTGTACGAATTTAAAAAGCCAACTGGTTAAGATTTTTAGGTGATAAAAGAAGCATCAACCCAAAAAGAAGGCGGCAGAAAAAAGTTCAAACAACTTCACCATAAAAATTTATAATGCTTCTTTTATGCCTATAAAATTGGTGCCTGTTATTATATCGGCACAAAAACTACAATCCACTAATGGTTTTCAGGAATTGAATGATTTACCGCCCAAAACTAAACTTCCCCATCAGCACCGCCGGATTAGAATTTATCACAATCGGCTCTCCCGCCACCGCTTCATTGGCCAGCAAAGCAAACAATACCGCTTCTTTCGCATCCGCCGGCAAACCAAGCGCGGCCGAATTTTGGATACTGTTTTTAGGCATTAGTTTTTGAAGTTGTTGCATCAAAAAAGGGTTCCGCGCGCCGCCGCCGCTTGCAAATATTTGTAAACCTTCCGCAGAAAAATTTTTAAGGATGCAATCCGCAATAATTTGTGCCGTAAAAACAGTAAGCGTGGCAACCAAATCGGCAGGATTGATTTTTTGCGTTGATGACCTTTCTTGTGCCACCTGCACATAATCCAAATTAAAAACTTCCGGCCCGGTTGATTTTGGCAAAGCTGCTGCAAAAAACGGATGTGCTTTTAAAGCCGCCAACAGTCCTTCGTTCACTTTACCGGAAAGCGCAATTTTGGCACCGGCATCAAAAGGCAAATTAAAATATTGGCGGCAAGCGGCATCCATCAGAGTATTTCCGGGGCCAACATCGCTCGAAATTATGGTGCTAAAAGAAGCATCGGCAGGCAAAAAAGTAAAGTTGGCAATGCCGCCCAAGTTCAGCAAAACCCTGTTTTCGCCTTTTTTACTGCCCAAAATCACATCGCCGTACAAAGCCAAAGGTGCGCCTTCGCCACCGGCAGCCACATGTTTTTGCCGGAAATCGCTGATCGTGATAACCCCTGTTTTCATGGCCAAATGGTCGCCGTCGCCAATTTGCAGCGTCGCGTTTGGATAGTTTTTTTGCCGGTGCTGGTGTTTCGGCGCGTGGTAAATGGTTTGTCCGTGGCTCGCAATCAAATCAACCGATGCTGTTTTTACCTGCCATTTTTCGAGGCATTGCAGCACCATTTCTCCGTGCAGGTTTCCGATAAAAGCATTTAACAAAGTCAGTTTCTCCAGGTCAACCATTTTTTTAGAGAAGACCTGGCGTATTTCTTCCCGAAAAAAATCATTGTAACTTACCGTTTCAAATTCCAGCAACTCAAATTGCGTTTGCATCCCGTTTCCGCTGAAACGGCACAAAGCCACATCCAAGCCGTCCAACGATGTACCCGACATCAACCCGATAATCATTTTGTGTTTCTTTTGCGCAATTGCAAAAAGTTGCTGTAAATTGCTGTTCAATGTGTTGCGGTTTTATTAGATTGCGAACGGCCTAAACTAATTCATTTTCTGCTGACCCGAAATTTTTTCCTGCTGATTTTTGTACCGATAAAAGAAGTATGACCGAAACCCTTACCCAAAAAACCGCCAAACCACGCCTCCTTTCGCTCGATGTTTTCCGCGGCATCACCGTTGCCTTTATGACTTTGGTAAACAACCCGGGCGATTGGGGCCATATTTACGCGCCGCTGGAACACTCGGAATGGAACGGCTGCACGCCAACCGACCTGGTTTTTCCGTTCTTTTTGTTTATCGTTGGCGTATCCATCGTTTACGCGCTCGAAAGCAAAAAAACGGATATTGGTTTACATAAAAAACTAACCATTGGCGTCCTTCGCCGGGCCGTAATTTTGTATCTTATCGGGCTGGTGCTCAACCTTTTTCCTTATCTTCATTTTAGTACCGTACGTATCCCGGGCGTTATCCAGCGCATTGCCGTGGTTTACGCCATTGCCGCTTTGTTTTATATTTATGGTAACCGCAAGGTTTGGACAAATGCTTTTGTGGCCATTTTGGTTGCTTACTTTCTCATCATGACTTTTATTCCGGTTCCGGGAGTTGGTTATGCCAATTTAAACCCGGAAACTAATTTGGGCGCCTGGCTCGATCGTACAATTTTAGGGGAAGCACATCTTTGGAAATCATCCAAAACCTGGGACCCGGAAGGGATTTTAAGCACCATTCCTGCTGTTGCAACCGCGCTTTTTGGTATTCTGGCCGGAACTTTTTTAAAGCGGAAAGACAAAGACGATGCGCAAAAAGTTTCCTGGCTGTTTGCTGTTGGCGTGCTGTCCGTCATTGCCGGTTTAGTGGTTGATCTTTTTTTCCCGATAAACAAAGCATTATGGACCAGTTCTTTCGTTTTATATACCGGCGGCCTGGCCACCATTGGTTTAACTTTGCTTTACTGGCTGATTGATGTGCAAGGCTACAAACGTTTTACCAAACCGTTTGTGGTTTTTGGGGTGAATGCGATCACGGTTTATACTTTGTCCGGTTTGATTCCGCGTATTTTAAGTATGATAAACGTTCATAATGCGGAGGGAAAAACAGTAAACGGGCATCAATACCTTTACGAAAAGTTTTTTACGCCTTACTTTTCGCCCATCAATGCCTCTCTGGCCGGTGGCTTAACTTATGTTTTGATTTGGTTTGTAATTTTATGGCTGATGTACCGGAAAAACATTATCATTAAGGTTTGAAGGATTTGACAAACTTAAATTATGAATTTGTTTAAACTTATCCTTTTGTGCTTTACGCGTTATGCTTCTTTTATCGCATAAAATTGGTATTGCCAGTTTTTAATTTGTTTGAGACCGGTAAAGGCACCAATTTTTATAGGGTAAAAGAAGCATCACCCCCAAAAAACAGGATCTTATAAAAAAGTTTAAACAACTTTTATTTTAAAAAACGTATTGTTTTGAATGGAAAAAGCTATTTTCGAACAAAAAGCAGTTGCTAAAAAAAGCATCATTGTTAAATTCCAAGAAATGGAAAAACTAAAATTTATAGACCTTTTTTGTGGCATTGGCGGTTTCCGTATAGCAATGGACCAGGCCTGCAAAGAAAATAATATTTTACCTGAATGTGTGTTTTCGTCTGATATAGATAAATTTTGCCAGGATAGCTACGAGAACAATTTTGGTGAAAGGCCTGCTGGCGATATCACTAAAATTGACCCAAAAGACATTCCTGACCATGACATTTTATTCGGTGGCTTTCCTTGCCAGCCATTTAGTATCATTGGCAATATGAAGGGTTTTGAGGATACAAGGGGCACTTTGTTTCATAACATAGCCAGTATTATTAAAGAGAAAAAGCCAAAAGCTTTTGTACTGGAAAATGTGAAGCAGCTTGTTGGGCACAACAAGGGCCAAACCTTACAAGTTATCCTAAACACACTTAAAAAGGAACTGAAATACACAGTTCGTGTTGCTGTACTTAATGCACTTGACTATGGTTTGCCTCAAAAAAGGGAACGCGTTGTAATTGTCGGGCATAAAGACCCGATATTATTTTCTTACCCGCATCCTGTGCGCCCTTTCAAACCTTTATCAGAAATATTAGAACCAAACGTAGACAAAAAGCATATTGCATCTGATTATATCGCTACCAAAAGGAAAGAAAAGCATACTTCTGCCTACAAACTTTCCATTTGGCACGAAAATAAATCCGGTAATATCTGTTCTTACCCCTACTCCTGTGCTTTACGTGCAGGCGCTTCTTATAACTATTTGCTTGTAAATGGAGAAAGAAGACTGACACCAAGAGAAATGTTTCGCCTGCAAGGTTTTCCCGACAGCTATAAAATTATTGAGAATGACACACAGGCCAGAAAACAAGCTGGCAACGCAGTCCCGGTAAACCTTGTTAAAGCTGTTATCCTTAAATTACTGCCATACGTAGCCGAAACATGCGATATGAAATCTGTTTTATATGATTATGAAATATTATAACAACGTGGATGGACAACAATTCACCTAAATTAAGGACCGTTAATAAATCTGTCCCTCCCTACCCGTTAAATAAGTTTCCGAAAGATTTCCCTTACAAAATTGGCGAGCAATTGGTTTATATACTTGCCACAAGAGGAGAGGCCGATATAGAAGGGAAAGAATGGGAAGCTATTTTTGGAAAAGCCATTGGCGCAGACTGGACACCGAGTGTTGTAGGGTTAGATGACATCAGGATGGGCAATACTGCATGGGGCGCAAAATCTATCCTGAATAAAAAACCCTCTACCGTTACAAACATTAGGTTGATTTCTGGCAGGAATGATTTGATAAATTCATATAACTACAACGTGCAACCTGGTTTATTCCCGGAAGAGCATGGGGAAAAAGTTTTGAACATTTACAACGCCAGGGTTTCTGCAATACGTGAGAAGTTTCAACATTTAAGGACTATAATTTTAATCCGGTCTAAAAATTTATTAGAATGTGTGATATACGAGGTTGATGCAATCAGATACGACCCTGAATTATTTTTTTGGAAATGGAATGGCAAAAACCTGTACGGTTACTATAAAGAAAATGAGGTTCAAAAATTTACCTGGCAATCAGGAGGGCAACAATTCACGATATTTGAATCAGTACCAAAAGAAAGGCTGGTAATAAATTTACGAAAGCCAGAAGTTGTATCTAAGGATTTTGTACTTGATAAAGTAGGGTTTAACAATAGCTGGATAACAGTAACCGAGCTAACCTAAATAGGCATTTCAATTTTAACACCAAAAAAACACCGATAAAAACAGTATCCCCTAATTCTAAAACACGTAAAACCTTATTGACTTTTTTCATGCTAAAAAACCGCTTCCTCTACCTTTCGATTGCTTTGCTGGCTTTTGAAACCGCCGCAATCGCCCAAACCAAACCGCAGCCTTCGCCCCGGAACAGGCCGCGCCCCGAAGTTCTGGCTGGTTCGCTTGTCCCGGCCGACCCGGCCGTGCTTATCGGCAAACTGCCCAACGGCTTAACGTATTACATCCGCAAAAACACAGAGCCGAAAAACCGCGCCGATTTATACCTGATAAACAAAGCAGGTTCAGTTTTAGAAAACGACGACCAGCAGGGTTTGGCGCATTTTGTAGAACACATGGCTTTTAACGGCACGCGCGATTATCCGAAAAACGAACTGGTCAACTTTTTGCAAAAATCCGGGATTAAATTTGGCGCCGATTTAAACGCTTATACTTCGTTCGACCAAACGGTTTATCAGTTGCCGATGCCAACTGACAGTACCAAGCTTTTTGCCAAAGGTTTTGATATCCTGGCCAATTGGGCGGGTATGGATACGTTTGACGACAGCGAGATCAACAAAGAACGCGGCGTGGTTTTGGAAGAAGAACGTTTGCGCGGTAAAAATGCACAGGAGCGGATTTCTTTACAAACGCTTCCGATTATCCTGAACAATTCGCGTTACGCCCAGCGTTTGCCGATTGGGAAAGAAGACATCCTTAAAAACTTTAAACCACAAACAATCAAAAATTTTTACAAGGATTGGTACCGTCCGGATTTGCAAGCGGTGGTTGCCGTTGGCGATTTTGACCCGAAGCAGGTTTTGGCATTAATTAGGCAAAACTTTTCGGAACTGAAAAACCCGGCCAAAGAAAAACCATATGTGAAATATGAAATCCCGGTGCACAAACAAACGCTGGTAAAAATAGTAACCGACAAAGAGCAGCCTTACACCATCGCCCAGATTATTATAAAACGGCCGGGAACGGTTGTAAAAACCACGCTGGATATGCTGCAAAACCTGCGCATCAATTTGTTCAACAGCATGATTAATGCGCGTATTTCCGAACTCACGCAGCAAAGCAACCCGCCGTTTTTGTTTGCGCAAAGCAGTTACAGCGATTTTCTGGCTGACCTGGAAGCGTTTAGTTCCATCGTGGTAACCAAACCAGGCGAATTGGAAAAAGGCGTAAAAGCAATTGTTGCCGAAAACGAACGCGTACAAAAATTTGGCTTCACGCAAACCGAATTAGACCGTGCCAAACAAAGCGTGATGGCCGCATTAGACCAGCAGTTTAACGAGAAGGACAAAACGCGTTCTTCGGTTTTTGTAAACCAGTACCAGCAAAACTTTTTAAAAGGCGATGCCATCCCGAGTATTGATTTTAAGCACGATTTCTATCAGAAAAACATCGGTCGGATTACGTTGAGTGAATTGAACGGCCTCACCAAAAAGTTCATCAGCGATGAAAACCGCGTAGTGATTGTGCAGGCTCCCGAGAAAGAAAAAGCCAATTTGCCAACCGAAAAAACGTTGCTTAATTGGATTTCGACCGCAGGCGAAGGGATTAAAGCTTATGTGGACGAAGTGAGCAAAAGCCCGCTTTTAGAAAAAGTGCCAACCGGTTCTAAAACAGTTTCCGAAAAGAAAAACGCGGCCATTAATTCCACCGAAATGACTTTAGGAAACGGCGTAAAAGTGGTTTTGAAACCAACTGATTTTAAAAACGACCAGATCCTGATCAACAGTTTCAGTTTCGGCGGAACTTCTCTGGCCAGTGATGCCGATTATATTTCGTCAAGTTTTGCCGATGGAATTGTGGGCAGCAGCGGCGTGGGCAACTTCACCCAAATCCAATTGGATAAAATGCTGGCCGGCAAAATCGCCAACGTTTCGCCTTACATCAGTTCTACGGCGCAGGGTTTTAGCGGCAGTGCTTCGCCAAAAGATTTGGAAACGGCCTTGCAGTTGATTTATTTGTACACCACTTCTCCGCGCAAAGACCCTAACATCTGGAATTCCAACCTCAGTCAATATAAAACCGTAATTGCCAGCCGTGGAGCTGTTCCGGAAAACGTTTTCCAGGATACCGTTTCCGCTGTAATGAGCAGTTACAATTTGCGCGGCAGGATACCAACTTTAAAACAATTGGACGCTGCTTCGCTGGATAAAGCTTTTGCCTTTTACCAGCAGCGTTTTGCCGATCATGGCCATGATGTTTTTACGTTGGTTGGAAATTTCGACCCCGAAAAAATAAAACCGCTGCTGGAAAAATACCTGGGCGCGCTGCCTGCAACCGGAAGCAATGCTTCTTTTAAAGACCTAAATATCCATGCGCCGGCCGGCAAAATCACCAAAACGGTTTACAAAGGTTTGGAGGCAAAAAGTTCGGTGCAATTGGTTTTTACGGGAGATTACAAATACAGCGAGGCCAATAATTTGCAGTTGGATGCGCTGGAAGAAATCCTGAACATTAAAATGATCGAACGTTTGCGCGAGAAAGAAAGTGGCGTTTATTCGCCTCGCGTAAATGCCAGTTACACCAAAATCCCGGAACAACGTTTCAACATCACTGTTTCTTTTGGCTGTGCGCCCGAAAATGTAAACAAGCTGATTTCGGCTGCACTGGAAGAAATTGATCTGATCAAAAAGAACGGTGCCGAAAAGACAGACATCGAAAAATTTGTGGCCGAGGAAAGCCGCTCGACAGAACTGCAATTGAAAAACAACGGCTTTTGGCTGGGACAGATTTCCAGAAGTTATCAATATCAGCAAGACCCGGCCGATGTGTTGGAACATGTGAAAAACCTAAACCAGATCACCGTTCAAAGTACAAAAGCGACGGCCAACCAACATTTAAGCGGCGAAAACCTGATCCGTTTTATTTTACTGCCGGAGAAGAAATAGGTTGGGTGATGGGTCATGGTTCATAGATCATGGGTCATGGTCAAAACCTGTCAGATGCTTCTTTTATCACCCTTTTTTTGGGGTGGTAAAAGAAGCATTTTTGTTTAATCCGATTTTTGCTTGAATTAAATAGCACGAACCGTAAACCTGTTCAAGGGCGAGCCTGCAAACCTTTTGCCTAAATCATCATGCTTCTTTTACCACCCTAAAAAAACAGTGGTAAAAGAAGCATATTGGTTTTTAAAAAATAATTTAAGCAAGGGCTTATTTTATTAATTGGAAAGAATGTAATTTTATGGCTACATTTCCCGAACCAATTATAAACCATGGCTGACCAACCTATTAATTGCGACAAAAACCTGTGCCTGCAAATCTCCCTGGGAAACGAGCAGGCATTTCAACATTTGTTTAATACTTACCACCAGCAGTTGGGCACTTACGTTTTACGGCTTACCAATTCAGCCGAACTGGCAGAAGAAGTTGTGCTGGATGTATTCTTAAAGATTTGGCTGAACCGGGAAACGCTCCGGGAAGTACAAAATTTTAAAGCTTATTTGTTTGTGGTATCTAAAAACCACACGTTGAATGCCTTAAAAAAGCTGGTTAAAGCGCGTTTGGCACAGAAAGAGCCGGAAGCGCATTATACACAAAATTTTTTGGCACAAGCAGAGCTTAACCCCTATTACAGTTTGCTGGACGAAGCCATAGACCACCTGCCGCCGCAACAACAAAAAGTATATTTGCTAAGCCGGCACAAACGTTTAAAGTATGCCGAAATATCGGAGAATCTCGGCTTATCGCACGAAACCGTGAAAAAATACTTGCAGATTGCTACCGCTTCCATCACCAATTATGTTAATGCAAACGTAGCCGCCCGCTTAATTTTGTTGGCCCTGCTGTTTTTTTAATTTTTTTTTAGAATCAATATCCCCTTTTTGTAAGTGTTGGTTGTCTTGTACACAAGGTCGCCTCAACTTCCTTGTTAACCAGCTGTACTAAAAATATTAATCCGGGTGATAATGCCAAATGCAAGGTTGAACTACCTATTTAACCAATACTTCAAAAAAACTGCCACTAAGCAAGAAGAGCAGGAACTTTTTGAATTATTGGATACCTATGCGGGTGATGAGGAATTGACTTCCCTTTTAAAAAACACCTGGGACGGATTTGAAAATAAGGAAGATGTTTTCGATCCGGTAAAAAGCGGTCAGATCCTGGATTATATTTTACATGTCAAAGCCAAAGAGGAAGATAGCGTTACCTTACCATCAATTAAGCAAATTCCAATATGGAAAAAAATTACGGCGGCGGCCGCGGCCCTGCTTTTATTAAGTATTGGGGCCCGTTTTTATTTTAACCGGCCGCAAAAGTGCTGTAACAAAACAGCCCAAAAACATCAGCCTAAAAACGACATCCTGCCGGGAGGGAACAAAGCCATCCTGACGCTTGCAAACGGCAAAACAATCGTATTGGACAATGCACATACCGGGCTTTTAGCAAAACAAGGAACCACCAACATTGCCAAAACCAAAGACGGGCAGGTGATTTATAAAGCACCAGTTGGTTTACCGAATGACCATAACATTGCCTTAAATACCATTTCAACGCCAACAGGCGGCCAATACCAGGTTGTACTTGCCGATGGCAGTAAAGTTTGGCTCAATGCGGCTTCATCTTTGCGTTTCCCTGCTGTTTTTACCGGCAAAAAAAGAGAAGTTGAAATAACCGGCGAAGCTTATTTTGAAGTGGCAAAAAACGCGGCAATGCCGTTTGTTGTAAAAACAGGCCGCTCTGTAATCGAAGTACTGGGCACGCATTTTAACGTGATGGCTTATGCCAACGAAAGTGTTATAAAAACCACATTATTGGAAGGATCAGTAAAAGTAAAAAGCGGGAATTCGGTTAATTTTCTTAAACCCGGCCAGCAAGCGCTTTTAAATGCACAAGGCCAAACAAAGATTATTGAAGATGCAGATGTGGACGACGAAACAGCCTGGAAAAACGGCCTTTTCCAGTTTAAAGATGCGGGCATCGAAACCGTAATGCGGCAGGCCGAAAGATGGTACAATGTAAAAACAAGTTACGAAGGGAAAATACCGGTTAAACAGTTTACAGGCCGGATATCGCGCAGTGTAAAGATTTCCGAATTGTTGAACATGCTTAAGTTTTTTGGTGTCAACTTTAAAATGGACGGCAGAAATATTACGGTTATGAAATAAAGGAGTTAGGGATGTTTGAATTTTTATCAGAAAATTAATATGCTTCTTTTATACCTATAAAATTTGTTTTTGTAAACGATAGAGATAAAAACCAAATCGAAAATTTAAGATTTTAGGTGATAAAAGAAGCATTGAAAATAAATTGAACAAAACTTAAACTGGCACTTATACAAGTTTGCATTTAACCAACATAAAATAAAACCAATTATTCACTTTAACTAAGCTATGATGAAAGAAATACAAAATTAAACCTATATGCGTCGGGGCTCCCTTCGTTTCCATAACCGAAACGATCATAAAAAACCGGGCAAGTGTTTGCACCACTTCCCGGCAAGTGTCTGGATCCCCAAATTACAATCGACGAATTGAAAGCTATTGTTTAACCCAAACTCTACAAACTTATGAATTTTAATTCTGAGGCTATGCCTTTGGCCTGGCCTAACCTGTCCAAAATTTTATTGGTTATGAAATTAACTGCTATTTTGATAATTGCAGCCCTTACCAATGTTAGCGCTAAAACTTATAGCCAGATCGTAACACTTCATCAAAAAAATTCCACTGTCGAAAAAGTGCTAAAGGCTATCGAAAAACAAACCGGTTACCATTTTTTATATGACAAGCAGGACATAGCAAAAGCCGGGGAAATAAACATTGAAATAGGCCCGGTAACGGTAGAAGAAGCATTGAACAAATGCTTTAAAGACCAGCTTTTAACCTACAAGATCATTCAGAAAACAATTGTTGTTAAAAAGAAAGAGGCTGCTATTGAGACCAATGTTGTTGCCGCCCAAAAAGTACAAGGTACAGTAAGCGATGTCAAAGGCCCTTTGCCGGGCGTAAGTGTTAAGGTTAAAGGATCAGGCATTGGTACAGTAACCGATGTAAACGGCAAATACAGCTTAAACGCCCCTGACGGCAACGGAACACTGGTGTTTAGTTTTGTTGGTTATACCACACAGGAAATTCCTATTGCAAACAAATCACAGATCAATGTGGTATTGGCCGAAGCGCCTAAAGCACTGAGTGAAGTTGTAGTGGTGGGCTATGGCACACAAAGACGTGCTGACCTAACGGGATCTGTTGGAAGTGTAAGCGCAAGACAATTGCAGGAACGGCCGCAAACGAATTTGGAGCAGGAGCTGGCCGGAAAAATAGCCGGTGTAAACGTATCAACAAATTCTGGCGAACCGGGCGGCGATACCAGGATTCGTATCCGTGGTTACAGCTCTATCAACACCAGTACAGATCCTTTATATGTAGTTGACGGAATTGTATGGACAGCAGGAGGAAACTCCATTAACCCGAATGACGTAGCCACTATTGATGTACTTAAAGATGCATCTTCTACGGCTATTTACGGTACGCGCGGTGCCAATGGCGTAATTTTGATCACTACAAAAAGAGGCGCTAAAAACCGCCCCAGCACGGTTAGTTATGACAGTTATGTAAGCTTGAGCAAAATGGCAAAAGAGCTTCCTGTACTAAATGCAAAAGAGTTTTTGGCCGTAGAAGACCAATCTTATGCTAACATAAAAAAATATGATCCGGTAGGATGGGCTGCCGGAAAATATGTAAATGATGACCCGGTAAAAATAAGGACAGCACTGATTGGCAAATTATTTGATGCCAATTTAAACCCTTTGTATGACGTTGACTGGCAAAAAGCAACCACAAGGACTGCTTACAGCCAAAACCATAACCTGTCATTTACAGGAGGTTCAGAAAACATTAACTATGGGCTGTTTTTAAACTATGCTGATGATGAAGGTATTATCCTTAATAGTTACTTAAAACGCTACAATGCCCGTTTAACGTTGGACAACCAAGTTAAACCCTGGTTAAAAGTAGGCGCTACCTTAAATTATAACACCCAGGACCAACAGGCCGGCAGTTATGGCACAGGCGGCAATAACATTCCCAGGATGTTGATAGAAATGATCCCTATTGTACCTATCAGATACCCTGACGGAAGTTATGGAAAAAGAACGGACTACCCGAATATGGAAGGCGGCGACAACCCGGTAGCCCAGGCACTGGAAATACAGCGGTTGGCCAAACTACGCGTTTTCAGCGGCAACGGTTATGCAAACATTGATTTGTTTAAGGGCCTTAGTTTCCGCAGTGTATTGGGTGTAACCACTTCCGCTAATTATTATCCAAGTTCACAAACCGGCCTTGTAGGAGGATCAACAGCAAGCCAAACCTATAGTTCTGCCTCCCTTAATGAAAACAACAATACTTTTTGGCAATGGCAAAATTATTTTACCTATAACAACACGTTTAATAAAATACACGCCTTAAATGTAGTTGTAGGTACAGAACGTCAAAATTTTCAACAATTAGGTTTCGGAACTTCTACCGGCAGCCTTTCTGATAATTTTTATCAGTATTATAATCTTGGTGCCGGCTCTATACCAGGTTTGCCATCATCAGGTTATACGGCATGGCAAATGCAGTCTTTTTACGGAAGGGTAAATTATGGCTATAAAGATAAATACTTGGTAACTTTAACAGGCCGTACCGATGGATCATCCCGTTTTGGAGAAAACGTTAAATATGGTTTTTTCCCTTCGGCAGCATTAGCCTGGAGGGTATCGCAAGAGGATTTCCTGAAAGACAATAAAACGATTTCTGATCTTAAAGTCAGGTTAAGTTATGGCCTTACAGGCAACTCTGAGATTGGGCAGTACCAATCGCTTGCAAATATCAATACAACCAATTATGTTTTTGGCGGCAGCCAGTCAATTGGCACAACACAAACAAGCATTGGCAACCCTCAACTACAATGGGAAAAAACTGCGGAATATGATTTAGGTGTATCATTCGGTTTGTTTGATAACCGTATCACTTTAGAAGCCGATGCTTATTCAAAAAAAACACAAGCACTTTTACTAAATGCACCACTGCCGGAAACAAGCGGCTTTAACAGCGTTTATAAAAACATAGGTAAATTAGAGAACAGAGGGCTGGAATTTTCAGTTAATACCGTTAATATTAAAACAAGGGATTTTAGCTGGAACACCAATTTCAACATATCTTTCTTAAATAACAAGATTTTAGCCTTGGGTGCATCTAATGATGATATTTTCCTTGGCCCTACATTTCTTTCACAATTTAACTTAATGCGCGTAGGTTTACCGGCTGGCAGCTTCTATGGCTACAAAGTTTTAGGCACTTGGGGAACGGGCGAGGCAGCGCAAGCGGCTAAATACGGCTTGTTGCCGGGAGACCTTAGAATCCAGGACACAAACGGAGACGGCAGGGTTACCTCTGCTGATAAAGTTGTACTTGGCAAATCTATCCCTGATGGTTACGGCACGTTCAGCAATAACTTTAACTATAAAAGTTTTGATTTGGGCGTGGAGCTGCAGTTTAATTACGGAAACCAGATCATGAACCTAACCAGGCACTCCGGGCAGGACCGTACTGGTCAAGCCAACAGTTACGCAACCGTACTAAATGCTTGGACACCCACCAATCAAAACACTTTTATAGCTGAAGACAGGCCTGCTTACGTTCGCTACCAAACAGAAATTTATTCTACAAAAGTTGAAAACGGGTCGTTTATCCGGGGAAGGGCAGTAACGTTAGGCTACAATTTCTCTAACAATATTTTAAAGGCGATAAAATTAAGCCGATTACGTGTTTATGCACAGGCACAGAACCTTTTCGTAATTACAAAATATACCGGATATGACCCTGAAGTTTCAACCTATAATGGGTCGGTAAACTTTAACCAGGGCCCTTCGAGTAATTTTACCCAGAATATCCAGTTTTACGATTATCCAAAACCAAGAACTTTTTTGCTTGGCCTAAATGCTAGTTTTTAATTAACGTTAAATATAAACATCATGAAATTTAACTTAAAAAGATATAATACCTACCTGCTTTTAATCATCGTTTTGTGTTTTAGCAGTTGCAAAAAATACCTTGACGAAAAGGACAAAAGTAATTTTGTTAAAACAAACTATTTTGCCACCGGCGCACAGGCGCAAACATTTGTTAATGGTATTTATACATCCTTATACCTGTTTCAAAATGGCGATGCCTATGGGGAAAGCCCTTTTATTACCCTTGAACTTTTTGCCGGCCATACAACTTCCCTCGGCCAAAGTGTAAACAACGGCAATGTTATCAACCAACGTACAGATGCTACCAACCCGGGTTTTGAGGATGTTTGGCAAAATAGTTATAACGCTATTGCCAATGCAAACCTTGCCTTACAGCAAATACCTACTGTAAGTATGGATGAAACATTAAAAAAGAAACTGTTGGGGGAAACAAGCTTTTTGAGGGCTTTCTTTTACTATCATCTTGTTCGTTTGTATGGTGATGTACCTTTGATTACAAGCCCGGTTACAGTTACCAGCCCCGACCTTTATCCTGACCGAAAACCTATTGCTTCAATTTATGATTTAATCATCAGTGATTTAATTGCGGCCCAAAGTTCCGGCCTGCCTGCTGTTGATCAGACCGGTAGGGTATCCCTGGGTGCTGTTAATACATTGCTGGCAAGCGTTTATCTTACAACGGCAGGTTATCCGCTTCAAAAAACAGAAAACTATGCAAAAGCAGCAACCACAGCAGCATTGGTACTGCCTTCCTACACACTGTTTGATAAATACGATTACCTGCATGACAATCCACATAAAAACCAGGGTGAACTAATCTTTCAATCGCAGTACCTGGTTGGCGTAAGAACTAATGCGATCACGCAATTAACCGTACCGTTTAACCTTCCTGTTGGCGCTTACGGAGACCATTTGGGCGGGATGATCCCAACAAACCAGTTTTTCAACAGTTACGAACCTGGCGATTTACGCACGCAAGAACGGCAGTTTTATTTTTCGAGCTATCCGCAATTTGGCAGTAAGACAGATACCGTAATTTTTGGCGTACACGCCTTGTACAAATATTTCCATGTAGAAAGTGCTTTGGGCAATGGCATTTGCGACGAAAACTGGACATTCCTGCGCCTGCCTGAAGCCATGCTGATCTATGCCGAAGCAAGCAATGAAGTGAACGGCCCAACGCCAGATGCTTATGCGCAGGTTAACAAGATCAGGGCAAGGGCGCAATTGCAGCCATTGAGCGGTTTGACCAAAGATCAGTTCCGGGCAGCCATCTGGAAAGAGCGCTACCACGAACTGGCGTATGAAAACAAAGCGTACTTCGATATCCAGCGCACTCACCAAATTTATAATGTGGCCAACAATACTTTTGGGGATGCCGTTTCAACGCCCAACGAACAAGGTGTAACCATGAAAGCCCAATATTATTTATGGCCGATACCGCAACGGGAAATAGCTACCAATAATAAACTGACACAAAACACGGGCTGGTAACATCCTGTTCTGTTGGTTTGCCATGCTTCTTTTAGCACACCATTTTTTGTGTGCTAAAAGAAGCATTTTTGTTTAAAAGGTTTTTCTCGGAATGAAAAGTAAGCTGAGTAACTCTCTCGGCCTAAAACCACCCATGCTTCTTTTACCACCTAAAAATCAGTGTTAAAAGAAGTATTTTTGTTTACTCCGACTTTTAATTGGAATGAAAAGGAAGATAAGTAAACCCGCCGCGGCCGCCCAATAAATAAATAATTACGCCCGTACATTTGCCGCCTGCATTACTTTCAAAAGCGATGCCTTTAAAGGTATCATAAACAAAATAGCGTTGTTTGTTTTCTGTAAAAGCGGCCGTTTTGCGCACCTTAAAAAAAGCATTGATTTGTTTTAAAGTTGAACCCGGGCCAATCCCTTCAGCCGTTTTAAAATAAGGCGAAGTAACCCGAATTTGCTTTACACGGCTCGTGATATCATCCATTCCGCCCATATACCGGGAAAAGAAAACCTGCGTTTGGTAACCCAACGAACGATGCCCGGCATACCAGGTAGCCAGCGATTTGCCCATCGCCGCATCGCCTGCATCAGGCCGGCCTAACCTTTTATAAACCAGTACGGCATCTTCTTGCAATTTGGTTTGCCCGATGGATTTTCCCGGAACGATCAGTTGTGCTATCGGCACTGTTTTTTGGTCGGTAAAAACAGTATAGTTGTTTTTTGGCGGAGTATTAAAGCTGAATAGCAGCCAAAAACCAACGAGCAAATAATTTTGGAACGCTTGCATAATTTATAGGGATAAAAACAGCATCAGCAAAAATGAATGAACTAAAGCGAAACAAAGCTGCTTTGTTTAACCTTTTTAATAAAGCTTAATGTTGAAATAAACACCTTTGTTATGACAAGCAAACCCATATTCCGTTTAAATAAAATATTGTTTTCCTTGTTTTTGTTGGGAATTTTGAGCAGTTGCAGCCAGCAGGAATTAGACAAAGAAATCAAGGCCGACCTTACAACCAAAGCAAAAACCGACCTTAACCTGGCAGCCGTTAATTATATGGTGGAAGATGGTGTGGTTACTTTAACCGGGAAATGTGCTTCCGAAAAATCAAAAAGTGAAGCCGAACAAACCGTAAAAGGCATCAACATCGTCAAGGGGATTGTGAACCATATTGAAGTTGCGCCGGTTGTTTTGACGACGAATTTCCCATTGAAGCAGGCAGCCGACAGCGTTTTAAAAACCTATCCAACGGTTCGGGCCGATGTAAAAGGCGACACGATTGTGCTGGAAGGAAAAGCAAAAAGCCAGGATGCCGGTAAAATTTTAGCCGGTTTGAAACCTTTGCATCCGCAGAAAATTGAGAACCAACTTAAGGCGGATTGAAGTTTGGCTATTTTGGCGTTTTAGTGGAACTTGGAAAAATCCAGCAGGAGTTATTTCCAGAAGATTAGGATGCTTCTTTTATCGGTATATTTTCTCTAAATTTTTGCAAGTCTCCAAATAATCTTCTATGGCTTCTGCAAAAGCCTGTCTCAGTTCGGCAACCGAAGTCCCTTCAAAAAGGATCAAATCATTTAACCCGATAACTTTTCCATAAAAAACCTCGTCCTCCGCACTGTAAGTTATGGTTGCTGTATAATCCTGATACTTTAAAGAATTAATCATTTTTTATTTTTCCTTTCTGCCTCAACTCAATCATTTAAAAATAGTTTTACTTTGAAATACCTGATTGTGGAGGAAAGCACTTTTAAAATAACCTCATGGCAGGTTTAGTCAGGCCGCTTTTCCTCCCTTTTCTACCGTCCCATAAATGGGACGGCAATGATTACCTTAAACTGCCCGGTCTGTAATTCATTGCCGTTGGCTTCAGCCAACGGTTAAAGTTAAATAGGCAGAAGCAGTCCAGCACTTCAGCCAAAAATATACACAATCCTTTTAACTTTGTATTTCAAGATGAGCACAAAGGGGCAGCAGGTAATCCGCAATTGGTACAAGCAGAAAAAATGGAAGCAGTTTACGTTTCAGCAGGAAATGGAAGCGGCTTACCTGGCCGGGCAATCGGGCTTGCTCAATGCGCCAACCGGAAGTGGTAAAACTTTTGCGCTTTTTCTGCCCTTTTTGGCCGGTTATATTAACGAACACCCGAAAGATTACCAGACCCGGAAAAACAACGGACTTTTACTGTTGTGGATCACACCGCTCCGGGCTTTGACCAACGACATCCGCAAAGCCATGCAATCCGTTTGCGATGATTTGGGTTTGCCCTGGACGATCGGCACCCGGACCGGCGATACTTCAACTGCCGAACGAAATGCCCTCCGCAAAAAACTTCCGGAAGTATTGCTCACCACGCCCGAAAGCCTGCATTTGATGCTTGCCCAAAAAGATTATCCCAAAACGCTGCAACACTTGCAAGTGGTGGTGGTGGATGAATGGCACGAACTTTTAGGCAGCAAAAGAGGCGTGCAGGTGGAATTGGGATTATCGCGGTTGAAAAGCCTCACCCCAACCCTCTCCTCAGGAGAGAGAGCCGAAAACGTAAACCGGCAACTGAGAATATGGGGCATCTCCGCAACCATCGGTAATTTGGAGCAAGCTGCTGCTGTTTTGTTGGGAAATGATTTCCCGAAGGAAAACGTTCGGCTCATCCGTTCGGATATTGAAAAAAAGATTACCATTGAATCTGTTATTCCGCACCAGATTGAACGTTATTCCTGGAGTGGGCATCTTGGCGTAAAACTGCTGCCGCAGGTGATGGAAATTGTGTCCAAAAGCAATACGACATTACTGTTTTGCAACACACGCGCACACGCCGAAATCTGGTATCACGCCATTTTAGATAAGTATCCGGAATACGCCGGGATTATGGCGATGCACCACGGTTCGCTGGATAACGATTTGCGGAAATGGGTGGAAAATGCACTGCACAGCGAAATGCTGAAATTAGTAGTTTGCACTTCCAGTTTGGATTTGGGTGTTGATTTTCGTCCCGTAGATACTGTAATCCAAATCGGCAGCCCGAAAGGCGTTGCCCGTTTTATGCAGCGCGCCGGGCGAAGCGGGCACCATCCTGGCGCAACTTCCAAAGCGTATTTCGTGCCCACACATTCGTTGGAACTGATGGAAGGCGCGGCTTTAAAAGAAGCGATGCTGGCCGGAATTTACGAAAGCCGCGACCCGGTTTTGCTGGCTTTTGATGTGCTGATGCAATACCTGGTTACGCTGGCCGTATCGGATGGTTTTTACGCCGATGCTGTTTTTAGGCAGGTAAAAACAGCATACGCTTACGCCGATCTTTCGCGCGAAGAATTTGGCAGTTTGCTCGATTTTATCGTTTATGGCGGCAAAACGCTTTCGCAGTACGACGAATTTTTGAAGGTTGAAATTGAAGAAGGCCTGTACAAAGTGAACAACCGCCGCGTGGCCATGCGCCACCGGATGAGCATGGGCACAATTACCAGCGAAGTGAGTCTACGCGTAAAATGGCTGAGCGGCGGCAGTTTGGGCACGATCGAAGAAAACTTTATTTCCAAAATAAAACCCGGCGATAATTTTTGGTTTGCGGGAAGAAGTTTGGAACTGATCAAGGTGAAAGACATGACGGCTTTCGTCAAAAAATCTGCTTCTAAAAAAGGCATTATCCCAAGTTGGATGGGCCAGCGGATGCAGCTTTCTTCGCAGTATTGCGCCGTTATCCGCCAAAAGCTGGATGAAGTGGCGCACGGGTTGGAAAAAGACATCGAAATAAAAGCTTTAAAACCGCTGTTTGATTTGCAGGCGAAAGAATCCTGTTTGCCGCAAAAGCACCAGTTTTTAATTGAAGAATTGGAATCGCGGGAAGGCCACCATTTGTTTTTTTATCCGTTTGAAGGAAGGCAAGTGCATGAAGGTATGGCTTCACTCCTGGCCTATCGTTTGGCGTTGATTAAAAGCGCTACGTTTTCCATCGCTATGAACGATTATGGTTTTGAACTATTGACCGATGATTTTATACCGATAAAAGAAGCATTGGAGGAAGACCTTTTTTCACAGGAAAACCTGTTAAATGATATCCAGCAAAGCCTAAACGCCACCGAAATGGCCAAGCGCCGTTTCCGCGATATTGCGCACATTGCCGGTTTAGTTTTTACCGGTTATCCTGGTCAACCCATCAAAAACAAACATTTGCAGGCTTCCACTTCTTTGCTGTTCGAGGTTTTTAGCGAATACGAGCCGGATAATTTACTGGTGCAGCAAGCCTACAACGAAGCTTTGGCGTACCAGTTGGAAGAGTTCCGGCTTCGGGCAGCACTGCAACGGATTTCGACACAGGAAATCGTGATCAAAACCATCAAACGCCCAACCCCTTTTGCCTTCCCGATTTTAGTTGACCGTTTACGTGAAAAGATGACGATGGAATCGTTGGAAGAACGCGTGGCGAAGATGACGGTGCAGTATGAAAAATAGGGGATAAAAGAAGTATTCAAGTCTTTATAACTAACTCAAATTTAAAATCAGTTATTATTTATAGAATAAATATCCAAAAATATTTACCGAAGTAGGTAAAAGTATAAGCGATATGACAATTGATAGGCAAAGTAATATATTGAAAAGCCTACTATCTCCAATTTTTTTATCGATATGTAAAAGGTTATAACTCAAAAAATATAAAGGGCTATATATTATTGCTAATTCAACAATAAATATTAATATACAAAATATAATAAATATAGCTGACATTTTTAAAAAATATAAGTTAGAAATCAATCTAAGTATGTTTACTGTTTAGGGGGAGGCAAAGATACGCCATTTTTTATTTTATTAGAATCAACAGTATCTTGCTCTTTAGTAACGGAATCTTTGACAGGTTTAGCATCTAACTTTTTTCTACTATCTAAAAACTTTTGTAGTTCGATTTGTCTTTTTTGACTTGCATCCAAAAAATTACTGTAAGTTTTTATAAGCCCTGAAGAACTTCCTTGTACTTTAAGATTACCTAATTCTAATTTTACATTAGTGTTATCAGACAATGATAGAATTCCAGCTATACTAACGACAGCAGCAATCCCTAATCCCCTTAAAAACATACCTCCTTTAGATTGAACTTTTATTTTTATAAAAAGTTCTTCGTTTTCTTCAATCCCATATTCTAAACAAAATTCTTTATACAAATAAGTAAGGCTGCTTATAAAT
>NZ_JBGCVY010000055.1:0-40131 GCF_041088075.1 Mucilaginibacter sp. | reverse complement strand
TTGTCAGGGGAACAGTCATCTAAAATAATTATTTCAAAATCCTGGTAAGTTTGATATAATATTGAATCTATACGCTGTTTTAGATAATGCTCGTGGTTGTAATTAGGAATAATAATACTTACCATATTTAATTCAATTGGTATTTAACAAGTTTATAAGTAGTTCATTTCTTAAAGTCTTGACTACTTGTTGGCTATATTTGTTTTTAGCAACTTTTTGCGCCTTTAGTGCCAGGTTTTTAGTTAGGGATAGATTATAGTATAATTTTAATATATAAGAATTAAATTCTTTTTTAGCGTTCGCTACAAGTATAATACTGTTTTTACACTATGTTTTTAGATCTGAAACAAATCCGGCAAAATCAACATTGTTCGTAAAATTGTTTTACAAAGACTATTATTTTATTAAAACATTTACCTGTAACATAAAAAGTAAGGTTAGTTAAGTATTTTTACAAGGAGATAAATTGGCTTTGCGTATCGTTACTTCATATTCATAATACCCTAAAGCAAAGACAATTTGTGGTAGTGTTATATGTAAAGATATTGCAAGGGTTATTATAACTAAAGTATTATTTAACAAGTTTAGTATAATTATTTTTTAAACTTGTAATAAGGATCAGTTTGAAAACTTTAATTGATACGGTAGTGTAAAAAAAATATTTAAGTCCGAAATTAAAATATACTAGTAAAAGTTGAACAAATGAATAGTTAAAGCCTATCATTTTATACAAAAAATCAATTTTATTATCCCATTCAAGTTTTTTTTGTATTTGCTTATCTATTTTTCCTTTTGGTAACAAATAATTCCATTTTTTATGCAATTTTATAGTTTCATCTACCCACGTTTTATCATAGGAACCCATAGAAAAATGCTCTAGTAAAACTGTATTTGTTACAAAAACCTTTTTTTCCATACTGATTTTTAAAGAAAAATCTAAATCATAGCAGTGAAAATCTTTAAATTTTTTTTCATCAAATTTATTTTCATTCCAAATATTTTTTTTAGTAAAAAGGAAAACGCCATCTAAGCAAACGGCCTCTTCAAAATTTCTATTAAAACGGCTGAATTGTTCAATTTTAATATCTTTTGAATATTGAATAATATTACTTAAATCAAGTTCCTCAATTCCGTTATACCAACCTGTTGGAGAAATACATTTATATTTGCTTCCTGCCACGCCAATCAATCCAGTCTGACTATCTGTTTCAAACTGTTTTATTAACTGTTTTGCCCAATCTTGGGTTTTAAAAATAACGTCTTCATGTGCAAAACATAAATAAGGAAATTTAGCTTTGGCGGCACCCAAATTATATGCTTTGCAAATACCCATTAACCTCTTGTTTTCTATTGCTATAACTTCAAATGGAACACCAATGGTTTCAGCTATATTTTGTTTTACTGCTTCTAAATATTGGGGTTTATATGTTGAGATAATTATAGAAACCATGTGTACGCAAAATTGATTTATACAAGATTACTAATTTTTGAAAACCAGTTTGGTCTAACTATAGAATTAAAATAGGGCGCATTTTCAGCAGCATATTTATTTCCAAGTTCGTTTTTTGCAGTTAATTCAAAATTCAAATTTGTCTTTTCTGAACTTATCTTTTTAATATCGGGTAAGGAGATGTCAAACAGTATTTCGTAATTTCCGGTTGCTAAGTTATATGGTGGTACTATAAATTCTATTTCATATTTACCCTTTTCTAATTTGAAAAGATCATTATAATCATTGTAAAATACCCTAACAATAGGACTTTGATCTGACGAAACGATGTTAAAGCCTATTCCTACTTCTTTTAAATGGCTAAGAATTTCTAATTGTATAATAATTTTTAATTCGTCAGATATTAATAAATTACCAGTATTATTATCAATAGAATTTCTTTTGATAGAGGTTTTTTTAATTAAAATGTTTTCATCCCCATCTTCACCTTGCCATTCTGTTAAATTCTTTTTAATACTAATATATTCCTCTATTACTTTGTTGACATTACCTTGTATGCGTACTTGTCCGTTTACCAGCATTATACCTGTATTACATAATGATCTCACAGAACTAATATTATGGCTAACAAACAAAACCGTCCTGCCTTCGCCTTTGCTTACCTCGCCCATTTTACCCAGGCACTTTTTCTGAAACTCTGCATCGCCAACGGCCAATACTTCATCCACAATTAAAATTTCAGATTCTAAATGTGCAGCCACGGCAAAAGCTAAACGGACATACATACCAGACGAATAACGTTTAACCGGTGTATCAATATACCGTTCTACGCCTGCAAAATCTACAATCTGATCAAATTTCCGTGCGATTTCCTTTTTGCGCATCCCCAATATGGCACCGTTCAAAAAAATGTTTTCGCGCCCGGTCAGCTCCGGGTGAAAGCCGGTGCCCACTTCCAGTAAACTTGCGATACGCCCTTTTACTTTGATAGTACCTGAGGTAGGGGAGGTAACACGGCTGAGCAATTTTAGCAGTGTACTTTTGCCTGCACCATTACGGCCGATAATGCCTACCGCATCGCCTTGTTGTATATCAAAACTGATGTCGTTTAAACTTAAAACCACATCGCTGGTGCCTTTTACAGAGCGGTCGTTGGCTTCCCCAATCGTTAAAAACGGGTCTTCTTTGCCACGTACCCGGGCAATCCATCTTTCCAAATCGCGGGAAAGCGTGCCTGTTCCTATTGTACCTAACTGATAAGCTTTTGAAAGATTTTCAACCTTGATGGCTGTTGACATAATGGTAAATTTTATTTAAAAAATAGTCGGTAAAAACAGTATCCTCTTTTTAAGGATTATTAGCGGTTGAGAAATAAGTGCAAGTGTTTGTAAAAACCCTGGGGTGTAAAATAAGTCTTCCATATGTTTCTAAGGGCTGTTTGCAAGGCTTTAAATTCTTCGTTTGTGAGTTTGTTGTGAAATTCCAATACTTTTTCCGGAATCCTGTTGATGTCTTTTTCTTCTACCCAAACGCAATACTTTTTCCAGTCAATTAAAAAATCAAAAGGCAAAACGCAATCAGTATTTAAAAAAACGGGAATCCTGCCACAGCACAGAGCTTCAAAAAAACGCATGGAATTGTTGCCATAGCCCCTTACACACAAGGTATAATCGGTGTTTACTATATTTTCCACATATTGTTTCCTAAAAGTAGCGTTTAATTCTTTTACCCCTCCGGGAAACAGTGCACCTTCTGGCCCGCCAAAGCCAAAGTTAGGCCTAATGATGAAATTTTTCTTTATTTTGTTGCTTTTTCTCAAAGCCAAAAGTGCCCTAACCCGGTAAGAATGTGCTGAAAAGGAAGGAAAAATTTTCATCAAGCCCAAATAATTTAAACCTAAGCGCAATAGTTCTTTTAATTTAAGCAACCCAAATTTTTGTTTAAGCGGTGGCGCAAACCCGCAAAAACCGATCGTTGGAATATCCGTTTTGTTTCTTAATGGCAATACATCATGGTAATATCTCGCTATAAAATCTTCAAAGAAAAATGTAAAGGCGAACTCGTTGCTTTTTATTTTAGATTGGTATAAGGTGTTGCAAAAAATTATCGGGTTTTTAATTTTAACATTAAATTGATCAATATCAGAACCTAAAAACACAAAAGTTTTTTTCCCGCTTGCCCCAACTAAATCGGCAAAAGCCTGGATTTCTTTTTCAAATTCTAAATCATTTTCTTTTTGGGAGTAACGAATGGGCAGGAGGCAGGCATCGCAATCTTCCAGCGTGGTGAGTTCAAAAAAATCTTTTCCTTCAGCTTCATAAGTATCAAACCTGCCTACAGTTAAATTACGTTCGGGGTTTTTTTCTTTGGTGCTTTGGCCGCAAAAAGGCACTAATAAATCAACCGTGGGCTGCTCTGATTTCAGCAGGCTGAGATCGGTATAGAGTTTTAGTTTAGTAGGGGGCAAACTTAAGTTGATAGGGGATTAACAAGCGGAAAACAGCATCGTAACCCGGTCAATTATTGTACACCGATGAAGGCAGTTGCTGGTTTTGTTCAAAAAAAGGGTATTTGCAGGTATAAGCTTGTATCTTGTTGGTAGCAACTGCATCCATTGTCAACAGATCCGAAGCACCATGTGTCAGCGGTGTTTGAATGTTGAGCAGTTTAGCGGCCCCTTGACCAAAAAGTGCATAAGCGTGCGTGCCAATATGGCCTCCTTGTTTTTTTAGCAGAGAAGAATAATCCCGTGGATAACTTTTTTTCTTACGTACCACGGCTTTGGTCTTTATTCCGATATTATACAAAACATTTACCAAATGATAATACTTCAACCTGCCCAAAAAACTAAAATCATTGTTAAAAATATGCCCTAAAAACAGCATTTCGCAATCTGCCGGAACTTGTTTCAATGTTTCTGCCAAATAGTGTAAGTTTTTTTCAACTGGTATGGTATCATCTTCCAAAATCAAAACTTTAGCAAATTTATTTTCAACAATGTACCGGTATATCTTTTTATGAGACGAAGCTACTGCAATTTGATTGTTTAAAAGAGGCCCAACACCTAAATTTAAGTAATCAATATTTGCCTGCTTATAAACCTCATTGATATTAATTGCAATTTCGCCTTTTTCTTGCATCTCTGCTATATTCAGCTTATTGCCATCAACACCTATAAATACTTCAAAGTTAAGTCCGTTGAAATTTTTATTGATATCGTTTAAACGGTACAAGTTTCTTTCGATAGTCAGCAACAGTATTTTATCAAAATACCCGTTTAAAATTTCGACTGCAGTGGTTGTAAGCATCAGGGTTTGCTAAAGCTTTACAAAAGGTTGATTTTTAATCCTACTAAACTGTATCAACGAAGCTTTTTTCTACTTTATTAAATATTATAGTACCAAGCATTAAAAATATTGCCGTTACCAGTGCAGAATAACCTAATGCAGGCCAGCTGAAACTCCCTTTTCCTAAAAACCCGTACCTGAAAGTTTCGACCAGTTCCGTCATCGGGTTTGCAGCAATTAACCACCGGTATTTGACCGGGGCTGCCGATAATGGATAAATTATGGGTGTGGCATACATTAATAACTGGATACCAAAAACTAATAAAAATGCTAAATCCCTATATTTAGTTGTCATGGCAGAAATAATCATACCGGCACCTAAACCTAACCCAGCCATTAAAATAACCACAACTGGAAATAATAATACAACCCATGTTATATGAAATGCAGCCCCCGAGTAGGCATAATAGGCCATAACTAATATAAATAGCAGGAACTGGACACCAAAACGAACCAAATTACTTAGCACAATACTTAAAGGCATGATCAGTCTTGGGAAATACACCTTTCCAAAAATATCTGCGTTGTCTCTAAAAACGGTTGAAGTTTTGGTTAAACAGTCGGCAAAGTAGTTCCACGCTGTAATACCTGCTAAATAAAATAATGGCTGAGGTAAATTATCAGTTGATATTTTTGCAAGCTTTCCAAATATAAAAGTAAACATGATTGTTGTTACCAACGGTTGTACAAAAAACCACAACGGGCCCAAAATAGTCTGCTTGTAAAAAGAAACAAAATCCCTTCTGACCAATAACCCTAACAAATCCCTGTATTTCCATACATCGTTTAAGTGCAGGTCAAAAGCACTGCTATGGGGTTTAATTTCCAGGTCCCAGTTTGGATCTTGTACTAATACATCTTTATTCATCATTATCTGTTATTGTTTAATAAAATTTTGAAGGAGTTTGTTTGTGCTGCTCTAAAGCTTATCAGCCTATTATTGATTGTTTTTTTTATAACCCTGTAATCAAAGAATGTTTTTGTGCCAGTAAAAATTGTGGTTGTTGGCAACTAATTTCTAAATTGATAAATAAACAAATTGTTAAATTGTAAATTTTTTACGATTGAAGCAGACATTGAAAAATAGGTCATAAAAGAAGCATTGTTGTTTTTTTGAACTATACAAGTAATCATATAAAATTTATAAGTAATTCAGTAGTGATCAAATACAGCTTCGCCCATTCAGTCCCAATTGCTGATTTTTTTATTTGCAATTATACTTATATTGATAAAGCAAATAAAATTTGATTTCTATTATTGCAATACAAGTATGCTTTATGGTAAGCACACTTGTTTATTATAGCCTATTAAAGATTGATGAATGGGTTATACGAAAAAACATCAAGGCATGTTTAAATTCTGCCTTAAAAAACTTATAGTGCTTCTTTTATCCCTGTAAATTTTGTGTTTGACATTATAACGGTACAAAAGTTTCACTGATTTTTATGTGGTAAAAGAAGCATGGAAAATAGTTGAATAAGACTTGAAATGGCCTTTAAAACCTGTCCATAAAGTTTTTAAGGACAGATGTAGTCGTTTTTTTCTTTGTGTTCTGGGTATAATAACTGTTGTCATAATGATAACCGTTACCAAATTTTTTGTTTTGGATGCCGTTAAAAACGATATTAAGCATACGCAGCCTTTTGTCTTTGACCACACGTTTGATAAAATCAAGTTCTTCTTTTGAAGTATAACCCTGCCTAACAATATATAGGGTAACATCGGTTAGATCAGCTATAATAAAAGCATCGGTAACCAAATGCACCGGAGGGGTGTCCAGTAAAATGTCTGCATATTCAGTTCTCAGGGAATCTATCAACTCCTGCATCCTGTAGTTTTCCAAAAGCTCGGCCGGGTTATCGGGCAAAGTTCCGGCACCAATGACGAACAAGTTGGAGCGGAGGGAGGAAGTTTGGATGATTTTGTTGATATCGTTAACCTTGCCGGACAAAAAATCGCTTATCCCTAAATGCCCGGGATCAAGATCAAATATCTTTGAAATCTTAGGCTTCCTCATGTCCAGTTCCAAAATAATGGTTTTTTTCCCGGATGCTGCCAGGGCAGCGGCCAGGTTACTGGTGATAAAACTTTTGCCTTCTGCCGATGTACTGGAGGTTAGCATGGTAACACGCCCCATCGGCTTTTTCTGGTGCAGGTAGGAAAGCTTTGTCCGGAGTTCCCGTATCTGTTCACCCAATAGGTTTCCGCTACGGCTGATTGTTGTCTGTAGCGAAGCATCTTCGTCATAATTGATCTCCGCAATAATAGGGACTTTGGTAGTATTCTCAATTTCCCTTTTATCTGTAATTTGATTTTTAATGGCGTTACGTCCGTAAACAAAACCAGCCGGTATAATTAAGCCCAATAAAAAAGCGCAGGTCAATACCGTTGGTTTTTTGGATGGCGCAAGACCGGCCTCGTGCGGTGCATCTACCACTTGTACATCTGCAATAGTAGATGCATAATTGAGGGCGATAGTTTCGCGCTGTTGTGATAAATACAGGTATTGGTCTTCTTTAAGCGATTTTTGCCGGGTGATGTTGACAAATTCTTTTTCCTGCTCCGGTACTTCTTTAAACGAAGACTCGTACCGGGAACTGTTTGCTTCTAATTGTCTTTTAGTAGTATTTAGAGAGGTCCTTACGCCACGTATCGTTTCTTTAATCGCATCTTTTAATGATGCTATTTGTTTGTTTAGCGGTTCAAGGATCGGGTTGCTTTCCTGTGTGGTGGCCAATAATGTGTTTTTTTTCTGTTGTGCCACAGATAATTGCCCGACTAAACTTCCCAAACTTGGATCGGCAATACCGGTTATGGTGGGTGCGTTCCCTTCGTTGCGCGAAGAATTGACATAATTTTCTATTCCGGCCAGGAGGTCTAATTGTATGTTCAGTTCGTTCAGTTTAGCATCATTGGCCTGAACATTTCCCAAATAGGCGCCACCTTTGGCAGAAATATCGGTAAATTGATTGCTGCTTTTATAACCTGCAGCCTTTTTTTCTGCGTTGTTCAAATCCTGGGACACAGAGGCAAGGCGGTCATTTAAAAAGCTTAATGCATTGGCAGTCGCTTGTTTTTTGTTCTCTTTGGTAGCGTTGATATAGTTGGTAATCAAATCAGTTAAAAATGCTTTTCCGCGTTCAGGGACTTCATCGCTCACACTTAAAATTACCATATTAGATTCTGGCGTCGGCGTCATCGCAGATATACTGTTTTGGTAACCTGCTGCCACCACGTCAGGGTTATAAATGCTGATCCTGATCTTTTTGCCAATATAATTATCAAGGTTGCTGGTTGGGTCCAGCTTCCATTCTCCGAAATTATTTTTTAGGACATTATCAAATGAAGCGTTCAAAAATGTACCATTTGACCGGTACAACGCAAACCGGTTGCCGGCAAGAACGATAATGTCAAAAACCTGTTGTTTTGTGATTTTCCCATTGCCTATCATCCTAAAATGAATGGGCGTTGTTGCATAAACGTCTTTTTGGTAATATTTGCCAACTTCTTCGTAATTGACGTTCAGGTTAAGGTCTGTAACGGCTTTAACCACCAAAGGCCTGCTTTTTAATATTTCAATCTCGTTGTCAACCCCTTTTGAAACACTGGCGGCATTTAAACTTTGCAAGGTCGGGGCTTCGTTTGCTTTTCCAATATTAACCAATAAGCGGGAACTGGTTAGATAAGAGGGTTTTTCTGACCGTATAATATAATAAGCGATGCCTGTGGTCAGCAATATGCCTATTAAAAATAGTGGCCAATGGTATAAACATTGTGAAAAAAAATATTTTAATTGTTTGAAATTGTCTTCCTGAACCGCAACTGGCGTTTCGTAATACAATTGGTCGTTATCCATTTTTTATTTTCTGATTAAAAAGTAAATTGTGATTGCTATCGAAACAATAGAAGAGACAATACCGAAATTCCTGCTAAAATTATCAACAGCCAGGTTTGATTTGTACTTACCGGGGGTTACATAAATGATGTCGTTGTTCTTCAAATAGAAGTAAGGCGAATTAAACACATCTTTAGAAGTAAGGTCTATGGGGATGAACTGCCTTTTGCCGTTTAGTTCGCGAATGATCAAAATATTGTTCCTTACGGCGGTAGGGGTTAGGTCGCCGGCCAAACTGATGGCGTCCGTAAAAGATATGCGTTCATTTTGTATGCGGAGTATTCCCGGCCTGCCTACATCGCCCAAAACAGTCACTTTAAAGTTTATAATGCTTACGGTAACATAAGGTTCTTTTAAATATTTTGCCATCAGGGAGGTCAAGGCTTGTTTAAACTCCGTGACAGTAAGCCCTGCCGCCTTAACATTGCCTATGATGGGCAGTTGTATATTTCCGCTTTGGTCTACTGCATATCCGAATGCTGTGCCTACCTGGTCTGTTGTGCCAGAGGCGGTAGTTGGGTTGTTGCTTACCACACCGCGGTTATATACGGCAGAAGCATCTGCGTTTGCACTGCTGATGTTGATAGACAAAACGTCCAGGGGCTGGATGGTAACCGGAGTGAAAACTGTTGCGCTTTCAACCGAAACTACCGAGCGGTTTACGTCTTTAAAGTAAACCAAATCTTTATTACTTGCACAGGAAGAAATAAAAAAGACGAACAAAACGCCGAAAAATAGATTTTTAATCATATTACTGAACTTAATTTGGGGTAAATATAGGGGTATAAGTTTTACAAATCAAAGCAGTTAAAAGCCCTGGATCAAATGTTAGCTATTATTACGTCTATTTTTTAATTGAGTTATGTTTTGTTTGTGATAAATTTAATGCTGCCTGCTCTGTTCAATTAACGGGCAGGAATTTTAATGCCATAAAAGAAGCACGTTGTAACATTAAAAAACACCTAATTACCCAATAACTCCTCATATAGCTTAAGGTAGCTACCAGCAGTATTTTGCCAGGTAAAAAGGTTTGCCCTATCTTTAATACTTTGCTTCATATTGCCATTGGTATACTTTTTCATGCCGGCCTCAAAAGTACGTTGCATATTTGTTGCATCAAAATTTTCAAAATAAAAAGCTTGCCGGCCGCCAATTTCCGGTAATGACGTTCTGTTGGATAAAAAACTGGTTTTCCAAAACCCATTGCTTCAATTACCGGCAAACCAAACCCCTCTGCTAAACTAAAACCCCTTAAAGTTAATTATTTAATTGCCTGTTTAAAATTCTACCATATAAATTTATAATGCTTCTTTTATGCCTATAAATTTGGTGTGACCGGATATTTTAAGGGTACAAAAACCACAAAAAGACAATGATTTTTATGTGGTAAAAGAAGCATCGAAAATAAATCTTATAAAAATTAAACAGGCTCTTAGTATCTTCGTTGCAATTTTACAGTATTAAATTAACACTTTTTGATGAAAGTAATTTTAGATATTATGGCTTTAGGTGCTTCTTACGAGCATCATAATAGAAGAACAGGGATTTTTAGAGTGGTTGACGAACTTGCAAAAGGACTGGAAAAGTCCCCTAATTGTAACACATCTTTCGTGTCAATGCATTACCCCGGAGGGTCTTCCAAATATTTAAAAGAAGCAAAATTTTCAACCAAAATTGAATACCCAACTGTTGGGGACCGGATCATTAATAAATTAAAACTCTCGGCCCTAAATAAATACTTAGGGGGGATGTTTCCTCCTGTAAACCTGGACGGCTTATTGAAACAGGCAGATATATATCATTCTCCATTTTTCCCTATCCCGCCGGAAATCATAGAACGCAAAAGCAATAAACTATTTTTAACGGTTCATGACCTCATCCCTATTTTGCACCCACAATATTTCAAAGACGATGCCAGCCAGCTACATGTTAAAGGCTCAATAGAAAGCATCCAAAAAAACGGCTATTTTTTTTGTGTTTCAAATTCTACTAAAAATGATTTGTGTACCCTTTTTTCCATAGAGCCGGAACGGGTCTTCATAACACCTCTTGCTGCTTCAAAAGACCGTTTCTACCAATCTACAGACCGGGTAAAAAACGAAAGTGTTAAAGAAAAATATAATATGGGCAATAAGAATTATTTTCTTAGTTTATCTACTTTAGAACCCAGGAAAAATATTGACCATACCATCAGGTGCTTTATCAGGTTATTAGAGCAGGAGCATATCCGGGATGTATATTTGGTATTAGTAGGTTCGAAAGGATGGAATTTTGATAAAATTTTTAATGAAATTGAAGGTGCATCTTTGTATAAATCCAAAATAATACTAACAGGTTATGTGCCTGACGAAGATTTGGATGCGCTCTACAGTGATGCATTAGCGTTTATATATCCCTCGTTTTACGAAGGGTTTGGCTTACCGCCTTTGGAAGCTATGCAATGTGGTACACCTGTAATCGTATCTAACACATCTTCTCTGCCCGAAGTTGTTGGTAATGCAGGGATATTGGTAGATCCGCTTGATACAGATGCATTATGTGCAGGAATGCTTCAGTTGTATAATGATAAACAGTTGAGGGAAAAAATGTCAAATGATTCTTTAATACAAGCTAAAAAGTTTAGCTGGGACATTTTTATAAATAATAATATCAAAGGATATCGAGAAGTTTTGTAGTAAATTAACAATTTCAGCTTTGGCAAAGTTCCTTTAACCCATGATAATTAAATATTAATCTTATCCGAATGCCTTTTTTAAACCATAATAAGTCCATTTAATACTTGAAATCAGCGTACTCATAGGTTTTTCAGAATAATAAGTATCTAAAAAAAAGTATTTCAAACCGCCAACATAGTTTCTGTAGTAAAGGTTGGCTATGCGCTGATCGCTTACTAATAACCTTTTATGTCCTTTTAACAAATTAATGATATAGCTTTTGTCAAGGTTTAATTTATTCTCCTTAGTGTAATGATTGGTAACCCTCATGATTTCTTGTCGGACAATAATTTTTGATTTCATCATTTCCATAGCTTTATGGGTGGTATTATTGCCGTGAGACCGAGAAATTAACTTTACCCCGTTTCGGCCATCATGGTAAAACGAAAAGCCTTCAAATGCCATTCGATAAAAGTATTCCCAATCTTCAAACCCATAACTTGGTTTCATATTTCCAATCTTTTCATATATGGCCCGTTTCATGATAACACAACCGGGTAAAAAAAAATTAGTAGGTAGCAAGTTTGTTATTATCGTTTCGCCTCTTCCGGAAACCAGCGGTTGTGTAAAGAAATTGACAGGGGTAAGCTTCCTATCTGGGTCTGTGTTGGTAAAACCTAAGATATCACTATAAACAAGATCAATATTGCCATCCAGTTCCATTAAAGGCACTTGAAGCCGGAATTTCTCTTTCTCCAGCATATCATCTGCATCTAAAAACTGGATATACTTTCCTTTTGATGTCAGCAGCCCTTTATTTCGGGCCGCTGAATGCCCGGCATTTTTTTGATAAATGTATTTAAACCGTTGGTCTTGTTTTTCATAGCTTTTTCCAATGTATTCGGTGTCGTCTGTAGAACCATCATTTACAAGAATACATTCCCAATTATCATAAGTTTGTGACAAAACACTATCTAACGCATCTGATAAAAAACTTCCATAGTTGTAACAAGGTACGATAACAGACACTAAAGGATTAGAAACCATTTTTTAATAAGTATTTATAAACAGGGTAAAAGTAAGGCAATATAGTTTATTTTTGCACTACAATTGGGTTTGCAGGTTAAAAAAATAAAGCAAGCTGTGAACAAGCAATTGAACATAGGTTTATAAATATTTTTGCTTACAGAAATTAAAGGTTATTTTTTGCCAGGTTATATTTACCCAAACTTATTATATATTAGTGCCTTTTTAAATGTTGTCGGATATATTTTCCATGCTTCTTTTATCACCTAAAAATCATTGTCCCATTGTACTTTTTGTACCGAAGCAGCAACTCAAAAACAAAATTTATAGGCATAAAAGAAGCATTGTAAATTTTATGATCAAAATTTAAACAAAACCATTCGTGTAATTAAAATAAAACTATGAAAATTTTATACGATTTCCAGATGTTCACAACCCAGAACGTTGGCGGAATCTCCCGGTATGTTTACGAACTGATTACCAATTTTGATCAAGACAATTCTATAACATGGGAAATCCCTATTATTTACTCAAGTAATATTTATTTAAAAACACATCCATTTTTCAAGGATACCCTATTGCCAAACCCTTTTCTGTTAAGTGATACTATTGACCATGTTTCTAAAGCGAAATATATTAAAGACAAGATTTTATACAAACTAATTAACAAGCATAACCAGGGACGCTTTTTGGTAATGGAATATGAAAAAAACAAAGCCCTAAGTATCGAAAAAATAAAGGAGGGAAATTTTGACATTTTTCACCCTACTTATTTCGATGGGTATTTTATGGATTTTATTAGTAATAAACCTTTTGTTCTTACAGTCCATGATATGATAAACCAGGTTTTTCCTGAAATGATGATGTACCAGCCGGATAAAAGCAAAGCCATGGTAGATCGGGCAGACCGGATCATTACAGTTTCGGAAAATACAAAAAAGGATTTAATAAATATTTTTAATGTGGACGAACAAAAGATAGACGTAGTTTATTTGGCAAATTCTTTGGAAGATAAACTGGATTATGTATCCGAAGAATTTAAACAAAAGATTCCGGCAAAGTATCTATTATTTGTTGGGGGAAGGCTGGATTACAAAAACTTTTTATTTTTTGCCCAGATGTTTGCTTCCTTAAAAAGAGGGAACGAAGATCTGTACATCGTTTGTACAGGGTCTCCTTTTAATGCTTCCGAACAGTATTTATTTAAAAAGCTTGGGATAGAAAATTACGTTTACAATACTTTCGTAAATGATGATGAGTTGGTTTATTTATATAAAAATGCCATCGCTTTTGTATTTCCTTCTATGTATGAGGGTTTTGGCCTTCCGGTTTTAGAAGCTTTTAGTTGTGGTTGCCCTGCTGTAATTAGCAATACCAGTTCTTTATCAGAAATTGGTGAAGATGCAGTTATTTATTTTGAGCCAAAGAACCCCGCATCTATGCTAAACGCCTTGGAAAGTGTTATCAGTAATCCCTTACTGCGCGAAGAGAAAATAGCAAAAGGATATGAGCAGCTAAAAAAATACTCTTGGGAAAAAACAGCCAGGCAAACAAAACGGGTTTATGAAAAAGTTTTGTTAGATAAGCGTTTTTAAAAGCTATGAATAAATAGGATAATTAATGGCTTGTTCTAAATTTAGTTCTGTTTATTTTGATGCTTCTTTTATCACCTAAAATCTTGAATTTTTGATGCTTGTTTCTATTTATTTGTATAATTAAAAAAATAAATTTTATATGCATAAAAGAAGGATGTTGATTTTATAACTTACATTTAAATGAGCTATAAAAAACTGCAATTATTTTTTTGAAAAATTTAATTTACTTAAATTAATATACCTCGTTCTGTTGCCGCCTTGGTTAACATGTAAAATACTTGGCGAGGTCATATCCGCACCTTGCTGAAAAGGCTTAGTTATAGATACAGCTGGGTAGTCCTGGTGCTTAAAGGTCAATGTGCCGTTGGCATAACTAAACGAAATGTCGCGGAAGTAATAATCACTGAAACCATTAAAGCCTGAGCCTTCGGCAACAATGGTACTGTTGAACCAAACACGGCGGTAGTAGTTGTTGCGCGTATCTGCCTGGTTACCTATAAAACGTGCTATAATTTTGCCGGAAACATCTAAGATTTCCAGATAATTGTAGTTGTTGGAACCATCCGGTGCAGTGCCAAAACTAAGCTCGCCGTTCTGATAGCTGATCCCTGCTGTTAATTTCCAGTTTGAAAGCCTGGCCGTATTGTTTAGGCTTTTGTTGATAAGCACATCTCCGTCACCACCCAAAGCAATGTCAATAAGGCCTTTTTGGTACTGCAAGGTATTTGTTTTTAATACCAGGCCCGCAGGCGTCTGTACAGAAAACCCATCGCCACCGGTAAACGATGTTGATCTATAGGGCAATCCTGTCATCAGGTTTGTAGTATCGTTTATTGGCACAACAGATGCACTAACAGTTATTGGCAGTGTTTGCTCTGCAATAGTATTTAACCCCGTTATGTGCCAGCTATGTACACCGCCATGCTGGTTTTCGTCGCAGTGGTAAATGTAAAAACTACCGTTAACTTTAACCAAAGCGGTAGAAAAAGCATTGCCGGCAAATCCGGTGTTTCCTGTCAAATAGGTATCTAAACCTGTTTTGCCGAAATTGCCAATCAAAAGGCCATCTTCGTTAAAATGGTTCCAAATGTTTATTTCACCACCGCCTGGCGAGTTCGCTTTCCAAAATTCCCCGTTTACGTTCCAGAAAACGTTACTGCCATTGACTAATGCCTTGCAGTTTTCGCTATGCTGGTTGCCAAAATCATTATTGCCAAGGTCATAATCGCCATTTCTTGGATAATCGCCATGATAATCATAAAATGTGCCTTTTGAACCTTGCCATTCAAATGTATTCCCCCCTGTTTTTATCGCGCCTAAATGATAGTTAAAATCTGTTGTCCCAAACCCCAGGCTTGCACTGTTGGGGTTGAAGAAAAAATACCTGTTTGGGTTGCTTGCCGCTCCAATGGTATTGTCCACATACCAAAGTGGCATCATGGCCGTGATGGTAGGTGTTGTAACCACCACTTGTGCAGCTCCCCAGGAAGGCACCTGTGCGCCAGATGGCAAAGTTGTAAAACCTGTCAATGGCTGTTTCCTGACCTCAAAATAGTTGTTGCCATAGTTTAGCCTCGTCCAAAAGCTGCCGTCTGCTTCCATATGCCCGTTGACCGGGTAGGCACAAACATCCACTGCACCGGTAGGGGTCAAATCATATACCCGCGATCCGCTGCCAGCATACGTATGCCCATTGGAAAGGGTGATTGTAAACAGGAATTTTGCAAAAATGTCTAAAGATGTACCTACCTTCCAGTTGTTGACCAATTTCCAACTTCCGTTTGCGCCATTGTCCAAAGGTTTGGAATAGTCACGCTGAAACTCAAGCTCATCGCCAAAAACACTCGTAGGCTTATTTGGGTCAACATTGCTCGAGCGGGAAGCAGGCATGAACGCAATTTGCTCTTTATAACTCCGGTCTGCATTAAAATGAAGGGTACGGTAATTGCCGATGTCGTTTACCCAAAAAGAGCCGTCGGGCTGGTAGGCAATGGCCGGGCTTGCAAAATCTACCCTGTCAAACATGAATTTGTCGTTTGCAACGGCAGGGCCGTTTAGGTCATAACCGCCCGGCTGCCCTAAGGACCAAAGCAAGTTCCCGGTACTGTTGGCATAGGCCTTTACCTGTTGTGTCCCCACATCGGCAACCAAAACTGTTGAATTATCGGGACTGATTTTAACAGATGAAGGGCTGGTTGCAGCGATACTTAGGTTTGCATCTGTCAAGGCGCCTGTTGTACCGTTAACGGTAAACTTTTTTAATACTTTATTCACCACCATCCAAAGTTCGTCCGCAGAACCTGCGGCCAATTTTGTCGGGTTTGTATAAGTCAGGGTCTGGACGGTTGCGCCTGATGTTTTATTAAAAACAAACAACTGGTTCCTTTTGGGAAGCGTAACGAAGATGAAATTGTTGTTTACCGCTATGCCATTGTATTCTAGCCCGGCGTTTTTCAGGTCGGTGTACCAGCCGATAAAATGCGGGTAATATTCGTTTTCCCTGCCAGAATTATGGCCTGCCTCGTTCGCGAAGGCAACTGCTGAATTATCGGAGGCTTTGCAGGCATAAATGTAGTTTGACTGGTTGGCATCAACACCGTTGTTTTGGTACTGGTCCAAGCCTATCCAGTAAACATTTACACTGTCTGTGGCACAATCAATTGTAACTGCATGTACACCAAAATTTGCATCATAACTTTTACCAATATCGCCCGTATTAAAGTATTTGCTGTTCGTGCCGCCTTCATAAAAAAACTGGCCGTAAAAGCCTTTTGTTCCAACAAAGGCAAAGCAAGTATTGCCGCCGTAAGATTTAAAAACATTATCGGTCAAGCTGACCGATGTATTCCCAATCACGCCTTCCCAAATGTATTGTACATTATTGGTTAATACCTTTACCTGGTAGGTTCCGGGAGGTGCCAATGTACCATCATCCATTATACCGCTCCAAACAGCTTTATAGTTACCAGCATCGTATCGAACACCATTCCATAGAGTACGTATTAAGTTTCCCGAAGCATTGTAAACACCGGCAGACGTATTAACACTGGTGGTTAGGGTAAAATTAACTGTGTTGTTCTCGGTTGCGGCCTTTAGCGTATTAGTAGCCGCTGCAGCGTTGTCATTGATGATGATGGTGGATTTTTTTTCAATAGATGCACATGGGTCAACTAAAGTAACTTGAAAATCTTGGGCTTGTAATTGTTGTAAAACGGAAAAGAATGATAATAGTATCCAAAAAAGCGTCTTCATCTATAAGTTATAAAACCTGTGCAAGTTAATTTTTTAGCAATTTGTTGTAATTATAAATTAAAAAGGTAAAAGTGCTTTCATTAATTTATTGAATGATATAAAAATTATGTTTTATACAATTATGTTTAAATTTACCTTTTGAATATATTTTTATTATAATAAAAGTTTAAAGCCTGTTTAAATTTTGTTCATTTATTTTTTGATGCTTCTTTTATCACCTAAAAATTGGTGGGCAATTAATTTTTGATTTTTTAGGTTGATGCAACCACCAATTTTTAGGTGATAAAAGAAGCATTAACATTTTTTCTGGTATAAATTTAAACAGGCTCTTAATCAGAAAAATATTTCCTTTTTATAATTATTTTCATTTTTAATCTGTTCCTTGTAACGAAGGTTTTGTGTAAAAAGTTATATAAGTAATTTAATAAAAATAATTGTTTGTTGTTTTAATAAGGTACAAAACTATCTGTACAATCTAATAACCCTATTCAAATATTTTGCCTGAATCTTTTTTGCTTAAAAAAACTTTATCACAAGCTGAAACGATACCTTGCATTAGGCAACCGGATTTAGTAAGATATGAAATTCCGTTCCTAAGATCCAACCAATAATTTTTGTGTGGTAAAAGAAGTATCAGCAGACCTGACAAAAATCTTTTCCCCCAAAATTTCGTATTTGCTTCTGTAAAAAACCAACAGAATGCATTAAAACAAAAAAATAAATTAAAGATTGTATATTTATATTTATTAACCATTTAAAACCAATAACTTATGAAAATTAAATTATTTATTTCGGCCATGGCCATGCTGCTTTTTTTTGCAGGTGTAAAAGCAATTGACGCAGGCCCGGTAAAAAAAACCGCCCATAAAACAGCGGCATTAGACAAAAGTGCTTTGATTGCCGAAGTAACCCGCAACCTGGAGTATGATTTTGCCAAAGCATCTGTCCGAACGGCTTATTACACCAACCTTAACAAGCTGGCCAAACTGGTGATTGACGACGACTACGTGGTATCGCTGCGCGGCCATGCTGATTCTATCGGCAGTTTTAAACCAAACTGGGTGCTGTCAGAAAAAAGGGCGGTGGAAGTTAAAGATTACTTGGTTGCAAAAGGCGTAAAAAAAGACCGGATCGTAACCGTTCCTTTTGGCAGCACCATCCCGATTGCTTCCAACAAAACAGAAGAAGGCCGCCAGAAAAACCGCCGTGTTGAGATCAAGCTGAAAGAAATAGCCAAATAAGCAGGTTGTTTTTTTAATTCTTATGAATCAAAATGCTTCTTTTACCCGTATAAAATTTGCGCTGGTCAGGATAGAAAAAATACCGCGGCAGGCGAAGTTCACTGTTTTTAGGTGGGTAAAAGAAGCATTTTCAAAAACATTACCTTGACTAAATTTTACAAAATTCATATTTAAAACGCCTTTTTGGTATTATCAAATTATATTTGTGTTCAGTTCTTTAAAAAATCATCCAAACTTATGAAGTTAAATTTCAGGGTCCTCTTTTTGTTCTTCTGCTGCGAAGTTTTGCTTTCGTCCTGTGCAAACACCAGAAAGTCAACCTATTTTGTCAACCAAGCAGATACTACACTCGCTTCAAAAAATGAGGCACCTTTAACTTACATCCAGCCAAATGATTTGTTGAGTATTGCCGTAAGCAGCTTAAACCCTGCGGCCACGGCTGTTTTCAACACACCAAATAATTCTTACGTCAGCTCTTCTTCTGCAACTGGCATAAACTTGCAGTCGCCGGGTTATTTAGTCAATACCGATGGCAATATCCAGTTCCCCATTATTGGCAACCTCAAAGTTTCCGGTTTAACCACCAACCAGTTGCGCGAGCAGCTTACCAAAAGCTTGGTTGACCGCAAATTGCTGGTTGACCCGGTAGTAGTGGTGCGCCAGTTAAATTTTAAAGTAAGTGTTTTGGGCGAAGTTGCCCGTCCAACCGTTATCAATGTGCCCAGCGAAAAAATCTCTTTGCTGGAAGCTTTGGGCCTGGCCGGCGATATTACCGTTTTTGGCCGTAAAGACAACGTTTTGGTGATTCGGGAAGAAAGCGGCAAAAAAATTATCCGCCACTTAAATTTAAACTCCAACCAGCTTTTCAATTCTCCGTACTACTATTTAAAATCCAATGACATTGTTTATGTGGAAGCAAATAAGGCAAAAGCAGCCAGCGGCGGACAAACGGTACAAACTTTGCCTATCGTTTTGAGCGGGCTATCGTTTATCGCGATTATAGTTTCCAGCATTATCAGAAAATAAACAATTAAAAAAACATCATGAACAGAAAGATTTCTGAAGATAAGGACTCCAATTTTAGCAGCAGCTTTATATTTAGATATTTGCCGTACTGGCCGCTATTTTTATTGCTCACCATGCTAGCTTTGGGTGGTGCGTGGTTTTACCTAAAATTTACAACACCCCAATACGAAGTTAATGCCCGTATCTTAATTAAGGACGAAAAAAAGGGTTCTGAAGATGCAAAAGCCTTAGAATCACTGGATCTGATCTCGCCCAAAAAAACCATTGACAACGAAATGGAGGTGATTCAATCCAAAACGTTGTTGACCAATGTGGTAAAAAACCTGGATTTGTATGCGCCGGTTTCCGAAGAGCAGCGTTTTAAAAGTATTTCGGCCTACAGCAGCAGCCCGGTTACGATTGTTGCCGACAGCAATAATATGCGCGAAGTGGCCAAAGTGTATTTTACGGCCGATAAAAACAGTGTTAAAATTGGCAACAAAAGCTATCTTTTGAATGAGTGGGTGGACACGCCTTACGGCCGGTTAAAATTCAAAAAAAACATTTACCGCACACCAGAGGAAACCGACAAGAAGCTGTATTTTTCGCTGATTGCGCCTAAAAAAGTAGCTTCATCGCTGGCTTCGAGGTTAAAAGTAACTGCGGCAAACAAAATGTCGAGTATTGTTGACCTTAATTTTACGGATGAAAGCCCGGCACGCGGAGAAGATATTGTGAACGAACTGATTAAAGTTTACAACAAATCCATAATAGACGAAAAGAACGTATTGGCATCCAATACTTTAGAATTTATCAACGAACGGTTGGCACGTGTAGAAGACGACCTGGTTACGATCGAACATAAACTGCAGGCCTACAAAGCCAACAAAGGCGCTGTGGATGTAGATACACAGGGGAAATTATTCCTCGAAAACGTGAGCAGCAATGATCAAAAGGTAGGTGATATCAACCAAAAACTGTCGGTTTTGAATCAGGTAGAAAATTCTGTACGCTCAGGAAGTTTATCGGGTGGTATCATTCCTTCGATGGCTGGCGTTGATGACCCTTCTTTAACACAAATGGTTAAAAATATTTACGACCTGCAGATTGAAGCAGAAAGTATGCGGAAAACGACCGGCGAAAATAACCCTACCTACGTAGCTGTTATAGACCAGGTCAATAAAATCAGGCCGCAGATTATGGCGAATATCCAAAACCAAAAGCGCAGTTTGGAAGCCAGCCGCGGCAATATTTCATCCACAAACAGTTCTTATTCCTCGGTTTTGCAAGCGCTGCCCGAAACACAAAGGCAACTGGTGGATATTAACCGCGAGCAAAGTTTAAAAAGCCACCTTTACGAGTTTTTGCAGCAAAAGAAAGAAGAAACCCAATTGTCCTATGTTTCTAATTTGTTCGGTAGCAAAGTGGTTGACCGTGCCGAAGCATCGGAATATCCGGTTAGCCCGAAAAAGAAATTTGCTTATTTAAGTGCCGTCTTGCTTGCTTTGATAGGAGGTTTTGGAATCGTAGTTGGAAAAGAAACTTTGCGCAGCAAAGTGATGTTCCAAAAAGAAATTGAAAGCCTGACGAAACTGCCGGTTATCGGCGAGATCACGGCAGAGAAATCAAAAAATGCTATCGTAATCGGCAACAACCAAAAAACGTTGATTGCAGAACAATTCAGAAAATTAAGAACAACGCTGAATTATTTGGGCATCGGCAACAAGCAAAAAAGGATTTTGATTACTTCGGCCATTTCCGGAGAAGGGAAAAGTTTTGTGGCCACTAACCTGGCCATTAGCCTTGCTTTGACTGGTAAAAAAGTGGTTTTGGTTGATTTCGATTTGAACAACCCATCGCTTGCCACAAAACTAAATATCCATACCGATCAAGCAGGTGTTACCGAGTATTTGCAGGGAAAAGTTTCCCCGGATACCATTATTGCCCAGACTTCAATTGACGAAAACCTGTCTTTTATTTCTGCCGGAAAGCTGCCAAAAAACCCGTCGGAGTTGATTATGAACGGCAAAGCTGAAGATTTATTAAACTATCTTGATGGTATTTTTGATTACATCGTGATTGATATTGCGCCGGTTGGCCCTGTTTCTGATGCGTATATTGTTTCTCCGTTTTGCGATGCCACACTTTACATCGTTCGGCATGGCTACACGCCAAAAGTTTTTATCGAAAGGATTGATGAAAACAACCGTTTAAATAAACTGACGAACGCCGCTATCGTTTTTAACGGCGTATCTACCCGGGGTTTAGGCAGCGGTTATGGTTATGGCTACGGTTATGGTTACGGCTATGGTTATACTTACGACGATAAAAAAACCAAGTCGCTCCCGGCATTAAGAAAGTAATTATTGGATTGCGCATTAAAAATAATCTTTATCTCTAAAAAAGTCCCATGCTTCTTTTACCGGCAAAAAATTGGCAACACCTAAAAATCACCCGATAAAAGAAGCATTAATAAATCTTTTACCACATCTGCCTTTTATCCGTAAATGCCTGCCCAACTAATTGCTTATCAATCTCCTGCCTGCTGATTTCAGTTAGGTTTTAAAATTGTGTTAAATCTCGTTCATGAATAGTAAAGTATTAAAATGGAATTTCGTTTTTCAGTATGGTTACGTCCTCACTAATATATTCAATTCCATCATTTTACTGCCGCTGTACGTAAAGCACATTGATTCGGCAACATTGGGCATCTGGCTGGCTACAGGCAATGTCTTAAATTGGATTACACTGACTGACCCTGGAGTTGGCGATGTCCTTCAGCAAAAAATTGCCGAACTGAAAGGTAAAAACCTGTTTAAAGAAATTGGCCAAACCATAGGCGCCGGTTTTTTTGCATCCTCCATCATCCTGGTTATTTCTATTTTGGTCGGCTTTGTATTTTATTTTTTATTAGGAACGATCATCAACAAAGACGTCTCCATCTACCCGCATTTGCAAACCGCTTTGATGCTTTCAATTATCGCCATCGGCATGTCGCTGGTTTCTTTCAGCATGTCGGGCATCAACCAGGGCTTGCAAAATTCTGCGGATGTTGCCATTGCCACAATCCTCGCTAACATCCTTTTTCTAATCACCAATGTTGTTTTATTGTACAAAGGTTTTGGCGTGATTTCCATTGCTTTTTCTAACCTTGCCCGTGCTGTTTTTATCAACATTTACAACATTGCCTCGATGTTTAAAGCGTTGAAAAAGGAGAACCTGAAAGCGGAGTTTGACCTTCCGTATTTTAAAAAGTTTATCAAAATATTTTCTTTTACCTCTGTTTCCAGAATCATTATCGGCCTTTCGGGAAGTGTGGACATGATTATGCTGGCCCGTTTTATCCCGCCAAGTATGATCACTGTTTTTGAGATCAACAAACGCCCTATTAACATGACTTCCGGTTTAATCGGTCGGCATTCTGTAGCCTTGATGCCTCTAATTTCGCATGGAAAAGGAAAAGGCGATGATGAAAAGATGGTTGGCTTTATTGGCAACCAGTTCAGGATTTATTCGTATGGCGTCCTTTTTACATCTTTTATGTTTTGGCTAACGTACCGAAACCTCATTTCGCTTTGGACCGGAAGTTCAAAATACGCAGGCGATACCATTTTACATTTGTTAATTGCCAACTTCTTTTTCGGGCTGATCGGCTACTTCATGTCCAACATGTGTTATGCCTTGGGCGATATCAAGATGAACAGTTTGGTGAACATGGCAAAAGGCATTTTTTTAGGCGTTTCCATGTATTTCGTTGCCCAAAAGTTTGGCATTATCGGTACGCTTTGTGTCTTCATCTTTATCGGCGCATCCACTGATGTTACTTATTTTTCTTACAGGCTTCATAAATTAGGGTATTTGAAATTTTCGTTGATCAAAAATATTTTTGGCGTTTGGCTGGCCATTGTCCCAATCAGTTTACTGGCTGGCTACGGTTGCAAATTGTTGGTTGGGCATCTTTTTGCAGAAAATATTTACCTGTTCAAATTATTGGTGAGCGGTTCTTTGTTCACCATTATTTTTATGTTCGCGGTTTTCATTTTTGATGCCGAGATCCGCAACACCATCAAAAATTTGAAGGAAAAGTTTTTGATCGGTCCGTTTTATAAGTTAAAGTTGAGAAGGGCTTAATTGATATTATAACTATGAATTTGTTTAAACTTGGTCTTTTATGCTTTACACCATGCTTCTTTTTTCGCCTAAAAATTGGTGGGCAATTTGTTTTGATTTGTTTAGGTTGATGCAAACTCCAATTTTTATAGGATAAAAGAAGCATCAGCCCAAAAAAAGAGGGCCGGAAAAAAAGTTTAAACAAGTTCTATATTTTTTAATTTATAGCCGTATTAATATTTATTGAATGATGCCAAAACTGGTTGTACTGCTTCGGGTAAAAGACGGGATATTTTTTGTGCACGAGTGGCTTGAAAACGTCGGGAAACTGGTGGATGAGATTGTGGCGGTGGATAATGGCTCGACCGATGGTACTTTTGAAGTTTTAAAAGCGCACCCAAAAGTGGTGGATATCGTACAAACAGAAGGCTTTAACGAAGGCCGAGACAAAAACTTAGTTTACGCCATGGCCCGGAAAAGAAACCCGGATTGGTGTTTATGGATTGATGTAGATGAGTTGTTTGAACCAGAACTTACACGCGCAGATTTTGAACGTTTAATGCGCAGTAAAATTGTGAATAAATACGGCTTCCGCAGGTTTCATTTTGTAGACCGTGAACATTTTGCCGGCTCGCGTTACCGGTTGCATTACTCGGCCGGGCATGATCGTTTGCTATGGCGCGAATCGCCTCAAGGTTATTTTGAGAATGTGATCATTGATTCGCCAAATGTAAAAGGCATTTCCGGTTTGCGTGTAAACACCGATTTCAGGTTGAAGCATTTAGGTTATATCAACAAAGAAATTGTAGATAAAAAGGCAGATATATACCGTGCGATTATTCCCGAAAAGGAAGAAACTTTTCAGGAAATGTACCTGCACAACGAGCGAAAGATAAAATGGGAGGATAAAAGAAGTAGTTTAAAAGTGCGCAAAATGAATTGGCTTTTAACTTATCTTCGGTTAACAACAATATTCCCACGGATTATAAATAAAATAAAAGGGTTTATCAAAAGCAGGTTAAAGCCAGGCCTTCAAAAGCAAGTACAGTAAGCATGAATACCATTATCAAAATATTCAATTACCGCTTTACTATAAAAGAGTTTTTGCTGCTGTTTTTTGGCTATTTGTTTATGGAGCAGATATTTTCCTGGCTGTTTGTACCAACTTCTGCCATCATCCAGCCTTACCAAAAAATATTTGGCTTTGTGATTTACGGTTATATGCTGATCAATATCAACGAGCTGAAATTTAACGAACGGATTTTCCTTGGCATTTTTACCCTGATCATGCTTCGGCTGGTTGTAGAATCTCTGTATGTTTACAACACTTTTTTCCAGCAGTTAACCATGTATTACGTGCTGTTTCCGGCCATCTATTCCATCTTTATCAAAAATTTGTGCCGAAAATATGATTTCGACCTGCTCGAATTTATGGCCAAGTTTTACCTCTACACCTACATCGTTTTCATGGCCATTTACGGCCGCGGTTTTTCTTTCAGTTTGGAAGGTCTGGATTTGGAAGATTTGGGCGTTTTCTCTGGTGATGGCCGCATTATCCACGCCACTTCCGTTTTCATGATGATTTTGCCATTCCTGTGGTATCTCAACAAGTTTATCAAAACCAAAAAAGGAATGGATGCCATCCCGTTGGCCTTTTGTTTTGTCGTGATCTTGATCCACCAGCATCGCTCGGTTTGGAGCAGTGCCATCGTGGCCGCTTTTATTTATTTGGGCATCAGTATGCGGGTAAGCAAGGAAAACATCCCAAAAATCTGGAGTTTTGCCGTTGGCGGATTGATTTTGTTGTTCTTCACTTATTTTTTCGTTTCCTCCATGTTTCCCGAACTCACTAATTTTCTTGGCGAAAGGTTCAGCGAGATTTTCGACCCAAACCAGCAGGAAAGCACCGGCCGTTTCCGGATAGAACAACGGGAAGTTTACGGTCGGCTTTTTTTGCAACGCCCTATTTTTGGCTGGACGTTTGAAGGTTTCGAGATGAGCAACCCGTTGGTGGATTGGTGGCCCGAAAAAACCGGCCAACATTTTCACGAAGGTTTTATGGAAGTGCTTTTTTACCATGGCATTGTCGGTTTGCTGTTCAAATATTCCTTTTTATTTTATCTGGCCTTTCGTGCTTTCAGCAAAAACCTAAGCGAATCAACCATCATTTTGATGGCGTTTTGCCTTTCCGGTTTGCTGTTTTCGTTAAGTTATGTGCCGCAAATTGTTTTTTGGGGACACGTTGGCTTGTGCTTGTATTATCTGGAAAAAGATGATCTGCACGAGGAAGAAGAAATTGATGAAGTGGAATATGACGACGTTGAAGAGCAGCAAACGCATTTGCCAGAACCGCTTTTTAAAGGCCGAAAAGCAATCCACCAATTTTATACCGATAAAAACAGCATCAGCTAAACTATGAATTATATATGTACCTGGCTTTGTGCAGATAAAAAAGGAGAGGAAGGCAATTTCCCGCAAACAGGTTTGCCGTCTTCTTCCCAAAAACACCAGAATATTTACTGGCGCTGCGTTTTGGTGTTCTTTGCAAGCAGCAAGCGTTTCAACAAAAAAGAAAGGCATATTTTATTTACCAATGTTGAAACCTTGCCCGTGATTGACGGACGAGAACTCAGTTCGATTTTAAAGGATTTGGAGGTCGAAGTAATTCACACCGGTTTCAAATACAAAACGCCCAAAAACTATTTTGGCTCGTTCCAAAACCAGTTTTACGAGTTTTCCATCTTGGAATATATTTCGCAAAACGACCAGAATTTAAACGATCAATATTTAATTTCTGATTCGGATTGTATTTTTATCAAACCTGCCGAAAAACTTTTTGCCGCTGCCCAGCCGCTAGGTTTTATTTCTTTTGAAGATCCGGTGAAGCCGGAATATGTGATCAATGGTTTGAGCCGGAACGATTTGAAAACCATTTATCAGGAGTTGTTGGGAACGGAAATCAACGAAATCCCATCGTATCATTTAGGCGAATTTTTACTGTGCAGCGTTAAAAACATCAAAAAGATTTACAGCGATTTTGAAGAATTGTGGCCGAAACTGCTGGAACGAAACGCGCAGGGTTTGCAAAAATTTAACGAAGAAGCGCACACGCTGAGTTACCTGTATTTTAAAAACGGTTTCCGCGCCAGCACTGATGCTTCTTTTATGCGTCGAATTTGGACGAACCCGGTTTTTTACCGCGAAGTCCGACAATCCGATACCAATTTGGTTTTGTGGCATTTGCCTTCCGAAAAAATATTTGGCATCCATCAATTGTACCAGTTGTTTTTCAACCAAAACCGAAATTATGGTTTGGATATCAGCAATCCTGCTTTTATCAAAATTGTTCAAAAAGCGGCCAGCGTTCCAAATTTATCTTTCAAAATGAAAGTGAAATATTATTTGGTGAGCTATTATAATGCGTTAAAAAAGCGTTTTAAAAAGCTGCCGGTGGTTAAAAAAAGGTTGTTAAAAGAAGCATAACATTTTTGAACATGACGATTGCCGTATTATTAACCACCTTTAACCGAAAGCAAAAAACGCTGACTTGCTTAGAAAGCCTGCAAAGGCAAGTGTTGCCTGCGGATGTTTCGTTAAAAATTTTTTTAACGGACGATGCTTCCAAAGATGGAACGGCCGAAGCGGTAAAAAATGCTTTCCCGGAAGTGGAAGTTTTCAATGGAAACGGTTCTTTGTTTTGGGCCGGCGGAATGCGTAACACTTGGCGGCAGGCCTTGCCTTCGAACTCGGATTTTTATTTGTTGCTGAACGACGATACACTTTTAAAGGAAAACGCCATCAGCATTTTATTGCAAACCGAAGCATACATCAAAAATAAGAGGCTAAAAACAGCAATCGTGGTGGGCAGCACGGCCGATGACGAAACCGGAGAACTTTCGTACGGCGGCAGAAAGCTGAATGCAAACGGCACTTGGGATGGCGGGACTTTCATCCATAGCGAAACCGAATACGTATTTTGTGATGTGGCCAATGCCAACATTTTATTGGTTCCGGCTGAAGTTGTAAAAGCGATTGGCATCTTGTCGGATAAATTTACGCACGGTTTGGCCGATTATGATTATACTTTAAAAGCCAAAAAAGCAGGATATACTTTGGTGGTTGCGCCGGGTTTTTTGGGAACTTGTATTGATGACCACGGCAACAATTGGAAATCGGCCAACACCACTTTGAAAGAACGGATTGCTTATTTGAAAAGCCCGAAAGGTTTGGCTTACAAAGAGTATTTGGGTTTCATCAAGGAGCATTTCCCAAAATCCCACACTTCGGCTTACATCAAATTATGGATGAAAACTTTGTTCCCGATTATTTGGGACAGATTTAAAAAATAACACATGGAAAAAACGATCATTGGGGTTTTTTGCTATAAACGGGCGGCTAAATTAAAAGCATCCATGGAAGCTTTGCTCAAAAATCCGGAATGTGCTGATTTGGATATTATTTTTTTTGCCGACGGTTACAAAGGCGAAAAAGACAAGCAAGGCGTGCTGGAAACGCGTGCTTACATTGACCAGTTGACCGGTTTTAAAAGTGTGCAAAAACATTTTCGCGACCGGAATTACAGCACCGGCCCAAACTTTCATACCGGTTTAACTTACCTCAGCCAAAATTATGACCGTTTTGTAATTGTGGAAGACGACTTGGTGGTTACGCCAAATTACGTAAAGTTTTTGCTGGACGGATTGGATTTCTACAAAAACGAAAAGTCTGTTTTTTGCGTAACCGGTTTTGCTTTTCCGCTTAAATTGGGCAACTATCCTTACGATAGCATTATTGCAAACCGCTTTTGTTCGTACGGCTGGGCAAGCTGGGCAGACCGGGTGAAAAATGTAGTTTGGGACAAAAAAGGTTTGCAAAAAATAGTAGATACTTCGCCAAATTTTAAAAGCCGTTTGAATAAAGAAGGCATGGATTTGTACCGGATGGTGAAAAAAGAGATCAACGGAACGATTTCTACCTGGGACATCCAAATGCAAGTTCATGTTTCAGAGCATCAATACAAAGTGGTTTATCCGATCATTTCAAAAGGCACCAACATTGGTTTTGATGCAGAATCCACCAATACGTTCGGCATTGATTATTTGCAAACGCCGCAAGATGCCGGAACGAAAAGGGAATTTAAGTTTTGCCCGGCCGATGTAATTGAACCATCTTTACAAAAGCAACTGAAAAAACCTTATGGTTTGCCGGCTTTGGCTTCGCGTAAAATCATCAACGAACTGATCAAGTTTAGTTCGAAGTTTAAAAAAACAAGTTAATTGCTGATGCTTCTTTTACCAGGTAAAAATTGGTGTCGACACTGATTTTTATGCGATAAAAGAAGCATTCCAAAATAAAATTATAAATGAAGAAAGCAACCGTTATTGGTTCCGGGATTTCAGGATTGAGCATTTCGAGCATGTTGTCTGAAAGTTTTGAAGTCGAGATTTTAGAACGGTCAGACAAAGTTGGCGGTTTGGTAAAATGCGACCGGATTGACGGCAACCTTTTTCATAAAGTTGGCGGCCACGTTTTTAACAGCAAAGACCAAACGGTTTTAGATTGGTTTTGGCAGCATTTTAACCGCGACGAAGAGTTTTTGAAAGCCACCCGCAATGCCAAAATTTTATTGGGCGGAAAGCTGATTGGTTATCCTTTAGAAAATTATTTGTACCAATTGCCCGAAAACGAAACGCGCGCGATTGTAGAAGAGTTGATCCAAATGCTGGTGCAGGAGAAAAACAAAGATGTACATTACGACAATTTCAAAGATTTTTTGATCGGGAATTTTGGAGAAAACTTGTACCGTTTATACTTCGGCCCGTACAATTCTAAAATCTGGAACACCGATATCAGCAAAGTTCCCTTGGAATGGCTGGACGGGAAACTGCCGATGCCGCAAATTAAAGAAGTGATAATGAGCAACATCATCAAAAAAGAAGAAAGCACGATGGTGCACGCTTCTTTTTATTATCCAAAAAGGGATGGCTCGCAGTTTATTGTCAACCGTTTGGCGGAAGGGCAAAATATCCATCTTTCTTTTCAGGTCAATTCGATTTCGGTTGAAAAAGATGGCCGTTTAGCAATCAACCACGAAGATATTTACACCGATGTTTTGGTTTATTGCGGCGATGTTCGTCAGTTGCATAACCTTGTTCAAATTAACGATCAGGAATTAAAAGTTGCGCTGGAAAACGTGGCCGATCTTCCTTCCAACGGAACTTCTAATGTTTTGTGCGAAACGGATGCGAACGATATTTCGTGGTTGTATTTGCCTGAAGATAAGTTTAAAGCGCATCGCATTATTTATACCGGTAATTTTAGCGATACCAATAATGAAGGAACAGACCGAAAAACCTGCGTAGTTGAGTTTTCGGGAAAGCAGGAACGGGAAACCATGCTGGAAGAATTGAAAAATTTGCCCGGCAATTTAAAACCTTTGGCATTTAATTATGAGCCGAATTCGTACATCATTCAGCATAAAGGAACGCGCGAAAAGATTACCGAATTGAAAACACAATTGGCCAAATACAACATTTATTTGTTGGGAAGATTTGCCGAATGGGAATATTACAACATGGACAAAGCGATTGAAGCGGCCATGGATTTGAAGAAAAAGTTGGCTTAATTGTAGTGAAAGTTTTAGTAATCCATACCCAATACCAGTACAAAGGCGGCGAAGATACGGTTGTTGCCGAAGAGATAAAACTGCTGCAAGCCGCCGGGGTTGAGGTAGAATTATTAACTTTTGATAACCACAAAAATGCTTTGTTCAAGTTGTTGCAATTGCCTTTTAACTTGCAATCATATTCCAAAACAAAATCCAAGTTGGCCGGCTTTCGTCCGGATATTGTGCATATCCATAATTTGCATTTTGGCGGTTCGGCATCTGTAATTTATGCCATTAAAAGAAGCAAAGTTCCTTTTGTGATCACCATTCACAATTTCAGGTTGTTGTGCCCTTCGGGAACGCTTTTTTACAACGGAAAACTTTTTTTAGATTCCCTTCAACAGAATTTTCCGTGGAAAGCTGTAAAATTAGGTGTTTATAAAAATTCCAAACTGATTACTTTTTGGTTGGGTTTATCTATGTTTATCCATAAAAAAATGGGAACCTGGAAAATTCCAAACCGTTATATTGTATTGAGCGAACATGCAAAGCAATTGTTCCAGACTTCGCAATTGGGGTTATCAGCAAAACAAATTGTAATCAAACCAAACTTTGTTTCGGTTCCAATTCAGGAAGAAAAACAACGGTTGGATGAGTTTTTGTATGTTGGAAGACTTTCAGAAGAAAAAGGCATAATGCTTCTTTTATCGGTGTTTTCTTCGTCTCGGTACAAAATCAAAATTGCAGGCGATGGGCCGTTGAAAGAAGAAGTTCAACATTACAGTTCAAAATATCCAAACATCGAATTTTTGGGTATTTTAAACAAAGATGAAGTATATACTTTGATGCAAACCTGTTCGGCATTGGTTTTTCCCTCGGTTTGGTTTGAAGGGATGCCCTTAACCATTATTGAAGCTTTTGCCCATGGTTTGCCGGTACTGGCATCCAAGTTAGGTGCCATGGAAACGATGATTGTGCCGGAATACAATGGTTTGCTTTTTGAACCAAAGGAAGCAAATTTTAGGGATTGTTTAGAAAAATGGGCCAACTTTAGCAAAGAACAAAAACATCAATATGAGTTAAATGCCCGAAAAGCATACGAAGGTTTTTACACATCCGGGCAGAACTTAAAACAGCTTTTAACCATTTACAACGAAGTTATTAACGAGGAAAAAAACCCGTAATTGTAAATTAACCGTATTTATAATTCTAAAACCAATTGGCTATATGAACGGCAAAGTTGCGCTTATTTTCGTTTTCAACCACAAGTACAATAAGAATATTGAAATCTTGGAGAAACTTTATCAAAATCGTTTCTCAAATATTTATCATTTGGTGCCATTTTACGAAGGCGATAAACCAAATGTGATTCCGGTTTACGAAAGTTCGCAGTATTTTCAGGGTTATTTGGCGCAGGGTTTTAAAAAGTATTTTGACGAAAAGTACGACCATTATTTTTTTATCGGTGATGATTTGATCTTGAATCCCGCAATCAACGAAAATAATTACCAGGAATATTTTCACTTGGATGCAGATGCAAGTTATATTCCCGAAATACATACGTTGCACAATTTGACCAATAATGAAACTTTGCGTTTTTTACCGGTCAAAAGTATTACCGGCAAACCGCGCTGGCATTGGTGCAAGATTAAAGATATGGTTGAAAGTTACGAACACAAAGCATATGGTGTGGAAAATGCGGACGAAATGCCATCGTACCGCGAGGCGGAAACGATTTTGGAAAAACACGGTTACAAAGTGCAACCGATAACTTACCGGGATTTGCATGGCGATGTTTTTCCACTTACATCTGCAACCATAAAATATGCATCCAATTTAACTTCTTACTTTAAAAAGTTTCCGTTGGTTTATCCGGTTGTGGGTTCGTATTCTGATATTGTGATCGTATCAAAACATACGATTAAAAGGTTTTGTCATTATTGCGGCGTGTTTGCCACCAACAAACTTTTTGTAGAATTTGCGATACCAACCGCTTTATTATTAGCTGCAAAAGAAGTAGTTACGGAGGATAAAATTGGTAAACGCGGATTGGTTTACTGGCTTTACACGCCAGAGGAAATCAACAATTACAATGCGGATATGCAACCTTATAATCAAAACTTAACAAAGTTGATGCAAAAATTTCCGGCGGATAAATTGTACATTCATCCCATTAAACTGTCTAAGTGGAAAACATAAGTTTCAATTAATTGGGCTTGGTTTGTTTTTCAAACCAATTTTCACCAGACAAATTTTTACCTGGTAAAAGAAGCATTTAAGCAAAAGGATAATTCAAGCGCTTTTTTGGGTAAGTGCTGTTGTGTTACGAAAAATTCGGTTCCTGATCTTGTATTTTAGCAAGATGTAAATGAAAACGGGCCCATAATACAAGTATCTTTTCCACATACGTTGCGGCTCGTTGATCAATCTCCCCAACCATTCAAAACCCATTTTGATCCAAAAATTGCCCGGGCGGTTCATGGTACCGGCATAGAAATCAAAAACAGCGCCTACAGAACTGATGATTTTTGTATTCAACTCTTTTTTGTGCGCAACGGCCCACTTTTCCTGTTTTGGCGCAGTCATGCCTACAAATAAAGCATCAGGTTTAAACTGGTTAACTGCAGCAATCATTTGAGAATTTTCTTCATCAGAAAAAGCAGGCTTAAATGGGGGCGAGTAGGAGCCAACCCTGATGTTTGGATATTCTAAAGCGATCCTTTCTTTTATTTTTTTTAAAGTATTGTTGGAGGAACCTAAGTAAAAGCAGCTTCCGTATTCCTGATTCAGTTTGTTTAATAAATAATAATGCAAATTTGAACCTGATATTTTTTTGATTTTTTGTCCGCTTTGTAGCCGTACAGCGGCAACTATCCCAACACCATCCGGTAATAAAACCTCTGATTCTAATAATGCATTTTTAAACTCAGGTTCTTTTTCGGCGAGGCAAAATGAATATTGGTTAATAGTATTTATCACAATCTTAGGCAAGCTTGGCAAATCGTCTAAAGGTTTTGTAAACAAACGATAACCTGCATAATCACTTATAACCTCACTCATTTTGTATAAAATACTTTTATAATAATTGTATGATAAAAACACTTCAAATCTTTCCGGTTTAAATGTTGTATGTACGTATTTAGTTTCAAAAAAGATTCTAAAATTTAATTTTAGTTCACGGAAAATTTAATATATCGAAACAAAAAAAATAACAATTTTACAAGAAAAATATTTTGTAAACCAGTGTTTATCTTTTATTACAAATATAAAATAAGGCAGTAAAATAAAATATATACAATGTTGGTGAATTGTATCTGAATCGTAAAAAAATAAGCAGGACTTTTTATAAAAAGAGTGGAGGTTAAAAAAAATAACCTGAAGAATAATTCTTCAGGTTATTTTCCCAATACGAGAATCAGTCGGGATGGCAGGATGATTACCCTACCCCTTAAATGGTTGATTATAATTTAGTTATCAAGCTTCCTTATGAAAATGGTAACCGAATGGGTCTCATTTAATTAGACTTCATTTGATTGAATTTGCATCAAGAATACTTGTAAAAGATAGTCAGTGAACTAATTATAGAAATATAATGTATGTTTTTGAATAAAAAAAGTCATTTTTGGGGTGTCAAGCTCCTTTTTCGCCGACGTGTCTATTACGCCCTGCAAGTCACGCACATGGCATTCCATTCTTACCAGTTGAGCAACCAACAGCGCGTAACCGGCAAAACGTCAAGGCCGGGCGGGGCCGCTGAAAGCGAACAACTCCCGCCCGCTTGTATAGCCTTAACGTTTTATTCCGGCGTGGGCTATCTTTGCTGTACTGGTGAATGAAATGCTTTTAAAAGTATTGATTAGTCTTTCATTTACCTACTTGAATACCGGTGTTCATAAGCATTGCTATTTACCATATTTTTAAATCATGTTACTATTGAGCTCTTCTTTTCTCATCAAAAGATATGTTTTTGCTGTTTCCCGAAACCTTTGATCTTCCGAATAAGTAGGTAAGACCAAGGCTGAAGGTTCTATAATGATAGTCTGTTCTCTCTGTCTGCACAAACTCGCTAAAACGTGATTCATATCTGCTTGCCGTACCCAAAAAGTAAGCCGGGTTGATGGTCAAATTATTGTTAAGTAATTTTATTCTTGCGCCTACCCTAAAATCACGTTGACTGTATGTGTAAGTATTTCCACTGGTTGAAGGAAGGCTTTGGCTGTAATTGAGATAGAAATTTAACAGTTTAGTTGCCTTGAAAGTATTATTGACACTAAACGATGCAGAGGTTCCGTTTTGGGTATCAATCGCTTCTATTTTGGATTTTGAGGATGAATAAAAAAAGGAGGCCGAGCTGCTATTTTCCCACCAATTAAAAAATGCCCGGTTAAAGGAAACATAGGCCCCCACGTTATCCCGTGTTAAAAAGTTTCCTCTACTTGAAACAACTAATGGCCCCTCAATTGTGGTAAGTGATGAATTTACATCGCTGATATGTTGTGTAAATACTGTAAAAGAAAACATGCTTTTATACAGGTAATTAAGTTCGAAGTTGTTACTGTATGAAGGTAAGAGCAATGGATTTCCAGTAGAATAAGTATAAATGTTTGTATAATAGTCAAAGGGATTTAAGGAAGCGAGGCCTGGGCGGTTGATCCGTCTCGAATAATTTAAAGAAAAAATATTGTTTCCGTCAGCTTTGTAAACGATATAGGCCGTAGGGAATAGGGCACCATAATTACGCTTGTTACGCTGGTCTAAAGTAGGCGAATAACCATCCGTTATCGTGTACTCATAACGCAATCCTGCCTTGGCCGTCCATTTTTTCGATAGGTCAGCTTCAATACTGTAGTACGCGGCCAGGTTTTTTTCGGTATAATCGAAATCATTACTACGCGTTTGGTCCAGCAAGAGATTATTGAGGATATTATTATAGTATGCTACGCTGGCATTGTTATTATAATTAGCAAACTTAGCACCGGTTTCTATTTTAGCCCATTTATAAGGCAATGTTAAATCTGATTGAATAGACCAGATATTGTATTTTGAAAAGTTATTATTTTGAACTGAAGCATGGGTATTTGCAGATTCAGAAACAAAACCATTTCTTACTTCAGGCCTGTTCGTGAAAAAATTAACAGAATTGCTTAATTTCTTTCCGGCCGAATCAATCTTTAAATCGTGGTATATATTTAAAGTCTGTGCAAATAATGGCCTTAACATTTCGCCGTTAGTGTTCAAAACCGAATCGACAGTATTGCGCTTACCATAGCTATAATTATTAACATAGGTGTCCTTCTCTTTGCTGTGTGAAATATTATAAATAAACCCGATGTTATTGTGCTTGTTTAACTCATAATCTATGCTTAAACCGGCCTGCAAACCTGGTGTAATTGATATACGTCGCTCGTTACTAAGGATTTGACTGGGATTCCCAATTATATTGAGCGAATCGTTCAGTATATTGTGATAACGTGATTGGTTAAATGTAAAAGAGCTGTTAACTTTTTTTGAGCGAAAAAAAAGAGCGGCATTGTTGTTATAGGAGGCGTAAACGGCCTTCTGATATGTCGAACTAAATGATCCGCGCCAGCCCAAAGATTGGTTTTTCTTCAAAACAATGTTAATCAGTCCGGCATTGCCCTGGGCCTCGTATTTTGCGGGCGGGTTGGTAATGATCTCTATTTTTTCCACACTTTCAGATCTGAGTGTTTTCAGATAATTAGTCAGGTCGGTTCCGCTTAAATAAATTATTTTCTCATTTATCATAACCCCCATACCGCCTTTGCCCGCCATAGAAACGCCATTGTCAGATACTTTTAAAAAAGGCGCCACCTGCAAAGCCTCAAAAAGGGAAGAACCATTTGCCATTATAGTGTTGTTCAGGTTAAATATCCATCGATCAACCTTTCTTTCAAGAACAGGGGTTCTGCTGGTTATAGTTACCTGTTTGAGTTGCTTGATTGATGCATTTAGTATGATATCCGGTAATTGAATTATCTTTGTATCTCCTAAAGTCAGGGCAAGAGACAAACTATCCTTACTTACTTCCGAAATTCCGATCAGATAATTCCCTTTTTCTGTTGCTGTGAGCCTGAAACGTCCCTCGGTATCGGTTTGAGCAGATTGGATTATTTTATCGGTAGCGACCTGCTTTATAATCACGTTAGCAAAAGCTATTGATTTATGATTTACATCTACTACACGGCCTTTGATCTCATAGTTGGCTTGTACAGCATTACGTTCGATCAATATGTTACCTTCGATCTGTCGGAAAGAAAGAAAAGTATTTTGTAATAGTTCCTGCAAGGTTTGTTCTATTGTTCTGTTGTCCAAAGCTAGGTTAAGTCCGATAAGTGCTTTAATTTCCGCCTTGCGGTAATAAAAGCGAAGCGAGGTTTGTTGCTCGATTTTTTTGAGCCCACTGGCAAGACTTTCATCCCGCAAGCCGATAGTAACCATGTCGGAGTGCATATTTTGACCCTTAGTGGTAGTAGCCAGTAATAACTGGAAAGTGGTAAATATAATTAAGGTAACTACAACGCTTACACGCATTAGCTGAAAAATAAATGGCTTGTTTAATTCTATTGCACCGCTGAAGCGAGTATATAAGCCTCCCGGTTTCCGCACTTTTGCAGAAATATTCATACTTTTAAATGTTTTAAGTGACACAATTATTTAAAACCCCGGTTTTCCGGGACGCCTGTAAGCCGATGACCGTCGGTTTACAGGTTATTTTGACTTATTATCCTGCCTGGAGGACGAAAGCATTTACAAGGCTTAGATATTATTCATTTTTTATTTTCTTTATTTTTTAGTTGTTACACCCTGGCCCATCTATCACGATGCTGCCGTCCGGCTTGATCTGATAAATGGCATTGTTGAACGCGCACATTACTTTTAGTATTTTATCCAATTCTTCATCATTTAAAGAAGTGCCCGTAAAACGGCAGCCTTTCAATTTTGCATTGCTGAAACTGATCTTCACATTGAAATGTATTTGCAATTGTGCAATAGCATCACCAAAGCTAACATCGTCAAAATGCAGATCACTTTGCTGCCAGGCAACTACCGCGTTGGCATTAACGGTTGCCTGTACGACTTCCGCTTTTAAAGTATTAAAGCTGATCTGCTGGTTAGGGATAATTACACCTAATAATTTATTGCCATTGGAAACGCTTACTTTACCGCGGGTAACTGTGACCTGAATGGTATGTTTATGTTTATCCTCTTTGATATTAAATGCCGTACCCAGCACGGTGGTCAGCACGGTTGCTGTATGAATAATAAAAGGTTTGCTCGCGTCATGGCGGACATCAAAATAACCTTCGCCGGAAAGATAAACTTCCCTTGTTTTGCCATTGAATGTTTTAGGATATTTTAACTCCGAGCCTGCATTTAACCATACCCGGCTGCCATCGGTAAGAGTTATCTCCCTTTTCTGATTAATGGGTACTTGAAGAGCTGTAAGCTCGACAGGATTCAAACGGCTTTGCAATGACGGCCAATCCAGGTACAAAGTAAAAGAGATCAGCAATATTGCTGCGACAGCCGCAATACTTCGCCATAACCCACGCTTTCTTTGCGGCAGCGACACTACTTTAGCCTCTGTTTCGTGAATAGTGGTTTTAATTTCGCTAAAAACACTGGAAAGCCATTGATCTTTTGCTAACGGATCTAAATCATGCCATTGAGGGTTAGCATTACTATTCTCTTCAAGCCAGCGTTTCACCAGCTCATTTTCTTCATTCGTGGTTTCGCCATTGAGGTAACGATCCAGTAAGGCGGCTATTTGATGACGGCTCATTTGTTATCCATTTCACAGTAGCCGTATGAGATGCCTTTTGGTACTATAGGGAAATGAAATATTTTTTTAAAGGTGTGATTTAGCTTAACGATAGGGAAGACTCGTTGAAAGAAGGGGCATGTAATGCCTGGGATGCCGGGTTTAGGATAGCCATAACAATAATGCAGCGGTAGAAACTATTGCTAGTGACTGCCGTAAATGTTTTAACGCAGTAGAAAGCCGGTTTTTTACAGTTTGTTCAGAAAGCTGCAATTTGTCAGCGATCTCGGGAATACTTAAATTTTCTTCCCGGCTTAATTGGTAAATTTCTTTCACTCGTGGTGATAATTCATCCAGCGATGTTTCAATGCTTTGGGCTATTTCTTTTGCAGCTATTTTTTGGTCAATAGTCGCTTCGTAGCGAACAGCCAGCGAGTCTATCATAGCTGCATACTCCCGGTGTGTAATATTTTTTCTAATTTTATCCACTATCCGGTCACGGGTTAGCTTAAAAAGGTAAGCTTTTAAATCTCGGTCAACTTTCAATTGTATTCTTTCCTGCCAGAGCTTAACAAAAACATCATGGATAATATCCCTGCCATCCTCAGCGTCAAAAAATTTAGAACTTGCAAAACCTGCCAACGAATCTGCATACCGCCTGTAAATTTCAGAAAAGGCGTTCTCATCATCTTTTTTTAAAAGATCGATCAGTTGCAGATCTGTTAAGACTAAATATGTTGCCATTGCTTGTTAAAACTAAGGTACTATTATAAAAGACATACGATAAGCACAATTAGTTACATTTTATACAAATAGAGATAAATTTGCATTCCATTTTCAACGCATAGGGCCAACAAACAAATTTAGAGATACCATTATTTTAGAAACAAAAAGGCCGGATTTAAATCCAGCCCTTACTTATCAATAATTGAAAATATCTACTTCTTTTTTTGACCAGGCAATCCCACCCTTTGAATGGTTTGTGTTGCTTCCTCTAATTTTTTGATAAAAAAAGGATCATTGGCGTGGCTTTTAACGTTATCGCTAACAATCCCCGGCCCAAAACCTTTTATAGTTTTTAACTTTTTCTTTACTGTAGGCATACTTACTCCTTTCATATCGTAATATTCAAATATAATTAATTACTTCTGTTTCACCAAAAACGCCTCGTAATTGATCGTGTTAGGCTTAAACACATGCCAGGCATTATCTTTTAATCCATACACATCAAAATCCTTGCTAATTTCCTCCCACAAACCAGCTATCCCCATTTGATATAGTCGGCTTCGTGCGATTGTACTACCCTTTGCATAAATATAATGGTTACCATAGTGGTTACAAAATTCGACAATAGTGTTTGCCACGGTAGCCAAAACTATATCCCTGTCTGCGTTATTACTAACAACAACGTCATCAGTTTCTCCTGAATACGGGTCTTGATCGCCAAACCCTAAATTATAAATTGGCGGCTCCGAATTGAGGATTTTTGTAAACATGACAATTTTTTTTATCCTTCCTTTTGGCCCCTCACTATAAAATTCATAGTCTTGGAAGTCATTGCTGTTATGATATGGATAGCGTTCTAAATTCATGGTATCGTATTCAGGAATTAATCGGTTTCAAAAATAATAATTACTTAGTCCGCTTCTTTGAAACTGTAGTTTTGCACTTTAATTTTTTAAGCTTATTATTCGCCAATTTACTTTCTTCAGCAGCCTGTTTTGCTTCAAAAGCGGCCTCTGGCATAGTTTGTTGCTCATCAATATTAGACTTTGCCTTTTTAATAAAAAAGTCGGGATTAGCGGTATAAGCACTATCAATGTACTTTGCTACTTCAGGATAAAACCCGCGTAGGATTAGGAATTTGTTTGTTTCATCAGCCCTACGGCTATTTTCAATCCACAAACTTATTGAGACGGCAAGCATAATGGCAACCGCAAGCCCTAACCCTAAAATTGTCCTAATGACAAATTTTGCTTTGGCATCAAACTGAACATTATACTCAACGGGTATTTCTTTAGGTATTGGAGTTGCTACATTTGAATGGACATTGAGTTAAGGGAAAGACTTAACTTTATGAATATGTCAAAAATCAGAAAACAGTATGACCGGGAGTTCAAGGTGATGGCTGTAGAATTAAGCAAGGGCCGTTCGGATCTGAGCGTG
>NZ_JBGCVY010000054.1:0-3303 GCF_041088075.1 Mucilaginibacter sp. | reverse complement strand
TTGTCATTACACAAAATTAACATATTTTAGGTTAAGAATTTACAATTTTGAATTTTATAATTTTTGAATTGTAACGATAGGCAAAGTTGATGCGCGGGGTTTTTAGGCCGGTAAAAGAAGTATGCTTCAAAACCACAATTTCAAAATCCAACGATAACAATTATCCAATTAACTTTTCACCAAACCAATTTTTTCTCTAACCAAAGGCGCAACCTGTTTCCCAAGAATTTCAATAGCTTGCAAAAGTTTGTCTTGCGGCAGATTGGCATTGTCCATTTGGATACTGACCCTGGAAATCCCGCCCAACGCATCACTATGGCGGATGATTTTTTCGGCCACTTCTTCCGGCCCGCCGATGATCAATGCGCCTTGCTTGCTCATTTGTGCATCAAAATGTGCCCTTGTAACCGGCGGCCAGCCACGTTCTTTTCCTATTTTGGTAAAAGTTTCGGCGTAGCCGGGATAAAATTCGTCAATGGCCTGCTGCGTGGTTTTTGCAACGTAACCAATGGAGTGCAAGCCTACTTTCAATTGTTCCGGCGGATGCCCGGCCCTTCTTCCTGCCTCGCGGTACAAATCTACCAACAGGCGGAACCGGTGTGTTTCGCCGCCAATAATGGCCACCATCAGCGGCAAACCCAAAGTACCGGCACGGACAAAAGACTGTGGTGTGCCGCCTACGCCTATCGAAATTGGTATCGGGTTTTGCAAAGGGCGCGGGTAAACAGCTTGGTTTTTGAGTGCCGGGCGAAACCTGCCCGACCAGCTTACGGTCTCGTTCTGCCGGATATTCAGCAATAAATCCAACTTCTCCGAAAACAACTCGTCATAATCCTGCAAATTCAAACCAAAAAGCGGAAAAGATTCGGTAAACGAACCCCGGCCTACCACCATTTCGGCCCGGCCTTGCGAAATCAGGTCTAATGTGGCAAAATTTTGAAAAACACGAACCGGGTCGGCCGCGCTCAGCACCGTTACGGCACTGGTTAACCGGATGCGTTTCGTTCGCGCCGCTGCTGCCGCAAGAATCATCGTTGGCGCGGAATCTAAAAATTCTTTGCGGTGGTGTTCGCCGATACCAAAAACATCCAGGCCAACCTGGTCTGCATATTCCATTCTTTCCAACAAATGCTGGATAGATTTGACACTGCTTAAATTTGTACCGCTGTGGTTATCCGGCATGGCGGCCGCAAAACTATCAACCCCAATTTCCATACAATTTTTACTATTAAAGATTAATTAAAAATGAAAAAAAGATGTATAAACTTGTGTAACTTTTAACTTCTTACAAAAGGATTTAACATGCTTCTTTTACCGGCATAATTTCTAAGTTTAAATGCAAGTACAGCTTTAAAGTTTTAAATTTTATGCCGATAAAAGAAGCATCGCCATCGAACCTAAATAGATTTAAACAATTATTTAACTGTGCTTACTTTGCCTGATAACCTTTGGCTCAATTCCGGGAAGCGTATCGTTGCCGTAATCCAAAGCAAACATTGCAACACAACCGGTGCAGTAATCGGAAGATGATGTTCTAAATGGGTTGCAATGGCACCGCCCAAATAAGCCGACAAAAGCAACAAACCCAGCATACCCGTACGCGGAATAATGAAAAGCAGGATGGAAACAATTTCTATAACGCCAAGCATTTTCAAAGTGGCCAAAGAGATGCCAAAACCTGCTGCGCCTTTTGCCGCTTGTTCGCCACCGGTCAGTTTCATAGAAGCGCTGGCAATAAATGCAAACGCAAGTATGGCTGTTAAAACCCAGCCAATGATGTTTCTTGTTTTTGTGTTCATGGTTTTTGGTTTTTTTTGGCAATGTATGTTTTTTAAAATGAATAACAATTAGCGGTTAAAAAAACAGTGTAATTTTTTATGACTCCTTTTTTCGTTTAGAAGGGCCAAACTACAGCAACGCGCTTTTTTTCCTCAAAATTCCTCAACCAAAACGATTATAAACACAGAGGCAATAAAAGATTTTTTTAAAAGGTTTGATTTTTATCTGTGTAAATGGTTAAGTCTATCTGCTTTCAACTTGATTTTTGCATTTGTAGAAAGCTGCACCCCCTTTCCTGTATTAATTATTTGCTGTTTGGCATTTCTTTTGGCTATGTCTTATTAAATATTTACAAAAACAAACCATAAACTATGGAAAACCACCGCGAAATAAAAAATACACTTACCTGGCATTTTGAAGGCAATTTTAACGCAACAATTGTGAATGGCGTGATCAAAGAACTGAACCTGTGCGAACCCGGAAAAGGGGTCGGTGACTGCGGCAGGTGTTTGACCAGTATAGATTATAAGTTCCTGAAATCTGTGCACGAAGCTTTGGGTGATATCTTTAAGTTTATGGACGAAGAAAACAAACGTTTGGGCTACAGTTACCCTGAAGATGAGAAAGATTGGAACAGCGAGGCCGAAAATATGATCTCTAAAATCAACAATTATGTACCAATATGAATGGATGATTTTTACTTGGTAAAAGAAGTATTTTTAGATTGTTGGATTTAGTTGACAAGTATAGTTTCAATTTTAAAATACACAGTTGTAACATTTTACGAATTTGGTTTGATAGAAAAGCAGGTTTTCTGAGATTAAAGGCAGTGCATTCATTTAATTTATACTTGATTGCAAATCATTAAATTAAATCAAAAATGTAAAGTTTAAAAGTTGGTATTATAAACTATAAGTATGCGATTTATGATTCGATTTTTGCTTCATTATTGGAAACATAATCCTTTAAAAAGTTCGGGCAAAAATCCATACCATTAGGCCATTCCAAACCACCGCCGTTATCAATTGATACTTTACTAAAATAATCCTTGTCCAATAACTGAGCGCTGATACCTTTTCCAATCAAAGGTTCAAAGTTTATTAATTTAGATTCGCCATTGTTAAATTTTAATAAAAGTAAAAAATCGCTGATTAAATTTATCTCGATAATCTTATTCATTATTGCTTATTTTAATGGTTCTATTTTATGGATTTCTTTCATTGCGGTTGCAAGTTTCCAATTTTCCATCAGCTCATCCCGATGTAAAGAAGCCCATTCTAATACCATTGCATGTGCTCTCGGTGGTAAACTTCCAACAAGGATTGTTAGTGTGTTAATGTCATATTCAGCTACATCTTCCTGGTAGATTGCATGAAAATGTGGAGGATTATGATCGCCAAAATACATACGGATTATTATTCCAAAAAATCTACTTATTTCGGGCATAAACATCTTTTTTAAATCTACTTCAAATCTACAAAAAGCTTGTTGATTGTAATATACCTAATGATTAAGCTTACCAAA
>NZ_JBGCVY010000053.1:0-25954 GCF_041088075.1 Mucilaginibacter sp. | reverse complement strand
AAATCACACATAACAGATACGTCCAAAACCTGGAAGAAAGGATCAACTGTTTTGACCGGTTCATGCTTGGTTTTCAAGTGGAAAACCAAGTCGGTAAAAACTTAGCTAAACTAATTGTAAATATTTAATGAACTTTATATATCTAAAGAATTTAAATTTGAAAATAATTCTGTGGCAACAAGATGAGGTCCGTTAAATTGCTTCATTTCAAACTTGTCATCTTGTAACCTTATTACGCTTCGTAATAAGATTCCTCCATGTTTTTTATTTTCTCCAAAAGTTAAATCAATACCTGATCCATGTAAATAAAGCTTGCCTTTTTGTTGTTGCAATTTGTTTAAATGTGTATAAGGGTCAGGAAGTTTTTCTGAGAAACTGTAAAATTCAAAATCTGTAATTTGATAACGGGCGTTATTTATTTTAAGAATTATATCTTTTGAAAGTTTGTCGGCAATTGCATCAAAACTTTTAAGTATTGATTCTTGAGTTTCGTAATTTACGGTAAGAAATTCCATTGGTTAGGTATTTAAAAAAACCAAGATACAATATTTACATGGTTAAGAGCCGCCTTGCCCGCGTGAGGGATAGCAGCGGAAAGCCCACAGTGAGGCACGAGCGAGGACTTGGAGCGGATAGCCCGACCCGTAGGGGCACGCCCAAAACAAAAATCAACAACAATTTTATACCGATAAAAGAAGCATTGCCAAACTTTGAATTTATACCGGTAAAAGAAGCATCACCCCACTTCCAACCCAATTTCCCTTAATAAAATTGAAGCGTTAAAAGTTTTGCAGGCGCCGTCTTTGATCTTATAATCAAAAAACATGTCCTGGTTTTGCATTTTGATATCGAAATGAAAATTGCGGACGGCTCCGGAATGTTCATCGGCCAGATCGGCAATTTGCAAATCGTGTGTGGCAACCAAAGCAGCGGTTTGTTGACGGATGAGCCGCTCGATAAACGCTTTAGAACCGGCGTATTTATCTTTGCTGTTGGTGCCGCGCAGCATTTCATCAATTAAAACCAGCACGTCGGTTTCGGCAGCGGTTTTTTCGAGGATCATTTTTAAACGGTCCAGTTCGGCTTTAAAAGTGGAAGTGCTTTCGTTCAGCGAATCTTTGATACGCATGTAACTTACCAATTTCATCACAGAAGTGGTCATGCTTTCGGCACAAACCGGCGCGCCGGAATAAGCCAGAACCAAGTTGATTCCTAACGTTCGCAGAAAGGTACTTTTGCCGGCCATGTTCGAGCCGGTAATCACATCCACGGTTTTGTGGTTTTCCATCGAGAAATTATTGACAACTCGTTTTTCTTCGGTAATCAACGGATGTCCTAATCGCTCCGTTTTTAAACAAAATTCAGTTGTAATTTTTGGAAAAGGCCAGTTGGGATGGTTGTAATGCAAGGTGCTTAAACTGATTAATGCCTCGAAAGTAGCAATTACCTCGAAACTGTCCGTTACATTTGAAGCCGCAGTTTGATGCCATTCTGCTAATTTTATCGCACATCGAACATCCCACATCAATAACAGGTTTAATATGGTGCCGACGATCATGTTTAAGCGGTAATCAAACTGCGACAAAATTTTTGCCAGAGATGCAATTTGCTGATGTGCTTTTTGTTGGTTTGAAGACGCGCAACTTGCAATTAAACTTTGCAGGTAACCACTTTTCCACGGCTTTTCTTCTATCCAATTTAAAACAGCAGCAAATGCAGAAAGTTGGCTGCTGCTTCTGCTAAAACCACCGTAAACCTGGTTAACCTGCTTTGTATAAATTCCGCTTAAAAAGAAATTCATCAGCATAAAAAAGCCAAGTAACTTTAAAAATATACCGTTAAAAACAGCACCGATAATTAAAGCAGCCATTAAAAAAGGCAAGGATTTTACATAATTTCTCAGCCAATTTTTGTGGATAAAAACTAACTTTTCCTTTAAGCCTTCTTTTAATGTTGATGATAAAGCAGTCAATTCTGTACCGTTAAAAGCAATCAGTGCTGCACGAAAATTCAAGGTTTCTAACGGATAATTTCGAAGTTCGGTTATGGCTTGCTGCCGGCTTTCGATCGTTATTTTTTCTGCCGGCTTTTTAAACCAACCTGCCAAAATATTTTTTCCGGATTGTGTGTTGCACCGGTTGACATAATGAAACAAAGAATTTTCGCCAAAAATATCCAAATCATCGGTGTAAGGATGAAACCCATCAGCAAAAGCAAAACCATTATCGTAACTGTTTTTTGCTTCTTTTAGATGGTCAATTTCGTTGCTTAAAACTTTAAACAGGTTTTCATCAAAAGCGAGTTCTTTTTGCAGTTTGGATTGTTTCCTAATCAATCGTACAAAAGCCATTACCATTGTTCCACCTATGGCGAAAGCGTAGTTTACGTTTATGCTTCCTAAAATGTAAATCAGTGTAATTCCTGCAAAAAAAACGATGAGCCGGGAAAACGAAACCTGGTTGATGCTTCTTTTATAGCCTAAAATTTTGGCCGAAAGAGCAGTGGCTTCCTCTGTGTACGTTTTTAAAATTTCCTGTTCCTGTGCGGTCATTTACTGCTAATTTTAATCTATAAATTGTGCAATTTGGCAAAATTATCTAATTAAGCTCGAAGTTTGTTATTTATTCCGATTATGAAAATCACGCTCCTTTCTGTGGGGAAAACCGAAGAAAAATATTTAAACCAAGGCATTGCTATTTACCTGAAACGGTTGAAGCATTACATCAAATTAGAAGTGGCAGAAATTCCGGAACTGAAGCAGACCAAAGGCTTGAGCCAGGAACAACAAAAAGCCAAAGAAGCGGAACTGATCTCGAAAAAACTCAATCCAATTGATTTTGTGGTTTTGCTGGACGAACGCGGCCAGGAACTCACTTCCCTTCAATTTGCCGATCTGCTGAATAAAAGGATGTTGGCCTCCACCCAAAACTTAGTTTTTGTTATTGGCGGCCCGTACGGTTTTGACAATAGCATTTACCAGCGCGCCAACGAAAAATTGTCGCTTTCCAAACTCACGTTTTCGCATCAAATGGTGCGTTTGTTTTTTGCCGAACAGGTTTACCGCGCTTTTACGATTTTGAAGGGGGAGCCATATCATCATGAGTAGGGGAAGAGCGAGGAACGGGGTTTGAGGAGCGGGCTTGCGTAGATAAAATCCGTAAATTAGCAGCTTAATCACCGACTGCATTTATACGATTAAAACAGGCAACTGGCAACCCGAAACTGACAACTGAAATATGGCCCACACGCATTCACACGATCATTCCCATTCGCACCATCACCACGACCATGCGCCTAAGATTACGCATTTAACACGTGCTTTTGTCATCGGTATTATTCTGAACACGGCTTTCGTTGTTGCCGAGGTGATTACCGGTTTCTACACCCATTCGCTTTCGCTGCTCACCGATGCTGGCCATAATTTAAGCGACGTGGCCAGTTTAGCGTTGGCTTTGCTGGCGTTCAAACTTTCGGGCGTGGCCAAAAACAGTCAATATACGTATGGCTACAAGCGTTCTACCATCATCGTTTCTTTGCTCAATGCCATTATTTTGCTTGCCGCAGTGGTGATTATTGCTTACGAAGCTGTCAACCGTTTTATGCACCCCGAACCTATCGCAGGCGGCACGATTGCCTGGGTTGCTTTTGCCGGGATTCTGGTGAACGGCATCACGGCCTGGCTTTTTGTAAAAGGAAAGGAAGACGACCTGAACGTGAAAGGCGCGTATTTGCACATGGCGGTGGATGCCGTTGTTTCTTTTGGCGTGGTTGTTTCCGGCTTAATCATCTACTTTACGCATTGGTTTTGGGTGGATAGCGTAGTGAGTTTGATTATTGTGGTGGTGATTGTGGGCGGAACCTGGAGCTTGCTGAAAGAAAGTTTAAGGCTTTCGTTAGACGGCATCCCGAAGGAGTTGGATTTGGAAAAGGTAAAAAATGCGATGCTAAAAACAGCAGGCGTTCGGGATGTGCACCACATTCATATTTGGGCGTTGAGCACGACGGAAAATGCGCTGACGGCCCATATCGTAATTGATCCATCAGCCGTTAATTCTTTTAACCAGATCAAAGAAGAATTGCGGCACGAACTGTTGCATTTAGATATTCAGCACAGCACTTTTGAACCGGAGTTTTCGGTAGAAAGTTGCAGCAATGTGAGTTGTTAGAAACTGGTAATGCTTCTTTTAGCACCCTAATTTTTGTGTGCTAAAAGAAGCATCGTGTTATTTGGTCATCTGTTGTCATTTCGGCAAAGGGAGAAACTTTCTTCAAAAAAGGATTTAGGGCGATAAAAGAAGCATGTCAAGAAATTGATTTTCGCTTCAAAGAAAATTTCTTCTAACGTTGAAATGACAACTTTGAACTAAATATAGCAGTTTGGTCTTTCCGACTTCCGGACTTTTCTGACTTTCGGTCTTTCTAACTTCCCGTCTTCCTCCCATGCTTCTTTTATCAGCATAAAGTCAACACCCGGCTGCCTTCAAACTCAAACTAATAAATTGCCGTTAGGTTAATAAAAGATCAACATGGAATACAATAAATTAACGCCCGAAGAAGAATACGTGATTTTGCACAAAGGCACCGAACGGCCTTTTACCGGCGAATACACTAATTTAAAAGATGCCGGGACTTACGTTTGCCGCCAGTGCAACACGCCGCTTTACACTTCAGATACCAAGTTTGAATCGCATTGCGGCTGGCCAAGTTTTGATGATGAAATTCCAGGCGCGGTAAAACGTGTTGCCGACCGCGATGGCCGAAGGGTAGAAATTGTGTGCAATACCTGCGGCGCGCATTTGGGCCATGTTTTTACCGGCGAAAGGTTTACGCCCAAAAATACACGCCATTGTGTCAATTCGATTTCGATGAAATTTATTCCGGCAAAACAAGTCTAAATCTTAAAAAAGCTTTCTTTATACGAGAAAAAACCGGCATTGTTGCCAATGTGGATAACTTTAAAAGTGTTTAAAACTTCATCTTCTCAGCAGGTTTTTCAAAGGCTATATTTGTATCAAAGGACGAAAGAAAATCGTTTAGCCCATTGGTAAAGTTTATTAATTACCAGTGAAAATTGAAAAACTAAAAAAATTTATGCCGATAAAAGAAGCCTTCCAAACAGGATGGCTTTTTTTGGCGGCTCATATTTCACCGATCAAAAAAAGTATTACAAATGATTGCAAATCAGGAAGATGAAGTATTGCTGCGGGAGAACAAAGACCGTTTTGTTATCCTGCCGATTAACTATCCCGCTATCTGGGAAATGTACAAAAAGCACGAAGCCAGTTTTTGGACGGCCGAAGAAATTGACCTGTCTGACGACCAGAAACACTGGGACAATTTGAGCGATGGCGAGCGGCATTTTGTTTCGCACGTACTGGCGTTTTTCGCGGCAAGCGACGGCATTGTGAACGAAAACCTGGCCGTTAATTTTATGAGCGAAGTGCAGGTTCCGGAAGCACGCTGTTTTTATGGCTTCCAAATCATGATGGAAAACATCCATTCTGAAACTTATGCGCTGCTGATTGATTCGTACATTAAAAACCCGACCGAAAAAGACCGTTTGTTCCACGCCATTGATACCGTTCCTTGTGTGAAGAAAAAAGCAGAATGGGCTTTAAAATGGATCAACAACGGCAATTTTGCACAACGTTTGGTAGCTTTTGCCGCGGTGGAAGGTATTTTCTTTTCCGGCAGTTTCTGCTCTATTTTTTGGTTGAAAAAACGCGGTTTGATGCCTGGCCTGACTTTCAGCAACGAATTGATTTCGCGTGATGAAGGTTTGCATTGCGAATTTGCCTGCCTGTTGTACAGCATGTTGAACAACAAACTCTCCAAAGAAGAAGTAACCGAGATTATTGCCGATGCGGTGGTAATCGAAAAAGAATTTGTTACCGATGCACTTCCTGTCCGTTTGATTGGCATGAACGCCGATTTGATGGGACAATACATCGAATTTGTTGCCGATAGATGGCTGGTAGAATTGGGTTACGATAAACTGTATTTCGCTAACAACCCGTTTGATTTTATGGAGATGATCTCTCTCCAAGGCAAAACCAACTTCTTCGAAAAGCGTGTTGGCGATTACCAAAAAAGCGGCGTGCTGAACACCGAAGCCAAAAGCCAGGCTTTCTCGATGGATGAGGATTTTTGAGGAGCCTCACCTAAATCATCTCCAAAAGGAGAGGACTTTGAAAAAGTAGCAAGTATCAAGATGATTTGCTACAACTGAGACAGAAATTTAACCGATAAAAACAGTAAGCCCAGGTCTTGATACCTGATACTTGCTACTAAATACTAAAGCATGTTTGTAATAAAAAGAGACGGCAAAACCGAAACCGTAAAATTTGACAAGATCACCGCACGGGTAGAAAAACTGTGCTACAGTTTAAACCCAGCTTTGGTTGACCCGATTGATGTGGCCAAAAAAGTGATCGAAGGTTTGTACGATGGCGTAACCACTTCCGAACTGGATAATTTGGCGGCAGAAACAGCGGCATCCTTAACCACCAAACACCCGGATTATGCTTTGCTGGCTTCGCGCATTGCGGTTTCCAATTTGCATAAAAACACCATGAAATCGTTTTCCGGAACGATGCGGAAACTGCACGAATACATTGACCGCAAAACCGGCAAAAACGCTTCGTTAATTGCAGATGATGTTTGGGAAGTGATCGAGCAAAACGCAGAACTGCTGGACAGCACCATTATTTACGACCGAGATTTTGGCTTTGATTATTTCGGATTCAAAACCTTAGAAAAATCATATTTGCTGAAAATTGAAGGACAAATTGTAGAGCGTCCACAACATTTGTTTATGCGCGTTGCGGTCGGCATCCACAAAAAGGATGTAGAAAGCGCGATCAAAACCTACCATTTAATGAGCGAGCGTTGGTTTACACACGCCACGCCAACCCTGTTTAACGCCGGAACACCTAAAGCGCAAATGTCGAGCTGCTTTTTGTTGACGATGAAAGACGACAGCATCGAAGGCATTTACGATACGCTGAAACAAACAGCCAAAATTTCGCAAAGTGCAGGTGGCATAGGTTTAAGCATCCACAATGTGCGTGCAACCGGTTCTTATATTAGCGGCACGAACGGAACGAGCAACGGCATTATCCCAATGTTGAAAGTGTTTAACGATACGGCACGTTATGTAGATCAGGGCGGCGGCAAGCGCAAAGGTGCTTTTGCGGTTTATCTGGAACCTTGGCACGCTGATATTTTTGATTTCTTAGACCTCCGCAAAAACCACGGTAAAGAAGAAATGCGCGCCCGCGATTTGTTTTACGCGCTTTGGGTTTGCGATTTGTTTATGAAAAGGGTAGAAGCCGATGGCAACTGGAGCTTGTTTTGTCCGCACGAAGCACCAGGTTTGGCAGATTGCCACGGCGAAGAATTTGAAGCTTTGTACGAACGCTACGAACGCGAAGGTCGCGCCCGCAAAACCATCAAAGCACAGGAATTGTGGTTTGCCATTTTGGATGCGCAGGTAGAAACCGGCACGCCATATTTGTTATATAAAGATGCGGCCAACAGCAAATCCAATCAGCAAAATTTAGGGACGATCAAAAGTTCTAACTTGTGTACCGAAATTATTGAGTACACGGCTGCGGATGAAGTTGCGGTTTGTAACCTGGCTTCGCTGGCTTTGCCGCGTTATGTCATCAACGGGCAGTTTGACCACGAAAAATTGTATGAAGTTACGTATCAAGTTACTTTGAATTTGAATACCGTTATTGATCAAAATTATTATCCGGTCATCGAAGCACAAAATTCAAACTTGCGCCATCGTCCGGTTGGTTTAGGCGTTCAGGGTTTGGCGGATGCTTTCATTAAATTGCGTTTGCCTTTTGAAAGTGCCGAAGCCCAAAAACTCAACAAAGAGATTTTTGAAACTATTTATTTTGCAGCCATGACGGCTTCCAAAGATTTGGCAATTAGGGACGGTGCTTACGAAAGTTTCCCAGGATCACCATTATCAAAAGGAAAATTCCAATTTGATTTATGGAACGTAAAACCGGATAGCGGCCGTTGGGATTGGGAAGAATTGCGTGCCGAAGTTGTAAAACACGGCGTTCGTAATTCGTTGTTGGTTGCGCCGATGCCAACTGCTTCTACTTCGCAAATTTTGGGTAATAATGAATGTTTCGAACCGTACACTTCCAACATTTACACGCGTCGGGTTTTAAGCGGAGAATTTGTGGTGGTGAATAAATTTTTGCTGCACGATTTAGTTGCTTTAGGATTGTGGAACAGCAACATGAAAAATAAGATCATCGCGGCAAATGGTTCGATCCAGGATATTCCGGAAATCCCGGCCCACATCAAAGAATTGTACAAAACCGTTTGGGAAATCAAAATGCGCACCATTATTGATATGGCTGCCGACCGTGGCGCTTATATCTGCCAGTCGCAATCTTTGAACCTCTTTGTCAACCAGCCAAACGCGGCCAAATTAACTTCCATGCACTTTTACGCCTGGAAGAAAGGTTTAAAAACCGGCATGTATTATCTGCGTACGCAAGCTGCTTCGCAGGCCGTTCAATTTACGGTGGAAAACCAGGGCGGAAAAAATATGGAAGCGGTTATCCCGGAACATATCAATCATCCGGCAGAAGAAATTCCGGCCGAGCCAAGCTGTTCGATGGAAGAAGGCTGCGTAACTTGTTCTGCATAAATCAACATCAAATTGCCGATGCTTCTTTTATCGGCATAAAATTTTGAACTGTCATCCCGGACTTGTTTCAGGATTCCTCGTAAAAAGTAAAAAACCAATCATGAGGGATGCCGAAACAAGTTCGGCATGACAAAACGCTAAATTTAAATGATGCTTCTTTTATCGGCATAAAATTGGTGTCAACAAACGTTTCTTGAAAGAGAAACGTTTGTTGTTTGTAAGCGATACTGTTTTTATCGGCATAAAAACAGTATCGGCTTAAATTGTATCAGCATAAAAAATGACGAAGCACGAAATTATTGCCTGCGAACGCTGCCAAAGCCGGATAGAATGCAAAGCCAATTCTTTCACCAAATGCCATTGCAGCGAAGTACAGCTAACGCATGACGAAATAGAACACATTGCAGAAAATTACGAAGGCTGCCTTTGCGCTACGTGCTTGTTAGAACTTCGGCAGGAATATCAAAAAAGTTTAAGCATAACGGTTTCTTAATCATCAATCGGCGCAAACAACCTGCTCTTTTTTGTGTACTTTATGTAAATTTGCTTGTATTTTTAGTAAGCAGGCATGACAGAAATTGGTCAACAAATACCTAAATTTGAACCTTTAAAGCAGCGAAATGAGATTTTTTGAAGAAAAAAGAAGAGAGGTGATGCGGCATATTGAAAAGTATATGCTGGAGAAAATGGATGAGTACCTGAAGCCGATTGACCAGATTTGGCAGCCAAGCGACCTGCTTCCTGATTCTTCAAGAGATACTTTTTTTAGCGAAATAAAAGATTTACAGCAAAGCGCGCAAGGTTTATCTTACGATTTAATTGCCGTTTTGATTGGCGATACGATTACCGAAGAAGCATTGCCAACTTACGAATCGTGGTTGATGATGGTGCAAGGCGTTTCAAGCAACGAGGAAGGCGGCTGGATGAAATGGACACGCCATTGGACGGCCGAAGAAAACCGCCACGGCGATTTGCTGAACAAATATTTGTACTTATCTGGCCGCGTAAATATGCGGATGATGGAAGTATCAACCCAATATTTAATTGCGGATGGTTTTGATATTGGCACCGGCCACGATCCTTACCGTAACTTTATTTATACGTCTTTCCAGGAATTGGCAACTAATGTTTCGCACCGCCGTGTGGCCAGTCAGGCCAAAAAACATGGCGATACGTTGTTGTCGAAAATGTGCGGTGTGATTGCTTCAGACGAAGCGCGCCATGCAAAAGCTTACATCAACTTTATCGGCAAAATTTTTGAAGTGGATGCCAACGAAGCGATGATTGCTTTTGAAGATATGATGCGCAAGAAAATTGTAATGCCGGCACATTTTTTACGGGAAATGGGCTTGATGGCAGGCCAAACTTACGGCCATTTTACCGATGCCGCACAACGCCTGGGAATCTACACAGCCATTGATTATGTTGATATTTTAAAGCAATTAATTGTAGATTGGCAGATCGAAAGCCAACGGGATTTGAACGAAGCCGGCGAGAAAGCACGCGATTATTTGCTGAAATTGCCTGATCGTTTGATCCGTATTGCAGACCGGATGAAAAACCCGGGGCTGGAATACAAGTTTAGCTGGATCAACGGATAAAAAACAAAAAGCTTCTTTTAAGAGGCTTTTTTTATGCCGGTAAAAGAAGCATCGGAATTGGTATCTTTGCTAAATCATGAATACGGCAGAACTGGCTTTTAATTCGGGGTTAAGGACTTACAATAATTACGGTGCATGGCTCCGCAAAAAATACAACAGGCAGCGCGTTTTTAAAGTAATTGTGGATGGCGGCTTTACCTGCCCAAACCGAGACGGAAGTAAAGGTTTTGGCGGTTGTACCTATTGCAATGTAGATTCTTTTACACCTTCCGTTTCCCGTTCTACGCCTTCGTTAAGAGAGCAGGTTATAAAAGGCATGGAACGCGCCCGTACCGGAAACCGTGCCGATAAATTTATCATTTATTTTCAACCCAATACCAATACTTACGCGCCGGTTCATTATTTAAAAGCGATGTATGATGAAGCGTTGAGTATTGATCCGGAGAATATTGTCGGGCTTTCGATAGGCACCCGTCCGGATTGTATTGATGCCGAAAAAGTAGCTTTGCTGGAAAGTTACACCGACCGTTTTGATGTGGATTTGGAAATGGGCATGGAATCTATTTATAACGATACACTTGCTCAAATTAATCGCGGTTGTTCACATGAAGAATTAATTAAAGCATTAGAACTTGTTAAAAATTCCAAATTAGATATTTGTGTGCACACCATTTTTGGTTTTCCATGGGAAACCAAAGAGATGATGCTGAAATATGCGGATGAGATTAACCGTTTCCCACAAATTAAATTTGTTAAATTTCATCATTTGCATATTGTAGAAGGTTCGGTTATGGGCGTAAAATACAAACGTGAACCTTTTCCATTGTTTAGTTTGGAGGATTACGCTGATTTTTTGTGCGAACTATTACCGCTCGTTCGGCCGGATATTGTGATTCAACGGTTATTCGGGCTGTCAGATTTGGATTTATTAATTGCGCCAAACTGGAATTTGAAAAAATCAGAAATACAATTTTATATTGATCGTGCTATTCAAAGCAGAGGAGTTGTGCAAGGGGCAGCGTTGGTTGGCTTTTAGCTATCGGCTTTCAGCAATCAGCTTTTGTCGCCTTAAAACCTTTCGCCTTTAACCTTTTTCCTATCCTGTATACTTCCCAAAAAGATCATCAACAGCTTTTGTACGATGTGTAAAAATCTTTTTAACTTCTTTTTTCACCAGAACGGAATTGGCTATTCGCCCAAAAACAGAATAAGGAACAGCATAATCTAAAATATCAGTCATTTTAACACCGCCGGGAATTTCTGTAAAATGATGTTGATGGTGCCATAAAGCATAAGGACCGAAAACCTGGTTATCTACAAAATACTCATGCTCTTTTACATGGGTAATTTCTGTCATCCAATTCATTTTAATACCAAAAACGGGCGAAACATGATAAGTGATAATCATGCCGGGATACATCTTAGTATCAGCAGTATAATTAGAAGTTACGGTAAACTTCATCTCTTTTGGTGTAATTCGCGCCAGATTTAAAGGAGACGAAAAAAAATCCCAGGCATCAGCTAAAGGAATGGGCAGGTTCTGCTCAAATTCTAAATGATATGTTTTCACAATCACTCAACTGCAAAACGGGTAAAGTGTTTATGCTGTTTTTACTGCACCATTTTATTGGCGCAATAAGAACTGGCAAAAGCTTCCGGTTTGGCCTTGAAAACAAAACCCATACTTAAAATATAACCCATGGCTTCGTGCAGCGCCTGGTTTGATTTGAACATTGGGTTGGTGTTGATGTCGGCATGAACTTCCAGATCCACATCATACAAATCCAGCAGATCGCAAAGCTGGTAAGCAATATCGATGGATTTTTGTACTTCGTTGAGCATCCTTTCTTTGATGCCCATTTTTTGCGTGGTACGTTCCTGATGGATGTACATAAAGCCGCCGCGTTGTTCGCGTAAAAAAACGATCACAGTCGCAAAATCGGTAATGGCACCTTTAACCTGCGAATCTGTGCCGATGCAAACTTTTAATTTGTTGCCCATTTCGGTTTCGCGTTCGATGGTTTTTTCTACTTCTTCTAAAATCGGCAATTCGAGGATCTCGCCGCTAAATTTTCTCCAGGTCATAATCGTTTTTGTTTTAGATCTGCAACCCTGAATGAGGTTTAACGAATTTAGGATTTATTCATTCATAAAGCAATGATTTTAAAGTAATTAAATTGTTAACAAAAGGTGGGTTGTTAACAGGTGGGGAAGCTTACTTTGCAATTGCTTTTTCTAATTGTTTAATAAGAACTGTCCTATCCATTGGATATCCTGCTTTTGATAGTTCATACGTTCCGTCTTTTTTTATGATAACATATGTTGGATATCCTGTTCCTTTTACTTTGTTCATTATATCCTTGTTAAGTTTATCGTTAGCCAGAATATGTATGCCATCTAAATGAAAATAAGCAATTAGCTCTTTCCATTTGTCTTCGTTTTTCTGATCGTAGTTGGCTATGTACAAGTAATCTAAGCCTTTGTCTTTAAAATGTTCTTTTAAGAATTTGCTGTTTTTTTCCATTTCTTGTCTGCAAGGACCACACCATGTTCCCCACATATCAAGTAATATAGTTTTCCCTTTAATTAAAGCTAAAACGTCGTTAAAGTTATTAAGATTTGAACCGTTGTCAGCGGCAAAAACCATATCATTTGTTAGCTTTTGTTGTTCTTGTTTTAATTTAACAGCATTTATTGCTGGTTCATACCAACTTATGTAATCGCTATCAGGATATTTTTTTCTAAAGTTCTGAAAAATTAGAACAAGGTTATTTGGATTAGCATCATATAGTGCTTCATCAATTAATGAGGCATACAAATATTCAGCAGTTTTACCAGTAAAAGTATTGTTGATAATCTTCTCTTTTAATAAGTTTTGATTGTCTTGATTAAATAATTTTGTTCCAATTATAGTGTCAGTATTGTACCACTTTTTATAAAAGCTTATTGGATGTTTAGCACTTTCCTCCCATAACTTTTCTTTTTCACGTAATACAAAATTGTTAATAAACGATAAATAGTTAGGAACATCTATCGCGTTGCTATTATCTATTTTTAAGATTTTAAAAACACTATCTTGAATATACTGCCATTTATTAAAATTCCTTTTGTAAGATTCACGTATCTGAAATTTATTGTTCTCTTTAAAAGAAAAGTAAGCATTAATAAAATAATAATTTAAGTTTAGTTGATATGCCATTAAAAAAGGCGCAGTAGGTTTGTATAAGTCAGCATATTCCTGGAAATGTTTTTTATCTGAATACTCTTGCTTTTTAATAAAGGCTGTTATTCGATTTGGAATAGTATCACCATTAAATTTTTCCAGGTCAATGTCTTTAATTATTGATAGTAATGGTTGATTGTTATTGCTTCCTTGACCAGTAATTATAATACCATAATTAGGCTTTTTAAAATCAGCCTGCAAATTAATACTATCTCCTGGAGACAAATACAACTGGTAGTTAAGTGCACTACTTGTGTTCAAATTGCTTGTTCTACAATATATATTTATAAATTCTGGTTTAGTGATCGAAAAAGTGTATAATGCTGAATTGTCTTTATCTAATGAAATTTCAAAAAAACTCTTTTTCAAATAATCTCTACTCATAGATAGTTTAGGTATAAAAACACTAAATTTATTTATGCTTGTATTTCTTAAAGTTACTTTTAACGTTGCTGTCTGGGCAATGGAAACAGAAACAATAGCGATTAAATATAAAAGAGTTGTTAAAATATTTTTCATATAAAGGAAAGTTTAAACTAATCTACACTAATTTGTAACTTGTTCATCTTTCTATTTTTTTAATAAAAGCCTTATGTTAAAGATAAAAAAGCATTCTTCGTATATGTGTCTATAAGCGTTTTAATATCAATCAAGAATCTCTTTCCCATTCATTTCGGCTTTGATTGATGTATGCCTGCATCTTTTCACCTTCTTCCAAGCTAAGTGTTCCGAAAAAATCAGAAGGTTTTTTTGTTGGCAAAATAGAAGCTGTTGTATTTTTCACTTCTTCATTAATATAAAAAAGTACACGAACCTGCCTGCCCACATAATTTGCAGGCAAGGACACGGCCATATCAAAATTCGTTTTCTCCGGAGTTACTATTGTTTGTATCATCTTATATAATTAAGGTGAGTATAATCATCTATTTCACCAATTTTTACCCGATAAAAGAAGCATCCATCTACCCAACCAACTTTTTATACTTTATCCTTTTCGGTGCCACATCGCCCAAACGTTTCTTGCGGTTTTCTTCGTAGTCCGAATAATTGCCTTCAAAAAAGTAAACCTGCGAGTTGCCTTCAAAAGCCAAAATATGCGTACAAACGCGGTCTAAAAACCAACGGTCGTGGGAAATAATGACGGCACAACCGCCGAAATTATCCAAGGCTTCTTCCAAAGCGCGCAAAGTATTGACATCAATATCATTCGTCGGTTCATCCAGCAATAAAACGTTAGAACCTTTTTTTAGGTTCACGGCCAAATGCACACGGTTGCGCTCGCCGCCCGAAAGCACGTTGATTTTTTTCTGCTGATCGGCACCGTTAAAATTAAATTTTGAAACATAAGCACGGGAATTTACAGGTCGGTTTCCTAATAAAATGGTTTCCTGCCCGTCGGTAATGTTCTCCCAAACAGATTTTGTTGGATCGAGGTCATCGTGCATCTGGTCAACATAACCTAAAGCAACCGTTTCGCCAACGCGGAAAGTGCCGGCATCGGCCTCATCCTGGCCAGTAATTAAACGGAACAAAGTGGTTTTACCGGCGCCGTTTGGGCCAATAATTCCAACAATCCCCGCAGGCGGAAGGGAAAAACTCAGGTTATCAAACAAAATTTTATCGCCAAAAGCTTTTGTTACGTTGTTGGCTTCGATCACCACATTTCCCAATCGCGGGCCGGGCGGAATAAACAATTCCAGTCGTTCTTCGCGTTCTTTGGTTTCTTCGGAAGCTAATTTATCGTAGTTGGCAATCCGCGCTTTGCCTTTGGCATGGCGGCCTTTTGGCCCCATCCGCACCCATTCCAATTCGCGCTCCAGCGTTTTCTGGCGTTTGCTTTCTGTTTTTTCCTCCTGTGCCAAACGTTTCGATTTTTGCTCCAGCCAGGAAGAATAATTTCCTTTCCACGGAATTCCTTCCCCGCGGTCCAATTCCAAAATCCATCCGGCTACGTTATCCAAGAAATAACGGTCGTGCGTTACCGCAATTACGGTTCCTTTGTACTGTTTTAAGTGCTGTTCCAACCAGTCAATGGATTCAGCATCCAAATGGTTGGTTGGCTCGTCCAGCAATAAAACGTCCGGTTCTTGCAAAAGCAATCGGCACAAAGCCACTCGCCGCCGTTCTCCCCCTGACAATGTGGCAATCTTCGTATCTGGCTCCGGGCAGCGCAAAGCATCCATCGCACGCTCTAACTGCACGTCCAATTCCCAAGCGTTGCTGGCATCAATTTTATCCTGCAATTCGCCTTGCCGTGCCAGTAGTTTGTCCATCGCGTCCGCATCTTCATAAACTTCGGGCAAACCAAATTTCTCGTTGATGTCTTCGTATTCCTGCAAAATCGCTTTTGTGGCCGCAACACCTTCTTCCACCACCTCTTTTACTGTTTTTGTGGCATCTAATTCCGGCTCCTGTGCCAAAAAACCAACGGTATAACCCGGAGAAAAAACCACATCGCCCTGGTAAGCTTTATCCAAACCGGCAATAATTTTCAAAACCGAAGATTTCCCCGAACCATTTAAACCGATGACACCAATTTTTGCCCCATAAAAGAAGCTCAGGTAGATGTTTTTCAAAACTTGTTTTTGCGGCGGATAAATCTTGTTTACGCCCGCCATAGAAAATATAATTTTTTCGTCTGCCATTATTTCTGCTTTAAAATTTTTACAGGACTAAATTAGTCAGAAAGCAGTAAAAATGGGTACATTAAATTATTGTTGCAACGAAAGTAGTTTAATGGCGTAATTGTTGATAAATTTATACTTGAAAGCGCGGTTTGTTCGTAAATAAAAATTTATTTATAGATTAGTACTTTCCCTTTATTTGAAAAATATATTATGGAAGCAAAATTTTCGCCCCGTGTAAAAGATGTTATTTCGTATAGCAGAGAGGAGGCATTGCGTCTCGGGCATGATTATATAGGAACAGAACACTTGTTACTGGGTTTAATTCGCGACGGTGATGGCGTTGCGATAAAATTATTAAAAGGATTGCATGTTGATGTGGCACGTTTAAGGCGCGCTGTGGAAGATGCAGTGAAAGGGACGACGGGTACTACGGTGAATATCGGCAGCATCCCGTTAACCAAACAGGCAGAAAAAGTATTGAAGATCACGTACTTAGAAGCTAAAATATTTAAAAGCGATTTGATCGGCACAGAGCATCTTTTACTATCTATTTTAAGGGATGAGGACAACATTGCATCGCAAATCTTAGCACAGTTTAACGTGAATTACGAAGTGTTTAAAGCGGAAGTAGAATCTGGCAAACATGATGTTACCGATGAATTGCCAGGCTCTTCAACCGGCGGAGACGACGATTTCCGTGATGAAGAATCATTTAGCCAACCAAAAAAAGTGTCAGACATTAAATCAAAAACACCGGTTTTAGATAATTTCGGCCGCGATTTAACAAAAGCAGCCGAAGACGGAAAATTAGACCCAATTGTAGGCCGTGAGAAAGAAATTGAACGCGTATCACAAATTTTATCACGTAGAAAAAAGAACAACCCAATTTTAATTGGCGAACCAGGCGTTGGTAAATCAGCCATTGCAGAAGGTTTAGCTTTACGGATTGTACAGCGAAAAGTATCCCGTGTACTGTTTAACAAACGTGTGGTTACTTTAGATCTGGCTTCTTTAGTTGCCGGAACAAAATACCGCGGACAGTTTGAGGAGCGGATGAAAGCCGTAATGAACGAGCTGGAAAAATCTCCTGATGTGATTTTATTTATTGATGAAATCCATACCATTGTTGGTGCTGGCGGTGCTTCCGGTTCTTTGGATGCTTCCAACATGTTTAAACCAGCTTTGGCCCGCGGAGAAATTCAATGCATCGGTGCTACAACTTTAGATGAGTATCGTCAGTATATTGAGAAAGATGGCGCTTTAGACCGTCGTTTCCAAAAAGTAATGGTAGAACCGGCTACGCCAGACGAAACCATTGAAATTTTAACCAGAATTAAAGATAAATACGAAGAGCATCACGGTGTAACTTATACTGATGAAGCAATTTTAGCTTGCGTTTCTTTAACTTCACGTTATATCACGGATCGTTTTTTACCAGATAAAGCGATTGATGCTTTAGATGAATCAGGTTCTCGTGTCCATTTAACCAACATTCATGTTCCGCAGGATATTTTGGATATTGAACAGAAGATCGAGCAGATTAAACTGGAAAAGAATAAAGTAGTCCGCAGCCAGAAATATGAAGAAGCTGCAAAACTTCGTGATACAGAAAAACATTTGCTTGAAGAATTAGAGCAGGCAAAAGCAGCATGGGAAGCAGAAACAAAATCTAAACGTTACACCGTAACCGAAGATAATGTTGCAGAAGTTGTTTCGATGATGACGGGCATTCCAGTTCAGCGTGTTGGCCAGGCCGATAGCCAGAAATTGCTGAACATGGCGGATAAGATCAGTGATAAAATCATTGGCCAAAGCGATGCGATCAAGAAATTAACGAAAGCAATCCAACGTACGCGTGCCGGATTAAAAGACCCTAAAAAACCAATTGGTTCCTTCATTTTCTTAGGCCCAACTGGTGTTGGTAAAACGGAATTGGCAAAAGAATTGGCCCGTTTCATGTTTGATACCGAAGATTCGTTGATCCAGATTGACATGAGCGAATACATGGAAAAATTTGCTGTGTCTCGTTTAGTCGGCGCTCCTCCGGGATATGTGGGTTACGAAGAAGGCGGACAATTAACCGAAAAAGTACGCAGGAAACCATACTCTGTAATTTTGCTGGATGAGATTGAAAAAGCGCATCCGGACGTATTTAATATTTTATTGCAGGTTTTGGATGAAGGTCAACTAACTGACTCTTTAGGTAGAAAAGTTGATTTCCGGAATGCAATTGTGATTATGACTTCTAACATTGGCGCACGCCAGTTAAAAGATTTTGGACAGGGAGTTGGTTTTACAACTTCTGCCAAGGTTGACCAAGCTGATGCACATTCAAGAGGCGTGATTGAAAACGCGTTAAAACGTGCTTTTGCACCAGAGTTTTTAAACCGTATTGATGATGTGATCGTGTTTAACAGTTTGGGTAAAGACGAAATCTTTAAGATCATTGATATTGAATTAAGTGCTTTGTTTGACCGTGTCCACAGTTTAGGTTTTGATGTGAAGTTGACACTTGGTGCTAAAGAGTTTATTGCCGAAAAAGGTTACGATTCACAGTTTGGCGCCCGTCCGCTGAAAAGGGCAATCCAGAAATATCTGGAAGACCCGATTGCAGAAGAAATCCTGAAAGGCGAACTGGCTGAAGGTACGCTGATGGAAGTTGATTTCGACACAGAAACAAAACAAATCACCATTAATGCAAAAGCTGCAGAAATTAATACAACACCTGAACAAGAACAAACAGGTGAATAATTAAAAATAATTTTTTAAATAAAAAGTCCCGATAGTTTTTCTATCGGGACTTTTTTATGTTACCAATTTTTAGGTGGTAAAAGAAGCATTACTGTTTTTCCATTTGGTCAATTACCGGTTGCGTTACGCCAACGCTGGAAAATCCGCCGTCATGGAAAAGGTTTTGCATGGTAACCATTTTGGTCAGGTCAGAAAATAGCGTTACCGTATAATCCGCGCACTGGTCTGCATCTGCATTTCCCAGCGGCGACATTTTTTCAGCAAAATCAATAAAACCATTAAAACCTTTGATACCGCCGCCAGCCGTAGTGCGGGTTGGAGACTGGCTGATGGTATTGATGCGGACGTGTTTTTTAACACCATATTGATAACCAAAATTTCGGGCAATACTTTCCAGCATTGCTTTGGTATCAGCCATCTCATCGTAACCTGGGAAAATCCGTTGGGCAGCAATGTAAGTTAAAGCAACTACAGAACCCCATTCGTTGATCATATCCTGTTTCATGGCCACCTGCAAAATGCGGTGCAACGATATGGCCGAAATATCAATCGTTTTGTGCATAAAATCGTAGTTGGAGTTGGTGTACGGAATGTTTTTACGCACATTCAAACTCATGCCGATAGAATGCAAAATAAAATCTACACCGCCGCCAAAATGCTCTTTGGTGCCTTCAAAAAGGTTTTCTATGTCGGCGTTAATAGTAACATCGGCAGGAATTACCGGCGCGTCGCAGGCTTCGGCCAGTTTATTTATTTCGCCCATGCGCAAAGCAATTGGTGCGTTTGTTAACACGATTTGTGCGCCTTCTTCCACGCAACGCAATGCAGTTTTCCAGGCGATTGATTTTTCATCCAAAGCACCAAAGATGATGCCTTTTTTACCTTGTAATAAATTATAAGCCATTTGATTTTTGTTTAGCGCCTAAAAATAGAATTATTTATCGGTTAGTTTAAAGTCCATTTAAATCCAACTGAAATTTATACTAGAAAAAATATCAATGCTTCTTTTATGCCCATAAATTTTGTATTGATTATTACATTATTATAGAAACCATAAAAAGACAATGATTTTTAGGTGGTAAAAGAAGCATTCTCATATTTGAACAAATTTAAACAAGCTCTTAACTTCTGCCTTAACTATTCAACAATTCCCGCGCGTTTTGCAGCGCACTTTCGCCCGGTTTGCTGCCGCTCAGCATCTTGGCAACTTCCAACACACGTTCTTCATTCGTCAATTTTTTGATTTTGGTGGAAGGGACTTTGCCCGTATCATTTTTATAAACCAAATAATGCGAATGGCCTTTGCTGGCAATTTGCGGCAAATGCGTGATGGTAACCACCTGCAAATGTTGCGACAATTGCTCCATCACCAAACCTACTTTGTTGGCTACTTCGCCCGAAACGCCGGTGTCAATCTCATCAAAAATAATGGTTGGCAAAGCGGTGTAACGGGAAATTAAAGATTTGATACTCAACATTACCCGCGAAAGTTCTCCGCCCGAAGCAACTTTGCTCATTTCCGCCATTTTGTGGCCTTTATTGGCCGAGAACAAAAAGCGGATATGGTCAATTCCGTTTTTATCAAATGCTTCTTTTACCACTATATTATTCTCGATTTTTAAAACAGCCTGGCCCATATCTACATCGGCCAGCGTTTTTAAAATTTGTTTTTCGATTTCCGGGATGGCTTTTTGCCGGTTTTTGGATAGCTGCAACGCCATGTTCTGCAATTCGGTTTTTTGCTTTTCGAGTTGCTTTTGCAGGTTTTCTATCGAATCATCGCCGGATTGGATCTTGTTCAAACGGTCTGATAAATCTTCCTGAATCTTTAACAACTCGCCATTGCTGCTTACGCGATGCTTCTTTTGCAGGGTAAAAATCAGTGCCAACCGATCGCTGATTTGTTCGGTCCGCGCTTCGTCAACCTGTGTGGCTTGTTCTAAATCTTCAATCTCGGCAACAATATCTTTTAATTCGATGTTGATGCTGGTCAACCGCTGCACCAATTCACCAACTTTCGGGTTAAATTTTTCCAACGAATTCAAACTTTGCAACGATTCTTTAAACTGGTTCAAAGCCGCCGTTTCGCTTTCCTGCAACAAATAAGTGGTGTTTAACAAATTGCGCTTGATCTCTTCGGCATTATTCAAAGCGTACAATTCCTGCTCCAATTGTTCCTGCTCGTTTTCGATCAAACCCGCTTTTTCCAACTCATCAAACTGAAACTGCAAATAATCTTCCTCGCTTTTTGCCTTTTCATTCTCCGCAATCAATTGTTGCAGTTGTGTTGCTGATTTTTTATAGGTAAAAAAAGCATTGCGGTATTGATCCAACAATTCGGAATGATTGGTAATCGAATCCACAACCAGTAACTGAAAATTAGGATCGTTAATTTCGGCTGTTGCATGTTGCGAATGAATATCAATCAGCTTCTCGCCCAATTGTTTTAGCGAAGCGAGATTAACCGGCGTATCGTTTACAAAAGCGCGGGATTTTCCGTCGGCATTAATTTCGCGGCGCAAAACGGTTTCGGCTTCGTAATCCAAATCGTTTTCTTCAAAATATTTTTTGAGATGAAAGCCGTCAATCCGAAACAAACCTTCGATCACACACTTTTTTTGCTGGTTAAAGAAGTATTTGCTTTCCGTGCGCTGGCCTAAAATCAGCGAAAGCGCACCCAGAATAATAGATTTTCCGGCACCGGTTTCGCCCGTTATGATGTTTAAACCGGCATCAAACGCAATATCCAGATTATCAATCAGCGCATAATTGTTAATCGTTAGCCTACTCAGCATAATTTATTTTTATAAAAAACAAATTTACGCATTCGGCTGCAATACAGCTAAAAAGATTAGTTTCTTAACAAAACCTGGTATTTGTTTCCGTTTGCCGGGTCAACTTTGCTTAACGCCTGGTAAGCCTGCTCCCTTTCCTGCGGCGTGGCTTTGCTTAAAACCTGCAACAGTTCATCGCTTTTGGCCGTGAAAAAAACTTGCGGCAAAAATGCGTCGGTGCGTTGCCGGTCAATATCGGCAATGGAAGGAAGTGCGGCCGTGATGGCTTTTAAACCCTGATCGGCGTTGGAAGCCATCACATCCAAACCCAAACGGTGGTAAATGTAACTGAAATCGCGCAAATTGGTGTAAGCGTTGTTGCTTAAGTTTTCGGCAAGCCAATAACGATTGTGGTTGCTGTCGAAAGCTTTCCAGCCTTTATAGGAAGAAGTTTGGGCCGAATTGACAATGGTTTGGGCATGTTCAAAATAAGGTGTACCGCTGCGTTTGGCGAAGGAATCGTAATCCAAACCGACAATTACATAAGCATAAAAAGCAAAAAACGAACTGAGGTTATTTTGAAAAAGTTGGTCGTTAAAATCAATAATCTGGCCTTCGTTGTACGTAAAATCGAAATCTTTATCGTTGATGTTTAGCAAAGTTGAATTGTAATTGGAGCCAAAAATAGGACGGCTGGATTGCACCTGCACTTCGGCGCTAAAAGCACCTGCGTTGTCCCATTGCGTTATGTTGATCACGAAGTTGCAATCAATCCTTTCCTGCGGCGTAATTTGGTCGGCGCTCCATTTCCTGCCGTTCAAAAAATCTTTGATCGCGGTTTCCAAAGCTATAAAAACCCTGCGATTTGTAGTTTGGATTTTGGGTGAAAGTACCTGAACGCGGGCATTCAAATCCTGGGCACACGAAAAATTGTATGATAAAAACAGTATCAGAATAAAACTTATTAATTTCATTTTTATAATAATTCAATTATTTTTTGGCAAATATCGGCAGCAACTTCGGCTTTGGTTTTAAGTTGAAACACTGTTTTTTGCAGATGTTTATCAATCACGGTTACTTTGTTGGTATCCGTTTTAAACCCGGCACCGGCATCGGCCAGCGAGTTTAAAACGATCAAATCCAAATTTTTTTTCTGCAATTTATCCAAAGCATAACGTTCGCCGTCGTTGGTTTCCAAAGCAAATCCAACTAAAATCTGGTCGTGCTTCTTTTGTGCACCTAAAGTTTGCAAGATGTCAACGGTTGGTTTTAGTTCGATGGTTAGGTTCTGGTCCTGCTTTTTCATTTTCTGGTCAGCCACAATTTTCGGCGTAAAATCAGCAACGGCAGCATTCATCACACAAATACGTGAACCGGGAAAATAAGTTAAGCATTGCTGCAGCATTTCCTCCGCAGAAGTAATGTTGATGCGTTTTATGTTTTTGTTTTGCGTTTCCTGATTGGAAGGGCCGGCGATAAGCGTAACTTCTGCACCTAAATCGGCCAGTTCTTCAGCCAGTTTAAAACCCATTTTTCCGGAAGAATGGTTGGCAATAAAACGCACAGGATCAATCGCTTCAAAAGTTGGCCCGGCCGTAACCAACGCTTTTTTACCTGCTAAAAAAAGCATTTTGCCGAATGATTGGTTTAGAAATTCGACAATTTCTTTCGGTTCGGCTAATCTTCCTTCGCCAACCAAACCGCTGGCCAGTTCGCCGTAAGCTGGTTTTATCAAGATGTTTTTATAAGAAATCAATTTCTGGATATTGTTTTGGGTGGAAGTATGTTTCCACATATCCAAATCCATCGCCGGTGCAAAATAAACCGGACATTTTGCCGAAAGATAAACGGCCGTCAATAAATTATCGCACAAACCATTCGCCATTTTTGCGATGGTATTGGCAGAAGCAGGCGCAATCAGCATTAAATCTGCCCATAAACCCAATTGCACGTGGTTGTTCCATTCGCCGGTTTCCGTTTTGTAATACTGAACTAAAACCGGATTTTTTGAAAGCGTGGCAAGTGTAAGCGGCGTAATAAAGTTGGTAGCTTCCGGCGTCATCACCACTTGCACGGTTGCGCCTGCTTCTATCAATAAACGAATTAAAGGCGCAGCTTTATAACTCGCGATGCTTCCGCAAACGCCCAGCAATATTTTTTTACCGTTCAGCATTTTCAAAAGTAAGAGCCTGTTTAAGTTTATACAAGTAAAAATGTTAATGCTTCTTTTACCCTATAAAAATTGGTGCCTGCACAGCCTAAACAATCCAAAAAATTTATGCGCCTACCAATTTTTAGGTGATAAAAGAAGCATAGAAACCTTGGTAAGTAGAATTTAAACAGGCTTTAAGTTTTTCGGTTATAAAAAAAGCCTTCCTGTTTTGTGGGAAGGCTTTAGGTACGTTTGCTAAAACTATTGTTCTTTGGATGGGTTGCGGTAATAAATTTTGCCTTCCAAAAATTCCTGAACTGCAATTAAAGATGGTTTGGGCATTTTTTCGTAATGCTTGCTGATTTCGATTTGCTCGCGGTTTTCAAAAACTTCTTCCAAATTATCGTTGGATTGGGTAAACTCAGACAATTTCTGGCCCAATTCTTCTTTAATATTGTTAGAAATCTGGTTTGCCCTTTTAGACATCACCACAATAGACTCGTATATATTATCGGTTGTTTTGTCCAGGTCGCGCAAATCGCGCGTTACCGTGCTGCTTGCCAAAACGGGTTTTGTATTGCTCATCTTATTTTATGGGGTTTTAATATCTTGTGTTGCTTGTGTTTGTTTACTTTTTTCCTGTTCAATTCTTTTTTTGTATTCCTTTTCAACATTATTAATATTAGCAAAATATTTTTTTACAGTTTGAATACCGTTTTCGCATTGACGGTTTAATGTTTCGGCCTGTTTTAAGTATTGACTGGAAGGGTATTTTTCTTTAAACTCATTGTAATCGGTCATTCCTTCTTCGTACCGCTCTTCTTGCTTTTCTTCCCTACTGTTTTTAGCATACATATATTGGGCTTGTATGGTTAAAAACTCCATCTCTTCGGCGTACTTGGTATCCGGGAAATCACGCATTGAATTACGAAAAGCAATAACGGCCGATTTGTAATCTCCGATAGTTAAATACAATTTCGCGTTTTCGTATGATTTCACTTCCAAACGGTCGCGCAGGTTTTGGATCAATTTGCTGGCCTCTGCAACCCGCGTACTTTTAGGATATAAATTAATAAACAATTGCAACTTATCAATAGATTGCAAAGTATTGGTTTGATCCAAAGTTGCATTAGGCGCTTCCAGGTAAGCACAATAAGCCGACATATAACGGCACTCTTCCGCCCGGGAACTGTTTGGATAAGTATCGGCGAAGCTTTTAAAATGATAACCAGCCGAAGTGTAATCCTTTAAAAAATAATTTGCGTAAGCGTAATTGAAAAACAAAAGTTCTGCTTCTTCACGCCCACGATAGCGTTGTATCAAATCATCAAACAAAGCCAATGCGCGCGAGTAATCCTTTTTATTATAGTATTTAATACCTTCCTGATATTTTTTTTGATAATTATTACTGGCTTTAAGTTTCTCAAATTTACTCTTGCAACTGAATAAACCAATAGATATGATAAGGAGGAAGCCAAATAATGAAATCGAACTGCACTTTTTAAACATTCTGCAAAGATAAGTTAATATTATAGATCAGTCAATGAATTTACAATCAATGTTACAGCGAAAATTTTGAAGGGTAAAAAAATTAACATTTATTAACGGGTTTGATTAAGTCGAAGGGTTTTTACTTGATTGGGTAGTTATCCAGTATGTTGATTTTTGGGTGATAAAAGAAGCATTAGGTTTTGTCTTCAAAAGTGTTTGCTTCTTTTAACAAGTAAAAACAGGTGTATATATAGGAGTAGGTTTTACAAACTACATTGGAACGGCTACTTAAAATACTGAGAAAGGATTTTATTTCGATTTTTTCTCTTTCTGGTCCAGCGCTTTACGGTTGTTCTGGGGCAAATAGCTGAGGAGGCCTTGCCTGTTTAGTGGGGTTGTGTTACTTTTGCGCCTGCTTCCGCAAGGGGGGCTTAGGGGCTGAAAGGATAGCAAGGGTCAAGGGGGGACGGCGTCAACGGTTTAGGTTGAAAAGCATTCAAGCTATCCTTAAAATTTTTTCTTAAAAAAGATTTTGCCAAAGCAAAAAAGCTTTTTATTTTTGCGTCCGCTTCCGCAAGGGGGGCGAAAGCTTGAAAAGAGGAGGTGGCAACCGGGCTGAAAGGGGGGAGGGCAATAAGGCGTATAGCTTGCCAGG
>NZ_JBGCVY010000052.1:0-54999 GCF_041088075.1 Mucilaginibacter sp. | reverse complement strand
TTAGTAGTAATTGCCATACTTTAGGCCGTATAAAAAACAAGGGTATAAAAAGAGCATAATACAGCACTTCATAGTTTAAACTCCAGGTAACAAAATTTATGATTACAGGAACTTTGTAGTGCCAGTAAGGAGAAACATTTTGTAAGAAAAGAAGATTACCTACCAAAACAGAAAAACTAACATTATTTGCTATAATTAAACAAAGCAAAATAGCAATTAGGTAAACAGGATACAGCCTGATTAAACGTTTTTTGAAATATGATTTTATGTTGAGCTGACTATAATCATTACTAACAGCAATAACATAGCCTGATATACAAAAAAATACAAGTACTGATAAATAACCTGCACCTGCGTAACGTATAAATTCTGGCCAACGGAAATCTGTTATCAATAAATTATTAATTCCTACTCCGTGGGTTATTAAAACAAGTAATGCGCACAATCCCCGATATTGCTCAATTTGTTTACCATAAGTATGTTTTAAAAGTGGTGGCTGAATTCTTTTGTTGAAGAAAGCGGTCATTTACTTAAATTTAGTTTAGCTTTTTCAAGTCTTTCCAAACACATAGAAAAATTTCTTTTCGTGCTTTTTTTTTAATTGATAATTTATAGTTAATGTAATAATGACAATCATACAGTTAAGCACTGAAAAGTCTTCTGCAATAATACTGTAGTCTCAATGCCGTTTTCCAACCAAATATTTTTTTGATCAGTTCTATTTCTTTTCCTCCTAAAACCGGAATTGAACTTGTACCTCCCAAATCTTCAATAACTTTTAATATTTGGTTGGTTAAAGTTTTATCTACATTAAAAGCAATAATTGCTAAATCCATAGCACTATGAGCTAATGCTTTTTTTGCGACAGGATTGTTTGTTGCATTAAGTAAATGCTCTTTTTTTAATAAAAAAGATTTTAATTTTCCCTCAAGCGATTCTTTAGTTTTTACTGCTGATAAATTCTTGCTGTTTGTATATTTTCTATAGTAATTAAAGCAACTATCAGCGTAAATAATACCTTTACTGGCAAGTACTGCGCGGCAAAAATAATCACCGTCTTCATCAGGCAAATAAAACTCCGACCATTTACCAGCTTTTTTAATTATATCTGTTGGCGTTAACCAGGCACTGGTTTGAACCATCGAACCGCGATTGGTATCACCACCATATAAGTTGATCAAAAATTCTGCTGGGTTATCCGTATCAAACAAAAACGAATCTTCGTAAGCAGAAGGTAAAGCTTCATACGGGTTTTGATTGTCGAAAAAATGTACCGTGCTACAAACTGCTATTTTCTCCGGGTTTTGTAAAAGTAACTTTACTTGTTCTGCAATCTTATTTGGGCTTAATAAATCATCTGCGTCCAAAAATTGTATAAATGCTCCTTTTGCTTCCTGTAATCCTTTGTTTCGTGCTTTGCTTGCGCCTTGGTTCTGCTTAGATAAAATTACTATATGTTCGTTTTTAAACTGTTTGGCAATAGCTAAAGAATTGTCCGTCGAGCCATCGTCAATTATTATAATTTCTATATTCCGCCAGGTTTGATTTAATGCTGAAGTGATGGTTTTGGTAATATATTTCTCAGCATTATAAACCGGAATGATGATGGAAACTAAAGGTTCAGGCATGGGCGCGTAAGTTTGGTTTAAATAGCCTGATTAGTTTCTCCCGAATCCAAATAGCATAAAAAGGACTGATGGCAGCTATTAGCGAAACTACTTTGTTCTGGTCAGAAGGTGGTTTTGCGTTTAAATTATTTAAAAGCAGGATACATTTTTTTACGTAATTCCAATCTTGAAATGATCCTAAAATTGTCATACAATTCCAAAGTTGATTTGCAATCACCTGCGGATAATTATTACCTACTTTTTCTGATGCTTCTTTTAGCACATAAAAATTGGCATGTGCGCATTTAAGTTGATTACTTGCCGACATGCTTTCTATATGTTTATAATTAATGCCTGTAATCTCTGGCATGTAATCAAAACGATGACCTAAACGTGCCAGTTTTTGGTGGAAAGCATTATCTTCATTGTATAAAACATTTTCATCGGTATTAAATCCGCCAGCCGTTAAAAAACTTTTACGTTTATAAATGCCAAAATTAATTATACAACGTTCTATGGTATATTTTATCGGATCTTGGTGTAATGCTGTTAAATCATGATCAGCTTTGCCCAGCAACTTTTTAGTATGGTAATCAACATAATCAAAATTTAACAATAATATTTCAAAGTTTTCTCCCTGGTTTTCAATCCAAGTATTAACAACTTTGGTGAAGTTTGGCAGCAGATCATCGTCTGCATCATGAAAGTGGAGCCATTCGCTTTGTGCAATATTGGCTAATACATTTTTACCAAAAGCACAACCTTGGTTATTTGTGCCTTTAATTACGGTAGCACTATGTTCTTCTGCAACTTGCATAGTGTTATCTGTACTGCAATCATCATAAACTAAAATTTCATGGAAAGGAATGCTTTGCTTTTGTGCAGAAGTTAGCAACTGCGGTAAATATTTTTCAGCATTATAAGCCGGAATACAAAGTGCGACTCTCAATTAAACTTATTTAAAATTTTGTTTTTAATTCTTTTTAAGTTATACTTTAATAACAAGCTTAACTGTTGCAAATCCAATAGATCATCCAGCTTATGTTTTCTGTTTGAAGGCAAATAAACTTCATTCAAAAAATCATTACTTATTGTAGGAATAAATTTTTTTATAGTGTTAAAATAGTATTCCAAATGTGCTGGTATCAACTGCTTTGGCGATAGCGAATTACAAACAGTTTCTTTCCCGTTATTTGCGATTTGTTCATATTCTTTTTGATTTAGCGAAGCTACTTTATTCAATACTTCAGACAAGGCTTGTGCATCTTGTGCTGTATATTTAAAACCATTAACACCGTTTTCAATTAATTCTGATGCACCTGCACCATCAGAGCATATTGTTAAAGTTCCTGCTGATAAAAATTCTAAACAAGTAAAATTAAACATGTCCCAAGTAGAGGGAATTAATCCAAATTTGGCTTTAGCTTGTAAATTATGTATTTCTTGGTTTGGAACAGGTTTATTTGTTTTTATACTTATATTCCAATTGTCTGGATATTGTTTATTCAAATATTCATTCATACTGGCCCCATGTTTTTTGTAAGCCATATCTCGTCCATACCAATGTACTTCGGGCATTTTATCTTTTAAAATTTCGGCTGCATCACATAAAATTTGTGGGCCTTTCCATTGCTGGATACGGCCGGTAACTAAACCAAAAGTTGTTCGTTCTGAATAAGGAATGGTTTTGGTAACTTTAGAATAAACAGGATAAAGTTGTACCACCTCTTTATCCTGAATTTGTTTTTGCCAAAAAGCCTGGTTTGCTTTACTGTAAGTTTGTAATAAATTACATTTAGCAAAAAATAATAATTCAGTTTGTCTTACAAAATCTGATGCCAGTTGTTCTTCGGGTTTGTAATCATAATTGCTGATTTGCCCTGTGCTGCCATGCATTTTAATTGCCACAGGTTTGTTGTGATGTATTAACCAGGGAATAAAACCTAATCCAAAATCAGTACATTCTATTAGATCAAAATCTTCATCTTTTACCTGTTCCCACATAGCCCATGCCGCTGCTATGTTTTTTTGCAACTCTGGAAAAATACTAAACTTGCTAAATTTTTGAAGATATTGCTTGTATAAATCAGGCTTTAGATAACTTACTTCAATACCATTATTTGTGAAACTTTCTATACTTTGCGTATAACCGCTGCCAACCAATACTTTAATAGAAGTGCAATAAGGTTTTAATGCCGGAATAAGTTCCAGGTAATAGGTAGAAATCCCTCCGCCAGAATGAGGATAATATTCAGGAAGTATAAAAAGTATTTTCATTTCAACTTATTCAACCACAAATCCCATCACCACCAACTTCGACCAGTGCACCTCATCCTCCAAAAAACCCTGCGTAAAAGAAACAACACTTGCATTTGAATTGCACTTCAACTTTTCTGTTAACGCAGATCCTTTCAACCATTTTTGCAAGGGAAAAGAAAAGCCCATTTTTTGACGGTTCCAAATTTCTTCGGGCAATAAATCTTGGTAACTTTTGATCAGTAAACCTTTTAAAAGCTTTTTATCAAAACGCAATTTTGGATGAATACGGTTGACGGCAGTTAAAAATTCCTGGTCTAAAAAAGGCATCCTGATTTCGATGCCATGTTGCATGCTCATCGCATCAGCATCGCGCAGCAACTGGTTTTTCATGTAGATGTTTTGTTCTAAGTAAGATGCGAACATATCAGGGTTTTCTGGATTAAAATCAGGAAATTCCAATTGGTCTAATTTTTCCCATACTTCTTTTACCGGTATATTTAAGATGGCTGCAATTTGCTTCGGAGCAAAGTAACCGCGCAAAGCCAGGTAATATCCAAGTTGGGAGCGGAGGGATAAATAAGTTAACTTTTGATAGGCTGCTTTTGGCAAATATTGGAACAATTTTAAAGCGGCCTTTGGTAGTAATTGACGTAGTTTTTTGAATAGCCTTATTCTTTTAAAAGACGGGTAACCGCCAAACAATTCATCGCCGCCTAAGCCGGAAAGTACGGCTTTTAAACTTTGTTTTTTGGCTAATTTGGCAACCAGCCAGGTATTGATGCCGTCGGCAGAAGGCTGGTCCATTGCCTTAAAAATTTCGTTTGATTGTTCCAAGAAAGCTTGTTCGGTAATTTGTTTGGAAGAATGTTTGCTGCCTAACTTCTTCACCATAATTTGCTGAAACTTGGATTCGTCAAAATCCGCATCATCAAATGTCAAAGAAAGGGTGTACAAATCGGTTCCTTTAAATTTCGATGCTTCCAAAGCAACAATACTCGAATCAATCCCACCGCTTAAAAAAACGCCAATGGGCGCATCGGCAATTAAATGTCGGTTTATGGCTTCGTGTAATTTTTCGCAGATCAATTGTTTGGCTTCTTCCAAATTTGTAATTAAAGTTGAAGCTTTGGGTTGAAGATAAGTCTTGATTTCACAAGTTTCCGCTGCAACATCCCACTCCAAAAAACTTCCTTTTGGCAACATCAAAACCTGGTTTAAAATCGTCATCGGTTCTGGGATAAAACCAAAAGCTAAAAGCCAGATTTTCCAATCGGGATGATTTTGGTTGATACCAATTGCACGAAAAGCACGGATTTCCGAAGCAAAAAGCAGTTCCTTGTTTTTGATTTGATAGTACAAAGGCTTCATGCCGCTTTGATCTCGAACCAAAAAAACTTTATTTAAACTTCGATCAAACAAAGCAAAAGCAAACATGCCGTTAAAACGATGGAAAGCCTGCGTTCCCCAAACTTCATAAGCCGCCAAAATAACTTCCGTATCCGATTGGGTTTTGAACGGATAACCCAAATTTTGCAGTTCAACTTTCAGCTCCCGGTAGTTGTAAATTTCACCGTTAAAAGTGATGGTATAAGCTCCGGTTGCATTGGTCATTGGTTGGTTGGCATCTGTAGAAAGATCAATCAAAGTCAACCTTCGGTGGCCAAAGCAGATGCTGTTTTTATCACCTAAAAATTGGCCTTTTCCGTCCGGCCCGCCGTGTTGCATTGAAGCGCACATGCGGTCAACCAATTGGCGTTTTTCATTGGCAGAAGTATTTAAAGAAACCTGTCCAGCTATCCGGCACATTTTTGTTTTGCGTTGCCGGTTTGATACAGCTTCGCCGCGTCAGTTACATTTTCGTTTTGTAACTGCTTGATTTTAAGTTGATTTTACTGCTTACAGTTTATCTACCAAAGCAGCATGGGCATTCACCAAAATGGATTGCCCCAGGTTTTCCAACCGGATGATCAACTGTTTTTGCGATTTGTAACTCACCAATTCGCCGGTCAAACCAATCAGCGGACCAGCTTTGATCACTACTTTTTCGCCCGGAGAAATATGGTCCGAAGTAACTTCCAAATCCATTTCTGTGGATAAAAGCATTTGTATTTCATTGATCTGCTGGTCGGGCATGTTGGCAATTTTCCCGGAATGGTACAGAAAACGCGCAATGCCTTTGGTCATCAAAATTTCGGTTTGCTGTTTCTGAAAAATCCGCACAAACAGGTACGATTTAAACAGCGGCTCGCTTACCCATTTTTTGCGGTCGCTCCATTGTTTCAGCGTTTTTTGCAAGGGCAGATACGCTTCAATCCCTTTTTTCAGGAGCAAGTCGTAAGCCTGTTTTTCGGCTCTCGAATGTGTATAAACCGGGTACCATTTTGGCGATGCTTCTTTTAGCATAGTATTTTTTTGTTAAACGATCCTTTTAATCCAGCGGTTCAATTTCCACCAGCTTGGCGACGAGTCATCGGTGTAATAGCCCGAACTTGCATAGCCGTTGTAATCGTTGTAGTAATAGCCGCCCTGCTGGTTTTTGCTGCCCGAAGTGTAAATCCTGGAATGAAAATTTTCTTCGGAATAAGCATTGAGCAGGATGACCGTATTATTCAGTCCATATTTTCCCGTTAACTGCTGCGGAATTTCGGCCGCATGAAAAGACGATTTCCCGGCACGGATCACAAAAATATTAATGTCGCTGCCGCGGATAACCGGGATCGAATCCGAAACCAAACCAACCGGTGCGGTATCAATCATAATCACATCATAACGCAATTTCAGGTTTTCGATCAGCAAATTCAGGTTTGGGTGATGCAACAATTCCGAAGGGTTTGGCGGGACCGGGCCGGAAGGAATAAAATCAATATTTGCATAATCTGTTTTAAAAATAATTTGCTCTTGCTTAGCTTGCCCGGCCAGGTAATTACTCAAACCAACTTGGTTATCCTGATCGAAAACATAATGCAATTTAGAACGACGTAAATCGGCCGCAATTAAAACTACTTTTTTATCAATCAGCGCCAACGTGCTTGATAAATTTACAGCGATAAAAGACTTGCCTTCGCCCGCAACTTCCGAAGTAATGCAGATGACTTTGCTCAATTTATCCGGTGCCATAAAACTGAGATTGGTACGCACCGAACGCACAGATTCAGCAAAAATAGATTTAGGTTTTGCCAGCGATAAAATTTGCGTGTTGTTTTGGTCCAGCTTGTACGGAAACTTTCGGATCATGCCAATCACCGGCACATTGGTCAGGCTTTCAATCGTTTCTTTATCATAAATGTACGGGTTCAGCATCCGCAGTAATAAAATCAGGCCCAAACCCAAAAGCAAACCCAGCAAAATAGATTTTTGGTTGATGCTGCTTACATCCGGCGAAACCGGGTTAAAATTGGCTTGTGCCGGTTCGATCACCGTTGCGCCGGCCAAAATCGAAGAACGGCTAATCTGTGCTTCCAGTTTCTTTTCCGACAAAAACGAATACACTTTTTCGTTGATCTCAAAATCGCGTTTCAGGCTTACCATATCGCGCTCGGCGGTTGGGAGCGCGGCAACTTGTTGGTTTGCGGTCTGCAACTGGCTGTTTAAATAAGTCAAGGTCGAGCCGATGCGTTTTACAGAAGCATCAATGTTGGCCAACGCTGAATTGCGAACTTGTGCCAACTGGTTGTTTACTTCGTTTACCGGCTCAGAATTGTTGATATACGTTTTTTGCAAAGCCGATTTTTCCGTCAGCAGAGTATTGTAGCGCACCAGCAAACCGTTCAGCAGCGGGTCAACCGTTCCCTGCATGTTAAAATTTAAGTTGACTGCATTTTTTTCATTGCTGATTTGCTGCTTCAACTGGTTAATCGCAATCAGTTGGATGTTGAGCAATGATTTCTGCGATTCTACTTCCTGCACTTTGCCCAGCACTACCGAAGCCGAAGAACTCACATCAAAAACCTTTGCGCTTTTTTTATAGCTTTCTAATGATTTTTCGGACGATTTTACCTGTTTGGAAAGATAATCCAACTGGTTATCAATAAAGCTTATGATTTGCGAGGCCGACTGCATTTTGCGGTTTTTGTCGAAATCCAAATACTCTTTCATCAGCGCATTTAAAATATCGGCAGCAAATTGCGGGTTCGGATCCGTTTCTTCCAAACTTACTACGTTGGAATTTTTGATGATCTCGTTCACATTTAAACCGGCAGAAACGCGCGGATAAAAATCTTCGGGCGAATTAAATTTAAACTGATAAACCGAGTTTACTGCAAAACGCGTGTTGTTTGGATGGATGATAAAACTTGTTTTGCCGATGCTGATTGGTTTGTCGTAAGCATATGCTGTTTTTACCGCATGATTTTCAGTATTGTACGTAAGCGAGAATTTATCCGGATTGATGGCTTGAAAAGTGATCAGATCTTTATAAAGCGATGCGCTGTCTTCCTGCAATAGCTCGATCGCCAAAGGTTTGGCCGGATAGGTTTCGTATTTGCGGACACGGCCGGCGATAAAAAAACTTACCTTATAATCCAGATCTTTAACCGCATTAATAATCAAACCGCGGCTTTTGATCACGTAACTTTCGCTTTGCACTTTGGCAGCGGCGCGGTCGGCTGTGTTCATCACACTAACCAATTCCGAAATTTCTGATTTTTTTTCGTCAAACTTCATCACCGCACTTGTGGCATATTGCTTCGGCGTGTACCACAAATACAAACGGGCCAGGGCAAAGCAAAGCAAAACCGCAAAAGCAACCAGATACCATCGGCTTAAAACAACCCGGAACAAGCGCGCATAATTGATGCGGTCGTTCGGTTTTTGTAAATCGTTGGCCAGGGCTTCCTGCATTATTTTTTGGTAAGCGTGTAGATGATAAGTGCCGTGTTGAGAAAAACCAAAGCCGCCTGTACAATGCCCGAAACGTTTTGCATGGATTCGTTCCGAACCGTGCGTTTATTTTGGGAAACGTAAATAATATCGCCGTTTTGCAGGTTCAATTCCGGGTTGGCCAAAGTTTTAATGTTGTTCAAATCGGCCAGAATCACCTGCGGGTTTGCTTTATCCCCACGGATAATTTGTATCGTTTTTTCGTTTGCTTTGTCGGTCAGCCCGCCTGCTTCGCCAATCATATCTACCAGGTTCGTTTTATCTTTTAGCAACAAGTAATTGCCTTGTGTACGCACTTCGCCCAAAATAGTTACTTTTAGATTAATAATTTTAAGGTCAATAATAGGGTCTTTTAACAGGTTCGATTTATATAGTTCTTCGATTTTTCGGGCAGCCTGCAACTTGGTTAAACCGGCAATTGCAATTCGGCCTAAAACCGGCAACGCAACGGTACCGTCTTCCTCAACCTGATAATTTGGGGTTTGGGTTGCAGTGGCAGAACCGGTTTGCTCTTCGGCAATGTATTTTATATTTTGCAGGTTCCGGATTTGGAGCAAATCGCCGGGGCTGATTTTATAAGTTGGATAAGTTGTGTTCGGCACAGAGGCAACAGGTGGCGGCACATTGGTTTTAAATAAAGCATGTTGCTGCTTATAGGCACAGGAAGACAAAAAAAACAGGGCTAAAAACAGTATCGGCTTGAGATGGCAGGGAAATATTAATTTCATAAATATGCGGTTAAACTATTAGTTAAAATTTGTAATGGCAAATATTTTTAACAATATTATTTTTCTTTTTATATTTTGCTGAATGAAGGTCTCTGTTATCACGGTTTGCTACAACGCAGTTTTTACCATCGAATCCTCTATCCGTTCTGTGATAGAACAGGATTACGAAGATGTAGAGTATTTGGTTATAGATGGCGGGTCAAAAGATGGCACGGTTGACCTGATTAAAGCATATCTTCCCCATATCCATTACTTTATTTCTGAAGCCGACCATGGGATTTACGATGCTTTAAACAAAGGCATTGCAAAAGCAAGCGGCGATATTATAGGTGTGCTGCACGCCAACGACTGCTTTGCAGGGCTAAATACATTGCGCATTGTTGCCGATAATTTTAAGGAAAAACAGGTTGACGCCGTTTATGGAAACCTGGTTTTTTTGAACGAAAAGCAGCAAATCGTGCGTAAATGGCTGTCCAAACCCTGTAAACGCATTTTGCTCGAGCTTGGATGGATGCCGCCGCACCCGGCTTTGTTCATCAAAAAAGAGGTTTATAACCGCTTTGGCAATTACCGCCTGGATTTCGGCACAGCGGCAGATTATGAACTGATACTTAGATTTTTTTACCGCCATCGCATCAAAACCCACCATGTTGACCAGATTTTTATAAAAATGTTAACTGGCGGAATAAGTAACAAAAGCATTTTAAACCACGTAATAGGAAACATCAACGATTTTAAAGCGATGAAAATGCACCTGCTGCGTGCTCCTTTTATCACAATTATTTTAAAACCGTTGCAAAAAATATTTCAATTTAAAATATTATTTTAATTATAAATTAATAAAATAATATTACTTTAGAAAAATTTGTTGTGCCATGGTGTTTTCTGAGATTTTGTACCTGCTTGTAACAGCAGTTTCGGTTTTATTTGTGTTGGTGATTATGCCTTTGGTCATTCGGGTTGCCAACCGGTATCAGTTATTTGATGATCAGTCGCCTTCCCGAAAAGATCATGGTTATGGCGTGCCGCGTTTAGGCGGTGTGGCATTTTTTCTAAGTATTGTTTTTACCGGCCTGTTTTTTAAAATCGGAATTTATGAATCGCTCCCGATACCTTGTTTATATGCCGCAGGCGCTGTTTTATTTTTAGTTGGTTTTGTGGATGATTTGTCGGGTGTGGCTTGTTTTACAAAACTCATTTTTCAAATCATAGCAGGTTGTTTAATTACCGTTCCGGGAAATATCCGCATCAACAATTTACATGGTATTTTAAATATGCATCAATTGTCATACACAGAAAGTGTTGGTATTTCGATATTCATCATCGTGTTTATCATCAATTCTTTTAATTTGATTGATGGTATTGATGGGCTGGCCGGTACTTTGGGTGTAATCGCTGCGCTAACTTTTGGTTATTATTTTATGCGCACCGGCCATGTTGGTTTAGCGGCTTTAGCTTTGCTGGTGGCCGGTTCATTGATCCCGTTTTTAGCTTATAATTATTCGCCCACTAAAATATTTATGGGCGATTGCGGTTCTCTTTTTCTCGGTTTAAGCTGTGCTGTTTTTGCGTTAAAATTTATCACGATAAACGAAGCATCCGCGTTAAACAACACCCAAGCGGCGCCAGCGATAGCCGTTGCCGCTTTAATTGTGCCTTTGTTTGATACGTTTACCGTCGTTATCACCCGCATCTGCAACAAAAAATCCCCGTTTCGGGCAGACAGGAACCACATCCACCACCGCTTGTTGCGTTTAGGTTTAAACCATATGCAAACTACCGCTTTGCTGGCCTTGGTTACGCTTTTCTTTATCGGCTTTGCCCTGCTGCTCCGCCATGCCGACAGCCAGTTGCTGTTAATGCTTTTTGCAGCCATCATGCTTGCACTCAACTTGGTGGTAAACCTGCTGCTCAAGGCAAAAAACAAACAAGTGTTTTGGGTTAGTGCCGAATAAGTTAGCGCTTTGGTAAGCAGTTTTGATAACTTTGTGCCGATAAAAAAAGCATGAAGATGAAAATTGCTGTTAACGGTTTCGGGCGCATTGGCCGCGTTTTTTTAAGGAATATTTTAAGCCATCCGGATATTGAGGTGGTTGCCATTAATGATTTGGCAGATACCAAAACTTTGGCCCATCTTTTTAAATACGATTCCGTCCATCGTGGTTTTAAGGGCGAGGTTAGGTTTGATGAAAATCATCTAATCATCAACAACAAAAGCATCCGGGTTTTCCGCGAATCCGATCCGTTGCAACTGCCCTGGAAAACTTTGGAAATAGATTTGGTGATCGAATCAACCGGAAAATTTATCACCGAAGCCAAAGCAGCTTTGCATTTGCAGGCAGGGGCAAAGCAGGTGATCATTTCGGCTCCTTCTCCCGATAAAAATATCCCAACCGTCATTTTGGGTGTTAATGATGATACGGTTGATCTCAGTTCGCCCATTCTTTCCAACGCTTCCTGCACCACCAACAACGTGGCGCCGATGCTGAAAATTTTGGACGATAACTGGGAAGTGCAGGATGGCTACATCACCACCGTCCATTCCATGACTAGCGACCAAAACCTGCACGATGCGCCCCACAAAGATTTGCGCCGCGCACGTGCCGCTTCCAGTTCCATCATCCCCACTACAACCGGCGCGGCAAAAGCGGTAACCAATGTTTTTCCGCATTTGGAAGGCAAACTGGGCGGTGCCGGTATCCGAGTTCCGGTTTTAAACGGATCGTTAACGGATTTTACCTGCACGTTGAAAAAGCCGACAACGGTAAAAGAAATTAACGCCGCGTTTTTAAAAGCTTCGCAAGGCTTTCTCAAAAATATTTTAGAATATACCGAAGACCCGATTGTTTCTGTTGATATTTTGGATAACCCGCACAGTTGCATTTTTGATGCGCAGCTAACTTCCATTGTTGGCAGTTTAGTTAAAGTAGTGGGCTGGTACGATAACGAAATGGGCTACTCTAGCCGTTTGGCAGATTTGGTGGCGAAAATTGCCCTGCTAAAAGAAGTATATTAAACAAAAAAAGGGGCCGGAATTACCCGCGCCCCTTTCCGAATCACTGCAAAAAATAAAAGGCTTTATTCTCCGATTCAGGTTTATAATTGGTATTTGGTTTTCGATTAAAGCACCAAGCGTAATTTGGTTTGCGGGAATTCTTTGAACCGGAATTCCTGTTGAACCGGCGCTTCTTTTTGGATATGGATTTTATAATAAGCCATTCCTTTTTTGGTGATGGAAGCCGCAACTTTCAAATATTTGGTGTCGCTTATTTTTTTTGCCTGCATAAACAATTCAACATCGCCGTGCAGCTCAACCAAGCCTTTTTTGTACAACTCGTTTACCAAAACTGATTGGTATTTGCCGAAAAAGAAAGTAATGCTCCAGATCATAAAAGGGTTGATGATATCCGTGTTGCGGTCAGGAACCGGGTTGTTCAGGATCATTTTGATGATTTTATCGCGTAATGGAGTGATGGTAAACATAGCTTTTTCGTTTTGTTGTTCTGTTGAGGAATAGCCAATAAAAATGCCAAAGCGGTTTCGGCAAAACCAAAAAACCGGCGGATGCTTCTTTTACCACCTAAAAATTGGTGTGGTGCCAATACTTTTTTTCGTTCCGAAGAAACAACCCCCGTTCTGTTATATTTGGGCTTTTTATGCGTAGAAACAGCATTTCAAGCATAAAAACCAACACAAACAACCAAAAACATGATCAAATTTATACCGGTAAAAGAAGTATTGGCCATCAGGAACGAAGTGCTGCGCGAAGGAAAATTAACTTTGGACGAATGCCGTTTTCCATCCGACCAAAATGAAGGCGCGTTCCATCTGGGGAATTTTGAGGAAAATTTGCTCGTTTCCATCGCCTCGTTCCATCCACAAAATGTGGAAGGCCACATTGGCCAAGGTTATCAGTTGCGCGGTATGGCCACAATTCCGGCTTTTCAGGGAAAAGGAAAAGGCAACCAACTGCTTAATTTCGCCATTGTTTACCTTCGTGGGCAGCAAATCAATTACTTGTGGTGCAACGCGCGCAAAGTTGCGCTAAACTTTTATACCGGCATCGGTTTTGAAATTATTTCGGATGAGTTTGATGTTCCCGGCATCGGCCCGCACTACGTGATGTACCTTAAAATCCGCTGATACTGTTTTTATCGGCATAAAAACAGCATCGGCAAAAAGGCGTTGTTATCAGCGTAGCTAAACTTAACAGCAATTTTGTACTTTTCCAACCTTAACCCATCAACATGAAAACAATTGACCAGGCAAATTTTGCCAACAAAAAAGTTTTAGTCCGCGTAGATTTTAATGTCCCGCTGGATAAAGATTTTAATATTACCGACGATAACCGCATCACGGCCGCTTTGCCAACCATCAAAAAGATTTTGAAAGATGGCGGCGCGGTAATTCTGATGTCGCATTTGGGCAGGCCGAAAAACGGACCGACGGACGAGTTTTCGTTAAAACACATCGTTCCGCATTTGTCGGATTTATTGGGCCAGCAGGTAGAATTTGCCAATGATTGCATTGGCCAGGAAGCAACCGACAAAGCAAAAGCTTTGCAGCCAGGCGAAGTTTTATTGCTCGAAAACCTGCGTTTTTATAAAGAAGAAGAAAAAGGCGACGTTGAATTTGCCAAAAAACTGGCTGCCCTGGGCAATGTTTATGTAAACGATGCTTTCGGAACGGCGCACCGCGCGCATGCTTCCACTTCGGTTATTGCCCAGTTTTTCCCGGATGCCAAATACTTCGGCTACTTAATGGCTTCGGAACTGGAAAATGCAGAAAAAGTGTTGAACAACCCGGCAAGGCCGTTTACCGCAATAATGGGCGGCTCCAAAGTTTCGGACAAAATAAAACTGATTGAGCGTTTGCTGGACAAGGTGGACAATTTGATCATCGGCGGCGGCATGGCCTATACTTTTGCCAAAGCGGATGGCGGCAATATCGGTACTTCTCTGGTAGAAATGGATAAGTTGGATCTGGCCAAAAGCTTGCAGCAAAAAGCAAAAGACAAAGGCGTGAAGCTTTTTTTACCGGTTGATAATGTGGTTGCCGATGCTTTTGCCAACGATGCGAACACCAAAATTGCCAAAACCGGCCAGATTGAAGATAAATGGATGGGTTTGGACATCGGCCCGGAATCTGTGGAAGCGTTTTCCAAGGTGATTGAAGAAAGCAAAACCATTTTATGGAACGGGCCAATGGGCGTTTTTGAGATGGACAATTTTGACAAAGGCACCAAAGCCGTTGCCGAAGCGATTGTAAAAGCAACCAACCATGGCGCTTTCTCTTTGATTGGCGGCGGCGATTCGGCAGCGGCAATTTCTAAATTCAACCTCACTTCGCAAGTAAGTTACGTTTCTACCGGAGGCGGCGCTTTGCTGGAATATATGGAAGGCAAGGAGTTGCCGGGCGTAAAAGCAATTAATGATTGATGCTGTTTTTATCGGCATAAAAACAGTACCGAAAGCCTTTGCCAATTTTGGCAGAGGCCTTTTTGTTCGATTAGGGTGGGTGTTTTTTCTTATCTTCATAAAAAAATGTAGTTATGCCAGAAGTTATTATCAAGTATGAGGATCCTAAAACTTTGAAAGTTTTAGAAGATTTATCAAAGACAATGAACTTTGAGATTGAAACTTTCAACGAAGAAAACACAGAACGGCAAAAAGCAATTGATGCTATTGCCGTTCAAGCAGATAAAAATGCTGATATAAGTCAATCAGTTTCACCGAACCAGAAATCCGAGAAAGAATATTCCATTAATGGGGTTACCATGATTGCGGGCGATCCAAGTGTGGATATTACTGAACTGATAGAAGTATTTACCGGTCTGAATTTAGATGCTAAAAAGTTAAGAGAAGCATGGAAACGGCCAAGGTAATTTGTGATACAGATGTAATGATAGACTATTTAAATAACAATAGTGAAAGGCATTTCAATACAAAAAATTTGATTGAAAATTTTATTGGAACAGAAAATGTAGTTCTTTCAGCAGTTACAAAAATGGAACTTATTATCGGCGCAACTAATAAAAAAGATATGGAAAGGATCAACAAAAGTATTCTTCGATACACCATTGCTTTCATAAATAATGAAATATCACAGGTTGGTATCAGGCTTTTACAAGATTATAAATTGAGCCACGGACTTGCAATGCCTGATGCCTTAATCGCTGCAACATCTTTAGTTACTCAAATTCCGCTATTCACTTATAATGTGAAAGATTATAAATTTATTGATGGAATGGAACTTTTTGACCCTGGAAAAGGATAACCAAAGCATCGAACTCTTTTTCAATTGCGTTTAGTAACACCTTTGTTTCCATCAGAACAAATCCATAAAACGCAGCTTTTACAATAAATCCGTTTTATGAAAAAAATAGCCGCGATGCTTCTTTTATGCCTGTTTTTTAGGCAGGTTTCTGCGCAAGTAAATGCTGATTCTGTTTATGTAAAAGCCAACTACCAGAAGTTGGAATACCAGATCCCGATGCGCGACGGCAAAAAGCTGTTCACTTCAGTTTATGTGCCGAAAGATCAGTCCAAAAAATATCCGGTGATGATGGACCGAACGCCGTACAGCGTTGCACCTTACGGAGCCGATCAATACAAACGTTCTTTAGGCCCTTCTCCATTGTTTTTGCACGATGGTTATATTTTTGTTTATCAGGATGTGCGCGGTCGGTGGATGAGCGAAGGGATTTACGAAGAAATGACACCGGAAAAAGACACACATCCCACCAAAAACGATGTGGACGAAAGCACAGATACTTACGACACAATTGACTGGCTCCTCAAAAATATCCCGAACAACAACGGAAAAGTAGGCGTTTGGGGGATTTCTTATCCCGGTTTTTACACCACAACCGCTTTGCTGAGCCGTCATCCGGCCTTGGTTGCCGCTTCTCCGCAAGCACCAATTGCTGATTTGTACCGCGATGATGCTTTCCACAACGGCGCTTTTATGCTGGTGGCCAACTTTGGTTTTTATCCGGGTTTTACCAACCGGCAGGACGATAAACCAACGCAGCGGCAGGCAACAGAATTTATCGCCGGAACGGAAGACGGCTACGATTTTTTCCTGCGGATGGAAACGATGAAAAACTCGAACGCTTTGTATTATAAGGATACGATCCGTTTGTGGAACGAAATGCTGGACCACCCGGATTACGACCAGCATTGGAAAGACCGCAACGTATTGCCGCATTTAACCAACATTAAAACCGCGGTTTTGGTAACCGGTGGCTGGTACGATGCGGAAGATTTGTACGGGGCCATCAATACGTATAAAACTTTAGTTAAGAACAATCCAACAACGCCGGTTTATTTTGCCATGGGCCCCTGGGTACATGGTGGTTGGGCGAGAGGGAACGGCGATCATTTGGGCGATGTAGGTTTTGGCTCGGCAACGGCAGCTTTTTATCGGGAAAATATCGAGTTTAAATTTTTCAGTCATTGTTTAAAAGGAACGCCAATGGATTTGCAGCCGGTTTCTGTTTTTGAAACAGGTGCCAATCAATGGAAAACTTACAAAACCTGGCCGTCGAAAGAGGCGCAGGAAAAAAACCTGTATTTCTTGCCCAACGGAAAACTTTCTTTCGATCCGCCAAAAACCAATGCTTCTTTTAACAGCTATATTTCTGATCCGAACAAACCTGTCCCTTTTCTTAACAACACTTCGATGGACATGGACCGCGAATACATGACGGCCGACCAGCGTTTTGCCGCCGCCCGCCCGGATGTTTTAACTTATCAAACCGATGTTTTGAGCGAAGATTTAACTTTGGCCGGAAATATTTGGGCGAATTTAAAAGTTTCCACTACCGGAACCGATGCCGATTGGGTGGTAAAAGTGATTGATGTTTACCCGGATTCTACCAAGAATACTTCTTTTACCGGGCCAAATGTGCAGCTTGCACATTACGAGCAAATGGTGCGCAGCGAAGCCATGCGCGGCAAATACCGGAATAGTTTTTCTAAACCCGAACCTTTTATTCCTGGAAAAGTTACGCCGGTTAATTTTGAATTGCAGGATGTGTTGCATACCTTCAAAAAAGGCCATCGGATTATGGTGCAAGTGCAAAGTACCTGGTTTCCGTTGATAGACCGCAATCCACAAAAGTTTATGAATATTATGCAAGCGGAGCCGAAAGATTTTCAAAAAGCAACCATGAGGGTTTACACTTCAAAAGAGCAGCCGAGTTTTTTAAAGGTGCGGGTGATGTAGCCAAAGGGATTTTGGCCAATGAATTTATGCCGGTAAAAGAAGCATTAGATAAATCCCAACAATGCTTCTTTTATCAACCAAAATTTTATTTAAAAGCATATTTGATGCCCACACTTGGCGTTAAATTAAAAATTGGCCCGCGGAAAATTTCGATGCGTGGGTCAAGGTCAACACTAACCGCAATCGGCGAATCGGGGATTACATATTCTAAACCGATTACGCCATCGGCACCTAAAAGCAACGAAGAATTGTTGTAAACTTTGTAATCACCGTTGTAAACGCGGTAACCGCCGCTGCCCACGCCGCCAACGTGCCCACCAAAACCATAATAAAACTTTAGTTCGGCTACGTTAAAAGCCGGTTGGTGTTTCTCAATTAAACCCGTAAACACCACGCCTTTGGTGCGGAAACCCAAAACGCCTTCCAAAGCCGTTGTCGGGTCGGTAAAGTACTTGATGGAAACGCCGCTTTCGTAACTAAAACGCAAACCGGCAGCCGTTTGATAAGATTGTGCGCTGGCCGTTTTGCTGCAAAATAAAACGGCAGATATGAACAACAAACTGAGACAAATTTTTTTCATGCAAATTGATTTATTCGGCCCGGTTGTACTACCCGGCTTTCTGCAAAAATGAAAATTTTAGCAATACCAAAACGGTATTTTCAAAATATAATTCAACTTTAAAAATAGCAACAGCAATCGGTTGGCTGATTTTTATGCAGGAAATAGGTTATTTTTAGCAAAAATTAGAAGAGTTATGCGCATCAAAAAAATACCTGCTAAAAGAAGCATCAGGCTTTTCCTGGTGATCAATGCCGTTGTGTTTTTGTCTTCAGGCTGTGCAAAAGGGCAGTTGGGCAACAATAATGGCCAGGAATACCGAAACGGCATGGTGGTTTGCGCTTATCCGGATGCGGCAAAAGCAGGTTTGGCCGTGCTGAAAAAAGGCGGCAACGCGGTTGATGCGGCCATTGCTATCCAATTTGCTTTGGCTGTAACGCACCCAACAGCAGGCAACATTGGCGGCGGCGGTTTTATGGTTTACCGGTCGGGCAAAGGCGAAACCAATACATTGGATTACCGCGAAAAAGCTCCTGCCGCGGCCAGTGCCAACATGTATTTGGATTCGGCGGGAAATGTGATTGCCGATAAAAGTTTGCACACACACCAGGCTTCGGGCGTTCCTGGTTCGGTGGATGGCATGGCGGAAGCACACCGGAAATACGGTAAATTAAAATGGGCGGAGTTGGTTCAGTCGGCAATTGATCTGGCGGAAAACGGCTTTGTGCTGACAGAAAAATTGGCATCAAACTTAAACTTGATGCAGGACAACTTCCGCAAACTCAATCCCGGAAAAAATTATTATTTAAAAGAAGGCGGCTGGAAAGCGGGCGATAAAATGGTGCAGCAAGATTTGGGCGCCACGCTGGAACTGATCCGCGATAAAGGCCGCGCCGGTTTTTACGACGGCAAAATAGCTGACGAGCTGGTGGCCGAAATGAAAAGCGGGAACGGCCTCATCACCAAAACCGATCTGAAAAATTACCATTCGGTTTGGCGGAAAGCGATCACCGGAAATTATAAAGATTATAAAATCATCACGATGCCGCCGCCTTCCAGCGGCGGGATTGCGTTGCTGCAACTGCTGCGTTCGGTAGAGCCTTTTCCGCTGAAACGCTGGGGTTTCAACCAGGATTCGACGGTGCAGGTGATGGTGGAAGCCGAGCGCCGTGTGTATGCCGACCGTTCTAAATACCTCGGCGATCCTGATTTTTATAAAGTTCCGGTGGATAGTCTGCTTCAACCTAAATACACCGATGCCCGGATGAAAAGCTTTAACTGGAACCAGGCCACGCCAAGCAGTGCGATACAACCCGGAACATTTGTGGGCTACGAAAGCGACCAGACCACGCATTTGGTTGTGGTGGATAAAGAGGGAAATGCGGTTTCCATCACCACTACTTTAAACGGTTCTTTCGGTTCGGGCATCGTGGTAAAAGGCGCGGGTTTTTTGCTGAACAACGAAATGGACGATTTCAGTGCCAAGCCCGGCGTGCCCAATATGTTTGGCTTGATAGGAGGGAAGGCCAATTCGATCCAACCGGGCAAACGGATGTTGTCTTCCATGACGCCAACGATCTTAGAAAAAGGCGGCAAATTGTTTATGGTGGTTGGCACGCCGGGCGGTTCTACCATTATTACTTCTGTTTTCCAAACGATTTTAGATGTGGTTGAATTTGACCAAAGTATGCAGCGCGCCGTGGCTTCCAAACGTTTCCATCACCAATGGCTGCCCGATGATGTAAAGGCAGAAAAAGATGCTTTGGACAGTGCCACCATCCAAAAATTGGAACGCAAAGGCTATAAGATTATAGTTGATGGCCCGATTGGCCGCGTGGATGCGATCCTGAAAACGAAATGGGGCTATTACGAAGGCGGTGCCGACCCGAGGGGCGACGATACCAAGCTGGGCTGGTAATTTGTGATACTGTTTTTATGCCGATAAAAACAGTATCACCAGCACCAGCATCTGTTAAAATATGTTAAGCCGCGGTTTTTGCAGATTAAAACGATAAATTTGCATTTTACGCTGTTTTTGCACATGAAGAAGTTGTATGTTGTTTTCGCGTTGATGCTTGCCCTTTCGGCATGTAAAAAAGCGGCTATAGACAGGACGGCATATTTTGCGCAAATCGGTATAGACAGTAATAAAATCAGGGCTTACCTCATCGCCAACAATATACCGATAAAAAAAGTAGGCGATACGGTTGGCGTTTATTATCAGGTTTTGGATTCGGGCAATGTGGCCAGTTTGTACACACAATCAACCTTGGTTACGCTTGGTGCTTCGGCAAAAATATTAGGCGCAAAAGATACGCTGACTAAACCAAGCATTTTCCACCCGTCTTATACTTTGGGAAGTGTGATCCGTGGCTGGCAGGTAGGTATTCCGTTGATCAAAAAAAACGGCAGGATACGGCTTTTTGTGCCTTCGCGTTATGCTTATGGTATGTACGATCACCAAAACCCGTTTATTCCGGCCAATTCCTGTCTCGATTTTGATATTACATTATATAACGTTACCAATTAAAATTAAAAATTACTTATAATGAAGCAACTTGCTTTCGCCTTTTTATCCGTACTTGTTTTAGCCATGTTTTCTTGTAAAAAAGAATACGACACGATCCAAACTGTTGACAACAATTCCATACAAAGCTATATTTCTGCCAATGGTTTAAATATGGCCAAAGGTGATAGCGGCATTTACTATCAAATTATCAAGCCCGGCGATACTGGAAACCCGATAACCGATTCGGACATGATTTTTTACTCTTTTTCTATTAAAACTTTGGATGGAAAAGTTGTTTCGGCCGATACCGTTTTAAACCGCGTTAGCAATTACGCCGGCCTCAACCAGTTTAATTACCGTTACTATAACACAACTACATTTTCTCCAACCACCGCAGGTTTCCCGCTGCCTGTTGGTTTGCAGTTTGGGATTAAAAAATACCTGCAAAAGCGCAACGGCATTATCCGTATGCTTATCCCTTCCGGTCAGGCTTATGGTTTATCCGGTTATACGTTTCCGGATTTGCGGGTTAAAATCCCGGGAAATGAATCTTTGGACTATACCGTTTACCTTTATAACGTGGATAGTCAGTTGGCTTATGATACCATACAAATCAGAAACTACATCAAAAAAAACAACCTGACAGGGTTCCAAAAAACGCCTTCCGGTTTGTATTATAAAATCGTTGACCCCGGTTCCGGCAAAGACCAAATCTACATTTCTTCAACCGTAACACTTACTTATACCAAACGTTTGTTGTTGAGCCAGTCTGCGATAGAAACGCAGAGTTTAGCTGCCGCGCCCCTTTCGTCTTATATTTCTGGCTGGCAGGAAGGCCTGCAATTTTTAAATTCGGGCGGAAAGATCCGTTTGCTCGTCCCTTCCGGCCTGGCTTATGGCCCTACGCCGCAATCGGCTACCCCAAATACCAGAACTTATAACGTTCCGCCAAATTCTATCATGGATTTTGATGTGAACGTAACGGCAGTAACTAACTAATTTTAAGGCGATAAAAGAAGCATTGCCGTTAGTCATCCTGAATTTATTTCAGGATCCCTCTTCCAAGGTTTTAGCCTTTCTTGTGGGATGCCGAAACAAGTTCGGCATGACAAAAACAGAAACACACCAAATTTTAGGTGGTAAAAGAAGCATTGCATTAGTCATCCTGAAATTTTTTCAGGATCCCTCTTCTAAGTCAAAACCTTTCTTGTGGGATGCCGAAACAAGTTCGGCATGACAAAAACATGAACACAATGATTTTTAGGGGGTAAAAGAAGCATTGGTTTGTCATTCTGAACTTGTTTCAGAATCCCTCTTCTAAGTCAAAACTTTGCTTGTGAGATGCCGAAACAAGTTCGGCATGACAAAAACCTAATTTAGGTGATAAAAGAAGCATTGCCATAAACTTTATCCGTTCAAAGCTTTTTTAAACGCTGCCAAACACCGTTCCCGAGCTTCTTTATGGTCAACAATTGGTGCCGGGTATTTTTCCGGGTCTAAATATTCGGGCACCCATTTTTTAATGTATTCAAATTTTGGGTCGAAGCGTTTGGTTTGTGCTTCCGGGCTAAAAATCCTAAAAAACGGAGATGCATCGGCACCGGTCCCTGCTGCCCATTGCCAGCCGCCCACATTGCTGGCCAAGTCATAATCCAGCAGTTTTCGCCCAAAATAATGTTCGCCCCAACGCCAGTCAATCAATAAATGTTTGCATAAAAAGCTGGCCGTAACCATGCGCACACGGTTGTGCATCCAGCCTAACGCTTGCAATTGTCGCATCCCGGCATCCACAATCGGGTAGCCGGTTTCGCCTTTGCACCAGGCTTCAAACTCCTGCTCGTTGTTGCGCCATTGGATTTTATCAAATTCAGGCTTGTAAGCATGATTGGCAGTTTGCGGGAAATGCCAGATGATCATCGCATAAAAATCCCGCCAAATCAATTCATTCAGCCAGGTTTTTTCTATCTGTTTATTGGCTTCGGTTGCCAGTTCGCGGATGCTGACCGTGCCAAAGCGCAAATGTACGCTGATCCGTGAAGTGCCTGCCAATCCCGGAAAATCGCGCGTTTTGGCATAATCGGCAATGATGGATTTGTATTCATTTTTTGGGACTTGGATCGAACTGGCTTCAAAACCAATATCTTTTAATGCAGGAAAAGGAAGTTGGGTTTGATACAGGTTTTGCAGGTATTTTTCTACCGGATAAGGCTTCAGGTAAAAACCGTTCAGCTTTTCTTTCCATTTGCGAGAATAAGGTGTAAAAACAGTGTACGGGCTGCCATCCGGTTTCATCACTTCGTCCCGGTCAAAAATAACCTGGTCTTTATACGTACAAAATTTGCTTCCTTTAGCCGCTAAAATTTGGGCAATTTCGGTATCGCGCTCTTTGGCATAAGGTTCGTAATCGTGGTTGGTAAAAACAGTATCAATGTTATATTCATCCAAAATTTCATCAAATGCTTCTTTTGGCGAGGTATTTTTGATGAGCATCGAACTGCCCAGCCGCTTCAATTCCTCGTTCATGTTTACAAGCGACTGGTGGATAAACGTTACGCGCGCATCGTCTTTGTCTTCCAGCTTGTCCAAAATCTCGGTATCAAAAATGAACATCGGCAAAACCGGTTTGCCACTTTTGAGCGCATGGTAAAAACCGGCGTTATCGGCTAGCCTTAAATCTCTGCGGAACCAAAACAGGTTAATGCTTTTTTTATCAGGCATAAATTTCGCGGATAGCTTCTTTTATCGTTGGATATTTAAATACAAAACCGGCTTGTTCTGTTTTTGCTGCCGAAACTTTTGTGCTGGCCAAAACTACAGCGCTCATTTCGCCCAGGGCTAATTTTAAGGCAAAAGCAGGTACTTTGGGCAGCCATAATGGCCTGTTTAATTGTTTTGCCACAGTGATAGTTAGCTTGGCATTAGTTGCCGGGTTTGGCGCAACCATATTGTAAACACCGGTCAGCTCTTTTTCGATTCCAAAAACGTATAAGTCAATGGCGTCTTGCAAATGGATCCACGGAACCCATTGTTTGCCCGAACCGAGTATCGTGCCGAAACCAAATTTGATGGGCAAAGCCAATTGTTTTAAAGCACCGCCTTCATCGGTCAAAACTACGCCGGTCCTTAATTTCAGGATTTCTAAGCCTAAAGCTGCACCTTCGTCCACGGCTTTTTCCCAAGCTACACAACACTGGCCTAAAAAATCTTTTGCCGGAACTGAAGTTTCGGTTACCAATTCATTTCCGCAATCACCGTAAAATCCGGTTGCCGAAGCAGAAACCACTTTTTTTATTTGGTGCGGATGCTGTTTTAATAAATTGTAAATCAGTGCGATAGATTTAGTCCGGCTGCTGATGATTTCCCGTTTCCGCCCGTCCGTCCAGCGTTTATCGGCTACGCCCGCGCCTGCCAAATGGACGATCAAATCAACACCGATAATACAATCGGCATCAATGCTGCCTTTGGCCACATCCCACAAAAAGGTTTTCACTTTTGGGTTGTTGCCTGTTTTTCGGCTTAAATGGCTTACGGTATAGCCTTTTTCGAGTAAAAGGCTGGTCAGGTGTTTGCCAACCAGCCCGGTTCCGCCGGTAATTAAAATGTGCTTGCCCATTGGGCTGATTAACTTTTTTTGCAGGTTTAAGTTTGCCGGAAATGGAACTTTCATTTTTTAAACCAATGCTTCTTTTAGCACACAAAAACCTATATTACTATTGTAACGCAGATTTCTAAGTTTTTGTCATGCCGAACTTGTTTCGGCATCCCACAGGCAATTAACTTTAGTATTTATCCTGAGGGATCCTGAAACAAGTTCAGGATGACAGAGAAATGCTTCTTTTAGCACCTAAAAAAAGAGGGCAGGTAATTAAACCAGCCCTCTTTTTTGTTTTTAAACTTAAAACGAAGAACTACATTTTCATGGTAGTGTCTTTTTTCATTTTTTTCATTTTGCCCATTTTGCCATGATGTTTCATTTTGCTTTTTTTCATGGTGTCCTGAGACATGGAAGGAGTTCCTTTTACAGGAGCGGCATTTACAGTTAAACAAGTGGCAACCATCATTGCACCGGCCATCATCATTGCTTTAAGAGCTGAGATTTTCATAGTTTTAATTATTAGTTTTTAGTTTAGCATAAATATAGAAACATCTACTTCAATATGTTCAACATTTTAAAAAATATTTTTAAACAGGCCATTATTTAGCTCCTGTTTAAATTATGGCATAAAATTTTACAATGCTTCTTTTATGCCTATAAATTTGGTGTGCACGTGTACCTTACTAAAACAAAAACCACAAAAAGACAATGATTTTTAGGTGGTAAAAGAAGCATTGAAAATAAGTTTAACAAAATATAAACAAGCCCTTAATATTTATATGAAAGAATTTTTAGAAGCCGCTTATGCCGAAGCTGCGGCCGGTTTTGCCGAAGGCGGCATCCCGATTGGTTCTGTGCTGGTGCACCAAGGCAAAATTATTGGCCGCGGCCACAATCGCCGGGTACAAAAAGGCAGCGCAATATTGCACGGAGAAATGGATGCTTTAGAAAATGCAGGCCGCTTGCCCGCAGCCGTTTACCGCGAGTGCGAACTGTACACCACGCTTTCGCCCTGCCCCATGTGTTCTGGCACTATTTTGCTGTACGGCATTCCAAAAGTCATCATCGGCGAAAACAAAACGTTCATGGGCGAAGAAGAACTGCTGCGTTCGCGCGGGGTGGAAGTGGTTGTTGCCGATGATGCAGCCTGCTACCAGTTGATGCAAACTTTTATCGAAAAAAGCCCGGAACTTTGGAACGAAGATATCGGGGTTTGATCAGCAGATGCTTCTTTTATCTGCCTAAATTTTGCAAACAACAAAGCACAAAAAAAGCCTCATTAAAAAAATGAAGCTTTTTTTGCCGGTAAAAGAAGCATTAGCTTTTTGCCGCGTCGCGCAATGCTTTTACTTCGTTGTGTGCCGATAAAATGCCTTGGTTTTGGCTATTGATGGTGCTGCTGATATTAGAGTCCCAGGTAATATCGGTATCTGCCAAAGCTTCTTTATAAGCTTTTTTGGCTACGTCTTCGCCATATTCGCAATCTGCCAAAATAGAGTGGCGGTCTTTTCCGGTAAAAGTAGATTTAACATCCATCCAGGCATGGTAAAACTTGCCTGCTGTTGTAGTGGCATCTGTTGGCGTGCCTCCCAAAGAGGTAACCAATGCTTCCAACTCTGTTGCGTTTTTTTGGCTTTGGGCGATGTAGCCGGAAAACAGGGATTTCAAATCGGCATCTTGTGTGCCTTCCAAACCTTTTTGATAACCTACCACGCGGTCGTTGTTAATTTTGATCAAGTCATTTAAAGCAGATATTTGGTTTTCTGCTGATTTTGTAGCTGCCATAGTTTTAAAGTTTTTATTGGTAACAAGATTTTAAAAGTAAAGTTTTGAAAAAATTTGGAGAACATGATTTGTATGTGATGCTTCTTTTACCGGCATAAAATCAGGGTGTTAAGCAGAAATCAAACTTAAGTAACAATAATGCTTTTGTACAAACAAAAAAGGATTTCTTGCTCTTCTTGATAAGGTAAAACCAAATCTTAAAACAGTCAGTTTATTACTGAAATCAGGTCAATAAAAGCAGTACTCAATCTATCAAATCATTTACAAGTGCCGAAAAAATAATCGTATAGCAATCAAATGGAAAATAAAAATCAGCAAAACAGAAAAGAAACCAACAAAAAATTGCAGGATTTGGAGCAGGATACTTCTTATGCCGACGGCAAGTTTTTGACAACCAATCAGGGCTTAAAAGTAAACGACGACCACAACTCCCTGAAAGCAGGTGAGCGCGGCCCCACACTTTTAGAAGATTTTATCCTTCGGGAAAAGATCACCCATTTTGACCACGAACGCATTCCGGAAAGAGTAGTGCACGCCCGGGGAGCCGGTGCGCATGGCTATTTTCAGGCGTATGAAAACTCGATGGCGCAATACACCAAAGCCGCTTTTTTAACTGATTCGTCACGCCAAACACCCATTTTCGCCCGTTTTTCTACCGTTGGCGGTTCGCGCGGCTCCACGGATTTAGCCCGCGATGTACGCGGTTTTGCCGTTAAATTTTATACCGAAGAAGGCATTTATGATTTTGTGGGAAACAATATGCCTGTGTTTTTTATCCAGGACGCCATCAACTTTCCGGATCTGATCCATGCCGTAAAACCCGAGCCGCACAATGAAATCCCGCAGGCTTCCTCTGCGCATGATACTTTTTATGATTTTATTTCGCTGATGCCCGAGTCTATGCACATGCTGATGTGGCTGTTGAGCGACCGTGCCATTCCGCGCAGTTTGCGGATGATGGAAGGTTTTGGTGTGCATACTTTCCGTTTGATCAATGAAGAGGGCAAAGCAACGTTTGTAAAATTTCATTGGAAACCTTTGCAAGGCGTGTTTTCTGTTGCCTGGGACGAAGCACAGAAAATTTCGGGCAAAAACCCCGACTTCCACCGCCAGGATTTGTGGGAAGCAATAGAAAACGGGGATTTCCCGGAATGGGAGCTGGGCGTGCAGTTGATCTCTGAAGAAGACGAGCACAAATTTGATTTTGATATTTTAGATTCGACCAAAATTGTGCCCGAAGAATTGGTTCCGGTACAACGCATCGGCAAAATGGTATTGAACCGAAACCCTGACAGTTATTTTGCCGAAACAGAGCAGGTTGCTTTTCACCTGGGCCACATTGTCCCCGGGATGGATTTCACCAACGACCCGCTGCTGCAAGGCCGTTTGTTCTCTTATACCGATACCCAATTAACGCGTTTAGGCAGCCCCAATTTTCATGAAATCCCGATCAACCGTTCTATCGCACCGGTTGTAAACAACCAGCGCGACGGGCATATGCGCCAGGTGATCAACAGCGGGCGTACAGCTTATGAACCAAATAAAATTGCGGATGGTTACCCTAAACAGGCAAAAATTTCCGAAGGCGGTTTTACTTCTTACCAGGAACGCATTGATGCCAAAAAAATCCGTGCACGCAGTGATAGTTTTCGCGACCATTTCAGCCAGGCCACTTTGTTTTTCAACAGCATGTCTGAAGTAGAGCAAAACCATATTATTGATGCTTTGCGTTTTGAACTGGGCAAAGTAAAGCTGGAAGAAATCCGGATGCGCATGCTGGGTTTGTTATCACAGATTGATGCAACTTTGGTAAGTAAAGTGGCCGAAGGTTTGGGGATGGCCGTTCCTTCAAAGCCGGAATCGCCGATGAATTTTAGCCATGGTGCAGATGCAGACCCGGCACAATCAGAATCTGTAAAAGGCAAATCGTCTATCAAAAAGTCGGAAGCTTTAAGCATGGCCAAAGTGGTCAGCAAAAGCATCAAAACACGCCAAATAGCTGTTTTAGCGGCCAACGGCGTAGATGGCGATGCTTTAAATACGATGAAATCTGCCTTAAAAGCAGCAGGCGCGACGGTGAAAATCATTGCCCCAAAATTGGGCACAATCAAAGACAGCAAAGGCAATGCAATCCATGTGGACGAAAGTTTTCTGGTTGCTGCTTCTGTTTTGTTTGATGCAGTTTATATTCCCGGTGGAAAAGACAGCATTGCAGCTTTGGAAAAAGAAGGGGATGCTTTTCATTTTGTGGACGAAGCCTACCGCCATTGCAAACCCATTGCGGCCGACAAAGAAGCCATCGAACTGTTGAAAGGTTCTTACCTCGGCAAAAAAGTATTGTCCGGCACGCCTGATGAATCAAGGTTGGTAAGCAAAGGCTTGGTGTTTAACCAACCGCCTGCTACATTTATTGATGCCATTAGCAAGCACCGTTTCTGGGAACGGGAAAAACCGGAAGAGAAATTTCCGGCTTAAACTGATAAGTTGAGATACTGTTTTTATCGGTATAAAATCCGCGTGGCTGTTATGGCAACGCGGATTTTTTGTTGGTAAAAGAAGTATTCGCTGAGATTTGTCATGCCGAAATTTTTTCGGTATCTCATCAGAAAGGTTACAAATTGGAAGAGGGATCCTGAAACGAGTTCAGGATGACTAACGCCAATGCTTCTTTTATCGCCCAAAAATCAGAGTATTTAGGTTTTTGTCATGCCGAACATGTTTCGGCATCCCACAAGAAAGGTAGTTTTTAGAATATCAGGAGGGATCTTGAAACAAGTTCAGGATGACTAAAGGCAATGCTTCTTTTACCACTTAAAAGTTGGTGTGTTTATGTTTTTGTCATGCCGAAATTTTTTCGGCATCCCACAAGAAAGGTTTTGACTTAGAAGAGGGATCCTGAAATAAATTCAGGATGACAATACTTCTTTTACCACCTAAAAGTTGGTGTATTTATGTTTTCGTCATGCCGAACTTGTTTCGGCATCCCACAAGAAAGGGTAGTTTTTAGAATATCAGGAGGGATCCTGAAACAAGTTCAGGATGACAAGTAAATAAGTACTATAATTACTAAATTAGCTTTATGAACAAACAAGGCCATGTTTATATTATGTCTAACCAATACCGAACTACTTTTTACATCGGTGTAACCAGTGATTTGGAAGCAAGGGTTTGGCAGCATAGTAATGGCGAAGGTTCTGTTTTTACCAAAAAATACCGTTGTTTTGATTTAATTTATTATGAATACTTCCCCTTTATTTTAGATGCAATTGATCGGGAAAAACAACTGAAGAATTGGCACCGTCCATGGAAAATAGCTTTGATCGAATCTGTAAATCCAACAATGAGAGATTTAAAGGATGAAATTAAGACCTGACGTATTTTATTAGGCTAACCACTATATAACCCTAAAAGGTTTTTGTCATCCTGAACTTGTTTCAGGATCCCTCTTCCAAGGTCGTAACCTTTCTTGTGGGATGCCGAAACAAGTTCGGCATGACAAAAAAAATCATGTCTTAATTAATTAACGTGGGTTTTTGTGTGATAAAAGAAGTATTCGATAACCGAACTAATTAGTCATCCTGAATTTGTTTCAAGATTTCCCTTTCAAGGTCGTAACCTTTATAGTGGGATGCCGAAACAAGTTCGGCATGACAAAAACCAAAAAAAACCGCGTTACCATTTAGTAACGCGGGTTTTTATATGGTAAAAGAAGCATCCGTTATTTACGCTTCCAAGGCTTCCAGTTCCTGTTCTTTAACTTTAATCTTTTCTTTTTTACCAAACAACCTGTTCTTCAAATTTACGCGGATGAGGTACATACAAGGAACTAGGATCAGGGTGATGATGGTTGCAAAACCCAATCCGAAGATCATCGTCCAAGCCAACGGTCCCCAGAAAGCCACATTATCGCCACCGAAGTAAATATGCGGCTGGAAATGGGTAAACAAACCAACAAAGTCAATATTTAAACCTACGGCCAAAGGTATCAAACCTAAGATAGCGGCAGTAGCAGTCAGCAATACCGGTGTCATCCGGGTATGGCCGGCTTCTACCACGGCATCGTGTACACTGGTGCCTTGCTCTATCAGCATATCGGTAAACTCGACCAGCAAAATTCCGTTCCGTACCACCACGCCTGCCAGTGCAATAATCCCGATACCGGTCATTACAATTGCCATCGTCATCCCGAAAATACTTACCCCAAGCAATACACCAATGATACTAAAGAAAATTTCGCTAATGATGATCAAGGTTTTGCCAATAGAATTAAACTGGATCATCAGGATGATCAGGATCAAACCAAAGGAAGTGGCCAAAGCACCGCCCAAAAAGGTAACGGCTTCCATTTGGTCTTCCTGGCCGCCGCCCTGTCGGATGATCACGTCGTCAGGTTTTTTAAAGTTGTCAATTGCTTTTAAAATATTGGCGTTTACTTCGTTGGCATTATAAGGTTTGATCACACTTGAACCCAAAGTTAATACCCTGCGTTGCTGCTTGCGTTTAATATTGCTGTACGTATCAGTGTAACGGACATTTGTAAAAGCGGAAATAGGCACCTGCCGGATGATACCGCCCGAACCCATATCGCGGTAAGTGATTTTCATATTGCGTATTTCGTCAATATTGCCGCGCTGGTTTTGCAATGCCCGCACTTTGATTTGGTAGTCATCTTCTTTGGTATTCCTGAAATCGCCTGCTTTTGCCCCAAACACGGCCGTACCTAATGCCTGGCTGATTTGTGCTGTGTTTAAACCTTCCCGGTTTGCCCTTTCGCGGTCAATATCAAACACAATTTCAGGCTTGTCATTTTGCACATCGGCAGTTAGGTTTTCAATACCCGCGATGTTTTGTTTTGCAATAAAGTTTTTTAAATGGTTACTGGTTTTGACCAAGGTGTCCAGGTTATCGCCAATAATTTCGATACTGATATCTTTTTGAACAGGCGGTCCACTGTTTTCCTGTGCCACGGCAATTTTAACGCCCGGAATACCTTGTACAGCGTTGCGGATGTTTGTTAAAACCTGTTTGGTGTCCTTGCCGTTGCGCTTGCCGTACTCCACAAAGGCAACGGTTATTTTACCTTTGTTTTCATAATCGCCCTGGTCTTCATCCGTTGGGTCGGTTACGCCTTTGGTAACGTTGGAAATGATAGATGAAACGATGTTTTTATCAGGCTCAACTACCTGTGCCACACGCTGCTCCAGCTTTTTGGTAACTTCATTTGTAGTAGCCTGATCTGTACCAATGGGCATGGTGATGTAAACGTAAGCAAAATTAGGATCGCCCGACGGGAAAAATACCGGTGTTTTGCCTAACACCACCATGAGCACAATAGCCAGTACAAATAAACCAAACGTTCCTAATAAAACGGTTACTGGCCTACGCACAGCACGTTCCAACCATTTGGCATACCAGGCCTGGAAACGCGGCCAAACATTGTTTTGGAACCGGTCTATCACTTTTAACAAAAAGAAGTGGTTGAACAGGTATAAAACAATCATCACAACCATAAAATTACCAAAACCAAAATTGATAAAATAGCCAACTGCAGTAGCTATGGCCAAGTAAATAAGCGTGCGCCTAACGCTTTTATCAAATGTAGGATGATCGTGTTCGCCTTCGATATGCGGTTTCATAAAATCAACCGCAAAAACAGGGTTCATGATATAAGCCACCACCAAAGAAGCCAGCAAAGTGATGATTAAAGTAATAGGCAAAAAGAACATAAAATGGCCTATCAAACTATTCCAGAAAGCTAAGGGAATAAAAGGTGCCAGTGTAGTCATTGTTCCTGAAAAAACCGGCAAGAAAACTTCGCCTGCCGCTATTTTCGCTGCTTCTTTTATCGGTACTTTTCCGTTGTCAAAAATACGGTGTGTGTTTTCGATCACCACAATGGCATCATCCACAACAATACCTAAAGCAAGCAGGAACGAAAACAGCACGATCATGTTTAGCGTAAACCCGATTGCCGGCATTACTAAAAACGCAATGAAGCAGGATAATGGCACCGATAACGCAACAAAAATAGCGTTGGTTGTTCCCATAAAAAACATCAGGATAAGGGTAACCAATATAAAACCAATAATGATGGTGTTGATCAAATCATTAAGGGTTGTACGGGTTTTGTCGGATTGATCGCCGGTTACGGTAATATTTAAGCCTTTCGGGAAAACAGTTTTTTCTTTTAGCTTGATTAACGCGTTGATCTTGTCCGATGCCTGGATTAAATTTTCTCCCGCTCTTTTGCTTACATTTAAAGTAATTACGTTTTTAAACTTCGGGTTATCGTTCGTTTTCAAACGGGCATAACTTTCTTGCTCTAAAAATGAATCTTTTATTTCGGCAATGTCGCGTAGATAAACGGTTTGGCCTTTTGGGTTCCTGATGGCCATGTCAGCTACTTCGGCCGCATTTTTAAAATCCTGTTTGATGTCTATGCTGCGGCGCACACCATCTGTTTTTACAGTGCCTGCGGTGGTTAAAATATTTTCTGAACCGATTGCCTGGATGATATCGCCAAAACTAACCTGTGCCGCGGCCATCTTGTTCAAGTCAACATTCACCTGGATTTCGGGTGTCAAGGCGCCTACTTCGTCAACTTTTGAAATTTCCTTGTAGCCTTCTATTTCATCTTTCAAAAGATCGGCATATTCCTTTAAGCGTTTCAAATCATAATCGCCAGAAATGTTGATGTATAAAATAGGCAAATCCGCAACGTTGATATCTGATATAACAGATTCTTTTAGGTTGTCGTCATTCTGCGGCAAATCCTGTTTGGCTTTGTCCACCGCATCTTTTACATCAATTTTAGCATCTTTGATCTTGATGTTCGCCTGAAATTCCGCGGTGATAATTGATACGTTTTGAACCGAGTTGGACGTAACTTTTTTCAGCCCTTTCAAGGATTTTAATTGTTTTTCAATTTGCCTCGTTACCAGGTTCTCGATGTTTTGCGGCGATTGGCCGGCAAACGTGGTGGTAACAAATACTTTTGATTGCGCAATATCCGGGAAGTTTTCTTTCGGTAAATTGTTATAACTGATCAGCCCTAAAACCGTGATCAAAAAGATGAGCACGTAAATAGCCGTTTTGTTGTCAATGGCCCAGCTTGAGGGCGCAAATTCTTTTTTGAGATCTTTCATAATTAACAGATCAAGTGGTAAAATATATTAAGAGCCTGTTTAAGTTTTATTCAGTTTATTTCTATGCTTCTTTTAGCACATAAAAATCATTGAGTTTATTATACTTTTTTGTATCGGTGCAGCATTTAAAAACAGAATTTACTGGCATAAAAGAAGCATTGTAAATTTTAATGGTAAAAGTTTAAACAGGCTCTAATTGGCAGCGTTCAAAACTTTGATTTTATCGCCATCTTCTATGTCTTCTGCGCCTGCTGTAATCAACTGGTCGCCGGCATTCAGGCCTGATATTATTTCAGACTGGCCGCCGTAAGTAGCGCCAACTTTCACGGTTTTGCGTTTGGCCGTTCCGCTGTTGTTTACAAACACATAATCGCCGTCTTCTGATTTTTGGATGGCTTTGATCGGGACTGTAATGGCATTGGATTTAGAATAATCGGCAATTTTTAAAATCGCAGTCATGTTTGGGCGAAGCGTTTTGCGTGCAGGCAATTTGATCTCGACTGCAAAACTGCGCGAAGTCGGGTCAATAGCTTTGGCCGCAAAAGTTACTTTGGTTACCAGCGAATCGTTGGCATCCGGCACTACAATTTTTACATTGTTGCCCGTTCCAACACTTGCAGAATACGATTCAGGCACATCTGCCTTAACTTTTAAATTATCGGCATTAACAATACGGATGCCGGTTGTACCGGGCTGTGCAACCTGGCCCAGTTTCAAATCCATCTGGTCAATCGTTCCGCTGATTGGGGAAGTAATGCGGTACAATCTTGATTGCTCGTTTAATGCTGCCACTTGTTTTTGGGCACTTTGCAAATTGGTTTGCGCTTGTAAAAACTGTACTTCAGTACCGATTTTCTGGTCCCAAAGGTTTTTTTGGCGCTGAAATAAAGTATTCAAAAGAGATACCTGCGCTTGTGCCTGGGCAATTTGCTGTTTTAAAACACTGTTGTCCAACTGTGCCAACACCTGCCCTCTGGATACATGCTGGCCAACCCGCACATTAATAGCGATTATTGTTCCTGGCGCTTGCGGATAAGCCGTAACATTATCCTGCGCATCAATTTTACCTTGTATCTGTACGTAGTTGGTAAAATGGCCCGGTTTAACCTCAACCGTACTTACCTCTGCGGATTTGGTAGAATCTGTACCGCCAACTTCGGTTTGCAGTTTTGTAATTTTTGAATTTATTTCTGCCTGTTGTTTTTGCAGGTCGGCCAGTTCTGTTTTTTTATCTTTTGGCTTATTAGAACATGCTGCTAAAAACAGCATGGCGGCTATGTAAAGTATTTTTTTCATGGTATGGTATAATTGTATATCTAAGTAGGTTTTTTATTTAATTCTGCCGTAGGCTCTGTCCAGGTCAACTTTGCTTACCAGGGCATCATATAAGCCTTGGATGTAGTCATTGTCTGCCGTTTCGAGCGCCGTTTGTGCCTGGGTAACTTCAATACTTGAGCCTACGCCCTGCTGGTATTTTATTTTTGATACACGCAGTACTTCTTCGGCTAGCTCACGGCTTTTTTTCTGGTTGTTTAATGTTTGTAAGCCGTTGATAAAAACAATTTTAGCTTGGCTTGCCTGTAAACTTAATGCGTTCTTAAGGTTATCTAAGTTGTTTCTATTTTTTTGTACAGTAATTTGTGCTTGCCTGATTTGATTTATACGCTGTCCGCCAGTGTAAATTGGCAAACTAAGTGATAGGCCAATATAAGTAGTAGGAAAAGTAGTTCCGAATAAATTACCAAAATTATTATTTTGATAAGCCAATGCCGTACTTCCGTTAGCACTTAATTTAGGCAGATATTGACTTTTTAAGCGTTTTACATCGTACTCTGTCAACCGCAAATTGCTTTCCAATAAACCGTATTCAATCCGGTTACGGTAAAATGTAGTGTCAACATTCAGTTCTGCCAGGTTATCATTAAGGTTAACGTCTGCCAGCTTATCTTTCAACGTTAAGTCGAATTCAATCGGCATCCCCATTTGAAACTTCAATAGCTGATAATTTAATGCCAGTAAACGAACTGTGTTTTCCCTGTTGGTAACCAGATTATTATATTGAACAGTAATCCTGTCAACATCTATCTTCTCTACAAAACCCTGTTTGTTTTGGGCTACAGTTTGCTCAACTTGTTGTTTAAGTTGATTAATGTTGGCATCCAATAACCGGATTTGCTCATTGCTCACCAAAACCTGATAGTAAGCTTTAGTTACATTTACATCAGTTTGGATTTTTGTACGGGTATAACTGCGGTCAAAAAGTTCTTTGTAGGTTCGTCTCGCTTGTAACCCAACAAAGTAACTGGCATCAAATATAATTTGATTTAGCGTCAAGCCCAGGTTTGAATTATATTTTTGGGTAAAATTTACAGCTTGAAATCCACCGGCACCGTCAGGAACAGTAGTTATTGTGTTGCCTGTACCGTTTTTTACTTTATTATCTATCAATACACCATAAACTGCAGGTGTTATAAAATTAGGGAATAAAATTACCGGTGTTTTTAAATAGTCTTGAAAAGATGCTGCACCATTGATTTGGGGCAATCCTTGGGCTGTTGTTTCTTTTACTCTATACACAGCACTTTTAACATCCAATTTCGCATTGAGGATCGAGTCTTGATGTTCATAAGCATAGTTCACACAATCGGCTATGCTAAAATTGTAGGTTTGATTAGGTGCCTGCGTTTGAGCAAACAAATGAAAACTGGTCAAAAAACAAATCAGCAGGGTAGTAATTTTTTTCATTTAATGAGGTTGGGTAAGGTGCTCTAATTTTTTGTAGTTTACAACTTATTTAATTGTTGATACTGTTTTTATGCTGGTCCAATAACTGGTGGCCTTTCAACGTGCAAACGCCATAATTAAAATGTTCCAGCAACTGGTACTGTACTTTCCAGGTACTAAAGTGTGCAACCGGAAAAATGGTGTGGTTAAAGCCCATTTCTACTTGTTGGACCCGCATTTTCGCTAAAATTTTTACGTCCAAATCAGGCCGGATAAAACCTTGTTCCATGCCTTTGGTTAAAAGTTCTTCCAAGGTTTTGATCAAAACATCCGATTTAAACTTTTGAAATTCGCCCCAGGCTTCGGGGTGGTATTTTTGCATATCATGGATCACCACCGGGTTGATCCTCGAAAATATTTCTTCCGAACATTTCATCATGTTAATCATTTCTTCAATTACATTGACCGAACTTTGTATGATCAATTTCATCTGGCATTCATCCTCGTCCAGTTTTTTTTTAACCAGTGCAATCACCAACTCATTTTTATCATTAAAATAATGGTAAATAGTTTTTTTGGACATGCCTAAATGTTTAGCTATATCGTCCATCGTTACACTTTTTATCCCGGCCTGTAAAAAAAGTTCGTTGCCGCCTTGTATAATCCGATCTAATTGACTTAATGACATGATGGAGCAAAACTAAAGAAACATTTTTAGGTTCCAAAGTTTCCTTTTCATTTTACCTGTTGCTGACACTGTTCTTCTTCTTTTCGGCTTTTACGGCAATGCTTCTTTTATGGCCTAAAAATTAGTTTTTTTATTTTGATTATGAAAACCTGCTTGCAAAATGTTTCCATTAGTCTAAATTAAACCGGTAATGTTACTTAGAGCCTGTTTAAATTTATATCATAAATTTTACAATGCTTCTTTTATGCCTATAAAATTGGTGTGTACGGATATTTTACGGGTACAAAAAGACAATGATTTTTATGTGGTAAAAGAAGCATGGCAAATAAATTTAACAAAATTTAAACATGCTCTTAGGTTTATAAATTATTTAAACCTTGCATCAAAATTTGGAGCAGCAGTTTCTTTTGTGCATAAATAGTTTCCAATTGCACCGCATCGGGGAAAAATGCTTGCCTTTGCTTATCAGAAGAATGTTGAACGCTGTCTAACGATTTAAAAACCAGTTCGATGATTTCCTGCAGGTCATGTGTTTCGGCAAAAGCATCGCTCACCTGCTTGCGGTAAAGTGCGGTCAACAGGTTAATTTCGGTTTGATGGATTTCGCGTAAAACGTTCCAAATCACATCCGGGATGTTTTGCTGGTTTAACCTAAAATAATCGAAGAAATTATAATGGGAAGAAATCGTCCGGTGGATCCTTTGCAGGATAAAATAAAATGCTTCGTTTATCGTGCAATTTTGGTCAACTTTATGCTGAAGCGCCAGGAGGTATTCGGCAGAAAGTTTTCGGATAACGCCGGTATAAAGCTGGCTTTTGTCCGGGAAATAATAATACAGCAAGGCTTTCGACATCAACAAATCGCTGGCCAGATCATGCATGGTGGTTTTAGAATAACCCAATTGCGAAAACCGTTTGTAGGCAGCATCCAAAATTTGGTTTTTCTTGATTTCCTGCGGATCAGCAACGTTTTCCATGCAATTATTTTAAACAATAAAACTCTTTTGGCAGCAGCCAAAAGAGCTAAAAAAGCACCATACTGTTTTTATCGGTATAAATTTTGTATCAATATTCCAACAAAACATGCGGCCGGAAAGTATCTGTCCGCACTTCTGCTTTCAATTCATGCAAAATATTGTACAAACCAAAATTTGTACGGTTAACGTAGATAAAATGTTTCACGCCGCGCGCTTGTTTAAACTCCGGCATCCGTGCAATTTTTTCGCCGAAGGAATACAAACGGTCGAAAAAATCAGATTGGCTGAAATCGAAACTGTCGGTCATATAAGGTTTGGCAAAAAGCCCGATCATCTCTTTGTACGCCTGGTAATAAAACTCAATTTGCTGCGGATTGTCTTTCGGCAAAATCATTTCCAACTGTCGGAAGGCTTTGATCGTTTCTTCTTTATTCTGCAGCAAATCCGAAGACGTGGTAGAGAAAAAAGGATAATAAAAATCGTCGGGCATTTCTTTGATGCAGCCAAAATCAATCACGCCCAGTTTCCCTTCCGGCGTAATCATAAAATTTCCCGGATGCGGATCAGCATGAACCGCACGTAATTCGTGCTGCTGGAAATTGTAAAAATCCCACAACGCCTGGCCAATCAAATTCCGCTCTTCCTGCGATGGGTTGGTTTGTAGGTATTCTTTCAGATGCTTGCCTTCCAGCCAACTCATTGTAATAATTCGTTTTTTTGAAAGTTCCGGGTAATAAGTCGGGAAAACCACGTTTTTTAAACCGGCACAAGCCTGCGTAAACTCGATGGAACGGCGCACTTCCAGTTCGTAATCGGTTTCTTCCAGCAAACGTTCTTCCACTTCGCGCATGTAAATATCCAGTTCCTTTTCGCTCATGCCCAACAGGCGGAAAGCAAAAGGCTTAACGAGTTTTAAATCCGAAGAAATAGAATCGCCAACGCCCGGGTATTGTATTTTTACGGCCAGCTTTTGCCCGTTCAGTTCTGCTTCATGTACTTGTCCGATGGAAGCCGCATTGGTAGATTTTAGGTTGAACTTGTCAAAAATCTGGTCTGGCGATTTCCCAAAATACTTCCTAAAAGTCTGCACAATCAGTGGGCCCGAAAGCGGCGGCGCATTGTATTGCGATTGCGAAAATTTATCCACGTAAGCTGTTGGCAAAATATTTTTGTCCATGCTTAGCATCTGCGCCACTTTTAACGCCGAACCTTTCAATTCACTTAATGATTCGTAAATATCTGCCGCATTATCTTCATTCAGCTCATCGTTGTTCAGGTTTGGGTTGAACAGTTTTTTAGAATAATGCTTCACATAATTGCCGCCAATCTTAAAACCCGTTTTTACAAACTTGGCTGATCGTTGTACTTTGGAAGTTGGTATGCTATTTTGTTCTTTATTTTCTTCGCTCATGCTGTTTTTATCAGTATAAAATTGGTGTGGTTTTTAGAGCGGAGAGCGGGGAAAGAGGAGCGGCGGCAAATCGATACAAGCTATATTTTCGCTACGTCTTCGCTCTTTTTTCTTCACTCGCTCTTTTTTTTATTTGGGCGTGCCCGGCTTGGGCCGGTCGGGCTATCCGCTGCAAGTCCTCGCTTCGCTGTGGGCTTTCCGCTGCTATCCCTCACGCTCTTTCTGGCGCAGCACTATCCTTTGTGCTAACTGCATCCGCTTTTTCCGGCTTTGATGCTTTATCCCAACAGGATTTTGGAAATACACTTTCCCGTTTGTTTACATATTCTTTTAATTGTTCAAAACTCATGTCTTGAATATCAAGACTAATTTTATCGCGGATGCTTCTTAACTCTTCAACGTAAGATATTTTGTTTTCAATTTTCGTTTTCATATTCTAAAATTTCACGAGGTGATCGAATTTCTAAAAGCCGGTGGCCGTTTTTATAATTGACAGAATTGTAACCACGGATGCGATTTACGTTTACAATATGTTTGAAGTTCCAACTAACTAAAATATCTGCATGATTAAGGGTTGCTAAAGCAATATGAACACAGTCTGAAATACTTGTTTTTCCAACAACTTTTTCATCAATGTATTGCGCTGCTAAATTATTTGCCTCTTCAGAAATTTCAATAAATTCTATATTAGCTTCACTAAGTTTTAAGGGTAAATTCCTAACTTCTTTTCGAGCTGGAGAAAGTTCTCTTGCTGTTAGTTCAGAATAAATAACCTTATATCTTCCCTCAACAATTTTATCAAACAACATCTTAGTCCAAACTTCAAACTCAGCATCAAAATAACCGCCAAATACAGAAGTGTCAAGATAAAGCCGCTCCATTAAAACTTCATCTTCTCCTTAAACCCGCCGTTTTTCACCAAAAACTTGCCATAATCCAGCAAATTGTCAACCGGCGAACGTTGAAACAAATCAAACGTAACGTTGACGCCTTTTTCAATCGCTTCATCCGTTCTTTCAAAACCTTTGGATTCATCGTTCACCCAAAAATTCAACACAAAACCAAACTGGATCCACAAAGCATCTTTATAACGGTTAGCCAAAAATTTACGGTCGGCCAGTTCGCCAGTTTCGATGCCTTCCTGCAAAATCTGTACGCTGAAGTTTTCAAATTCTTCTTTCAAACCCGTCCAGATTTTTGGCGTGCCCATACCTTTTGCTGAACGTTTACTGCTGAAAACGGCAAAGCTTCTTTTGCCTTTCAACAACTCGAAAAAGCTGTAAAAAAACGACAAAGCCTTTTCGCGCGATGAATATTGCGGCCAAACTTCCTGGGTTTTAATTTCGGCGATGGTTTTTAAGGCGAGGTCTGTCCAGATGCTTTGCTCCAAACCTTCAAAAGAACCAAAATGCTGGTAAAATTCTTCTTCTGAAAACTCGTGCTTTTTGGCAAAAATATAAACGGATTTAGGCTGCTCGCCTTCTGTTAAAACATAATTAATATAATCGTTCTGGATTTTTTCTGTTGCTACCATAATTTTTATCGGATAAAAGAAGTATGTAAAATGAAAGTATTAAGTTACGGACAATTTTGCTGCCAAAGCCGCTCGCCGCAAGGTTTGATGTTGGGCTGACAAATGCGGCTTCACCAAAAAATAGGTGGTAAAAGAAGCATTACGTTTATCCTATTTAACGTCCAATTCCTCCGGAAATTTCTCCGGCTTGGCATAACTTAAACGCGCCAGTTTTTTGGTGGTGTGATAAGAATCCAAACCGGAAGCGGTAACAGAACCGGCTTTTTCCAAATCAACAAAACCGTCTTCTGCAACAAACGCCTCGTCAACCTTTACCCATTTAATTTCGCCGATGATGATGCTGGTTTCGTTTAAGGTTACCGGCATAATTTCCTTCAATTCCAAACCTATGGACAAAGAAGATTCGGCAACATAAGGCGCTCTAAAACCTTCTACATAAGCTTCGGTAAAACCACAATGTTTAAACTCCGAATTGCCGGAAGGATAACGCGCACTTGCCTGATGTGCCTCCTTGTAAAAATCGGCCAGCACATTGTTCAACGTATAAAAACCGGTTGTTTTGATGTTTTTCAGCGTATCGTGTTGCGGGCCGGGCGGGCGTGCAACCATGCCAACCAGGGGCGGATTGGCGCCCAAATGAAAGATCGAGCTAAAAACAGAAAGGTTGGTATTTCCGGCTTCATCAACCGTGCCCAGCAATTGCAAACTTTTAAATCCGCCCAAACTGTTGATAAACATGGCGCGAAACTGCTTTTCCATCTGCATCAACGCATCGTAATCGTAAATCATTTTAAAGCGGTTTTAAAGACGACAGGCCGCCATCAATACCAATAATTTGTCCCGTAATCCACGAACTTTCATCCGATAATAAAAACCTGGCGGCGTTGGCCATATCGTCCGGCTGCCCGTATTTTCCCAACGGATGCCTTTTTGCCGAAGCTTCCTGCTTTTCTTCCGTATTTAATAAGTGTTGTGCAAGCGGCGTATTGGTGAGCGATGGCGCAATTGCATTGACGCGGATTTTGCTCGATACAAATTCTGCCGCCAAAGAAACTGCCAAACTTTCAATCGCACCTTTTGAAGCTGCAATGCTGGTGTGGTAACTCATTCCGGTTCGCGCTGCAACCGTGCTGAACAAAACCACCGAAGCCATTTCTGCATTTTTTAAAGCCCGGAGCGATTGCTGCACCAGTGTTACCGCGCCCAGAACATTCAGCGTAAAATCATTCAAAAAATCTTCGCGCTGCAAACGCTGAAAAGGTTTTAGGTTGATAGAACCAACCGAATAAACCAAACCGTGGATTTTATCGGGCAATTGGCCGGCAAAAGCAGTATCCGCAGTGGTAAAATCATGCGGGATATGCGTTACGCCTTCCGGCAGTTCCGTTCCTGCATTCCTCGAAACCACAAAAACTTTGGCGCCTGCCGCAACCAATTGCTTTACCAATGCCAATCCGATGCCCGAACTTCCGCCGGCAACAACCATATTTTTTTGTTCAAAACCCATACTTCTTTTATCGGCTAAATTTTGTTAGCAGTTGTTAAGTAACATAACTTGTATTTGTTTGTTCGTTAATTACTTAAAGCCTGTTTAAATTATATTCAATTTATTTTACATGCTTCTTTTATCACCTAAAAATTGGTAAGGACTTAGTTTTTGATTGAGCTAAATTGATGCAACCAATTTTTATAGTGTAAAAGAAGCATTGTATTTTTTATGGTATAATTTAACAGGCTCTTAGCTTTCCCGCAGTTAAATTAAAATAAACATGCCCGAAACCAAAAAGCACACCAAAGCCAACCTGCCCGTTAAAATTTGTTCGCATTGCCAACGGCCTTTTGCGTGGCGAAAAAAGTGGGAGAAATGTTGGGAAGAAGTAAAATATTGCAGCGAACGTTGCCGCCGCTCTAAATAAAGATCATTAAAAATAACCATTTTATGCTTAATTTGTACTGATATTATGGCAGGCGGTAAAGTAATTTTAGTTTGGTTTAGAAACGATTTACGGATTAACGATAACGAGGTTTTAACAGAAGCCGTAAACAAAGCGGATGCTGTTTTGCCAGTTTATTGTTTTGATCCGTTTTATTACCGTGTTACTTCTTTTGGCACACAAAAAACAGGAAACTTCAGGGCTCGTTTTATCAACGAATCTGTGGCCGATTTACGCCAATCGTTAAAAAATTTAGGCGGTGAATTGCTAATCCGCGTTGGCGATCCGGCCATGATCATTCCCGAACTGGCGCAGCAATACCAGGTTTCCGAAGTTTACCATCACCGCGAAGTAGCTTTTGAAGAAACCAGTATTTCGGCCAAAGTAGAAGCTGCGTTGTGGAAACTGAAGCTGAATTTGAAGCATTTTATCGGCCACACATTGTACAACAAAGAAGATCTGCCGTTCCCGATCAAAGATATTCCGGACGCTTTTACCACTTTCCGCAAAAAAGTAGAACGTGATAGTCAGGTTCGGCTTTGTGCCGTATCTCCAACAAAAATAAAAACGCCCGAAATTACCGATGCAGGCGAAATACCAACTTTGGCCGATTTAGGTTTGACCGAACCTTTTGATGACGAGCGCGCCGTGATGCGTTTTGTGGGCGGAGAAACGGAAGGTTTAAAACGGTTGTATAATTTTTCCGGGACAGAAAATCAGGATAAAGTAACTCAGGTTAGCCCTGCTTTAGGTGCCGATTTTGCCAATACCATGTCGGTTTGGTTGTCCATGGGCTGTATTTCCCCGCGGCAAATTTACTGGGAAGTGCAGCAATACGAAAAGGCTAACGGCAGCAATGCCCTAACTCACGCCATTGTGCTGGAGTTGCTGTGGCGCGATTATTACCGGTTCATGTTTAAAAAGCATGGCGACCAGTTTTTTCAGAAAGAAGGCTTTAAAGGCCAGGCTCCGCCAGAAGCTGCCAACCAGGACGAACTTTTTGAAAAATGGAAAACCGGGCAAACCGGCGTTCCTTTTATTGATGCCGTAATGCGCGAAATAAATGCAACAGGCTATACCAGCATCCGCGGCAGGCAAAATGCAGCCAGCTTTTTAGCAAAAGATTTGCAGGTAAACTGGACTTGCGGTGCCGCTTATTTTGAAGAAAAACTGATTGATTACAGCCCGGCAACCAATTGGGGAAACTGGGCCGCGATTGCCGGTGTAGGCAATGACCCTAAGGAAAACCGAAGCTTGAATGTAATTAAACAAGCCGGCGAAATTGACCCGAAAGGGCAATACGTAAAACTTTGGGTTCCGGAATTAAGTGTCATTTCCGGCAAGCAAATCCATACGCCATTCTTTTTAACGCCTGCGGAATTGGCAGTTTACGGGATTCAATTGGGTGTTGATTATCCGAAGTTGATTATCGAACCTAAATGGCAAAAGCTGGCGGATAAGAATGCGAGTATTTTTTGAGGGAAATTTATGTCTTTCGGTAATTGCAAGTTTAACATTATTTCTGTCGACGTCAATAATGTACAAAGTTGAAATTTTCATTTTCGGTTAAAATTTATTAATTTGCAAAAATTGTTAGCAAAATAGTCAGCAATGGAAATCTTTGGTTCAGACAATCATAAAATCATTCACAGTGACGTATTAAAAGCATTGGAGACGCAAGTTTCGGATAATTCGGTTGACTTAATATTTGCAGACCCTCCTTACAATATAGGTAAAAACTTTAATGGCCACATTGAGAAATGGACTACAGAAGAAGATTATTTGATGTGGTGCTATAAATGGATTGACCTTTGCATAAAAAAACTCAAGCCTAACGGTAGTTTTTATGTAATGACTGCTACACAGTTTATGCCCTTTTTTGACATTTATATTCGTAAAAAAATGAATATTTTATCAAGGGTAATTTGGAGTTATGACAGTTCTGGCGTTCAGGCGAAAAATTATTATGGTTCTATGTATGAACCAATCTTGTTTTGTGTAAAAGATAAAAGTAATTATACATTTAACGCAAGTGATATTTTGGTTGAAGCTAAAACGGGTGCTAAAAGAAAATTAATTGACTATCGCAAAGCTGTTCCAACAGTGTATAACACAGAAAAAGTTCCAGGAAATGTTTGGGAATTTGCAAGAGTTCGTTATCGCATGGACGAATACGAAAACCATCCTACTCAAAAGCCAATTGCTTTATTAGAAAGAATTATCAAGGCAAGTTCTAACAAAGGTGATTTGGTGATGGATCCTTTTTCAGGAACTTTCACAACTTGTGCTGTTGCAAAAGATTTAGAAAGGAATTGCATTGGTATTGAATTACAAGACGAGTATGTAAAAATTGGTTTAAGAAGATTACATTTAGCCGAAGAATATAAAGGTGAAAAGCTTCAAAAAGAAATAAGAACTTTTGAAACTGAAAAAATTGTAACAAGCAATAACTTAAAATTATTTGAAGAACCTGATGGAACACACATTTACGGTTAATATAAAATCAATCTTAAACAATAAGTTTGGAACTGATGCAGATGAAATATTTAGAAATAGCAACTTAATTCAATACATAAATTTCAAAACTCGATCGGCAAATAAAGGCTCAAAAGCTCGTTCAAGTTTTGCTAATCTTTATGCTATCTATGTGTTAGCTGAAGATTATATTGATAACGGTTTTGACCAGAAAAATACTTACTCTAATTATGAAGGAGCAATTTATAATAAATTATTTACTCGTCAGAGGCAACTTCCATTTGGTGGAAGTCTTCAAAACCATGCTTTAGATAACCGCATGAATGCAGAATTTAAAAAATATTTTCCAACATCAGATATTATCCCAATTTTAAGAAAACTTGATACAAACAGATATTGGATAAATGAAAATTTACTAAAAGTAAAAGTAGGTAAGAGAGAATATAATTTAGCTTCTGTTATCATTGAAATCATTGATGCTTACACCAGAACTAAACAAGATGCTTTTCAACGTTTTATTAAAGCATGTGAAGAATTACAAGAAATTGAAAGTTCAAAACCTGAAAAAGTTATAAATTTTATTAACGGTTTGCTTGAACCAAATGTTGACGCAAGACTTTTTGAAATTGTGAGTTATTCTATTTTAAAATTTTATTACCATGAACAAAACGTTTTTTGGGGCTTTGAATATGATAATCTGGCGAAAGAAAATTTAAAACTTTACAAGACAGGAAGAACAAATGCAAACGATGGTGGAATTGACTTTGTAATGAAACCGCTGGGTCGCTTTTTTCAAGTAACAGAAACCCTTGATTTCAAAAAATACTTTCTTGATATTGATAAAATTCAAAAATTTCCAATAACTTTTGTAATTAAATCAAGCGAAGAAATTGTTGAACTTTTAAACAAAATAAAAGCTAACGCAAACAAAATATATTTAGTGAATGCAATTGTTGAAAAGTATATGAATTGCATAGAAGAAATAATTAATATTCCTATCTTAAATCAACGTTTTCGCGACACGATCCAATTAGGGTATCTCAATCAAGTTCTTAACGAAATTATCTCTCAAAGTAAAGTAGAGTTTAACTACACTGACACGGAAGAACTTGACGACGACGAATAAAATATCACATAACATTGGCTTGGCAAAAAATCAGCTACGGAAGAAGTTATAACAGTTTTTGTTTTCCTATCTTGCTTCCGCTGCAAAAATTATGAACCATCACCCAAACCACTTTCTCACAATACTTCTTTTACCCATATAAAATTGGTGAAAACTTTACGATTAATTCTCGGCGACCAGCTCATCAGCACGCATTCCTGGTTTCAACAACAAGAAGGCGAAACGGTTTACGTGCTGATGGAAATGATGCAAGAACAAACGTACGTAAAGCACCACGTTCAAAAAATCCTGGCGTTTTTTGCGGCCATGCGCAATTTTGCGCACCAGTTGCAAAAGGCCGGGCACGAAGTGGTTTACCTCAAATTGGACGATCCGGAAAACGCGCAAACGCTGAACGGCAATCTCCAAAAAATCATTGATAAAAGAAGCATCGAGCGGTTTGAATATTTGCTGCCGGACGAATACCGGCTGGACGAGCAGTTAAAAACGTTTTGTAAATCCTTACCTATTCCCACCAAAGCTTACGATACCGAACATTTTTTTACCTCGCGGGAAGAAGTCGGCGATTTTTTCTCCGGCAAAAACCAGTTGATTATGGAGGGCTTTTACCGGCACATGCGGCAAAAGCACGACCTGTTGATGAACGGAAACGAACCGGTTGGCGGCTTGTGGAATTTCGATCACGACAACCGGAACCGCTTTGACCATAAAGTTGCTTTGCCCGAACCTTTGGTTTTTGAACATAATCTAAGCGAGATTAAAGCGATGATTGACCGGCTTAAAGTTCCGTATTTTGGAAATGTGGAAGCTGGAAAAGTGAACCTGCCGCTTTCCCGGAAAGAAGGTTTAAGGCTGATTGATTACTTCTGCCAAAACCTGTTGCCGCATTTTGGCACGTACGAAGATGCGATGTTGCAGGAACATAAATCGCTTTTCCACTCGCGTTTGTCGTTTGCGTTAAATGTGAAATTGATCTCACCAAAAGAAGTAATCAGTCAGGCAATTTTGACCTGGCAGCAAAACCAAAAAGAAATCAGTTTGCCGCAAATAGAAGGTTTTACACGACAGATTTTAGGCTGGCGCGAATACATGCGCGGCTTGTACTGGGCGAAAATGCCAGACTTTGCAGAGAAGAATTTCTTTAACCATCAGGCCAAACTGCCGCAATGGTTTTGGAACGGCGAAACCAAAATGAACTGTTTAAAACATTGCATCGGCCAGTCGTTGGATTTGGCCTGGGCGCACCACATCCAGCGTTTGATGGTGATCGGGAATTTTGCCTTGCTTTCGGGTTCAAATCCACACGAAGTGGACGACTGGTACTTGGGCGTTTACATTGATGCGATGCAATGGGTGCAACTGCCCAACACGCACGGCATGAGCCAGTTTGCCGATGGCGGCATCGTTGGCACCAAACCGTACGTGGCTTCGGCGGCCTACATCAACAAAATGAGCAATTATTGCGGCAACTGTTTTTATGACCCCAAAAAAAAGTACGGCGAAAAAGCCTGCCCCTACAACAGTTTGTATTGGGATTTTTTCTCCCGGAACGAACATTTGCTATCCAATAACCAGCGCTTAAAAATGATTTACGGCAACCTGCACCGCTTAAAACCGGATGATTTGGAAAAGATTTTGGAGCAGGCCGCGGTTTATAAAAATCAGGTTGATGAGCTGTAATTTTAGGTGATAAAAGAAGTATGCTGATTAAACTTAACGTTCTTTTTCCTTGATGAAAAAGAACCAAAAAATCAAGACAAACCCGATCCCTCCGGGCGTTTTGTCCGGCCTTCCCGCACCTGGGCTGAGACCTGCCGCTTCGAACTACATAGCGGACAAAAAATAGCTGGTAAAAGAAGCATTTGACAAACACAGTTAGCGGCAAGAAAGGGAAGCTTGCAAGGTGATCGCCCAGGAGCGTAGGGCTGAATGCCGCCCAGAGGCGATCTGGAATTCTTGATTTTTGGTTCTTTTGATCAAGCAAAAGAACGCACAAAGAAAATAAATACTGTTTTTACCGATACTTTTTCATCAACCCCAAATAAATCAGAGCTATCTTTCAATCAGAAGCAACTTAGAAAAATTGTAATCACAAGTAAACAAATCTATTTTGCTTTTTCCAAGGAAAGTTAAATAGGTTTGTTTCTCTATTAAATTCTTACTTTTGTAACGTTTCACTGATTGGATTTTCCATGAATACTTTTTCGTACCTAAACAACGCTAACGCAGCGTACATAGATTCACTTTATCAAAGTTACCAGCAAGACCCCGAATCGGTTGACTTTGGCTGGCAAAAATTTTTCGAAGGGTTTGATTTCGGCCACACTGAACAGGCAGAGCCATCAACGGATGCAACGGCTGCCTCAAACCAGGCAGACAGCACTCATTTTCTGAAAGAAATCAATGTGCTGAACATGATTGACGGTTACCGTACCCGCGGGCATTTGTTCACCAAAACCAATCCCGTTCGCGAACGGCGCAAGTACAAACCGGGCAAAGAACTGGCAACTTTTGGCTTGAGCGATGCCGATCTGGATACCGTTTTTAACGCCGGTGTAGAAGTTGGTTTAGGGCCTGCAAAACTGCGCGACATCCGCGATTTGCTGGAGCAAACGTATTGCCAGTCTATCGGTGCCGAATACCGCTACCTGCGCGACCCGGATAAAATCACCTGGTTTGAAGAAAGGATGGAAAGAAGCCGCAACACGCCGCATTTTTCTGTTGATGAAAAAAAACAATTGTTAAAAAAGCTGAACGAAGCGGTTGTTTTTGAAAGCTTTTTGGGAACCAAATTTTTGGGGCAAAAACGCTTTTCGCTGGAAGGCGCGGAATCGTTAATCCCGGCTTTGGATTCTGTGATCGAAAAAGGATCGAAACTTGGCATCGAAGAATTTGTGATCGGCATGGCGCACCGCGGGCGTTTAAACGTACTGGTCAACATCCTCAAAAAATCATACAAGAGCATTTTCTCGGAATTTGAAGGAAAAGGTTTCGACGAGCACGAATCTTTCAGCGGCGACGTAAAATACCATTTGGGTTTTTCTACCGATGTAGAAACTTCAAACGGAAAAACGGTGCATTTAAGCCTTTGCCCAAATCCCTCTCATCTGGAAGCGGTTGACCCGGTTGTAGAAGGTTTAACGCGATCTAAAATAGATTTTAAATATGGCGGCGACGACAAACGCATTGCACCAATTTTAATCCATGGCGATGCTTCGGTTGCCGGCCAGGGCATCATTTATGAAGTTTTGCAGATGTCTAAACTGGAAGGTTACCGCACCGGCGGAACGGTTCATTTGGTCATTAATAACCAAATTGGCTTCACCACTAATTATAAAGATGCGCGTTCCAGCACGTATTGCACAGATATTGCCAAAACGGTTTTGTCTCCGGTTTTTCACGTAAACGGCGATGACGTGGAGGCTTTAACTTATGCCATCAACTTGGCAATGGAATACCGGCAGGCTTTCCATAAAGATGTTTTTATTGATATTTTGTGTTACCGAAGGTTTGGCCACAATGAATCCGACGAGCCAAAATTTACACAGCCGCTTTTATATAAAGCAATTGAACAGCACCCAAACCCAAAAGAAATTTACAACCAAAAACTGGTTGCCGAAGGAAGCGTGGATGCAGATTATGCCAAGTCTTTGGAAAAGGATTTCCGCGCGATGTTGCAGGAAAAACTGAACGAATCTAAATCCGACGAGCAGTTTTCGGAAGTAAAACCCGTGTTTGCCGGTGCCTGGAAAGGGCTGCGCCTGGCTACGGATAAAGACTTTTTAACTTCTCCGGATACGGCTGTAAGCACAGAAGAATTTGAAATGATCGGCAAAAAAATTACAGAATTGCCGCCAGGAAAACAGTTTTTTAAAAAGATTGAAAAGCTGTTTCAGGACCGCCAGAAAATGGTGAACGAAACCAAAACTTTTGATTGGGCCATGGGCGAACTGATGGCTTACGGCACTTTGCTGTATGAAGGACACGTTGTCCGTTTAAGCGGGGAAGACGTTAAGCGCGGAACTTTCTCTCACCGACATGCTGTTTTGACCCTGGAAGATTCGGAAGAAGAATATGTTCCGCTAAGAAACATTTCCCCTAACCAGGCACCATTTTATATTTACAATTCGCACCTTTCAGAATATGGCGTTTTAGGTTTTGATTACGGTTACGCCTTGGCCAACCCGAACGCTTTAACCATTTGGGAAGCACAATTTGGCGATTTTGCAAACGGTGCCCAAATCATTATAGATCAATACATTGCCAGTGCCGAAACCAAATGGCAGCGCGGTAATGGTTTGGTGCTGTTGTTGCCGCATGGCTACGAAGGGCAAGGCCCGGAACATTCCTCCGCCAGGATGGAGCGTTTTTTAGAGCTTTGTGCCGAGAACAACATCCAGGTTGCGGATTGTACTACGCCAGCTAACTTCTTCCATATCTTGCGCCGCCAGTTAAAAGACGAATTTCGTAAACCGTTAGTGGTTTTCACCCCAAAAAGTTTGTTGCGAAACTCGCAATGCGTTTCAAATATCAGGGAGTTTACGGAAGGAAAATTCCAGGAAGTAATTGACGACAAGTTTGTAGATGCAGCCGAAGTAAAACGTGTGTTGTTTTGTACCGGGAAAATTTATTACGATTTGTTGGAAAAACAGCAAACCGATCAGCGTAAAGATGTGGCCATTGTTCGGTTGGAACAGTTGTACCCAACGCCAATCGTTCAAATGCAAAAAATCAAAGCCAAATACAACCAGGCCGAAAGTTGGATCTGGGTTCAGGAAGAACCGGAAAACATGGGCGCCTGGCCATATTTATGCCGTAAATTGCGCCATACCGAGCTGGAATTTGATGTAATTTCGCGTAAGGAAGGCAGCAGCACCGCAACCGGATACGCCAAACAACACACGGCACAACAGTTGTACATTGTAAGCAAAGCTTTTGAAGCGCCAGCCGGAAAAGCGGTGAAACAGGAAGTAGAAGAAACAACAGCAGACATGGCAAACGCCGGGGCTGATTAAACATAAAAATTTTTATAAAAATATGAGTTTAGAGATCAAAGTTCCGCCGGTAGGCGAATCCATTTCTGAGGTTACCTTATCCAACTGGGTAAAAAACGATGGCGACCATGTAGAAATGGACGATGTAATTGCCGAGCTGGAATCAGACAAAGCTACGTTTGAATTAACTGCCGAAGCAGCCGGGACACTTAGGACCACCGCCAAAGAAGGCGATGTACTGGCAATTGGCGCTGTGGTTTGCAGCATTGATTCTGGTAATGGTGAAACCGTTGCTGCACCTGTTGCCGAAAAAGTATCGGTAAAAGAAGCATCGGCAGAAACCAAAAAAACAGTGGCTGCGGAAACGGCAGCAACGCCGAAAGCGGAACCTGCAAAGGCAGAAAATTCAGCTTCAACAGAAATTGAAATCCATATCCCGCCGGTGGGCGAATCCATCCAGGAAGTTACCTTAACCAACTGGATTAAAAAAGACGGCGAGCAGGTTGAAATGGACGAACCGATTGCCGAACTGGAATCGGACAAAGCCACTTTTGAACTGAACGCCGAAAGTGCAGGAACACTGCAAACTTTGGTAAAAGAAGGCGATGTTTTGCCAATCGGGACTTTGGTAGCTAAAATCAAAGCCGGTGCCGGTGCGCCGCAGACTGAAAAAACACCGGTAAAAGAAGTATCAGAACACGCAGAAATTTCAGCAGACGGTGTCGATCAACCTAAAACTTATGCTTCCGGTGTTCCTTCGCCAGCGGCAGCAAAAATTTTGGCAGAAAAAGGATTGGATCCAAAGAACATCAACGGAAATGGTGTTGCCGGAAGGATCACGAAAGAAGATGCCTTGAAAGCAGAAGCTTCAAAACCGGCTGCAAAAACCGAAAGCAAACCGGCTGCTCCGGCTCCGGCAAAACCTGTTGTTCAGGCACAACCAGCAGTTGCAGGAAGTCGGGGAGAGCGTCGTGAAAAAATGTCTTCCCTTCGTAAAACCGTTGCAAAACGTTTGGTTTCCGTAAAAAATGAAACGGCCATGCTCACTACTTTTAATGAGGTAGATATGCAGCCGATTATGGAACTGCGCGCCAAATACAAAGACAAATTCAAAGAAAAATACAACGTTGGTTTGGGCTTTATGTCGTTCTTTACCAAAGCCGTAACCGAAGCTTTGAAAGACTGGCCGGCCGTTGGCGCACGCATTGAAGGCGAGGAAGTGGTTTACAGTGATTTTGCCGATATTTCCATCGCGGTTTCTGCGCCAAAAGGTTTGGTTGTTCCGATCATTCGAAATGCGGATGCCATGAGTTTGGCAGAAATCGAAAAAGCGATTGTGGCACTGGCTGGCAAAGCACGTGAAAACAAATTAACCATTGACGAAATGACTGGCGGAACTTTTACCATTACCAACGGCGGTGTTTTTGGTTCGATGTTGTCCACGCCAATCATCAACTCGCCGCAATCTGCCATTTTAGGAATGCACAATATTATTGAGCGGCCGGTTGCCGTAAACGGACAAGTGGTCATCCGCCCGATGATGTACCTGGCTTTGTCTTACGATCACCGGATTGTGGACGGACGGGAATCGGTAAGTTTCTTAGTTCGCGTAAAACAATTGCTGGAAGACCCGGCAAGATTACTGCTTGGCGTATAGAATAAAATTTTAACAATGATCAAAGAGGCCCGAAAAATTTGGGCCTCTTTTTATATATGCTTCTTTTATCGGCAAAAAATTAGTGAAATACTTTATTATATTTCCTGCCGTGTAAAAGTTATGCGTAAAAGCAGTTAAGCAAGTTTATCATAAATATTCCCCAAATAATTATATATAATTGTTAAATTGACACCCTCAAACCTAAGTTAAATATGAATAGACTTCAAACTCCGGATTACGCGGTATTCCTGATTTACTTTTTAATTGTAGCCTTGTATGGTTGGTGGGTTTACCAACGCAAAAAAACGGCTGTTTCTTCTTCTAAAGATTATTTTCTGGCCGAAGGTTCTTTAACCTGGTGGGCGATCGGATCTTCGTTAATTGCTTCCAATATTTCTGCCGAACAATTTATCGGCATGAGCGGTTCTGGCTTCAAAATGGGACTGGCCATTTCCTCTTACGAATTTATGGCTGCCTTAACGCTCGTTATTGTCGCCATATTTTTTATACCGGTTTACCTCAAAAATAAAATTTTTACGATGCCGCAGTTTTTGAGCCAGCGGTATAACGGAACAGTAGCCATGATTATGGCAATCTTCTGGCTGTTGCTGTACATTGTGGTTAATTTAATGTCTATACTATATCTTGGCGCGCTGGCTATCAGCGGTATATCCGGTTTTAATGTGGTTTTGTGTATCATACTGCTGGCTGTATTTTCTATCGTGATTGCTTTGGGTGGAATGAAAGTAATAGGCTATACCGATGTGATCCAGGTTTTCTTTCTGATCCTGGGCGGCTTGGTTGCTTCTTACATCGCCTTAAATTTAGTAAGCGAAAAAGCAGGGACAACAGGGGTTTTTAACGGACTTAGACTGTTGACTACCGAAGCGGGGGACCACTTCCACATGATCTTTAAAAGAGACAACCCTAACTATATGGATTTGCCCGGCCTTTCTGTCTTGCTGGGTGGTATGTGGATCACCAACTTAAACTATTGGGGCTGCAACCAATACATTACGCAGCGTGCTTTGGGTGCCGATTTAAAAACGGCCCGTGGTGGTTTGTTATTCGCTGCTTTCCTTAAAATTTTGATGCCGGTTATCGTGGTTATTCCCGGAATCGCGGCTTATGTATTGTACCAAAAAGGCATGTTCCATCAAGAAATGCTGACTTCAACAGGTGCTACCGATGTCAATAAAGCTTATCCGGCCATCTTAAATTTGTTGCCAATTGGGATGAAAGGTTTGGCTTTTGCAGCCTTAACTGCAGCGATTGTTGCCTCGTTAGCCGGAAAAGCCAACAGTATCGCCACTATTTTTACCTTGGATATTTATAAAAAAGTGATCCGCCCAAATGCGAGCGAAGGCAACCTGGTTTTACTTGGAAAATTCGCTGTAGTGGTTGCCATGGTGTTGGGCGTGATTTTATCTTTATTAATTGGTAATAATTTAATGGGCGAAGGCAAGCAGGGTTTCCAATACATCCAGGAATATACAGGCTTTGTTTCGCCGGGCATTTTTGCCATGTTTTTACTGGGTTTCTTCTGGCGGAAAACAACTTCCAATGCCGCTTTATTTGCTACGATTGGCGGTTTTGCTTTGTCGGTTTTCTTCAAGTTCCTGCCGCAATTTGCCGATTTGCATTTCTTGGCCTCAACAGGTTTTTCAAAAGATAACGGACAAGGCATTTACGAAATCCCTTTCTTAGACCGTATGAGTTTTGTGTTCATCATTTGTATCATCGGCATGTACATCATCAGCATGATCGAAAACAGCAAAGGTTTGCGCGTAAATGCTTTGGAAGTAGATACCAAAATGTTCCGCGTTACGCCTGCTTTTACCGCCGGAAGTTTGATTATCTGCGGAATTTTGGTTGCTATTTATTCTGTTTTTTGGTAAGGGCAATACTTCTTTTATCGGCATAAATTTAAGCCTCCTGATTTGTTTCGGGAGGCTTTTTTGATTGCAAATTGCAACAGCTATATTGTTATAGGCCAAATTTTGAAATGGACAATTAATATTGAAAACCCTTCCATTTAGAAGTTGAACTTGTTTAAACTTATTCTTTTGTGCTTTACACGATGCTTCTTTTATCGCCTAAAAATTGGTGGGCATTTGTTTTGATTTGTTTAGGCTGATGCAGACACCAATTTTTATGGGGTAAAAGAAGCATCAGCCAAAAAAAG
>NZ_JBGCVY010000051.1:0-12529 GCF_041088075.1 Mucilaginibacter sp. | reverse complement strand
CGCTTGGATGGACGGCTTTAAGGGATTGGTTATCAGATATGAAGTCCTATCCAGGAACTGGATGGCGATGCACTGGATGGCATTCTGCGTATTTTTCCTCAGAAGAATTAACAAAAAAATAAAAGTTTAAACAACTTCGATATAAGTTTGCAATTATAGAAAAACAGAATGCTTCTTTTACCGGTTATAATTTAAACCCGTAAGCCAGGCGCAAACCGATGATACCATAATTGCTGTGGTTGCCCGAAAAGTTTTCGTAACGCAAGCCCAAATCCAAACCTTTGTTGCCGGCGTAACCAATGCCCGGCGATAAAATCAGTTTGGTTTCTTTAGCGTGGTTCAGTTCAAAACCGGCACCGGCTTCTCCGCTTAAATAAAAATTTTGGGCGAAGAAAGATTTCACCCCGGCTTTTACCGGAACCATGTTCAAGTCATTGCTGTACAAACCTTTGTCGGTAGCTTGGAACTCGCCGTTTTTGGCAAAAAAATGATAAAAACCGGGCGTCAGCATCAGCGACAGGTTGTTGGCCAAATCGTATTGCAAACGTGCCGTTCCGCCCAATTCAAAATTTGAAAAGTTTTTGGTTGCATAACCGCCTTCCAAACCCAAACCTAAACGCAATACGTTTTTAGAATTTGTGGCCGATTTTTTCTTTGTAAAAGTTTGCGCATTGGCCTGTGTTCCGCCAAGCATAATGGCCATAGCCGCAATCGCAGCAATCCATTTTGTTGTTGTTTTTAATATCATTGTATAAATTTTTGTGTCCGGGATTTTTTAAAAAAACCCTGCGCAATTTTAAACAAATAACTTGCCTGTTTAAAAATTAACATAAAAAAATTGATGCTTCTTTTAGCCTATAAAAACTGGTGTTTGCATCAATTTAAATAAACCCAAATTAAATACCGGCTAATTTTTAGGTGGTAAAAGGAGTATTGCCCTTAGTCATTCTGAACTTGTTTCATGATCCCTCTTACTTGATCGAAACCTTGCTTATGGGATGCCGAAAAAATTTCGGCATGACAAAAACACACCAAATTTTAGGTGGTAAAAGAAGCATCGCCCTTAGTCATCCTGAACTTGTTTCACAATCTCTCTTGCCTGATCGAAACCTTGCTTGTGGGATGCCGAAAAAATTTCGGCATGAACAAAAAGACCGGCAAAGCGCAAACTTTCCGGTCTTTTGGTTTGGGTTTTTCACTGATTTTTACCCGATAAAAGAAGCATCTACACTTGCAGGTCTTTCATCATTTTATCAATCTTGTCTTCCAGTTGCTTGTCGGTTTCGTGGTAGGCTTCTTTGCTTGCCAAAGGCGCGTTTACACTGCAATAAAACTTGATTTTGGGCTCGGTGCCGGATGGGCGCGCCGAAACAATGCTGCCGTCTTCGGTTACAAACTGCAACACATCTGATTTTGGGAAATCCAGTTTGGTGGTATTGCCCGAATTCAAATCAGTTTCCACGCCTTTTTCATAATCCTTCAAAACCACCACTTTTGATCCGCCCAGTTCTGTCGGCGGCGTGGTGCGGAATTTTTCGATCATGGCCACAATTTCTTCGGCACCGCTTTTTCCTTTTTTGGTGATGGAAACCAATTTTTCTTTATACAAACCATATTGCAGGTACATTTCAACCAAGGCTTCGTACAAACTGCTGCCTTTATCTTTGTAAAAAGCCGTCATTTCCGAAATAAAAGCCGAAGAAACCACGGCATCTTTATCCCGAGAAAAACTGCCGACCAAATAACCATAACTTTCTTCGCCACCTGCAATAAAGGTTTCTTTGCCTAAAAGTTTTGTCATCAACTGGCCGATGTATTTAAAACCAGTTAAAGTATTGTAGCAATTGATGTTTTTGGAAGCCGCGATTTTATCAATCAAATAAGTGGTTACAATCGTTTTTACCACGTATTCTTTGCCGGTCAGCTTGCCGCTTTCCTGCCAGGCCGTCATCAAATAATTCAATAACAGGCTGCCGGTTTGGTTCCCGTTGAACAGGATCCATTCGTTCTGGTCGTTTTTTACAGCGATTCCAACGCGGTCGCCGTCAGGGTCGGTTGCCAAAACCAGGTCGGCATCGGTTTCTTTTGCTTTTTTCAGCGATAAAGTCAACGCTTCTTTTTCTTCCGGATTTGGATAAACAACGGTCGGAAAATTGCCATCGGGCGTAGCTTGTTCATCTACCAAAATCACGTTTTCGAAACCAAATTCGGCCAGCGCTTTTGGCACCAACGTAATTCCGGTGCCGTGGATTGGCGAATAAACAATTTTCAAATCTTTTTGGCGTTGGATGGCTTCTTTGGAAACTGACAAGGTCAAAATATCTTTCAAATATTGCTGGTCTATCTCTTCGCCAATCAATTCTACGTTTGCTTCAACGCGGTCAAATTTTACTTCATCAATTGTTTTGATGGCCGAAACTTCATTCATCACGTCCGTATCCGCCGGAGAAACAAACTGGCCGCCGTCTTCGCCATAAGCTTTATAACCGTTGTATTCTTTCGGGTTGTGCGAGGCCGTGAGCATCACGCCGCTTTTGCAGCCCAATTGGCGGATGGCAAAAGACAGTTCCGGCGTTGGCCGCAATGCTTCAAAAAAGTAAACATGGATGCCATTGGCCGAAAAAACATCGGCAGTAGTTTTGGCAAAAAAGTCGGCATTGTTGCGGCTGTCGTGCGCGATGGCCACTTTAATTTGCTCGTTTGGATAAGTTTTTTTCAGATAATTGCTTAAGCCCTGCGTTGCCGTGCCGATGGTATATTTGTTTACGCGGTTTGAGCCTGCGCCCATGATGCCGCGCAAACCGCCGGTGCCAAATTCGAGGTCGCGGTAAAAAGCATCCGTCAAATCGGTGTACTTTTGTCCGTCCAGCAATTGTTGGATTTCTTTTTTCGTGCCTTCGTCATAGCTTCCCTGAAGCCATTGGTTGATTTTATCCTGAACTGCAGGTTCTAATTCTTGCGCCATGTTGGATTTTGTTTAGTTTGATGGGTTAAAGTTATAAATCTTGTTTTAAAAAAACAGCAACCGAAAGCGTTATGCTTTAATTGAAAATTTATTAAACAATAAGCATTTTTATGTGGTAAAAGAAGTATGGACAAAACTTGCTTCAAACAAAAACTTTTAAATTGATTTAATACTGAAACTTCTATCCTTTAGTTAACGTATTTTCTTCAACCTTTCCTACAAAAACAACAAACCTTTGCCGTTTTAAACTTTACCGCAATAAACCAATCTATTGTTGGTAACCCAGACTAAAATTTACCCGATAAAAACAGCATCTAATATATTGATATGAGCTTTGAACTAAACCGCCCCAATTATGGCTTTTCCAAAAGCAAAGAAGACCACGCCGGGGGAGATTACAACAATCCGCTGCCCAGGGCTGTAATTCGTCCCAACTCTTTTACTTTATTGGATGGGGAATGGAAATTTGCCCTCGATTCTGATGACCGGGGCCTGGAAGAGCACTGGTACTTAAACCATCAATACGAAGATACGGCACACTGGCCGGGAAGCGTAGAACAACAAATAGCCAAAGGAAAATCCGCAGAAAAATCCTGGGAAGATAAAGTTGTTGTTTGGTACGAGCGCGAATTTCCGATGCCGGTTCCGAGCAACGGGCCTGGTTTGCCCCCGTCTATTATCCAGCTTACTTTTGGTGCGTGCGGTTACGAAACGCAGGTTTGGCTGAACGGGCTGCCCTTGCAAACAATTGAAGGCGAACTGGTACATATGGGCGAATACACTTCTTTTTCCTACGAACTGGACGAGAAAGAAATGAAACCGGTTAACCGGTTAACTGTTCGTATTGCAGACACAAAAGATGCTGACACTACCCGTGGAAAGCAGGAATCGTCGGTATATAAACGCGGCGGAATTTGGTACCAAACCTATACCGGGGCCGTAAGAAGCGTTTGGCTGGAATCGGTAGAACGCAACCGTTTGCGTTCGCGGGTTGGTGTGGTAAGTTTGGTCGAAGAAAAAATGGTCCGCCTTAATTTAACCACGCGCATCCACGACCCTGGTGCTTATACCATTAAATTACAGGTTTTTAACAAACATCCTGACCAGGACGAGCCGATTGCAACCGATGAATACCCGCTATTGTTGGAAGCAGGGCAAAAAGAACAGCGTGTGGTAATAGAAATCCCGGGTGCAGAGCTTTGGTCGCCCGAATCTCCTGTACGTTACCGTTTAGTTGCACAACTGGTTGACCCACATGGGTATATTGCTGAGATTGAAACAAGTTTCGGGCTTCGCAAAGTTGAGGCACGTGGCTGCTGTATTTACCTCAATGACAACCCTGTTTACCTTGATGGTATTTTATACCAGCCTGGTGGCGCAACTTATGAAGAAATTAAACAGCACATGCATTCCATGAAAGCTTTGGGCTGTAATTTGGTCCGGATACACATTGCCGGTGTTGACCCGCGCATCTATAACCTGGCCGATAAGTTAGGGCTTCTTTTATGGGTAGAAGTTCCAAGCCCGCACACTTCTAATGCTAAAAGCAGGGCCAACCACCGGGCAGAATTATTGCGGATGCTGGCTTTGATTGGTACGCACCCTTCTGTCATTATCTGGAGTTTATATAATGAAGACTGGGGCGCGCAGGATATTGCCTCCAACCCGGAAACCCGCCAGTATATCATGGACATGTACCATTTTATGAAACTCGCAGAACCGCAATTTCTGGTGGTGGACAACGATGGCTGGCAACATATTTCTTATTTAGGGAGATTGAAATCTGATTTGCTGACTGCACATTTATATACACCTGATTTGAAACGCTGGAAGGAACTGCTGGACGAATTGGCCAGCGGACAATTAAATGGCGTGGCTGCAAACCCGCTGGTGGTTGGCGACCCGTTCTTTTTCCGCCGCCAGGTTCCATTAATTGTTAGCGAGTGGGGCGGCTTTGGTTTTTCGGATTATGGCGGCCCGAAAAGCGACAACGAACGCACGCAGCAAATCCGTTTGTATAAAGAAGAACTGCGCAAACGCCCGATTGCCGGCGATGTTTATACCCAGGCTACTGATATTGAAGATGAAGTGAACGGGTTGATCACCATTGACGGGAAGTTAAAAGTCCCGGAAGGTTTGTTAAATTCGAGAGGCGGGAAATAGGCAAAATTTATGCCGGTAAAAGAAGTATGTTACCATTAAACAAGGATTGCAATTTTAACAAGGTTGCAATCCTTGTTTTTTTAATTTCCTACCGAAAGCTCCTTTAAACTTTTGGTTTTATTGGATACAATCAGCGGATAAGTACGGTTAAAAGCTTCTTGTTTTACTTTAAACCTTTCTGCCAGTTTTCTGATAATTTCTTTTGAAAAACCTTTTTTGTAATTCAAAATTTCAGACACCACGCTTTTGCCAACTCCCAACAAATCAGCCAAATCTTTTGGTTTCATGTTATTTTCTTCCATCAAATATTTAAGCAAAGTAACGGGATCATTTTGCTGCGAAATTTGATGTTCTTCATCCCACTTTTCAATCAAAAAAGTTAAAAGTTCAATTTCGTCTTCTTGTTCCTCGTTGGTTTTTTTATCCACCAATGCTTCCAAAATATTACAATATTGCCAATATTGTTCTTCGGTTTTGATGACTTTATATTTTAATGTTTCCATCGGAATGATCCATATTGTTATTGCAATTCTAATATATTTGTTTTGAAGTTTATGAAAACCAACATCATCAATATTGGCAACAGCCAGGGAATCATACTTCCTTCGGCTCTTTTACGCCAGTTAAACTTAACATCAAACTCTTTGGTTGAGGTTGAAATTGAGAATGGAAATATCATTATCAAACCCAATCCGCGACAAGGCTGGGCGGAAGCGGCAAAGCAAATGCACGCCGAAAAAAACGATGAGCTTTTGTCGCAAGAGTTACCAAATAAGTTTGACCTGAAAGAATGGACTTGGTAAAGGAAATAGTTTAAACTAAATTTTAAAACTTTTACAAATTCTGCGCAATCACAAAACCACTTGCCCAAGCCCACTGGAAATTATAGCCGCCCAGCCAGCCCGTAACATCCACACATTCGCCGCCAAAAAATAAGCCGGGCACTTTTTTGGCTTCCAAAGTTTTAGACGACAATTCTTCCGTTGCAACACCGCCGCGCATCACTTCTGCTTTATCGTAACCTTTATCTCCGGCGGGTTTTGTTTTAAAATGGTGGATTACTTTTTCAACTTCCTCCAAATCAGCTTTGCTTAACGAGGCCAGGTTTTTTTCGACCGGTAAAAGAAGCATCAGCGCTTCGGCAAATTTGCGGGTGTATAAGTTTGAAAGCAACGTAAGCAATTGCTTTTTGCCGTTCAGCTTGCGTTCGGTTTCAATTAAATTAAGGATGTTTTCGTTTGGAAGCAGATCAATCTCAATGCCCATTCCCGGTTTCCAATACGACGAAATTTGCAAAATTGCCGGCCCGCTTAAACCCCAATGCGTAAACAAAATATTCTCTTCAAAACTCATTTCGCCGCAAGTTACTTGGCAAAAAATCGAACTGCCCGAAAGCTGTTCGTACCATTGCTGCTCTTTGCCGGTAATGGTCAGCGGGACCAAAGCCGGTGCCGTTTGCGTAATTTTCAACCCAAACTGACGTGCAATTTTCAACCCAAAATCTGTGGCACCCATTTTTGAAATCGGCAACCCGCCGGTTGCAATCACCACTTTTGTTGTTTCGATGGTTTCTTCCCGCCCGTTTCGCACAAAACAAATTTTAAAGCCGATGCTGTTTTTATCTATACTTTTTACTTCTGCGCTGCACAAAATTTCCTGGCCGGTATCGCGGCATAAATCCGTAAAAATTTTGACAATATCCCTGGCTTTATTGCTTTCGGGAAAAAGCTGGCCCAACGTTTTTTCTTTTCCGCGGATGCCGTAAGCTTCAAAAAAAATGATCGTATCTTCTACCGTAAACTGCGAAAAAGCCGATTTACAAAAATGCGGGTTGGCCGAAATAAACTGCTGCGCCGAAGTGTTGAGGTTGGTATAATTGCACCTCCCGCCACCGCTGATCAGGATTTTTGCGCCCGGTTCTTTGTTTTTTTCGAGCACTAAAACCCGTTTGCCCAACAATCCGGCCTGCACGGCACAAAACAAACCGCAGGCACCGCCGCCAATAATTACGGCATCAAAATCGTTGTGTTTTGTTAAATTTGTATCCATGCAAGAAGTTTCGCAAATATCCGAATTTGGCAAGATACTCGTGTTTTTAATTACCGGTTTTGTCCTGACCGGCGGCCTTTTGTTGTTAAATAAACTGATTGCGCCCGATAAACCGAATGCTGAAAAGCTTTCATCTTACGAATGCGGAGAAGAACCAACCGGCTCGTCCTGGGTGCAATTGAACTCGCGCTTCTACGTCATCGCCTTAATTTTTTTGCTATTTGATGTGGAAATGGTGTTCGTTTTCCCTTGGGCAACGGTTTTTGGAAGCCATGAATTAATTGCGCAGGACGAACGATGGGGCTGGCTCAGCCTCGCAGAAATGTTCGTTTTTATGGGGATTTTGATACTTGGCTTAATTTATGTTTGGGTAAAAGGGGATTTGGAATGGATTAAAACTAAAGTGGTGCAACCGCGGGTCCAAGTAAACATTCCGGCATCAGTATATAATAAAATCAACGAGATAAGTTATGCGACTATACCATTTTCTACAGAAGAAAAAACAGAAAATATAGTGGTAAAAGAAGCATCGGCAACAACCGTGGTGCGCAAACCAATGTTTAAACCAACCTTAAAAAAACCTTAAAATGAGTGCGGGAAACAAACAGGAAAGCGGTGGCGTAATCGTTACCAAACTGGATGATTTATTAAATTGGTCGAGGCTGTCTTCCCTCTGGCCCATGAGTTTTGGCATTGCCTGTTGTGCCATCGAAATGATGGGTTCTTATGCTTCCACTTATGATTTGGACCGTTACGGCGTTTTTCCGCGGCCTTCACCGCGGCAATCGGATGTGATCATCATTGCCGGAACGGTAACTTTTAAAATGGCCGAACGGATCAAACGTTTGTACGAACAAATGCCCGAACCGCGATACGTTATTTCGATGGGTTCTTGCTCCAACTGCGGCGGCCCGTATTGGGAACACGGCTACCACGTAGTAAAAGGCGTTGACAGGATTATTCCGGTTGATATTTACGTGCAAGGTTGTCCGCCTCGGCCGGAAGCGTTGATTGGCGGTATTTTGGAACTGCAGAAAAAGATTGAAAAGGAAGCGTTGATGAAGGAGAAAATTGCTGGTTAGTGTTGTCATTTCGACCAAAGGAGAAATCTTCTTTTAACAAGAAAAGCCAAGCAACTTTGAAGAAGATTTCTCCCTTTGATCGAAATGACAGCAAAAAAACCTTGATTTTATTTATGCTGCAAGGTATCCTGCATCCCGTTGGTGCTGTCTTTCATGCGGACAACACCCGTATTGCCAACCGTATCTGATTTTCCCCGGCGGGAAGCATCACCGTTTGACCCATTGTTGCAGGCTTCAAAAACAGCACTTGTGGCCAGGATCAAAGCAAAGAAAAGTATTTTTTTCATTTTTAATATTTTAATATTTAAGCGGGATAAACTGACAGGGTTGCTATTAACGCTGAGACTTTTGCGTGTTTTTCAGGTAAACAGAATCGGCACCCACCATGCCTTGTGCCGTTGTGCTTCCGTTGGCGCTTTTTGGGGCCGCGCCTTCCGGTTGTGTTTTTACGCCGCCCACAGTTTCTCTTATACGGCTGGTTTGGTGCGAAGTATCATTGCCCGGTGTAGTGCCTGCCTCAGGCGATTGGCCGTTTTTTGTATCAATGCCTGATTTATCATGACTGCCGTTGCAAGATGCAAACACACCGGCCGTCAGCAAACCTATAAACGTTAAAGTTATTTTTTTAAGTGCCATTTTTTTTGGTTTTATATGCAGAACACTACTTTGCCGAATTAGTTTAAACGTATTTTCAAAATCTGCTGCTTTCAAACAATCTGCAATTGCTGCTTGTTCTTGTTTTTATGGAAAATAAAGCAACATTCGCAGATTTGATCAAAGGCGATAAACCGGTTTTGGTAGATTTTTTTGCTACCTGGTGCGGGCCGTGTAAAAGCCAGGCACCGATTTTAGACAGCCTGAAAAGCACAATGCAAGACCAGGTTACGATCTTGAAAATTGACGTGGACAAAAATCCGAAAGCAGCCGCGGCGTACCAGGTGCAAGGCGTGCCAACATTGATATTGTTTAAGAAAGGGCAGATTAAATGGCGGCAATCCGGCGTGGTTAGTAGTGCACAATTGCAGCAGGTAATTAAAAATGCACAGTAAAAGAAGCATCAGCTTGCTTCGCCCACGTTAATCTGTTCGTTTAGCTTCTGGCTTAAAAACTTACTGGTTTCGTAAAAATAACGTTTGCGGTTAAAGCCTAAAACCCATTGGATGCCGCGGGTGGCATTGGTCAGAAAAACCTCTTCCGCTTCATTCAGTATTTGTGGTTTGATCTGTGCTTCCGTAACCGCAATGCTGTTTTTAAGGGCTAAATCTATCACTACCTGCCGCATCACGCCTTTGATGCAACCTTCGCTCAAAGCTGGTGTGTACAACGTTCCGTTATATTTGATGAAGATATTTGCGCTGATGGATTCGCATAAAAACCCGTTTTGATTAAGGATGAAAGCTTCGTCCAAGCGGTTATGTTTCCGGTAAACGCCTGCAAGCACATATTGCAAGGAGTTGCAGGTTTTATGATTGGACAGCATGTTTATCGGCTTCGTCAAATCCTCGTACACATCCATAAGCAGGCCGCGTGCATTCAGCAAATACTGCTGGTCCTGCAAGGTTTCCCATTCTATGGCATAAGCAGCTTTGTTTGCCGCAGGTGTGTACAAGCCTTCGGCATCACGAAAAACCGTTAAACGCAACCGGCCATTTTTAGCTTTATTTCGGGTTGAAAGTTCGCGCGCTTTGTCTTTCAAAAAATCGGCATCCATTTCCGAATAACCGTCCAGCTTTAAAACTTTCATGCCGGTTTGCAAACGTTTGGCGTGCAAACCGGCAAACTGCAAATTGCCTTTCATCATCCGCATGGTTTCAAACAAACCGTCGCCGTAATGGAAAGCACGGTTGTTGAATTGCAAAACACGTTGGTTTGCCGGAACAATCTCTCCGTTATAGTTATCAAATATCAGCGACATGAAGAATCAAAACATGCGATCAATCGTTTTCGTTATTTCCCGAAGCCACATATTTCTGCCATTTTTCTAAAGCCTGGCGGAAATCATTTGGCAAAGGCGCTTCAAAATAAACCTGTTTTTTACTGCCTGGATGGATAAAACCCAGCGTTTGTGCATGTAAAGCTTGCCTCGGTAACAACTCAAAGCAATTTTCTACAAATTGTTTGTACTTCGTGAAAACTGTCCCTTTCAAAATCTTGTCGCCGCCGTAAACTGCATCGTTAAACAAAGGATGGCCGATGTGTTTTAAATGCGCCCGGATTTGGTGCGTGCGGCCGGTTTCCAACTGGCATTCAATCAGCGTAACATAATTTAAGCGCTGCAAAACTTTATAATGCGTTACGGCCCATTTGCCTTTTTCTTCGTCATCGTAAATAGACATTACGCGGCGGTCTTTCAAACTGCGTCCGATGTAACCGGTAATCGTTCCATCCGTTTCCAAATCGCCCCAAACCAAAGCCAAATATTTTCGGGTAATGGTATGGTCAAAAAATTGCCTTGCCAGCCAGGCCATTGCCCTTTCGTTTTTGCTGATCACCAGCAAACCCGAAGTATCTTTATCAATCCGATGCACCAAACCAGGCCGCCCGCTGTTGCCCGGCAGTTCCGGCAGCTGGTTAAAATGATACACCAAACCATTGACCAGCGTGCCGTTAAAATTATTAAAGCCGGGATGAACGACCAGTCCCGCAGGTTTATTGATGATGAGCAGATCATCGTCTTCGTAAACAATATCGAGCGGAATGTTTTCGGGATAAACCTCCGTATCGCGTGGCGGATGCGGCAGCACAACCGAAATTACATCGCCCGGTTTAACTTTGTAACTGGCTTTGATGGGTTTGTCGTTCACCAAAACATTGCCCAAATCAATCCCGTTTTGGATGCGGTTCCGGGTAACGTTTTCCATCCGGTTCATCAGAAATTTATCAATCCGCAGCAACGACTGGCCTTTATCTACCACAATCCGCAAATGCTCGTAAAGGTCTTGGTCTTGTTCGTAAACTTCTGTTTCCTCGTTCATTGGGCACAAAAGTAGCAGTTTTTTGGGGAACCATTTTTTTGGCGGAAACATGGAATGCTTCTTTTATGCACCATTTTTTATGCTGAAAAATGCCGGCGTTGGTTTTGGTTTGTAAAATGATTTCCTTTACGGGATGGATTTTCCGATCAACAGCCCGGTCCAAAAAATTGACGATGCTGTTTTTACCGATCAAAATTTGGCGTTGTATTTAAAACGCGATGACCTCATCCATCCGCTCATTTCCGGCAATAAATGGCGCAAGTTGAAGTATGTTTTGCAGGATGCCCGGCTTCAACATAAAACCCGTTTGGTTACTTTTGGCGGCGCTTTTTCTAACCATTTGCTGGCCACGGCTGCTGTCGGTGCTGTTTTCGGTTTTAAAACTACCGGTTTTGTACGCGGCGAAAAAGTGCAGAACGACACCTTGTTTATGTGTTCGTTGTTGGGGATGGATTTGATTTTTACCGACCGGGAAAGCTATCAGCATAAACAGGAATTATTTTTAAACCACTTTTCTAATGACCCTTTCGCCTATTTTGTGGATGAAGGCGGCGCTTCTGCCCTGTCTGCTTTAGGCTGCACCGAGTTGGTGGATGAACTGGAAGAAACTTATGACCACCTTTTTTGTGCCTGCGGAACCGGGACTACCGCTGCCGGAATCATCAACGGTCTTTCCGAAAAAAAGCTGCCCACAACTTTTCATGCCGTTCCGGTTTTTAAAAATGCGGATTGGATGCGGCAGGAGATCGAAAAATACCTGCTAAAAGAAGCATCGTTTAATGTTCATACAGCTTATGGTTTTGGCGGCTATGCAAAAACAACGCCCGAACTGATTGCTTTTATCAAAAACTTTATCGCCCAAACCGGCATCCTGATTGATCCGGTTTATACCGGCAAAATGCTTTTTGCCATCTTTGACCTCGCTAAAAAAGGGTATTTTAAACCTGGCTCAAAAATTTTGGCCGTCCATACCGGCGGCACTTTTGGTTTGTTGGGGATGAAAAACAAGTTTGGATAGATTTGTTTTTTATTCATTGCTGCTTTTTACAAGCCTTCCTTATTAAACTTTTAATAATATTTTCTCAAAAAACAATACTTATATGCAAACCACAATTTAAGCAAACAGGCTTTTTGCAAAAACCAAAATTTCATGCCGAAGTTGTTTAAACTTTTTTTCTTGACCCCCTCTTTTTTTGGCTGATGCTTCTTTTACCCCATAAAAATTGGTGTCTGCATCAGCCTAAACAAATCAAAACAAATGCCCACCAATTTTTAGGCGATAAAAGAAGCATCGT
>NZ_JBGCVY010000050.1:0-55476 GCF_041088075.1 Mucilaginibacter sp. | reverse complement strand
GTTTGGTCGTGCCGCTGGCCCGCCTTCCGCCGGGCGTCCGGTAGCCCTTCTAAAAATTGTACAAGGTCGGTCTCCATACCTTTTTTATGCTAAATTACAACACCTAAACTTAGAATGCAACAGCCCTGCTCTCGAGAGGGGTTAGGGGTGTGTCCTTTAATAAGTATCTGTGAATCAATAGAAAAAGACTGATAACGTTGTTTGAAATTTTTTAAGCTGATGCTTCTTTTACCCTATAAAAATTGGTCTCGGCCCGAACAAACCAAAACCAGACAATGCCAATTTTTAGGTGGTAAAAGAAGCATGGTGTAAAGTACAAAAGGATCGGTTTAACCGCTTTTATTTCAATGAAAACGAATTCATTAAGAGCGATACCGCTGTCGAAGCCCCAAAACTTGATTTCGGGTTTGTCTCACTTGTTTTGGTCCCCCATTTTGTACCGGTGATGTTGTGCGAATTGCGGTTGTTGTAAGCTACTTTGGCATTTAATTGAAGCCATTTCACCAGATCTTTTCTATTGCCCTCTAAAGTATAGGTACGGGCATAACGTACAAAAATCCCTTTAAAACCCGGCAAATCATTGCCTCCGTCTTCATTGTTCATTACCCCAGATCTGTACATGGTGTCGCGGGTATATTGGGCGATTTTTTCCGCATCTGCCAAATAGCTGTCTTTTTTAGTATAATTGTAAAGCATCACCGCGGCACCCAAATAAGTCCCCTGGTTGTAGGTTGAACTCCACGTTCCGATTTTAAGTGCGCCTGTTTTTTTGTCAATATCAACGTTGTCGTTTACTTTGCCGGTAGCGGTATTTAACAAATAGGTTTTAGACCAGGTGTATAAGGCAATGGCTTTGTCGTAATAAGTATGGTCGCCGGTAGCCTGGGCCAAATAGCAGCACGCTACCATGGCAGGCCCGTTGATGCAGGCGTTTTTAGAGGTTTTTGTTTCGTACCAGTTCAGCCCGCCGCCATAAGCATCGGTAGCTGCGCGGGCATACATTTTATCAAACTGCTCTTTGCCTTTTTCCAGATAAGTTTTGTTGCCGGTAAGCCGATAGCCCCGCACGCAAAAAAGCACCGCCCAGGTAATGTCGTCGTTGTATTTGTTGTACATCCAATCGGCTTTGTTATCTGTAATAAAATTGTCGTACATGGTTTTAAACCGGTTGATGTATTTAACATCTTTGGTAACTTCATAAGCATCCAACAAGGTTTCCATCATCTCTGCCCGGTCCCAAAAGCCTTTGCTTGTTTCTATTTGATACTGCGTGTACCATGCCTCAAATACCTTGTCGGCCGTTGCGGCAGTAGGCGCGGCTTCCTGCGGTTCCTCTTTTTGCAACAGCCATTTTTCCAGGTCTTGGGCAGAAGAACGGCTTAAACCAACAGCAGTTCCATCGGCTATATCGCTGGCTGGTGATTGAACCGAAAAACCTGTGTTGGCCACCGGTTTTAAATAATAATACCCGTTCCCGGCTTTCTTGATATTCCATTTTACATCGTTGGTGTTGGTGTTGTCATATTGGTTTATCTTTACCGTATCCGTTGCTGCCCCTGCTATATGCAAAAGTTTTCCGCTTGACACATTGGTTAATGTATAAACGCCTTTGCCAACAGCAGCAACTTTCCATCTTTGGGCATCGGATTTGGTGTCTGTCCAGTAATCAACACCGGCACCATTGTCCATAGAAGAATTTTTTACCTCTAATAACTTGTTGCCTGTTTTTGATTGCAAAGTATAAATTGCCCCAGAGGTTATCCCGGCTTTTTGGGCAAAAGCATTAGACAGGATTGAAAAGGAAAACAGCAGCAGGATGGCACGCAAATAGAATCTGTTCATGTTCAGTTCGACAATTAAATTATTTAAGCCTTGTTTAGATTTTGTTGGGTTTATTTTCTATGCTTCTTTTATCACCTAAAATCTTGAAACTTCTAAGTCTTTTTCTACCTGCACCAATTACAAAAACATGTTTTACAGGGGTAAAAGAAGCATTATAATTTTTTGACAGATCGCATAGGATCAATTCTCGAAATTAGGTTATTTTGAATTATTTCAGACATAATATTGCATAAATGTACTTTAAGTCAAGAAATAGGTATGATTTGACAATGAGCAAGAGGATTAGTTAAGGTTCATTGCAAGGAATATATAAGGTGCCTGTAGCGAAAAAAATGATGGTTATTTTATATTTGACCAGGAGTTGAAAAAGGGCAAACAGTTAGTGATAAACAACAAATAGTAAATTCAAAAAAATATTTACAAGGGCTTATTTGTATTTACATAAGTACATCAATCGTGTTTTATGCAATACTTCTTCCGAAATGACGGTTTGTCTCCCCTGTCCTATTTATAAAAGCCTTAGCATTTAACATTTTTAGGGCGATAAAAGAAGCATAAAGAACAAATTTAAGAGCTTGTTTAAAAAATAACTTAACAAAACTTAATGCTTCTTTTATCACCTAAAAACCCGGTAAAACGGTTGGCTTTTGCCCTATAAAAATTGATTTAGTACCAATTTTTATAAGGTAAAAGAAGCATTAACTTTTTCTTATATAAATTTTAAAATAAGCCCTAAATCCTGTCTCGTTATTTTAGGAATAGGGCTAATTTAAGCTTATTTAAGAATTGCCGCCCATCCGCCATTGCGCGCCATCGTAACCGTCATTTTATCGCCGGATTTTACTTGCATGGTTTTTCGTCTGTAATCCATGGCCTGCCTGCCGGCGTTTATGCCATCCTCAAAGTAAGTCATGGTATAGGTTCTGCCTTTTGGTAAAAAATCAAAGTTTAGTTCTATCGCTCTTGTCTTTTCTTTGCCGTTTGTTATGCCGCCAATAAACCACCTTTCGCCTTTACGTTTGGCCACTACGGCAACCTCGCCTACGGTTGCCGCCAGTGGTTTGGTTTCGTCCCAGGTAGTTGGCACGCTGGTGATAAACTCCGTACAGTCCGGGTTGCGGTAATAAAGGGTTGGGTTGTCGCACAGCATTTGTATGCCGCTTTCAAAAACAACATACAAGGCAAGCTGGTTAACTCGGGTGCCTTTTGCCGCCGCGTTTGGCCGTTCCGCGCTGTAAACTTCAGGCTGCATGTTGATCATTGCGCCAGGTGTAAAATCCATTGGGCCAACGGCATTTCGCATAAACGGAAGATAGATACTGTTATCAGGATAACAGCCGCCCATTTGTTCCAGCCCGCGTACGCCTTCGTACGAAATCAGGTTTGGATATTTATACTCTAAACCTGCTGGTTTAAATGCACCATGAAAGTCAACAAATATTTGATATTTGGCGGCCTCTTTTACCACATCTTCATAGTAGTTGACCATCCATTGGTCAGACCGCTCCATAAAATCTATCTTAACGCCCTTTATGCCCCATTGATGAAAGGTTTTAAATACATCCATATTCTTGTGCACCGTTAGCCAGGTTAGCCAAAGGATAATATCCACGTTTTTGGTTTTACCATATCGGATCAATTCTTTTACGTCAACATTGGGGTTAGGTGTGTAAGGGTCGGTGGTGCTTTTGGCCCAGCCTTCATCCATCACAATATATTTAATACCAAATTTCGAAGCAAAGTCAATAAAGTATTTATAAGTATTCAGGTTAAATCCCGATACAAAATTTACATCAGGCCCGTAAGTGGTAGCACCGTTCCACCATTCCCAGCTTGCTTGTCCGGGTTTAATCCATGACGGGTCGGCAATCACGCTTTTGGCCGCCAGTTGTAAGGTCATGGTGTTTTCTAATATCTCTCTGTCATCATTAGTAATCACAAAATAGCGCCACGGAAAATTCCTCGTTCCGGTTGTTTTGGCAATGTAATCAGCAGATTTTAAGATTTTTTGGCTGCGGTCCCCATCTGGCCCAAACTCGAGCGGCGTTTTTGGGAAGGCACCTTCTACACCGTTGTTTCCGGTGCCTTTTAAGAAAATGCCAGGGTAATCCGAAAGGTCGGACTCACTGATTAGTATTTTATATTGTTTTTTGGTATCAATTAAAACCGGCAGGTTGGCCATTTTATCCGTTTGCTTCCAGTTGTTTGATTCGATATGCTGGTAAAGCTCTTCATAAGCGCTCTTAAAGCCGTTGTTCAACTGTAAATGCAATAAGTACTCGGATGGAAAATTTATAGCAAAATCTTCGTTCATTACCTCAACACTACCTTTTTTGCTGGTGATAAAACGATAGGCGATACCATTATCAAATGCGCGAAACTCTACTGCATAATTGCCTTTAAAGGTCATCAACAGGTCGTTGTAACTGCTTTTAACGGTCGAGAATTTTAAGGCGATGTAAGGTTTTATTATTTGTGCACCTTTGGTTTTCTTCGCCGATATCAATTTAGGGTTTTCGCCAAATGCCCCGTCTTTCAGGGTCATCGCTAAATGGTTTTTTGTCAACAGCTCCTGGCCGCCACCGGAAACTGAATAATAAATTTTGTCACTTAGATTGATTGATACTTTTATTCCACCGTTTGGAGACATCAAATCAATTGATTTGCCCTGCGCATGGAGCTGTGTTGCCAATGCCAAAAACAGGATGAAACATCTTGTAAATTTGTTGTTCAAATTCATGTTTTAATTTGGGTTTATAGTTGTAATATTCGCGCTAAAAGTAAATTCTGTTGTTACATTGATCTTTGATTTATATTAATCTAATATCGGTTTGTAGTTTTTTTTACCTGAAAATAATATCAGTAGAGTTATTGATGTAACTGGTCTTTTTGCTTTCGGGCTCTTTAACCGTTAGTTTTTTAAACGCTGAATGATGAACATCATCTAAAACAATAGCGGTCCTGAAATCGGCCTTGGCGGCAGTGATAAAAAGCCCCTCAATTTGTATATCACGTGCATGACGTATGAAAACGCCCCATGCAGGCAATTCGCCAAACATATTATATTCAGGATAGCTGTTCGGCTTTTCAGGGATATCCTTTATGTTATCAATAGATACTTTTGCTAACGCCTTATCTGCACCGCCCGGAGATTTGATGACGATATTTTTAAGCTTTACGTTAGTAATGATCTGATCGGGCATTCCGGCAATCACAACACCCGGCATATTTTTGAGAGGGTTTTTTTCGGCGCGCAGCTCGACGTTAACGTTCTGGATTGATACATTTTCCACCTTGCCTTTGCGGGTGCCTTTGCGCGCGCCGACACGTAAAAATATAGCATTACCAATATTAATCCCTTTTATGCCATCAACCTCAATATTTTCAATCACCGCGCCATCTACTGCCTCCAGCGCAATGGCCGAGCGGTTGGTATCAAATACCTTATTATTTAATATCCGGATGTTTTTAAACCCGCCCAGCGATGCCGTGCCAAATTTAATCCCACTGGCTTCGGTGGTCATACTGTTGTTCTGGATCAATATGTTTTGGTTTGCAACATCAGGCCCTAACGATTTTAGGCAGATGCCATCATCACTGGCGTTAAAATACGAATTGCTTACTTTAAAACCGTCGCAATCAACAATATCTATCCCGTCGTTGTTCCAAAATGCACGGCTGTCCACGCGTATGCTGTCAACAATTACGTTTTTACATTGGTTATAACACTCCACCCAGCAGGCAGAGTTTTTTAGGGTGATGTTTTTAACCACCACGTTTTCGCAGCCGAAAAGATTAATGATCATAGGCCGCCTGTCCTCGTCGGGCCGGCTTATGGAGCCACCTTTTTCTAAACCCGTTCTTATTAGTTCGCCTACGTTAGCAGCAAGCTCTTTTCCCTGACCATCAATAATGCCTTTTCCGGTTATGCCGATGTTATGCTGGTTAAGCCCTAATATAAGGGCAAGGGATGTATTATAGTTATGGTCAAAGGGTGTGTTTTGCCGGTCGTAATCAAACGGGTTTACAGAACCAAGCAATACTGCGCCTTCATTTAACTGGATAGTTACATCAGATTTTAAATGAACGCAACCAGTATGATATTTTCCCGCAGCAAAAACCAAGCTTCCGCCTCCGTTCTGGCTGATATAATCAATTCCGAATTGAATGGAACGGGTGTTAAGAAAAGTATCGCCAGGGCTGATGGCAAAAAACGATGCCGGGTAATCTTTAGCCGATACGGCAAAAACATTAACCATAAAGATTGCCAGGGTTATCCGTAAATAAAAAAAGTTGGTTTTCATAATGCTTAGTATTTAGGATAACCTAAAAATCTATCGGGCTTTCTTACTTTTCATATCTGTATAAAATATAAAAACAGAATTTATATGCATAAAAGAAGCTTGATTAGCTTTTTGATATAGAAGTTGTTTAAACTTTTTTTCTGTTCCTCTTTTTTTAGGATGATGCTTCTTTTATCACCTAAAAACCTTGGCCGTTTGGTTTTTTTGATTGATTAAATGCAGGCAGGCACTAATTTTTACCTGGTAAAAGAAGCATGTCGTTTTCTTTAATGTACAAATTTAAACAAGGCACTAAAAGTTTAAACAACTTTATAATTTAAACCGAATATGAACGATCAATAATAAAAAACTTGTACTGATATTTAGGTGATAAAAGAAGCATTGAAAAATAAATCCAACAAATTTTAAAACCTATATTATGGCCTTAAACCTTCTGTTCCTCCCCAATGGCAACTGTAGGTTCAACATTTACATACGGACTAACTGTTATGAAGGCAAAATTATCCCAGGCATCATTATCCAATGTCCTTAATGACAGTTTAGATGATAAATTGGATGCCGCCGGCCAGGATATAGTAACATCATCCTGCATTCCTTTTAAGTTGCTGCCATCATACCAAAACGCGGCCTTGCGCCATTTATCAGTAATAATTTTATTTGCCGCTTTAACCAGCGGTGCTGCTTTAAGGCTCAACAAGCTATTTTTATCATACAGCATTACGTAGTTTGTTCCGGTCCCGGCAACTTCGGTATGGTCTCCAAAGCAAAGAAAATAGTCCCAGCCGCCAATACCGGCACGGGTCCAATGCTCGTCTGCATTACCGCGCTGGTATTCTGTACGGATGATCATTTTACCGGTAACATTAAAATTAGCTGTAATAATGCCATCCTGCCCGTCTGTTTCTTTTAATTTTAAATTACCGCCCTGCTCAACAACATCTCCGATAGAAACGTTTGTCCATTTTTTAGTGAAATCACCACTTTCAAAATCATCAAAAAACAAAAAAGTAGCCTCACCGTTTGAAACCGGCTCAGCCGATGTATTGCCATAAAACATATTGATTGTTAATCGCTCTTTCGCTTTAAGTTCCGGTAATTTTACCCATATCCTGGTTAAACCTGATTTGTCCCATTGCTCTGTCCAATAGTTAAGGCCGTTGCCTTTAAGTGTTTTACTTACTGAAAAACGCACATCCGCACCATCGGCTTTAGCCTTTGTATAATCAAAGTCGCTATTGTTGATCTGGATTAAAACTACGGCGCCTTTTACCCTGTCGCCACTGTTGGTTACAGTGATTTCCCTTTTAAAATCCCATCTGGCTGCCCAGGTTTTGTTGAACAATAATAAAGTACTGCATAATGTAAATGCGATTGTTAAACACCAGTTTTTCATAAGTTTTGATTAAATTTTTAAGATAGCGCTGTAGTTATTGGTTACTCTTCGTCTTGTACAAAAACGAATAAATATTGCGGGTTTTGATCAGTTAATATCACTATAAACCAAACAATCTTTTGCCCGAAATTGATTAAATATTATCAAGGTTTGGATATTGGACTTGAATACATTTTATCGTTACTGATATATGACTTCTCATTTCTAAATTATTAAATTTAAACAATACATGCTTATCCATAATCCACATAATCAGATACTTCTTTTATCGGTACAAAATGCAAGAACAAATTTACAGGCATAAAAGAAGCATGGCATTAAATACTTAAACATATTAAAAAGCAAACCAAAGTGTTCCGCTGACCTGTTCGCCGTTGGCATGGTTTGTCTGGCTTTGAGGCCCCATCACTTTTGCTGCCTGAAACTTGGTGCCGATAGGGCTGATTGCATTTAAAAAACCAATGCTGCCTTCCGGAAATGGTGGCTCCACATTATTGTTTTTAAGTGCGTCCTTTTCCCTGCCAGGGTGCAGCATTTGAAAGTACATGTTTTTATCGGCAGTGTAAACGGTAAACGGCGATTCTTTATTCTCGACAACTACCCAATTAACGTTAGCATAATAGCCTTTAAATTCAGGGTATCCCCAGGTTTCGCCTGTAATTGTATTGTTATAAGCCTTGTGCCAAACACCAAACTGCTGCCCTTTCAACCTGTTTTTCCATACACGGTACGGGCCTTCGCCGAGCCATTTCATCCCGGTGACTTTTTCTTCTGGATAATTAAAGGTGATCCCGATAAAATCAGCATCTCCCTGCTGGGCGTGCTGGTATTCCAATTTAACAAGCTGCCCGGGCATGAAAGTCCATTTTACATGTAACGAGCCTGCTCCCTGGTAATCGGCTTCTACAATGTATTGGCCGCCAATAGCTTTATGGGTAAATTGTTTAAGCTCCGTATTTACCCCCGCTAAAACGGGGCCGCCAGATAAGGAAATGGTACCTTTAGGTTTAACCACTTTTTGGATATAGCCTGTGGTTTTATCAAACTCATAGTTGATGCCATCACATTTTACACGGAGCAACTTGTCGGTTTCTTCTGCTTTTACCCCTGATTTAGCTGAAGATGAAACCGTACTTTTTACAATTGCCGCCGGAGCAGTGATCGCCCAGCTCCAGGTAAATATTTCTTTTTTATCAGGGCCATACGCGGTAAGGTATAATGCGTCGTTTTTTGACCATGACATCGGTAAAGCTAAGTTTAACATACCTTTTTCACCAGGCTTTAAATCAAGCGCTTTTGGTGAACCGGTTGCTTTTACATTCGCTGCTGTGGTTTTTTCCTGTGCCGATGGAAATTTAACCAGCTTCCATTTAAATGTGCATTGGTTCAGGTTAGTAAAAGTGTACCGGTTTTCCACCGCTATTTTTCCGTTAAATGTTTTGTCAATGGGCTGCGGGTCTATATACACCGGCGACCAAATTTCTTTGATGGTATAAAAGCTGGCTTCTTTTTCGCGGTGCGGGCCTAAAATGCCATCAGGCGCATGGTTGCCATCACCATCATAAATGTTGCCTTTATCGGTACGGATAACCGATTCATCCAAAAACGCCCAGATAAAACCGCCTGCATTGTGCGGATATTTCATCATCTCGCTCCAGAAATCATCAAGCCCGGCACCTGCACCGCCATCATACAGGCCGTGCATAAACTCGGTAGGGAAAAAAACTTCTGTCCCCGTAGCTACTGTTTTCAGGATATAATTATAGTCGGGGTAATGCTTGTTATCGGCACCGTTAAACTTTTCCCAAGGGTGTAGTACAGTGCGTTTTTGCGGGTCGTATAGTGCATAATCGTTGTCCAAGCCCCTGTTCCAGCCGCCCTCGTTGCCATTGTCCCAAAATATAATGGATGGATGGTTTACATCACGAACCACCAGTTCTTTAACCAACTTACGGCCAACGATGGTATCGTATTTTGCCTGCCAGCCGGTCAGCTCGTCCAGCACGTATAAGCCTAATGAATCGCATACGTTTAAAAAATCCTGATCAGGAGGGTAATGAGACATGCGGACTGCGTTATTGTTCATTTCCTTCATCAGCTTTACGTCCATCAGTTGTATTGGATGGCTAAGTGTACGGCCGGTTTCGGGCCAGAAGCTGTGGCGGCAGGTTCCCTTCAGTATCGTTTTGGCACCATTTACATAAAACCCATCATTAATTCGTAATTCCACCGTACGGAAACCAAACTTTTGTTTAACCTGGTGGATAACTCCTTGTTTACCTTTTATAGCCACAACAACCTGATACAAATTAGGAAACTCGGAACTCCACAGCAAAGGCTTGTTAAAGTTGTTTTTTAGTTCCAAATGGTCTGCCGTGGTATTAGCGGCGACAGAAAATGGTTTGCCTACGTTTTCGCCGTTTAGTTTTTGTACCTGTGCTTCAACCGTTTCCCCGTTCTTTAAATTTTGCGGGTACACATCCAGTTGGAAAGAGCCATCGGCTTTTGCGTTTACGGCCATACGGTCAATAAAAGTTTCGGGAACAACTTCCAAATAAACAGGCCGAAAAATACCACCGAAAACCCAAAAATCGCTGTTCCTGCGTTCGGCATCGTTTACAGATGAATTTGCCGATGTTTTGTCCACCGTAACTTCCAGCAAATTTTGGGCATTTGGTTTAAGCAGATCTGTTATGTCGTATTTAAAGCGGTAAAAGCCGCCCTGGTGTACAGGGCCTGCCTGTTTGCCGTTGATCATGACTTTGGTATCTGTCATTGAACCTTCAAAAACGATAAAAACCCTTTTGCCTTTCCAGCTTTCGGCAAAAAACTCGTGCTTGTAAAGCCCCTGCTCATTGGCTTTCACTTTATCATGCCCGTAGTTGTAGGTGCCAAAACCTTGCAGTTCCCAGTTTGATGGCACTGCAATTTTAGTCCATTTGCCGCTTTGCCTGCCCCCGGTACAATAAAAATCCCATTGCACGGTGTGGTCTTTATCTGTACCAGATAAGTACTTTGTAATAGTTCCCTGGGAAAACGCGCTAAAGCAAAGCACCGTGAACAATAATTGCAGCAATATTTTTTTCATAATCAGTTGTTTATTAGGCTTGGTTGTTTATTAGGCTCATCAATAATAGCAGTTTTTTCATTGCCGGCACAATTACCGAAACCCGGCAATATTTGCACAATGACAACGCTTTATCATGCAGACAAGATTAATCACTACTTAGCAACAAAAGAAGAATATAGCCAACTAAAACTTTGCAATCGTTGCCGAAACCGATTTTTCATCTATTTATTGCTGCTTGTAACGGTGCTGACAGGACAAATAAATTTCGCCCTTATCGCCAATGCTTCTTTTATCGCCTAAAAATCAGTGTATAATTGTACTTCTTGTACCGTTGATTGTGCCTGCAAGATTTACCGGCATAAAAGAAGCATTGCAATTTTAACATCGGCCCTTTAACCAAACCCCACTTTTTGGATGCTTCCTTTATTGCACATGTTTGGCCACTTGGGTTAACCGTTTGTTTGAATATGCCTTCTTAATTTGGTTGCTGTTTTTGTGTTACAACATGCAATTATTTATGGTTTTAATGCAAGCCGAACATTTTGATTACCGATACTTTAAGGCCAAAACAACAATATCTTTCTAAGTAAAGCTGTTTATCTGTGTTGCCTTTCTATTATGTTTGGTATAATGGAACATCCAATTTAAGGAAGCCAATTTGATGTTCATTTCAAAAATTAAAACCCCTTCACGGTTATTAATTTGTGGGCAGCAAGAAGGGCACGGCGATACCAATTTAATGTAACTGAAAAGAATGGCCAAAGCAATTATCGGTAACGATTGCGCAAATTTTAATTGAAAAACACATTACTATACAATCATAAAATACTAATATCGCTGCCAATTACATAAACCAATTATAACTAAGCCTGATTTAAAATTATAGTAGTACAAAAGTTTGTGCAAAAAGCCAGAGTACTTCAGGTAAGCATCAGGTTATGGGTAATAGAAAGTTTGTCAGGCATTTTGGATATAGTTAAATATAGGCCAATGTTACAACCAATATAAAATTTGTACTTAAAGCTTTTTTTAAATTTGCTTAACAAGGTTTCTATGCTTCTTTTATCGCCTAAAAAATGGCAAGTGTTTGGTTTTTACCCTATAAAGATTGATGCACCTGCCAATTTTTATAGGGTAAAAGAAGCATGGGCATTTTTGCTTGTATTGATTTAAACCGGGCTTAAATTGTAAAACGTTTTTAGGAAGCCTAAACCATAATTTTTAGTGGTTTTGTTTTTGACAATGCTGAAAATTGCAACAACAATAAACTTTATTTTTAACAAGACAAATGATTTGTATCAACCAACCTGCTATTAAACAAGTAACAATTAAACAATTATATAATTCTAAAAAAAGCCAATGAAAGTAAAAAGGAACTACCATCGTTACTCAACATTCAAAATTATTCCCTTATCATGTTCAATTAAAATACAATTATGAAAAAGACTTTACTTAAGAAATTTCTTCCTGTCAAAAAGCCTCAGTTTTACCTGAGTGGTATTGTCCTTTTATGTATCTCCGGTTTAAGCTATGCCAAAAGCCCGGACGGCGTTTTGGCTAATGCAGTTTATGCCACTGCCCAAAGTGCCAGGCAAAATGCGGCAACTGTAAAAGGAAAAGTTACCGATAGTTCAACGGGCGAATCTTTGCCCGGGGTTTCTGTAAAGGTTAAAGGGTCAACCATCGGAACCGTTACCGACTTAAACGGAAATTTTACCCTGCAAGCACCGGACAATGCAACACTGGTTTTTTCTTACATCGGCTACAGCCCTTATGAAACGGCTGTAAGCGGAAGGGCAAATTTAAACATCAGGTTAAAGGCGGCTACCAACAACCTGAACGAAGTAGTTGTGGTTGGCTATGGCACGCAAAAAAAGACATCGGTAACGGCAGCGGTATCTACTTTAAAAACTGCCGACATTGCACAAAAACCAGTTGTAAATTTAACAAATTCTTTGGTTGGAAGGGTTTCCGGTTTGATCAGTACACAGGGAAGCGGGGAGCCTGGCTTTGATGGCTCGGGCATCCAAATCCGTGGCGTAGGTTCCATCGGCGGGTCTGCAGCTTTATTGATCGTTGATGGCGTGCCACGTGATTTTAGCCGTTTGGACCCCAACACCATTGCCACTTTAACCGTACTGAAAGATGCAGCGGCCGTGGCCCCATACGGTGTAGCAGGCGCCAATGGGGTAATTTTAGTTACCACCAAACAAGGCAACTCGGGCAAGCCGGTGTTGTCTTACAATGGTTATGTAGGTATTCAAAACCCTACCCGGGTGCCTACTTTTGTAACCGGGTACCAATACGCACTGATGAAGAATGAGGCAAACGTTAATGATTTTCAATCAGGTGTGCCTTATAGTGCGGACGACTTGCAAAAATTCCTGGATCACTCTGACCCTGACGTACATGGCGATGCACATCCGCTACAGGAAATAATTAAACCTAACCGGATACTGACCAATCATAACCTTTCGCTTTCAGGCGGTTCGGATAATTTTAAGTATTTTACCTCGTTGGGCTATACCCATCAAAATGGGATGTGGGACCCCACTTACTTAGATAAGTACAATGCTACATTAAACCTTACTTCAAACCCTACCAAAACTACAACGGTTAATTTCACAGTTAACAGTTGGGTAGAAGACCAGCATTTTCCATCTTTTGGCGCAGGTTCGATTATTAACCAGGCACAACGGGAAACCCCGGATTTCCCGGTTCGTTATAGCAATGGTTTAAATGCGGGCTATATCGCCCAATCCGTTTATGGAGAAATTTATAACAGCGGTTACGGGTTTAACGAAAATCCCGGAACACAGTCCCAATTTAGCATAACCCAGCAGTTGCCGCTAAAGGGGTTAAGTATAAAGGGCGTTGCAAGCTATGATGCGGCACCTGATGTATTGTTTGGCAGCCGAAACGGCACAACAAGGAACTATACCACGCCTATCCCTTTTTATACCGTTAATAAAAATACAACCCCTTATACTTATGTACTAGGTTTCCAGGGAAGCAGTAAACCAAGTTTTAGGGAAGAGTATTATCAAAACCATTCCTTCACCTACCAGGGGATTTTAAATTTTCAACGTTCCTTTGGCAATAGTGATATTGGCTTTACCGGTGTTGCAGAAGAACGAATAGTAAAATACCAACAATTTACCGCTTCAAGGATAAACTATAATTTAGGTATTGATGAATTGGACTATGGCGGCCCGGCCACTACTGATTTAACAAACGGTGGTTTTTCTACCGGCCAAAAGCAAATAGGCTACGTTTACCGTGTTGATTATGCTTATGCAAAAAAATACTTGTTCCAGGCATCCGGCCGGTATGATGGCAGTTATTTATTTGCACCTGGCAAACGTTATGGGTTTTTCCCTGCGTTCTCTGCCGGCTGGGTTATTTCCCAGGAAAATTTCATGAAAAACATTAAGTGGGTGGACAATTTAAAAATAAGGGGTTCGTTCGGACAGTCTGGGGCTTATCCAAGATCAGGCGGTAATATTTTGACCTATCAGTATTTGAGCCCGTATAATTTGAATACCAATTCAGCGGTTATCAACGGTACCGCTACTCAAGGTATTAGTGAGGGCCTTCAGGGAAATCCGAATATCACTTGGGAAAGGGCAAACAAATCAGATGTTGGGATCGAAACTACTTTATGGAAAGGCGCACTTAGCATAGAGGCTGATTATTTTTATGAAAAAAGGTCGGATATGCTGATAGGTAATTCTGCGGCATTACCTGGTGAATACGGAGTTGGCACAGGTTTGGTAAACGCCGGCGTAATGAGCAACCATGGTATTGACCTCACTGTGCGAAGCGGACATACCTTCTCCAATGATTTAAGGTTTGATATTACCGGAACATTTACTTATGCAAAAAACAAATTGTTGAATTTTATTGAAAACGCTTCTACCTATAACAACCCTAACCGGAGACAAACCGGGCGGCCATACGGAACCCAGTTTGGCTACCAGGCATTGGGGTATTTTACGCCTAATGATTTTGTTAACCCAAATATCGCGCAGCCGGTTCTTAAACCGGGAATTCCGGTGCCTTCTTTCGGTATTGTTCGTCCCGGCGATATTAAATATGCCGATCTGTCCGGCCCTAATGGTGTTCCTGACGGAAGGATTGATATTAATGACCAGACAGTTATCGGCAAGACACAAACCCCGGGCATTATTTACGGGCTGGAGCCGCGTGTAAGCTTTAAACACTTTGACCTGGACCTATTGTTTCAGGGCAGCGGAAATTCTACCATTCAATTAAATGATTTTATAGTTTGGCCTTTTAATTTCTCTGGTTCTGCATCAGAGTTGAGTTTCAGTGAACACTGGCAACCCAACCGAACGGATGCACTTTACCCACGCCTTTCAAATTCGCCAACTACAAACAATATACAAACATCTTCCTGGTTTAACAGAAATGATTCTTATATACGTTTAAAAAGCGCAGAACTGGGTTATACATTTTCTAATAAAATGCTCCGCAATACCATCAGTTCTTTAAGAATTTACGTTGCAGGCCAAAACATCTTTACCTGGACACCTCATATGAGGGAAATTGTAGACCCTGAAAATGGTGGTAATGATCAGAATTATTACCAGCAACGCGTATTGTCCGTAGGTATTAATGCTTCATTTTAATTATTAAAATATGAAATTGATAAAATTCATTCATGAATATAACAAGGTTATCCTCATGTTTGGCCTGGTTTTAATAACTGCCGGCTCTTGTAAAAATGATGATTCTTTAACAGTACCCCCAAAAGGTAAGTTAACCAATGAAATAACTTTTAGTACAGAAACCAATGCCGATTTGTTTGTAAATGATATTTATAATTCATTGACAGACGAAAAAAACGATTATAACCATACGGATTCGTATGCTGACAACAGTTGGACCAAACAAACCCATACCGGGGCAAATACCGTAAGAAACGGGTCTATTTCCCCGGCCAATGTTCCTAATGGGCCAAATGGCAACTTGTGGAACTGGGACAATACTTATAGCTATATCAGGAAGTGTAATGTGTTTTTTCAGCAAACAAATTTATACAAATCTAATTTTTCGGCCGCGTGGTTGAAACAGCGCACTGCCGAGGTTACTTTTTTTAGGGCATACTTTTACTCGCTGTTGTTTACCAATTTCGGGGGCGTTCCGATTATTACCACCCCTTTGAATAATGCCGACGGAACAGATATTTTTAATGCCCGCGCCACAATACCGCAAACCCTCGCTTTTATTGAAGCTGACTGTGATGCTGCGGCTGCCAATTTGCCTGCCACGATTGATAAAACCGGGCGTGCAACTAAAGGCGCAGCCCTAACGCTTAAAGGATGGGTAGAGCTTTTTGCAGCAAGCCCCTTGGCTAACACAACCAACGATGCAACCCTGTGGGCAAAGGCTGCCGCAACCAACAAACAAGTAATGGATTTGAAAGTTTATACCTTGTTTGGCGATTATGCCGCTCAATTCCTGGCCCCAAACAATTTTAACAGCGAAACTATTTTTGCCAAGCAGTATGCACCGCCTGCCAAAGGAAGCAAGGCCGAAGGCCAGGAAGGCCCTGTGGTGGTAAAAGGCACGGTACAATGCTGGGGAAATTATCAGCCTACACAAAGCCTGGTGGATGACTATGCAATGAAAAACGGTTTGCCTATTACCGACCCTGCTTCAGGGTACAACCCTCAAAACCCGTACGTAAACCGCGAACCGCGCTTTTACCAATCCATTATTTATGATGGCGCAGCATGGCAGGGAGACATTATTACCACCCGTGTTGGCGGCAATAACCAGCGGGCCGGTGGCGGTGATATTACCACCAGTGGCTATTATGGGCGCAAACTGCTGGACGAAAGCATACAAGGCCAAACCAGCTTGGCCACTTCACCAAGTTCGTCCAATTGGGTAATTTTCCGTTATGGGGAAGTATTGCTAAATTATGCAGAGGCACAAAATGAGGCTGTTGGCCCGGATGCATCTGTATATGCCGCTTTGGCATTTGTTAGACAAAGGGCCGGGTTACCAAATTTTCCGGCAGGCTTGTCGCAAAGTGATATGCGTGCCAATATCAGGAGGGAACGCAGGATCGAGCTGTCTTTTGAGGAAAAACGCTGGTATGATATTAGGCGCTGGCTGATTACAACAGGCCCTAAAGGTGTACTGACTAACCCGGAATATGGCATCAAAATAGTTTATACAGCAGGTGTCCCTACGTACACACCTGTCAACATCTACAATAATATATTCAAGGATTACCAGAACTGGATGCCGATCCCGCAATCAGACCTTGCCAAAAACCCCAAATTAGTCCAAAACCCGGGGTATTGACCTAACCTTTCTTTTAAAAAAAGGCCGCCTTCATCATAAAATGGGGCGGCTTTTTTTTATAGTTCAGCTTATTTGCAATGCTTCTTTTAGCACCTAAAATTCATTGGCCCATTGTATTTTCTGTACCGGAACAATGGCTTACAAAACAAAATTTATGGGCATAAAAGAAGCATTGTAAATTTTTATGACAGAAATTTAAACAGGCTTACAATTACCGATTTGGAATTTATAGGCATAAAAGAAGCATCATACATTTTTCAGGCCGTCACTTTTCCAGTGCAATTCTGTATCCAATATCTTTGTCTCAAATTCGGTGATCGGGTACTTGCTTTTAATCAGCTTTAACAGCATTTCAACCGCAGTACGGCCCATTTCAAAAGCTTTTTGCCTGACGTAAGAAATAGAAGGCTGTAGAAGGTCAACGATGTCGGAATTTGAAAAACCAACGACCCTAATTTTCTGGGGGTCGAATTTTAATTTTTTTAACGCCCTGATACACGAGATACTAATTCGGTCGCTGCTGATAAATATCGCATTTGGTTTGTCGGCCAGGGCCAGCAATTCTTTAACGGCATCTTCCACTTCCTGATAATCGCTTCCGCCTTTGTAGCAGTTTCTGACCAGCTCCGGCCTGAAAGGGATTTGATGGTCGGCCAAAGCCTTTTTATAGCCAGACAAGCGTTCGTTCGTAATAGACAATTGCGGCGCATTTGCCAAAAGTGCAATCTGCTTATGCCCCGAACGGATCAAAGATTCGGTTGCATTATAAGCACCGCTGAAATTGTCGGAAGTAACTTTAAAAGTTTCAATCTCGTTGATGATCCGATCAAAAAAAACGATAGGCAGCCCGTTGTCATGCAATTTTTTTAAAAAACTGTAATCGGAAGTGCCGGATGACATGGATATCAACAGGCCGTCAACCGACCGTTGCGCCAGGTGGTTTACATTGATCAATTCCCTTTCAGACGAATCATGTGTTTGGGTAATGATGATATGGTACCCGTTTTCGTAAGCAATTGATTCAACGCCCGCTATGGCCTGTGAAAAAAAACTGTTGGCCAATTCCGGGACTACGATGCCAATTGAATAGCTACGCCTGTTTTTAAGGCCTAATGCTATCGGGTTTGACTGGTAATTAACCTTTTTGGCATATTCTGCAATAATCTTTTTTGTTTTCTCGCTAATTCCATAACTATCGCTTAAAGCCCGTGATACTGTTGAAGATGACAGGTTTAAGGCAAGTGCAATATCTTTAATGGTAGTAGGTTTATACATTCTTAGCTTGATAATTAAGCTTTTATAGGCATTTAATCAATAAAAGTTTTCGGAACGTAATATAACTAAAAAAGAATGTAATGAATTAAGGGCTTGTTTAATTTATATCATAAAAATTTACGATGCTTCTTTTATGCCTATAAATTTGATATTCAGATATTCTATCGTTACACAAACCTCAAAACGGGCAATGATTTTTAGGTGGTAAAAGAAGCATGGGCAATATTTGAACAAAATTTAAACAGGCTTAATAATGCTTCTTTTACCGCATAAAAACCATTTTAAATTTTGCATGATAAAAGAAGCATTGCAAACCAACGGAACAGAAACTGGCCTGAATAAAAAACCTGTCTGGTTTGCGTCATTCTGTTTGCCTTGCGCCCGCGTTGGTTTCCGTGGTGGCCATTACCCAAAAATTAGCTGCAATAAAAAAGGCTGTTCTTTGCAGAACAACCCTTGGTGTTTTCCGGGCAAAATCCCTTTAGTAGCCCGTAGGGGAATCGAACCCCTGTTTCTAGAATGAAAATCTAACGTCCTAACCCCTAGACGAACGGGCCAATTACCTTTGATTTTGGGAAGGCGAAGATAGCAGTAAAATACAAAATCCGAAAAAATAAATAATATTTTTTTGCCCGGGTAAAATTGCTTTAAAACCCGGCCCGAATTGTTTTGTTTGTCTCATAACTATGGCAACAATCCGTTGTTCAATTAGCACAAACCCTGTTTTAACCCACATGCTTCTTTTATGCACTTAAAATTAAGATCCCGTTTTTTTATGCTTTTATGCCCGCTTTGCTTATCCTTTTTGCTGGCCCCACATAAGGTTAAGGCACAGGCTGACAGCAGCCGTTCAAAAATCAACGTTAATCAAGATTCGTTTTTAAACCAGTTTGAAGCTTTTAAAACCAACCGGAACATCAGCGGGTTGGCTGATGTGGCTGACCACCACCACTACCCTTTGCCCGAAAAAGTTTTAGGCTGGCAAAAACAGCTTCAGCTAAACGACCGGCAAAAAGCTGCTATCAACCAGATTAATACAGCTTTACAAAGAAAAGTGAAAGAGATGAACGGCTTTTTGATCACTAATGAAAAAATGCTGGACAGCCTTTTCAACTACAACAAAGTGAACAACGGCCTGTTGATCTATTACACCAACCGCTACGGTTTGTACCAGGGCGAACTCAGGAACGCCATACTGCAAGCTTGTTTAAAAACAGAAGCGCAACTTACGGCCACACAACTAAAAAAATATGGCTTGCTGTTGCAGGATTAGTGCCTGCAATTACAAATTTGATTCGATACCTTTGCAGCCCATTAATTACGTATGAAAATTACATTCGATTTTGAGAAGCCGATTGGAGAACTACAGCAGCAGATTGAAAAAGTGCAGCAGGTTGAGGAAAAAACAAAGGTGGACATGTTGCCTACGCTAACTGAACTGCGCGAAAACCTTCAGCAAAAAAAAGAAGAAATTTTTGGTAATTTAAACGGCTGGCAAAACGTACAGCTCTCGCGCCATCCCGAACGCCCTTATACTTTGCAATACATTGAATCTATGAGCACTGATTTTATTGAGTTGCATGGCGACCGGAACATGGGAGACGACAAAGCGATTGTGGGCGGTTTTGGTTCGCTGAACGGCCATACCGTGATGTTTATCGGCCACCAAAAAGGGGTAAATACCAAAATGCGCCAGTACCGCAACTTTGGCATGGCCAACCCGGAAGGTTACCGCAAAGCTTTAAGGCTGATGAAAATGGCCGAAAAATTTAACAAACCCATCATCACTTTTATTGATACGCCTGGCGCCTACCCTGGTTTGGAAGCCGAAGAACGCGGACAAGGTGAAGCAATTGCCCGTAATTTAATGGAAATGTCGGTTTTGAAAGTGCCTATTATTTGTGTCATCATTGGCGAAGGTGCTTCGGGCGGCGCTTTGGGCATTGGCATCGGCGACCGTGTTTATATGCTGGAACATACCTGGTATTCGGTTATTTCGCCGGAATCCTGTTCTTCTATTTTATGGCGGACTTGGGACAACAAGGAAAAAGCGGCCGAAGTACTGAAATTGACTTCAACAGAAATGTATAAAAATAAACTGATTGACGGCGTGATTAAAGAACCTCTTGGCGGTGCGCATCAGGATCCGGAAACCATGATCAACACTTTAAAACAAGTTTTGCTGAATGATTTGGACATATTAAAAGCAAAACCTGCAGACGAATTAGTGAACGAGCGTATAGCCAAATTTTGCGCGATGGGCGTTGTGGCATACGAAGACCTGCCAGAAAACATGGCCATTGTACCGGAAGAAACACAAGCCTGAAAAAACACCTGTAAAAACAGTATCCGCATAAAAAATATTTCAACAAAAAAACCACGGCAGCTAAGCAAAGCCGTGGTTTTTTTATGGTTTTAAAAGATGCTTTTTGCAGGCAAAATTATTTGCCCGTTGCGGTTGTTTTGATATTTAATTCGGAAGCTATTGATTTAGCCATGGTTAAATGTTGCTGCAAAATTGGCAACGTTTTTACTGCAAAAGCTTTTAAATCCGGATCCTGTACATTGGCTGCCGCATTTTGAAAAAGCTGAACGGCCTTAACATGGTCTTGCAGCATCATCGTCATGTAAGCGGTATCAAACTGTGCGCCTTTAACGCCGGTCAGCATGGCATCCGGTGCGGCATCCGCAGGTGAAGGCGTTGGCGGTGTAAATTGTTTTGTAGCCAATATTTTTTTCATCTCGGCCGAAGATTTTGTATGGTCCTTGATCATCTGGGCAGCATACGTTTTTACACTGGCTTTTTTAGCGCTTTTAAGGGCGAGTTTTCCTGCTGCAATTTCCTGCATATCACTTAAAGCAGCCTGGGTTGTAAAATTAACGGCGGCAGTATCATTGGCCACAGAACCTGTGCTTGAGCTTGATGAGGTAGAGCCTGAAGTACTGGTTGTTTGTGCCACCGAAATTTTTGCAGTAAATAATCCTGCCGATAAAAGCAGTATCGCAATTGATTTTTTCATAAATTTTTAATTTATACGTTAGTTTTTCTCTTTCTAACAAAAAAAATAATTTTTGGTTTCTTTGTTTTAGAGATTAATGCGTTAAAAAAAATACTATAGCAGGCCCGCACACTGATAACCGTTTTGCCGATGCTTCTTTTATCAGGCAAAAAACCGATAGCTTTTGTTGATCAACAAAAAATTATTGGGCACTAAAATTTATACAAAAAAATGTTGATGCTTCTTTTATGCCTGTAAATTTGGTGTGCCTGGATATTTTACAGGCACAAAACCACAAAAAGACAATGATTTTTAAGTGGTAAAAGAAGCATACAAAATAAGTTTAACAAAATTTAAACAGGCTGTAAATTATAAATTGCGGTTTAAATTGAACCTCAATTAAATGAATGCTTAAACTCCAAAGGCGAAATATTGACTTTGCTTTTGAACAATTTATTGAAAGATTGAGGCCGTTCAAACCCCAATTGATAAGCAATTTCACCAACAGACAAAGACGTGGTGGTCAAAATTTCTTTGGCTTTTTCGATCAGTTTGTTGTGGATGTGCTGCTGCGTACTTTGGCCGGTCAATGTACGCAACAAATCACTTAAATAATTGGGCGAAACGTTTAAACTATCGGAAACAAACTGCACGGTGGGCAAACCAAGCTCGCACACTTTTCCGTTGGCAAAATAATCCGACAGCAGGTTTTCCAATTTCGTCAGCAAATCATTACTTGCATTTTTGCGGGTGATAAACTGGCGGTTGTAAAACCGGTTGGCATAATTCAGCAATAATTCAATGTGTGAAACCATCACATCCTGGCTGTAATGATCAATGTTGGCATAATATTCCTGCTCGATATTTTTCATGATCGCAGCAATCATCGTTTCTTCTTTTTCTGAAAGGAACAATGCTTCGTTTACCGCATAAGAAAAGTAACCGTAATTTTTGATAGTTTTGGCCAGAGGATAACTTTGGATAAAATCGGGATGGATAATGAGCCAGTAGCCCGAAAGTTTTAAATCCTCCGAAAGTTCGGTAGAGATTACTTGCCCCGGCGAAAAAAAAGTCAGCACGCCTTCATCAAAATCGTAATAGTTTTGCCCGTATTTTACTTTGCCTTTAAAATCTTTTTTGATGCAGATGGAATAGAAATTATAAATTACGCTTTTCAAGCTTTCATCGGCAAAGCATTGGATTTCATCAAAGTTGATGACACTGATTAAAGGATGTTTTGGTTTGGGCAAAGCCAGGATCCGGTGCATTTCGGAAACGGAATTGATGGCGTAAGGCTGCGCGGCTGGTTTTTTCATCGGGCAAAAACAGTTGGATTAAGATTATTAAGATAAGGAAAACTTTCTGGCAAAAAAAGCCTTCCTTATCCCTTTTTATTTATTTGTCCAAAGTAGCCATGGTAGCTGCATCGTAACGGTCTCCGGTATCCAGACCCAACGGAACAATTGCTTCCAAACGGTTCAATTCTTCTTCGGTCAAGGTAATGCTGGCGGCCGCAATGTTTTGCTCTACATATTTTACGCGTTTGGTTCCTGGGATTGGGACAGCGCCTTTTGCAATCGTCCAGGCAATGGCCAGTTGCGATGCCGTGATGCTTTTTTTATCGGCTATTTTTTGGATTTCGTTTAGCAAGTCCAGGTTTTTATAAAACTGTTCGCCCTGAAAACGCGGGATCGAACGGCGGAAATCATTCTCCGGGAAATCGTCCGGGCTTTTAATCTCGCCCGAAATAAAACCCCTGCCCAAAGGCGAATAGGCAACAAAACCGATCCCAAGTTCTTGCAAGGTGGCCAAAATTCCGGTTTCTTCCACGCCGCGTTCAAACAACGAATATTCGGTTTGCACGGCCGTTAAAGGATGGATTTGATGCGCTTTTTTGATCGTTGCCGAAGACACTTCCGAAAGGCCGATGTAGCCCACTTTGCCTTCTTTTACCAGTTCGCCCATTGCTTCCACGGTTTCTTCAATCGGTGTGTTTGGGTCGAGGCGGTGCAGGTAATACAGATCAATATAATCCGTGCCCAGGTTTTTGAGCGAGCGTTCCAATGCTTTTTTTACATAGTCTTTTTTGCTGTTGATCTGCCAGGTCAAAGCTCCGCTATCGTCAATCTCGTAGCCAAATTTGGTGGCGATGATATATTTATCGCGGTTGCCTTGGATGGCTTTGGCCACCAGCCTTTCGTTAAACAGCGGACCGTACAAATCTGCCGTGTCTAAAAAATTGCCGCCCAACTCCAACGAGCGGTGGATGGTGGCGATGCTTTCTGCTTCATCGGCCTCGCCATAAATATCCATGTGGGCAATTTTCGTCATGCCCATACAACCCAAGCCAATTAAGGGGACTTCCAATCCCTGGCTGCCTAATTTTGTTTTTTCGATACTGCTCATCACGTAAAATTTAAGTTTGTGAAAATTTAACAACACAAAGATGGGCGTTAACAGACGCAATAAAGTTTCCTAATCTCGGGTTGTTGTATCCAAAATGAGGGCTGAGATAAAAGCCTGGCGAATTGCATTTTCAACCGTACGGTTTTTTCGTACAGTAAACAGGTTGATAAACGTATTTTTACAATTTGAGTTTAGATTTTCAAAACGTTACAAATTGTAACTTTTTCATTTCTTTAAAATGCGATGCTTCTTTTACCGCCTAAAAATTGGTGTGTTTTTGTCATCCCGAAATCTTTTCGGCATCCCATTAGAAAGGCCGTTATTTTGGAAGAGGATCCTGAAAAAATTTCAGGATGATTAACGCCAATGCTTCTTTTACCAAGTAAAATTTGGTGCATTTTTGTCATACCGAAATCTTTTCGGCATCCCATCAGAAAGGTTACGACTTTGCAAGAGGGATCCTGAAACAAGTCCAGGATGACTAACGCCAATGCTTCTTTTACCGGCATAAAATTGGTGCGTTTTTGTCATGCCGAAATCTTTTCGGCATCCCATCAGAAAGGTTAAAACCTTGGAAGAGGAATCCTGAAAAAATTTCAGGATGACTAAAGCCAATGCTTCTTTTACAGGCATAAAATTGGTCTGCCTTTGTCATGCCGAAATCTTTTCGGCATCCAATCAGAAAGGTTACAACCATGGAAAAGGGATCCTGAAAAAATTTCAGGATGACGATTTCTTTTTCTCCAATTTTGTTTTGGTGACATAAATTTGGTGGATTAATAGTAGCATAAAATCAATTTTATGCCGGTAAAAGAAGCATCGAAAGTAATTGAATAAATTTTAAATCAGCCCAAATTACCAATCATTTCACAAGTTATGCTTTACGTGTTTTTTGGTGTATTTTCGTAAATCAAGAATTTATCATTTATGTATTTTGATGATTATAAAGATTTCCCGGATGCTGCTTTAAACCCAAAATTGCTTTGGGAATACCGGCTTTCAGAATTTAATTTTCAGGAAATGCGCGACGTGGTGGTACAAAGGGTAATTGAGCGCGGCTGGCCCAGCGACTGGTATTTTATATTGAACCGTTATGGAATTGACGGTGTAAAAGAAGCCATTAAAAACATTGCTTATTTGAACGATAAAGACCTGAACTTTGTGAGCCAACAGTTTGATATCCCATTAGCTTCCATGAAATGCTACGAAAAGAAACAGTTGGCGGACCAACACTGGAACTCTTAAAAACCTTAATGAAAGACAGCCTCCTAAAAGATTTTTTTTTGGTAGGAGGAACTGCACTTGCTTTACAAATTGGCCACCGGATTAGTATTGATCTGGATTTTTTCAACCAATCAGCTTTTGACGAAAATTTCCTGATCGCTGAACTGGAAAGCAAATACAATTTCCAATTGGATTATCAATCAAAAAATACGCTTAAAGGCGAAATGCAAGGCATTAAAGTTGATTTCATCACGCACAACTATCCTTTGGTAAAACCCTTGATTGAGGAAGAAGAGCTGCGTATGTCCTCGCCTGAAGATATTGCAGCAATGAAATTGAACGTCATAGCCGGCAATGGCACCCGGCTTAAAGATTTTATTGATATAGCTTATCTTTCTTCTACAATTACCCTTTCTCAAATGGTAAATGCTTATGAATTTAAATATACTTCCAGGAACCCATCCATAGTACTCAAGGCCCTTACCTATCATCAAGACATTAACTTTAAAGAAGTTATTGAAATGATTAATAACAGATACAAATGGAAAAACGTTGAAAAGCGGCTATTTGAAATGATGAAGTTTCCTAAAAAGCTATTTCCCGAAATTTAGAAATAGTTGACAATAACTAATAGAACCTTACTTCCCGATACAAAACCTACTGAAAATATTCTCCAGCAAATCATCCGTAGTAACGGCACCGGTAATTTCGCCCAAATAATACAAAGCCTGTTTGATATCCATGGCCAAAAAATCAGAAGTAACCGGTTTTCCATGCCATCAAGAATGTATACAACTAAGCTAATTTACCTGCCTTTTCATCCCATATTTCTATATAACGGTCTTTAGCTTCTTCCGGCAAAAAAGAAGCTTGGATGAGGTTTAATACCTGCCCTCGTTGGCTGGTAAACTTTTTATAAATATTAGCTACGGCTTTTGCCGGTAAATTTAATTTCTCTGCCAAACTATCAAAATCCCTTTTGGCAATCTTTTTCTTTTTGCCATTTAAGGTTAAAGCCATTTCTTCATCATCTTCCGGAAAGATCAGGTTTACATTTAACAAATCATAAGCTGGTGCCAATGCAATTTCCTGATTGGCATGAACAACAGAAAAGTTTTTAAGGTGCATATCATTGTTGCCACTTAAAAAAGAGAACAATACCAGTTCAAAATAATTTAAAGCGTCAAAGCCTTTATTGGTACAATATTGCTGTATTAATTTCCCAACCTTTTCGTATGACCCTTTGTATTTTTGCTCGGTTAAAAATCCCGAAAGCTGGCAAAAATCTTCTGTATGGATTTTCAACCCGTTTTCGCGGTCAAATCGTTTTGCCAGGTAAGCCAAATCTCCTTCGCTTGTACGTATCAAAGTATGGGCACAAGTTTTGATTTTGAAGAGGTTGGCCAGGTGCATGGTTAAATCTTCTGTTTCGGGCATGTAAAGAAACTCTTCGTGCTGGGGTTTTAAAATATAATTGCCCCACAAACCAACGATGGTTAAACGCGCTGCCCCTTTATCCTGTTCAAGCGATACAGAAAGTTTGGGCTGTACACCGGTAACTGCAATCCGTTGGTTAACTGTTTTTGCTGCCAAATCATCCAAAAGCTTTTTGTTTAGTTGCAATACCGGCATGGTACTGGTCCCAAAAAAACGTTTACAGCATTTTTGATGGTATTCCTGTTCCTTTAACAAAGGCTGGTAGCAAAACAAACAATTAGGCATCCATCACCTCCTCTTGCGGCACAACAGCTACCGCACCAATGGTGTCCCTGCATAAGGTAAGCAACAGTTCAAAACGGTCATTCCCCTTTAATTTCCAGTATTTTTGGGCTACGTTCAGCAGCCACCCTTCCGGTATCAAACCATCAAAAAAAGAAAATAAAACTTTGCTTTGGTAAGGCGCAGCGGTGATGGGCAAAGTTAAACTGACAGGTTTTGCATTTGGGGTATTTAAATAATCCGTATCATAATTAAACGCATAACCTTCGTCGTTTTCCGACAAATAGCCTGCCAATTGTGCTTGATAATATACAAATGCCCGCCTTGCCATTTCATGATGTTGTTAAATCAGCCACGCCAGCCGTTTTTCCAAACAAAACCAAAACCTGGTTTATTTTATCCAAACGTAATGTTTGTTTCCCTTGTTCTAAATCACGCACAAAACGTAGCCCTACACCTGCTTTCAAAGCTAATTCTTCCTGCGTTAAATTAAATTCTTTACGCTTGGTTTTAACAAATTTAGAAAAATCAGACATATTATACCTTAATGGGTATAAAGATAATTAAAGTGGTTGTATTATAACCTATCGGGTATAAAAAAATTTATATTGAAAAAGTTATACCTCAAAAAGTATATTACTTCCCAATACAAAACCTACTAAAAATATTCTCCAGCAAATCATCCGTTGTAACCGCACCGGTAATCTCGCCCAAATAATACAACGCCTGTTTGATGTCCATTGCCAAAAAATCAGAAGTAACCGGGTTTTCCATGCCATCCAACACGCGTGCTAAAGATTCCTGCGTTTTTTGCAAAGCTTGCAAATGGCGGATGTTGGTGATGACGGTTTCTTCGCCGGTCAGCCTTTTTTGGATGGCCGTTTCGTAAACCAGTTGCTTCAGTTCCTCAATATGTTGTTTTTCTTTGGCCGAAATTTGCAGGTATTTTACAGTTTGAGTTGAAACAAAACTGATGCTTCTTTTAGCAGGCAAATCTATTTTATTGGCGATGGCGAGGGTTGGGATTCCGGGCCGTTGCAGACTTTCGATATCGCTTTTAATTTCTGCTGCGGATAGTTCATTTACATCAAAAACATAAACCAGCAAAGCCGAAGTACTGATCTTGTCCATCGTTTTTTGTACGCCAATGGCTTCAATAGCATCGGTTGCTTCGCGGATGCCGGCCGTATCAATCAACCTGAAATTAACGCCATTGATGTTTAAGATTTCTTCAATCGTGTCGCGCGTTGTGCCGGGGATTGGGCTGATGATCGCGCGGTCTTCGTTCAGCAAAGCATTCAGCAACGTTGATTTCCCGGCGTTTGGCCTTCCGGCAATCACGGTGTTTACGCCTTGCTTGATCACGTTTCCCAACTCAAAAGAACGAATCAGGTCAAAAATAACTTTATTGATTTTCAAGATCAAAGTTTTCAATTGGTCGCGGTTGGCAAACTCCACATCTTCTTCCCCAAAATCCAGTTCCAGTTCAATCAGCGAAGCAAAATGAATCAATTGATCGCGCAAAACCTGCAACTGGTTGCTGAAACCGCCACGCAACTGCTGCATCGCAATTTGGTGCGAAGCTTTAGAATCCGAAGCAATCAAATCCGCAACTGCTTCAGCCTGAGAAAGATCCAATTGTCCGTTTAAAAAAGCGCGCAAGGTAAACTCGCCTGGTTTGGCGGCGCGTGCTCCTTTTGCCATCAATAATTTGATGATGGATTGGATGATGTACGGCGAACCATGACAGGAAATTTCCACCACGTTTTCTTTGGTGTACGATTTGGGCGCGATAAAAAGCGAAACCACTACTTCATCCAAAACAATTTCGCCATCCACAATTGAACCGAAATGAAGCGTATGCGAGGCTTGCTTCAACAAATTTTTACCCCTAAAAACAGCATTGGCAATTTGGATAGCTTGCGGACCGGAAAGCCGGATGACGGCAATGGCGCCCACGCCGTTTGCGGTAGCCAAAGCCACAATGGTATCTTCTGTTTGGGTTTGTGTTGAAATTTGATCGTTTATCATTGCCGCAAATTTCGCGAATTGATTTGGTTTGCTGGTTTTAGGATCAGCGAAGATTACAAAACGAGGGCAAATGAAGCTGTGGACACCAATTTTATACTGGTAAAAACAGTATGTGCAATTTGGTTTGCGAGATGAGATTTGTGAGAAAACTTTGATGAAGAAATTTAGATTTCGGCTAAAGCCAATGTCCGAACATTACAAAACCACACGCATTTAAAGGCTTTAGCCAAAAAAATCAACTAAATTTTTTGCAAATTTCACCACCAAGCCTTCATCTCCCGCATCATTTCCCCGTAACCCAAACCTTTGCTGCTGGCATTTAAAGTTGCCGCAATCCGTTTAACGCGTGTGGCTTCTGTTTTGGCTCCGTTTATCCACTTGAAATAATAATGCTGGTGCGATTTGGGCAGTTGGTTAAAGTTGTGCAAAGCTTCCGGTTCGTCGGTAAAACAGGCGGCCAAATCATCGGGCATGGTAATTTTAAAATCTTTGTCTTCTTCCAATTGCATCTTCACCATGGCGCCTTTTTGTTTGCCCAATGCCTTGCGCAATACTGCTTTTACCGGCAAAATAAATTCGCCTTCGCCCATCGGCAGCAATGCTAAACCGCTGATAGGCACGCCGTCTAAAAACCCTTTTACCCGGAAACTCAATTTGTTGTCCGGTTTGATTTCCTGGGCAACATCGGCGGGAATGGAAAGGTAGGTCCAGCCGGTTTTTTCGCCTTTTTCTGCAAATTGTAATAAAATTGCGGTTAGCTCGACCATCATTTCAAATCTAACTGGTTTTTGCGTGAATGCTTCTTTTATCACCCTAAATTATGGATGCCAAATTTTTAAAATTTCCAGTCTTTCCAACTTCCGGACTTTCGGTCTCCCCAACTTCCGGACTTTCTTCATTTGGGCGTGCCCCTGCGGGTCGGGCTTTCCGTTCCAAGTCCTCGCTCGTGCCTCGCTGTGGGCTTTCCACTGCAATCCCTCACGCGGCAAAGCGCCTACCTGGCAAGCGTTCACCAAAAAACAACCGGTAAAAGAAGCATCAAAATTACCAATGCTTCTTTTACCAACTGTTTTTCATCTTCCGGTCTTTCGGACTTCCGGTCTTTCGGACTTCCGGTCTTCCCAACTTCCAGTCTTCCCGGACTTCCCGTCTTCCCAACTCCCGGTCTTTCTGACTTCCCGACTCCCTCTAAAACTTATCGTCGTTCACCTCAATCCAGTTGTTGTCCGGGTCTTGAAAGTAAATTTGTTTAACACCGTCGGGCCGAAGTTGCGGCTCTTTGCTGTCGCCTTTCCAGTTGCCGTATTTCACGTGCATTTGGTCTAAATGCGCCGTAAACTTTTTCAAATCAGGAACGGTGAAAGCCATGTGGACATTGATATCATGCTGGGTAATCACTTTTGCACCTTGCACCACATGCAGTTGCGCGTGCGGGCCCATGCGCAGCCAAACGTGCCGTCCATCATGAAAAGGTTCTGGGATTTCTTTAAACAGCATCGCGTTTTTATAAAAATCGCTGCTCTTTTTCAAATCCACCACGTAAACCGTAATGTGGTTGATAACCGGAATTTCCTGCGCAGCAGCGTTAAATTTAAAGGCAGCAACCGCAGCAAAGGCCAGGAACGCCGAAACAAAAAAAGTTTTTTTCATGGGTTAAAAATTGGTTGGCTAAAGATAGGATTAGAAACAACTATTCAAAAAAACCAAAATGTTAGGCTAAAAGCTTTATGGATGAGGTTAAGAGCCGGTCTAAATTTTATCCGGTCTGTCTTCATGCTTCTTTTATGCCATAAAAATCCGCATCTTGTATTTTTGGCTGAAGCCATCTTTTTCTCGTCCATCCACGGCCTAAAGGCCGTGGCAATGAATAAACGATATATGCAATTATCAATCAGCATACACAAAAATCTGTAAAACAAGGCGGCTGAATTGCCACGGTCTTTAGGCCGTGGGAGATATAAACCGTAGGTTGGCTTTAGCCAAAACATCAATAACGGAATTTAAACAGGCTCTAAGCCAAACTCAATTTATAGTGGTAAAAGAAGTATCGTTTACCTTTTTTACTTTAAAATCCCCGGTTGCGTTTGGTATGCAGTATTGATGTCCAGGTCTTGCTCAATTTCGCTCCAATCGCGGGCACTGCTTTTGCCATCCAAAAATTCCTGCTTGGTTTTTAGTAAACCTTTAATGTCCTGCTCTGTAAAATTATAATCCGTATTGATCTGATAACTCAATCCAAAACGGGTGAGGATTTCTTCCATGATCGGCAAATCTTTATCGTTGGTGATATTTACTGTCAGCGTTTTCATATCCACAAACTTATCAAAACTTCTCTTCAATCCCTAAACCAAACAAAGCGAAATCATACTTTACGGGGTCTTGCGGGTCAAATTCCCGCAGCCGTTCGGTCAGTTCTACGGCCGTTTGCCAGTCGTTTTGTTTTCGGGTGATGAGTTTAAGTTTTCGGGCAACACGGTCCACATGCAAATCGCAGGGGCAAACCAGATCGGCAGGTTTTATTTTCGTCCAAATCCCAAAATCAACGCCGCAATTGTCTTTCCGAACCATCCAGCGCAAAAACATGTTTAAGCGTTTGCAGGTGGATTTTTGCCGCGGGGAAGAAACATGCTTTTTGCTGCGGTGCGGAAAATCGGGCAACGAAAAAAAGTAGCTGCGGAAATGGTTCAGCAACGTTTCAATATTGCTTTCAGGCCGTACCAGGTGATGTGCATAACAAACGGAGGATGAATTTTGCAGGGTAAAAGAAGCATTTGCGTTTTCGTCCATAAAATCTTCCCTGAAAACAGGTTGTTCTCCGGTTCCGGTAACGGAAGGAAGGAAAGCATCTTCCAACGAGCCGTACTGCTGATAATGCTGCCGGAAAAAAGACACAAAATATAACAGGTCGGTATCGTTAAAAGTGCGGTGCTTAAAACCCAGCAAGGCTTTTAAATCGGTTTCCTGATGGTTTTGGAGAAAATCAAAAGGCGCGTTGTCCATCCGCACAATCAGTCCCCGGCATTTGTTGATGATCGTTTTGCGTTGCCCCCAGGCTAAAATGGCGGCAAAAAAACCCATGACCTCGATGTCCTGCTTTTTGCTGAACTGATGCGGAATAACGATGGGATCGTTTTCGATAAACTCCGGGCGGTTGTATTGGTTTACTTTAGCATCGAGAAATTGTTGAAGGCTATTGAGCATTGCGCAAAAGTAGGGTTTGGATAACGAAAGAAATACAACGCAAATCTCTGGTTATCGAAATTGCTTATATTTGTATTTATAAATTTTGTAACATGAACAAGCAGGCTATTATCGAACAAACTGTAAAAGCAATCAATCAGCTCCCGCAAGACAAGGCCGAAGAAATTTCTGAGTTTACAAATTTGATTATAAAACGGTATGAAGAACAAAAGTTGACTGAAGGTATCCAACAGATTATAACAAACAGCCAGACTTTTGACTTTTTGAACGAAGAGGAAGACCTTTATTCAGAGTCAGATCTAAAAGAAATTTATAGTAATGACTAAAGGTGATATTATACTCATTACATTTCCATTTACAGATTTAAGCGGTAGCAAATTACGGTCGGCAGTTGTGTTGGCAAGCACTAATTTTGACTTTACTGTATGTTTTATTACAACACAAATTTAATGGCAGGAAATAACAGATGTTTTACTTTTACCAAACCTGATAAACGGGCTTAAAAAACAATCGCTTATCCGGACAAGTAAAATTGCAACCCTGGACAAAGCATTGGCAAAAGGGCTTTTAGGAAGGCTAAGCCAACATGAACTTTTTGATTTAAACAATAAACTAAAAACATTATTTAAATTGGTTTAAAACAAGTATCAAGAGCAAGAGCCAGGCTAAAACAGAAGCACGCTATTTCAGCATCGTATGCCGCATGCTCTGTTCCTCAAACCTCTTACCTCAAACCTGATACCCCTTGCCTCACATCTTATAAACACCCAACGCCTGTTTTAAATCTTCCAGCAAATCTTCTATGTCTTCAATCCCAACGCTTAAACGCAGTAGGTTATCGGTTACGCCGGCTTTGTCGCGTTCGGCTTTTGGGATGGAGGCATGCGTCATCGTTACCGGATGGTTGACCAGCGATTCTACGCCGCCCAGGGATTCGGCCAAAGTAAAAAGTTTGAAAGCGGAAGCCACGCGCATCGTTTCTTCCAGCGATGCCCCTTTTATGGTAAAAGAAATCATGCCGCCAAAATCGCGCATTTGTTTCTTGGCAACCTGGTAATTTGCGTTTTCATATAAACCGGGCCAGTAAAGTTTTTCGATTTTGGGATGGTACATCAGAGATGCTGCAACGGTGCGTGTGTTGTCGCAATGTGCGCGCATGCGCAACTGCAGGGTTTTGATTCCGCGAAGCACCAAAAAGCAATCTTGGGGGCCAGGTGTTGCGCCGGTTGCATTGTAGATAAAAAACAAGTCTTTATACAGTTTTTCGTCGTTCATGATCAAGGCACCCATTATCACATCCGAGTGGCCGCCCAGGTATTTGGTAGCCGAGTGCATCACGATATCGGCGCCCAGGTTCAGCGGGTTTTGCAAATAGGGCGAAGCAAAGGTGCTATCTACCGTAAAAAGCAGTTGGTGCGCTTTGGCTATTTTTGCCACAGCTTCAATGTCAAAAACCTGCAAAGTCGGGTTGCTCGGCGTTTCCAACCAAATTTGCTTTGTGTTTTCGTTGATAAAAGGGACGATGTTTTCAGGATCGGTAAAATCCACAAAATGAAACTTAATACCGTAATGTGCATACAGTTGGGTAAACATACGATAAGAACCGCCGTACAAATCATTTCCGGTAATCACCTCATCACCGGGGCGAAGCAGTTTCATCACGGCATCCGTAGCGCCCATGCCGCTTGAAAAAGCCAAACCATATTTACCGTTTTCGAGTGCGGCCAAACAATTTTCTAAAGCTGTACGGGTTGGGTTTGTGCCGCGCGAATACTCGTAGCCTTGGTTTTCGCCGGGAGATTTTTGCCAGTAAGTGGAAGTTTGATAAATAGGCGTCATAACGGCGCCGGTTGTTGGGTCAGGTTTCTGGCCTGCGTGTATGGCTTTTGTAGCGAATCTCATTAGTTCCTTCGTGTGTTTTTGGATGTGGGCTGTAAATTGCTTTGCTGGTTCAACAACCTTTTTGATTATGCCAACATTAACTTTTGCCTTATAAAAGAAGTATTGCTGTTTATTGTGGTTGTAAACGGTTTATTTTAAACTGATAAAATTAAAAAATAATTTAAAGCTTGTCTAAATTTTGTTCAATTATTTTCAATGCTTCTTTTACCACCTAAAAATCGTTGGCCTATCGTGCTTTTTGTACAAATAAAAACATCCGAACCAAAATTTACAGGCATAAAAGAAGCATTGTAAACCTTTACGCTATAATTTAAAACAGGTTCTCCAAATTTATAGTGGTAAAAGAAGCATTAAAGCACAATTTGCAACCCGTAACCGGTTTAATATGCCCTGGCAAACAAAACACGTTGGGTAGAAGGTTTTCCGGTGAGGATACATTGGCCTTCTTCCTGCGGGTTGTTTAGGGGGATGCAACGGATGGTGGCTTTGGTTTCTTCTTTGATGCGTTGCTCGGTCTCACTGGTGCCATCCCAATGGGCCGATAAGAAGCCGGGTTTGTCATCGAGCAAACGTTTAAACTCTTCGTAAGTATCTACCAAAGTGATGTTTTCATCGCGGAATTTTAAAGCTTTCTGGTAAATGTTCTGTTGGATTTCTTCCAGCAAAGCTTCAATCCTTTCGGCCAAGCCTTGCTGCGGAACAGTTTCTTTGGTTTTGGTATCACGACGGGCAAGCTCTACGGTTCCGTTCTGCATATCCCGGCTGCCAATGGCCACGCGCAAAGGCACGCCTTTCAGTTCATATTCGGCAAATTTAAAGCCCGGCCGTTGCGTGTCGCGGTTATCAAATTTGATGCTGATGCTTCTTTTACGCAGATCTTTTGTAAGTTCTTTTACAAAGGCCGAAATGTTGTCCAGTTCTTCCTGGTGCTTGTAAATTGGCACCACTACAACTTGTATGGGTGCAAGTTTTGGCGGCAAAACCAAACCGGCATCGTCCGAATGTGCCATCACCAAAGCGCCCATCAAACGGGTAGAAACGCCCCAGGAAGTTGCCCAAACGTAATCCAGCTTATTCTCTTTATCAGAAAACTTTACGTCAAAAGCTTTGGCAAAATTCTGTCCGAGGAAGTGCGAAGTCCCGGCTTGCAACGCTTTTCCGTCCTGCATCAAGGCTTCAATACTGTAAGTATCTATGGCGCCTGCAAAACGTTCGTTGGCTGTTTTTTTACCTTTTATAACCGGCAAAGCCATCCAGTTTTCGGCAAAATCAGCATAAACGTTTAGCATTTGTTCGGTTTCTGCAATGGCTTCTTCGGCCGTTGCGTGTGCGGTGTGGCCTTCCTGCCATAAAAATTCGGTAGTGCGCAAAAATAAACGGGTGCGCATTTCCCAGCGCACTACATTTGCCCATTGGTTAATCAGCAAAGGCAAATCGCGGTACGATTGTATCCAGCCGCGGTAAGTATTCCAGATGATCGTTTCTGAGGTTGGGCGTACAATTAGCTCTTCTTCCAGTTTTGCGTCTTCGTCCACAACAATATTTCCATCTGCATCGTTTTTAAGACGGTAATGTGTTACAACCGCACATTCTTTGGCAAAACCTTCTACGTGGCTGGCTTCTTTGGAAAAAAAAGATTTCGGGATAAACAAAGGGAAATAAGCATTGCTATGGCCGGTATCTTTAAACATCTGGTCTAAAGCTGCCTGCATCTTTTCCCAGATAGAATAACCGTAAGGTTTGATCACCATGCAGCCCCGCACGGCAGAATGTTCGGCCAAATCAGATTTTATTACTAATTCATTAAACCATTGCGAATAATCTTCGTCTCTACTAATAATACTTTTACTCATAAAATGGAATGAATTTTGACACAAAAAAAATTATATAAATCGAATCCAAATTTATAAATTTATAGGGACTATAAACTTTTACACTTAAAAATGCTAACACAATGAAAACGAGAATCTTAAAAGGTATTGTAATGATGAGTGCAGTTGTATTGGGGGCTTGTACAACTACCAAATATGCTGCTCAGCAAAAAGATTACAACGATGATGTGTATTTTTCTAAAGCAAAAGCCGGCGACCAGGTAGAATATGCCAGCAATGACCGCTCTTACCGCAACGATGGCTATTACGACAATTATGCATCGCGTATCAACCGTTTCGGCAGTTATTCGCCATTTGCTTATGATGGCTTTTATAACTCTTACTACGGTGCAGGTTTGGGATTAGGCTTAGGCTACGGGTTAGGCTCTTTGTATTCGCCGTTCTATTCCCCATACTCTTTTTACTCACCATATTCTATTTATTCACCATACTCTTTTTATGGCGGCGGTTATGGTTATGGTCTTGGCGGTTATGGTTACGGAGGTTTGTATTCTGCTTACGGCGTTGGTTCCGGCACAGGAAGGCCAAACAGGGGCAATGGCAACCCAAATGCCGGTTATAACGGTGTTTATAATGGTATGAACCGTGGCTCTTCTGTGATCAACGGAAGAAGCAGCTACAATCCCGGAAGGAACACGGTAGGCGGAAACACTTATAACAACAATGGCGGTTATAGCCAAAGGCCAGCCAGACAAGACATTCCTCAACGTTCTGCCCCTACTTACAATACTCCAGCCCCTTCTTCTTTTGGTGGCGGTGGTGGTTTTGGCGGCGGTGGCCGTTCTGGCGGTGGTGGCGGTGGCCGTCCAGGCAGAGGATAAAAAACACGCAAGCTTTCTTCTTTCTCTCTTATAAAATAATATGAATTTAAAATATGCCTTAACAGGGGTCGCTATAGTAGCGGCCTCTCAGGTTTCCTATGCCCAATACAGCGGCGATGCTTTTCGCTTTTCGCAAACACAAACTGGTGCCACGGCACGTATCAAAGCTATCGGCGGCGCTTCTACCGCAGTTGGCGGAGATTTGAGTTCGGTAAGCGGAAACCCGGCCGGTCTTGGTTTTTTTACTAAATCAGAGCTGAGTGTTACACCAGAATTTAACGGTTCTAAAGTAGAATCAAATTATTTTGGCCAAAACAATAACAGCAATAAAAATCAGGTTAACTTAAACAATGCATCTGTTGTATTTTATAACCGTTTAAGCACGCCCCGCGGCCGAGACAAAACCAAAGGCTGGTTAAGTTTTAACCTGGGCGCTTCTTATAACCGCACCAATAATTTTTATCAAAATACTTATTATGCTGGTAGAAACCCAAATGGCTCTATCTCTGATTATTATGCACAGTTAGCAAACAAAGAAGTTGCACAATATGGCAACTTTGCTTCTAATGATAATACTTTGCAGGCTTGGGCTGTAAACCAGCAATTGAGTGCTCTTTATGACGCCAGTCCTACCAGCCCAAAGGGTTACTATTCTAATGTAACCTCTTTAAATAATAGTCAAAACAATTCGGTTGTTACCAGCGGTGGCCAGTCCGAAATTAGTTTATCAGGTGGTGCCAATTACAGTAATAAATTGTATTTAGGTTTTGGCATTGGTATAACAGATTTGAGGTTTAACAGAACAAGCGTATTCAATGAAACTGGAACATCTTCGATTTACCCAAATAACAACTTTAATACTGCACCGGTTCCTGCTGCATATAGTTCCCAGTATTTTCAAAATCAGATAACTACTGGTACCGGTTTTAATGCCAGAGTTGGTTTTATTTATAAACCGGTTGAAGCAGTTCGGATTGGTGTTACTTATACTTCGCCAACCTGGATGACAATTGCAGATAGCTACTTAGAAGGCTTGCAAACTCAATATGCGCAAAGTGGGGTAATATCTAACAGTAGCAACCCTGGTGATTATGATGTTACTTATAACTTGCGCACACCTATGAAAGTTAGCGGTGGTGTGGCGGTGTTTGTTGGAAAATATGGTTTTATTTCCGGCGATGTGGAATACGTAGATTATAAAGGAATGCATTTAAGCAGCGGCGATTATGACAACAGTCAGGACAATACCGATCTTTCTACCCTTTATAAATCAACTGTAAATGCACGTGTAGGTGCCGAGGCAAAACTGGAAGATTTCTTTATCAGGGGCGGTTTTAATTATCAGGGAAACCCGCAAGTTGGTATCGGCAGCCCGATAAAAACAACCAGTGCAGGTTTAGGTTATCGTTTCGGCAAATATTATGTTGATGCTACCTATCAGTATATTACACGAAGCACAACGATTTATCCTTATCAGTTTGATCCGATATATTCTACAGATGCTAGCCCGGCCGCAAACTTAAAAAACACTTACAACAATGCTTTCCTGACTTTAGGAATGCGTTTTTAAGAACAAAACCTCAAAACATAAATGTAAGGCCGCTGTAAAAAACAGCGGCCTTTTTTTATGCCATAAAAGAAGTATCAGCAATTAACAAGACCTTAGCAGAACGAAAATTATTATGGCTTACAAAAACCTGCAACACTTTATAGAAACGCTTGAAAAAGCCGGAGAACTGGTGCGCATCAAAGAAAAAGTTGATCCTAAATTAGAGATCACAGAAATTACCGACCGGGTTTCCAAGCAGTATGGCCCGGCTTTATTATTTGAAAATACCGGTTATGATTTCCCGGTTTTAATCAATTCCATGGGCAATTACAAACGGATGTGCATGGCTTTGGGCGTTGATTCGATGGATGATATTTCAAAAGAAATTGAAGGCTTGTTTAAAACATTGACCGGCCCGAAAGACAGTATTTTAGATAAGCTAAAAATGCTGCCGAAGTTGGGCCAGATTTCTTCCTGGATGCCAAAAACCGTTTCCGGGAAAGGTGCTTGCCAGGAAGTGGTGATGCAAAACCCGGACATTACCAGACTGCCGGTTTTAACCTGTTGGCCAGAAGATGGCGGCCCGTTTGTTACGCTTCCCGTGATCCACACCAAAGACCCTTTAACCGGCATCCGCAATGTGGGCATGTACAGGATGCAGGTTTTCGAACCAAAACTAACTGGAATGCATTGGCACAAGCACAAAGTTTCTGCACGGCATTTTCAGGAATATAAAAAGTTAGGTCAAAAAATGCCGGTTGCCGTAGCGTTGGGAGGCGATCCGGTTTATACGTATGCTGCAACTGCCCCGCTTCCTGATGGTATTGACGAATATATGCTGGCCGGTTTTCTTCGGAAGAAAAAAGTAGAACTGGTGCAGTGTTTAACCCAAGACGTACAAGTTCCTGCTGATGCTGATTTTATCATTGAAGGTTATGTTAACCCCGAAGAAGATTACATTTGGGAAGGCCCGTTTGGCGACCATACCGGTTATTATTCGCTGGCTGATTGGTATCCGCGTTTCCATATCACAGCTATTACGCATCGAAAAAATGCGGTTTATCCGGCAACTATTGTCGGTATTCCGCCGCAGGAAGATGCCTGGATTGGCAAAGCAACCGAACGTATTTTCCTTGCGCCAATCAAAATGACGATGGTTCCCGAAATTGTAGATATGGTTTTGCCGATGGAAGGCGTTTTCCATAACCTGGCTATCGTCAAAATCAAAAAAGACTATCCGGGACAAGCCATGAAAGTGATGAACTCACTTTGGGGCGCCGGGCAAATGATGTTTACCAAAATGATTGTGGTGGTTGATGGAGACGTGGATATTCAAAACAATGAAGAAGTTGCCCGCTACATTTCTACCAATGTTGACCCGCAGCAAGATTTTGTTTTTACTTCCGGGCCGATGGACGTGCTGGACCATTCCTGCTCCAAAGCTTCTTTTGGCGGAAAAATGGGTATTGATGCCACGCAAAAACTTCCGGAAGAATTAAGGACTGATGAAAAAGTACCGATAAAAGAAGCATCAACCTTAAACAAAGAAGCGGTTAAAATTCAAAATCCTGCAATCACTGCCATCAATGATTCTTTGCTTGCAATGGGCATTTCTTTGGTTTTTATCGCTGTTGAGAAAACAGAGCCAAACCAGATCGAAGACCTCAACCAAAACCTGTTCAGGCAAGGTTTACTGGATGAAGTAAAAGTTGTCATCTACCTTGACCATACCATTGATATTTCCGACACGGCCGATGCGGTTTGGCGTTTTGCAAACAACATTGACCCGAAACGTGATGCTTTTGTGGTGAAATCGAAGAATAACCAAAGCTTTTCGCACATTGGTTTTGATGGCACACGCAAGACGAAAGAACTGGACGGTTTTGAGCGCGACTGGCCAAACATCCTGGCCAATACCACCGAAGTCATCGAAAAAGTTGATGAAATGTGGCCGCGTTTAGGTTTAGGCGAATTTATCAAATCGCCATCTTTAAAATACCAGAAACAATTGTACAAAGGCGGGGCGGTGGTTTTGGAGTAATGCTTCTTTTATCGGCATAAAATTGGTGTGGTTTTAGGTTTGGGTTATCAGCCTAAAACCCACAACCGGTAACCCAAAACCAACAACTGATCTTTTGTAAAATGTATGGCAAATCAATTAAAAGTAATTATTGATCAACCTTTTTCCGGGCTGATTTGGAAACTGGAAACTGATACTGAAAACGACCTGATCTACATCGAAACCCGGAACGAAAAAGAACATTCGGCCGGTTTTTCTTCCCTCAACTTAAAAACCGGTAAACTGAATTTTTCGGAACTGGTTTCCGAAGAAAAATGGCTGGTGGGTTTGAGCGGCGGCCGCAAAGGCATACTGTTTTTACATGGCTATTTATCGGATCAAACGCCGGAGCACAAAGCCATTATTGCTTTGAATGGCGAAACCGGAAAACAGCTTTGGACAAACTACAATTTATCGCTCGAAACTTTTACACAACAAGGTTTGCTGGCCGCCGATCAGCGTTTTCAATCCAAACGTTTGGTTTTGCTGGATGAGAAAACCGGAAACGTAAAAACTGGAATTGATTTGAATGATTTGGCGGACGATGTTCAGCCGATCCAAATCCCGCAGATGCTTCTTTTACCGCCCCAAAATCTGGCTGCCCTGATTGCCGGAACAATAACCGGCGGGATTAGCTGTTTTAATTACAATCCGTACTTAATTATATCTTTGCACACGCAAAAAAACGAAGGGTATTTGCAGCAGCTTTTTGTGGTTGAAAACGAAGCAATTATCTACCAGGATTTATTGAACGAACAGATACAAAAACTGCAGCCCGAAGCGTTTGTAGTGATTAAAAATTATTTGGTTTACATCAAAAATAAATCAACCCTGAAAGTATTAAACCTTGAACAATAGGAACTTAAAATGATAAAGATTAAAAATTTAGCCGTTGTACTTCTTTTATCCAGCCTTTCCAGTCCGATTTTTGCCCGCACTTTAACTGATTCTGTTGGCGTAGAAAACCAGAACGGCAAGATGGTTATTTTGCATAAATTAGACCCGAAAGACAATTACTATTCCATCGCCCGCCGCTACAATGTTCGGCCAAAAGAAGTGATGGACTACAACAACAACGCCAAAATGCAAATCGGCGCGATTATCAAAGTGCCGACCGACCGCCCTTTCGCCGCCAATAATACACCGGTAAAAACAGCATCGCCGGCAAATCAACCGAATAACAAACCGGCACAAAACGCAGTAACTAATACAAATACGGGCAACACACCAGCTTCAACAAACCCGGAATATACGCAATACAAGGTTTCGGCAGGAGAAACGTTGTATGCCATTTCCAAACGTTTCCAGGTTAAGGTTGATGATATTATCGCCTGGAACAACTTGAAAAGCAACAGTTTGAATGCTGGCCAGATGCTGCAGATTAAACGGCAAGCCGAACCACAAGTTACAGCAACAGTTCCGCCAGTGATCACAACGCCGCCCGCACAAACGCCAACAACGGTAGTAAAAGACAACACGATGAAAAGGGACTCGACGCGTGTTATCGGTTCGGATAGCTCCGGCAGCAACCGCCGTTTGCCCAACAACCGTTACGGCTTGACCGAGAAAAACGAAAAAGGTACGGCCGTTTGGATCAGCGACCCGAATTTAGACCCGAAAAAGAAGTATGTGCTGCACCGCACGGCCCCTGTTGGCACGATCATCAAAATCACCAACCCCAATACCAACCGCACTACTTTTGCCAAAGTGGTAGGCAGTTTCACCGAAAACGAAACCAATAAAGATGCCATTGTGGTGATGACGAAAGACGTGGCCGAATCGTTAGGCGCAATTGATAAACGCTTTTACGTCAATTTAAGCTACGGCAGTCCGAACCCGTAATGAAGAACAAACCTTATGTAATTGGTATTGCAGGCGGAAGCGGATCGGGGAAAACGTTTTTTTTGAACTGCTTTTTAGCGCATTTTTCGAGGGAAGAAGTGTGTTTGATTTCGCAGGACGATTACTACATCCCGGTTGCCGAAGGGATGACGGCCGAGGAAAACAAACTGTACAACTTTGATTTGCCTGCAACTATTGATGAAGCTGCTTTTATTGCCGATGCCCAAAAGCTGCTGAATTACGAAACGGTTTACAAAAAGGAATACACGTTTAACAATCCAACGGCTGTGCCAAAAATGCTGGAAATTAAACCGGCACCGGTGGTGATTATTGAAGGTTTGTTTATCCTGCATTTTGAAGCAATGGCAAAAATGCTGGACTTAAAAATCTTTATTGATACCGAAGAAGAAGTGGCCTTGCACCGCCGCTTGAAACGCGATTTGCTGGAACGCGGCTACTCGGAAGAGGACGTGCGCTATAAATGGGTTAACCATGTACTGCCGTCGTACAAAGAATTTCTGCTTCCATACAAACCTGTTTGCCATAAAATTGTGCTGAACAATACGCAAATTGCAGAAGATATTATCCGGGTAACAAAGGAGATTTCGGAAGAGGTTCGGGAAAAGGTTTTGGGGTAGAATTATCCTATTTATTCGTGATGCTTCTTTTATCACCTTAAAAATGGCAAGTGTTTTGTTTATTTAAATTGTGAGGCAAATACCAATTTTTATAGGGTAAAAGAAGCATCAACTTAAAAAAGCGGGCAAAAGTTTCTCTCAAAACACTTCTAAATAATTACAAGTTTGCAGCTTCAATTTCTTTTGTGAGTGCCTGAACATTTACAGGAAGTTGTGTTGCTGTTTTGCTATAACTTCCATCTTTTTTTATGATAATGTAGGTAGGATAACCCGTTGATTTAACTTTTCCCATAATATCGTTGGTTAAGGCAGGATTAGCTAAAATCTGCATCCCTTCGATCTGGAAATAGGCAATAGCTTTTTTCCACTCTTGCTCTCGTTTTATATCCATATTTGCGACATAAATGAAGTTGACGTTTTTACCTTTAAAGTGCTCTTCTAACTTTTTAGCATTTTTTTCTATTTCCTTTCTGCATGGAGAACACCAAGTACCCCACATATCCACCAGCGCAACTTTACCTTTTGTTATTGCCAGTACATCTTTAAATGTGTTAAGCTGTGTGCCATTGTTCTTAACAAAAATTGTTTTACTGCTGAAGCCTTTCTGCTGCTTGCTAATTATTGCGGCAATCGGGGCATTAAATTCCTTTAAATAGGCACTATGCGGATATTCCTTTTTAAAGTAATTAAATATCGAAACAACGGCCGGATAATCAGCGCGAGCAGAGAATCTATATTTTATTGCTTGAGCGTATGCATACTCGGAAGCTTTACCTGTAAAGTATTTGTCAACAATTTTTTTAGTAATAATACCTAAATACCAACTCTTATAAGCGCTATCTCCTTTTACGGGATCGGTATGAAACCACTGCTTATAATTATAATATAATGCAGGGTGATTCTGATATTCCATCTGGTAAGCTTCCGTTTCACGTAACATAAAATCATCAACCAATTGGTCATAATTGCAAATGTTTAATGCCTCATCATTGCTTAATTTTACTGTTGCAAACAGGCTGTCTTGAATCCTCAGCCAAGGTTTTAATTCTTCTTTTGGCTTGAAAAAGTTATTATTATGACTAAACGCATAATAGTTAGAAGGAACAAAATATTTTAAATTATCAGTAGCATTTTTGATGAAAGCATCAGAAGGTTTGTTTGCTTTGATATAATTGGCCAATATGCTTTTATTGAGCAAATATTGTTTGTTAAGTGCAGCAATTACCCGATCAGGATTTTTGTCGCCATGAAATGGTTGGGTAACTCCGTTAGTCAAGGCAAAAATTTCAGGCTGATTATTGTTGCTGCCCTTGCCGGTTACTGTTACCGCATTATTTTTTTTAGCAAAATCGGCCGATAAAAAAAGCTCGTCTCCCGGCGATAAAAAAAGACACCACTTAATCAAACTATTGGTTAAAGGATATAAAACAAGATAAGTTGGCTTATTGGTAACTACGGTATACGATGCTGACCCATGCGTATCTAAATTAAGTGTGGTAAATTTATTTTTCGTCAGATCATATCGCAATTCCGGGTCAATTACACTAATTGACCCTTTAAAGTTCTTAACCATAATATGCACTGTTGCGCTTTTGGGAGGAGTACATGCTGACAGCAATAAACCCATCAAGATACTGGTGATAAAAGTCTTCATCATAAGTTGTAATTAATTAAACTATTTTCAAACTAGCCTTAAAAAATATAGGTTTGTAATTCAGGTTGAATCTAAAACTAAATTTTTAAGAATAAAAGGATTTGGAAAAATTTAATTAATCAATGCTTCTTTTACCCCTATAAATTCATCCAACCTTGCCCGCATAACAAACTTGGTGGATAAAGCCCAACTTTTCCATTACTGCAGGTGTAATTACAAAAGGATAAAGATCAATATGCCCCATGCTGCGGTTGATGCTGTTCATGGCGAAACTCATGGGCAGCCAGGTGGCGATGATTTCGTCGAAATCGGCAATTGTATAAGGTTCCTGCTTTACGTCCACATCCAAATGGTCTTCCGGTTTTGCGATCTTTGGATGAACACTCAAACCAAAAGCATAACCGGTTTGAAGCGTGTCCATGATGTGCAGGTAATGCGCCCAGGTTTCGGCCCAGTCTTCCCAAGCATGGCTACTGGCGTACGAACTGATGAAACGGTTGTTCCAATCAGCAGGGGCGCCGTTCTCGTAGTGTTTTTGCAAAGCCTGGCCGTAATCTTCGCGGTCATCGCCAAAAAGCTTTCTAAACTCTTCTAAATAGACGGAATCGGCAATCAGCCTGTCCCAATAATAATGGCCAACCTCGTGCCGGAAATGGCCGATCAAAGTGCGGTAAGGCTCTTTCATCGCTTTGCGCGATTTCTCGCGTTCCACATCATCGGCTTCTACAATATTCAACGTGATTAAACCATTATCATGCCCGGTCAAAACGCGTGGCTTTCCTTTTAAATCGGCCAAAAAATCAAAGGTTAAACCTTTTTCAGCATCCTCATTTTTGCTGAGTAAAGGTAGTTTCATCTTTAATAAACTATAAACCAGTCGGTGCTTGGCATTTTCTATAAGCAGCCATTGGCGGGCAGTTTCGGGCTTGCTCAAGTTTGGAATGGTGCTGTTTAAATCGCAGGCATCACAATACGGATTTGGACTGTCATTTTTAACCAGCCAATTGCAAACGCCAAACTGGTGGTTTAAACAGTAACGGTAAGTTTGGCCAGGTTTATCATAGATGCTGTAAATGCCCGTGCTTTGGATAACTAAAGGGTACAATTTTAAATCCTGCGCATCAAAGCCCAGCGGGTAATTGCATTGCACACAACTCACATTTTCAAAATATAAGATTTGCCTGCAGTGTGTGCACTTAAAAATTTCCATGAAACTGAATTGATCATTTTGCTTCTACAAACCCCTTTTGCCGGTTTTTGATTTTTATAAAATAATTTTTAACCATTTGCTTAAAATTAGGTTGTAAAAGAAGTATGGCCTGCATTTGCCCACAACCCCAGCCGCATCCTTTCAACAGCAAAACCAGCCCGGCAATTTCCTTTTGATAATTCTATGTATAAAAATTTTATCTTTTTTATCTTCACTTTGCTGTGTGCCGGTTCGGCTTCGGCACAAACCGATACTTCCAAAAATTTGCACGAAGTAACAATCAAAGCTTATCTTTCACAGCAACCGCTTTTAACCGTTCCGGCCGCGGTTGGTAGTTTGGATACGAGGGAACTACAAATCCAGTCCAGCTTTTCTTTGGTTCCGGCGATGAATACGATTTCCGGCGTTAGGATGGAAGAACGTTCGCCGGGAAGTTACCGCTTGTCTATCCGCGGCAGTTTGCTTCGTTCGCCTTTTGGCATCCGCAATGTTAAAATTTATATGGATGAGTTTTCTTTGACCGATGCCGGCGGAAATACTTACCTCAACCTGCTCGACCTCAATGCCATTCAAAACATTACGGTTTTGCGCGGACCAGACGGAAGTTTGTATGGCGCAAATTCCGGCGGTGTAGTTTTGATTGACCCTTTTGGCGCGCACCAGCATCAAAGTACGGCTTCGGTTGGTTTTGATGCCGGTTCTTACAACAGCTATCGCGAAAATATAGTGCTAAAAGAAGCATCAAAAAACAACCAGCTAAACCTCAGCCAAAGCTGGCAGCATTCGGATGGTTACCGGCAAAACAGTGCTTTGACCCGGAAGTTTATCCAGGCTGCCGATAACTTCATTTATTCGGCAAAAGGGCAACTGAAAGCGCTTTTTTTGTATTCTGATTTGGATTATCAAACGCCCGGCGGCTTAACGCTTGCCCAATTTCTGCAAAAACCGGAAGCGGCAAGGCCGGCAACGGCAACCTTGCCAGGCGTGATCGAACAACACGCAGCCGTTTACAATAAAACTGTTTTTGGCGGAGTTTCTAACGAAGCTTTTTATCTGCCAAATTTAAAACATGTGGTTTCGGTTTATGGGATGCACACCAATTTTGATAATCCATACATTACCAATGAAGAAGTCCGGTTGGAAAACACGGTTGGTTTGCGCACTTATTTTGAACTGAGCGGCAATCCAAAAGAAAACTTGGATTGGAAGTTTAACCTCGGCACAGAACTGCAGCAAACCCGATCCAACATCAACAATTACGATAACAACAAAGGCACGCGCGGCAATTTGCAGGCGGCCAGTAATATTTTGACTAAACAATCTTTTTATTTTTCGCGATTTGCGGCAACCATCCTCAAAAAAATACATGCAGAAGCAGCATTGAGTTTGAACAATTACCAGTATGATTTTACGGATGTTGGTTCTGCCGCTGGCAACAACCGTTTTAAACCGGTGCTGATGCCGCGTTTGGCTTTGTCTTATCAGGTAACCCAAAGTTTTGCCTGGCGCGCAACGGTCAGCCGCGGTTATTCTACGCCTTCTACTGCCGAAGTAAGGCCAAGCAGCAACATCATCAACAATAGTTTGCAGGCCGAAAAAGGCTGGAATTACGAGCTTGGTTTCCGCAGGCAAAGCCAAAACACACGTTTTAACATGGATGCTTCCGTTTTTTATTACCGTTTGAACAATGCGATTGTTCGCCGTTTAAATGATGACGGAACAGAATTTTATTTAAACGCTGGCGGAACCAACCAATTGGGTTTGGAAGCAAGAACGAGCTACCAATTTATCAAACCAAACGAAACTGATTTTTTAAGAAGTTTGAAACTGAGCAATAGTTTGGCCTTGAGCAAATTCCGCTTTCGAGATTATTTTAATGCAACCAATAATTATTCGGGAAATAAGCTGACTGGCGTGCCAAATGTAGTTTCGGTAAGTCAATTAGACATTGCATTTCCTGCTGGAACCTATTTTTTCGCGCAGCATAATTATACTTCTAAAATCCCGCTGAATGATGAAAATTTGGCTTTTGCAAAAGCTTATCATCTTGTTCGGTTAAAAGCCGGTTGGAACAAAAGCCTCAGCCAAAAAACAAGCTTGAATATTTATGCGGGAATTGATAACTTGTTGAATCAGCATTACAGTTTAGGCAACGATTTGAATGCTGTTGGAAATAGGTTTTACAATGCTGCGCCGCTAAGAAATTGGTTTGCGGGGGTTAATGTGCAGTTTTAAAAAACGCAATGCTGTTTTTATGGGCATAAAAACAGTATCGCTTGCAGAAGGGAACTATAATCTTTGGTTCAATCTAAGTAACTACCAATAGCAATTGTTTTAACTACTTCAACCCCATTTTATCAAGTTCTACAGAAGAGCAATTATCTAAAACATTAACTTCATCTGATGCAATCTTGCTTTGTTGTATTGTAGCCTTGCGCAACATCACTTGCCTTCTCGTTTCTTTATTCTTGATACGGTTTAAAGCCCAGTTATTCCAATCTTTATCAGAAAAATTGTTTAACACTTCATCAAACTGCTTGTTTAATAAACCCCAATCAGCCATAATTTTTACTTTCTTTATAATATTACTTACAGACAATATTTTTTATAAACTCGAAATTAGAAATAACATCAGGATCATTAACCCGTATTTGTATCCTCTTTTTGTAGAAAAACCCTTTTACTTCTAAAGTACTTCCGCTCCCAGCTATATCCTGAAATCGAATTACTTTAATATTTTCCCAGGGATTAGTATCTGCAATAAAATCATTAAATTCCTCAAGTGTTGGTTTTTTCCCAAATTTTCCCTGAAATATTTTTGCAAACTTTTCAATATTGTTTACATAATTATAATAATCGTACTCGTTAAAAACAGTGTCTATAAACTCTTCTTGCTTAAAAGTCAATTTAGATTTAAATATACAAAATTGGCTTGATTCATTTTTTTTAAAATATTTTTGCTGAAATCCCCAAACCTCTGAAAATTCAAAATCCTGCCAAAAATAAAAGCCATCTCCCAACCAATGATCACTACCTTCTGCTAAACAAGGAAATTTTAATATAACATCTCTTACCTCTTGGGTGTGGTAAACTTCCAATTCCATTTTAATTACGCTACTTTATACTTTTGTAATGACAACGCTTCCAGTAAAAACTAGTAGATCCAACAGAGCTTACTTTTTAAACCGGCACTTTCGTTTATAATTAATTTGTATATAAAGTTTTTTAACCTTTTTTTTCTGGCCGTATTTCTTGGGTTGATGCTTCTTTTATCGCATAAAAATTGGTGCCTTTACCGGTCTTAAATAAATCAAAAATCAGGCAATATAAATTTTATGCGGTAAAAGAAGCATGGCGTAAAGCACAAAAGAATAAGTTTAAACAAGTTTTATAATTAATCTTACTGCTTCACAAAATTATAAACCACGTAACCCGTTTTTCCACCATACTGAACAGGCGATTTTAATGTCATGGTGTTGGCCGTCATAGAAGTAATCAGCAAACGGTAACCATCTTCCACATTCTTAGGTTTGTCTTTATCAAACAACATTTTGAAATTGAATTCCGGCCCGCTTGTGCCATTGGCAAAAGACCAGTAAATGTTTTGTGTGAAGCCAACCTGGCAGCCGCTTTGCGTATTGTTGATCATGAAAGAACCGCTGCCGCTGTTGGTGAGTTTCCAGTTGCTGTTTTCAAAGCATTTATAAGGTGCGGTGTTGAAAACGGATTGAACGGCTTGTGGCAGCAAACCATCTAAAGTAACCGCACTTACGCCCCAATTGCCCGAAATATTGCCACGGGAAATGGAATTTGGGTTCTTTTTTAAAGTGGAACAGGCGGAGAAAATCAAGGCAACCAACATTACAGTTGCTGTTTTTAATAAGGTCTTTTTCATATTGATTTTGGTTTAGTAAACTGTTAACACATAACCACTTTTTTTGTTGATAAAAGAAGCATCAGCAATTAATTTCGTTGCGCTCGATCCAGGATTGATAGATTTCCTCAAAAACCGTTTGCAAAGATTTGGTGATCTGCCAATTTGGATAATGCGCCTGCATCTTCCGCAAATCGCTGTAATAACAAACATGGTCGCCAATGCGGTTCATGTCGCTGTACGTGTATTGCATTTCCTTTCCGCTGATGTTGGAAATCAGATCAAAAGCTTCGAGAATAGAACAGGTATTGTCTTTTCCGCCGCCCAAATTATAAACTTCGGCAATGCGCGGCGCTTTGATAAATTCTTCGATAAAACGCGCCACATCAAACGAATGAATGTTATCGCGGACCTGTTTTCCTTTATAACCAAAAACGGTATAAGGCTTTTCTTCGAGATTACATTTGATGAGGTAACTTAAAAAACCATGTAATTCTACGCCCGTATGATTGGGTCCGGTCAGGCAGCCGCCGCGCAAACAAGCAGTTGGCATGTTAAAATAACGGCCGTACTCCTGCACCGATATATCTGCCGAAACCTTGGAAGCCCCAAAAAGCGAATGTTTGGTTTGATCAATGCGGAAATTCTCGGCAATGCCATGTTCAAAGTTTGGATCAGCATAATCCCAACGTTTTTCCAGTTCCACCATTTCAATTTCGTTTGGCGCATCGCCATAAACTTTATTGGTGGACATGTGGACAAACGGAACTTCGGTATTGTACCTCCTGGTAGCTTCTAAAAGGTTAAAAGTACCAACGGCATTGGTATCAAAATCATCAAAAGGAATGGCCGCGGCACGGTCATGGCTCGGTTGCGCGGCCGTATGCACAATGGCGTCCGGTTTAATGGTTTTGATGAGACTGATCACTCCGTTACGATCCCGAATATCCAGTTCATGGTGATGAAAATTGGTGATCTTACTTTTCAACCGGCTTTCGTTCCAGCGCGTATCGCCATTGGCACCAAAAAAAACGGCTCGTTGGTTGTTGTCAATACCGTGGATTTCCCAGCCTAAATCAGCAAAATGAATACAAACTTCTGAACCTATTAATCCGGAAGAGCCGGTTACCAATAATTTTTTCATATCTAAATATCAACTGTTTGTATGAGTTTTAATTTAAAAGGTTTCAGAAAAGTATTTTATGTGAGAAATAATTACAGCCTTCCGTCCGCTTCACCAGCTTTCAATGCTCCTTTTACATCATAAATTATGGCGCGCTGCTGGTTTTTAAGCTGATGCAAATCTAATTCCTGAAATTCCTGATGCGCAACGGCCAGAACAATCGCATCGTAATTATTTTTCAATTGTTCGGGATGATTTAGCGTTGCAAAACCGTATTCCTGCTTCACTTCCTCCGGATCTGCCCAGGGATCATAAACGGTTAAATCAGTTTCAAACTCCTCAAAAACACGGATAATATCTATGACACGCGTGTTGCGCACATCGGGGCAATTTTCCTTAAAAGTAAAACCCAAAATCAAAACTTTGGCATTTTTAACCGGAATATCTTTTTTCACCATCAGCTTAATCACTTCCAAAGCAATGTAAGCGCCCATGCCGTCGTTCAACCTTCTTCCAGCCAAAATAATTTCAGGGTGATAACCAACTTCCTGCGCTTTTTGTGCCAAATAATACGGGTCAATTCCGGTACAATGTCCGCCAACCAAGCCCGGTTTAAATTTCAAAAAGTTCCATTTGGTGCTCGCGGCTTCCAAAACTTCGCCGGTATCAATGCCCATCAAATTAAAAATCTTGGCCAGTTCGTTTACAAAAGCAATGTTGATGTCGCGTTGCGAATTTTCGATCACTTTTGCGGCTTCGGCAACACGGATGCTGGGCGCGAGATGCGTTCCGGCAATTACAATCGTTTGGTACAATTCGTTAACAAAAACAGCAGCTTCGGGCGTAGAACCTGAAGTTATTTTTTTAATGTTGACCAGCGTATGTTCTTTATCACCGGGATTGATTCGCTCGGGCGAATATCCTGCAAAAAAATCCCGGTTAAATTTAAGCCCGGAAGTTGCTTCCAAAACCGGCACACATTCATCTTCGGTAACGCCGGGATAAACGGTGGATTCGTAAATCACCAAACCGCCTTTTTTCAACGCTTTTCCAACCAAAACCGATGCTTCTTTTATCAGCCTTAAATCGGGGCGGTTGTGCTTGTCGGTTGGCGTTGGCACGGCCACAATGAAAACGTTGCAGTCCGTTAAACTTTCAGGATCATCCGTACAAAAAAGTTTTCCCGTTGGCGATAAAACCGCTTGTAAACGTTCGGCTTCCACTTCGCGTGTGCGGTCGAAACCGGTCAGCAAACCTTGTATCCGTTTCGCGTTTACATCAAAACCAACCACTTCCTGTTTCGCTGCAAATTCTACCGCCAAAGGCAAACCCACGTAGCCCAAACCAATAACCGCAATTTTAACCTGGGCCGGTTTTTGGTAAACAGAATTTAGTTTTGGAGAAACGGTTTGAGGCATTGATGAATAAAGATTGGCAAATATATAATTTAGGGACGCAAAAAATTGCCTGCTAAAAGAAGCATCATCAGGAATTGTAGATTTGGTATACTCCTTTTACCGTGCATTTTTCGGCATCGCCAACCAAAATCGTGGCGATCTTTTTTTCGATCATCACGCTTTCTGCTTCGCTGATAAATTCATCTTCGGCAATAATAATGGGGTTTGGGTTGAAAATAGCACGGATTTTTAAGGTTGAAGTATCCGGGAAACGCAGCAGGCCACGGCGCAAATCGCCGTCGGTTAAAATGCCTTCTGCTTTTTCTTCGCTGCCAATAATCACCAAACCTAAACGCCCGGCCGACATCAACAAAATTAGGTCGGTAAAAGAAGCATTGGCTTCGATGAACGGCAAATTGTCCGTCCGCATCAAATCTTTCACGCGCGTTACCAGTTTGCGGCCCAAACTTCCGCCGGGATGAAAACGGGCAAAATCTTCCTGCAAAAAATTCCGTGCTTCCATTAAAGCGATGGCCAAGGCATCGCCCAAAACCAGCATTGCTGTGGTAGATGAAGTTGGCGCCAGCAACAGCGGACAAGCTTCCTGCGTAATCATCACTTTCAAACAGCAATCTGTATTTTTAGCTAAAGTAGAATCCGGGTTGCCGGTGATGGCAATAATCTTATTTTGATGCCATTTTAAAAAAGGAATAATTTTGAGCACTTCATCCGTTTCCCCCGAAAAAGAAATCAAAACCAAGATATCGTGTTGGCTGATGATGCCCAGATCGCCATGAAAAGCCTCACTTGGATGCAAAAAATAAGCTGGCGTACCGGTGCTGGAAAGCGTGGCAACGATCTTTTTTCCGATCAAACCAGATTTACCGATTCCTGATACAATTATTTTCCCCTGCGTTTGCAAGATCAACTCGACCGCCTCGTCAAAAGCTTCATCTAACTGATTGATAACTTGTTGCAGCGATTCTATTTCGGTTTGAAACACGCGCCGGGCAACTGCTAATCGGCTATTCTGCATCGGCCAATTCCCTGATTAAGCTTTCCACATCGTTTAAATAAAGCATGTTTGGCCCGTCGCTCAAAGCATGGTCAGGGTCAGGATGTGCCTCCATGAAATAACCATTGGCACCAAACGCTTTTGCCGCCCGTGCCATGGAAGGGACGAATTTACGGTCGCCACCGGTTTTCCCTCCTGCCCCGCCCGGGCGTTGTACCGAATGCGTGCAATCCATGCAAACCGGATGGCCGAAAGCTTTCATATCATCCAAATTCCTGAAATCAACCACCAAATTATTATAGCCAAAGGAGTTACCGCGTTCTGTCAAAATGATTTGGTTATTGCCTGCTTCGGCTACTTTTTGTGCGGGATAAAACATATCCTGACCGGACAAAAACTGCGCTTTTTTGATGTTTACGATTTTACCAGTTTCGGCAGCAGCAACCAACAAATCCGTTTGCCGGCATAAAAAAGCAGGGATTTGCAACACATCCACTACTTCGGCTGCAATTTTAGCTTGAAAAGGTTCGTGGATATCGGTGGTAACCGGCAAACCAAATTCCGCTTTTACAGCCTGCAACATTTCCATGCCTTTTTCTATCCCCGGCCCGCGGTAAGATTTAATGGACGTGCGGTTGGCCTTATCAAAAGAAGATTTAAAAATGATGTTCACCTTTAACTTTTCGCGGATGGTAACCAGTTTTTCGGCCACTAAAAACAGCAGTTCGCGGTTTTCCATGACGCAGGGGCCAACTATAAAAAAGGGTTTGGTTTGGAAAAGGCTGTAATCCATTGGAGGTTTTATTTGAATCAGAAGCCAAAGATAGGAGTTGAAGCAGAAAAATGGGCAGCTTGTTTAGAATTACGGCTGATTAGTAATGACCTTTTAAAGAGTGGATCATTATTTTTTCATCTTGCAACTCATAAACTAGCCGATGCTCCAGGTTTATCCTTCTTGACCATAATCCACTTAAATCATGTTTAAGCATTTCAGGTTTCCCAATCCCTTCAAATGGTTTTTCGGAAATAGCTTCAATTAATTGAGTTATCTTTTTTAAAACTGCTTTGTTTCCGCTTTTAACCCAAAAATCTAAATCTGCTTTGGCCTGAGGTTGAAAGACTATTTGCACAGTTCTTTCAATTCATCAATTGTTATCACCGTGCCTTTTCCATCTTTCATATCCTGTTGAGATTGTTTGATCTTTGCCACAAACTTTGGGTCATAAGGACTTTTTTCTGTTTCAAAATCAACTTTCAAAGCTTTGGCCAAAGCTTTAAAAACAGATAACTGCTCTTTATTTTTAGGATGTAGGATTAAGGTTTCCATATTTCAAATTTATGACTTTTATCCTTGATGATTGTGAGATTAAAAGAAATGGAATTTGTTTGGTTAAAATCAGAAGCCAAAGATAGGAGTTGAATTAGGAAAAGTAATGGACTGAAGTTGAATTAAACTCTGGTGTTAATCCTTCTTTTATCACATCAGGTACATCTTCAGCTTACAGAAATTCTTCTTGTAACCTCAAAAGTTTATCCGCATTACCATGAGCCAGCTTCTCAATTTGTTGATTGGGCAAATCAAGGCTGTTCAAAAACTCAACACCCATTTCATTGGTACTAAAAGGATAATCTACTGAAAACATAATATTATCTATCCCGAATGTATCAATAGCTATTCTTAACGGCGGTTCTGTAAAAAAGCCGCTGGTAGTAATGTACAATTGCTCGTGAAAAGTCTCTATGAGGCCACGTTGGTTCGCCCCACCGTTACCAGGCTTAAATGCACGGTCTGATCGTACCATCATCATTGGCAGCATTTCTCCCATGTGTCCAATAATGATTTTTAACTTTGGATAAGTATCAAAAATACCTGCTGCAAGCAAGCGTAATACATGCAATGCTGTTTCTGAATGCCAACCCCAACCATAACAGGCAAGCGCTTCTACCAACCCCGGCTTATTTGATAGGTTACTATAATAAGTATCTGCCACACTTTTTGGCGGTAAACCCGGATGCAAATAAATAGGTACTTCGAGCTTTTCCGCCCGTTCTAATACAGGTGCAAATTTTGGATGGTCTAAAAACAAATCCTCGGTTAACCCTCTAATCATCGTCCCTCGAAATCCAAATTCTTTAACGGTTCGTTCAAGCTCTTCGGCTGCTGCAAAAGGAGCCGTCATAGGAAGATTTGCAAAGGCCGTAAAACGATCTGTATAACCAGCAATTTTTTCGGCAATGAGGTTATTGTATTGAAAAGCAAATGCAGGGCCATCTTCAGGACTTAACAGGTTAGCGCCAAAACTGTCAACAGAAAGAACTTGCATGGCTATTCCGTTTTCATTCATTGATGTTAATCGTTCATTGGTTATATCCGCCAGTTTAGGCGCAATTTTTTGCATTGCAGGAGACTGCCCAAAACTTCCTAAAACCTCTTCTGAGATCAGCTTTGTCATTTCAGGAAAAGAAACATGCTCTTCAAGTGTTACAATTCTCATAGTCTTTTTTATAGATAGAAATATATGTTGTTTAACTAATTGGCTGGTAATTTATTTTTAACGAAGTTGTTTAAACTTTTTTTCTTGACCCCCTCTTTTTTTGGCTGATGCTTCTTTTACCCCATAAAAATTGGTGTCTGCATCAGCCTAAACAAATCAAAACAAATGCCCACCAATTTTTAGGCGATAAAAGAAGCATCGT
>NZ_JBGCVY010000049.1:0-119279 GCF_041088075.1 Mucilaginibacter sp. | reverse complement strand
AATATTAAAAATTTTCATGCGTTTTTTATTTTTATTGATCATCAAATCAAATTTTACGAGCATAAAAGAAGTACTATAAACTACTCTGATGTATTTAAAAAATATATTAAAATTTTAAATTAAGATAGAAAATTATCATTGTCAGTATCAAATTGTTTTTGTAAATTAAGGTTTATAACTTAAGATGTGAGTGAAAATTTTACTGTTAAAAATACAATAATTTAATAATATGTATAATTATTTAACGATAATAGTTTAATTGAGCCGGCCAATGATCCAAAATATTATTACTAATAGGATTAGGGTAATCATGAATATTGTCTGTTTAACATGTTTAATGATTGATTCTGGAGGTGGGTTAGGACTTAGAAATATTTCATTTGCTATTATATTTCTATTTGCATTTTACGGCACCGCATTAGTAAAAAGTATCAATAGAAGTTTTATCTTATTATACTTCATCTTTTTAATATCCTTAGTTCCTGGCTTATCTGTTTCGTTAGTTAACCCGGATGTTTCATTAATATCAAGCAGTGTTTGGATTATATCGTTTTTATTAATTCCGGTCTTCTTTTTATATATATACGGAAGTAAAATAAATAAAAAAACATTTGTGATAAGCGGAACTATATTTGCCGGATTAATTATAACATTGTTTGTAGGCCGGGTATTTGGGTTAACTTATATAAATAATGTAAACGACTACATAAAAGAACGTTCCAATGGATTTTTTGGCAACAAAAATTTTTTAAGTGGTGATATACTGCCCAATGTATATTTTCAAGGAACATTGAGTTTAATAATATGTGGTGTATTATGTTTTGAATGCAAAAATTATTTTTCATATTTAACTATTTTAATTGCATTAATTCTTGCTCCGTCTAGATTTGGTTTCGTCATTCTATTAATATGGGCACTTATCGTTTTTATTAAAAAATCATATTTACGAATATTCTTTGTCCCCTTTTTTCTTGCAGTAGTTTTTTGGGGTTTGTATAATTTGCCTTTTGGAAAAGAGTTGATTGGGATTTTTAATGGACAAAGTGATGGTTTGGAAATACGAAATGGTCATATCCAATCAGTATTTGATGAATTTAAAATGCACCCGATAGCTATGCTTACAGGGGAAGGGCCCGGATCATTATTTTATTCGAAAGGATATGGAGCATACGTAGATAATATTGAATTAAGCCAGTTTGAGTATTTGCGAAAATATGGTATAATTTCATTCATTGCCGCCACCTTTTTTTATTTTTGGCCACTTTTAGGAAAGAAAAAAAATACATTTTTTTTAAAAGGAGCTTTAATTATGTATTATTTCGTTTCGTTTTCTAACCCTGTATTGTATTCGATTTTTGCTATGCTTTTTCTTACTTATACGTATGTTGAAAACTTTCCAAATACATCATCAATTACACCAAACTTGAAAGCTACTAAACTATTAAACCCAGGGTTGGTGAAAAATTAATATTATATGGAAAAAATATTTAGTGTTTCCGTTACTTATAACCCTGATTTGGATTTGTTAAATCGTCAAATCGATTCATTATGTAATCAGGTTTATTGTATTACTATTGTAGACAATGGGTCGTTAGACATTACCCAATTGAAGGATTATTTAAGCAATAAGCAGTTTGAAATAAAAAAGGAATTTATAATTGTTTACAACGATAAGAACATTGGCCTCGGGTCAGCTCAAAATATAGGAATTAAAGCAGCGATCGAAAATAGTGCGTCTGATGTGTTGCTGTTAGATCAGGATTCTGTTTTAAAAGCTGATTTTGTTAGTAATATATTTGCAGCCCGGCATGAGTTACTAAACAAAAAAATCAAAGTTGGCGCTATCGGGCCAGTCTATTATAATGAAGTAACACAAGAAATGTATCCCATAACCCGATTTTGGGGGCCTTTTATAGAACGCATCAAGCCATCAGAAAAGCCGGAAGAAGCATCCTTTTTGATTGCCTCCGGGTGTTTTATCAACATTAATGTTTTAAAAGAAGTGGGTTTGATGGACGAAAAACTTTTTATTGATTGCATTGATGTTGATTGGTCATTTCGGGCTCGTGCAATGGGTTACAAGTTATTTGCTTCGCCAAAAGTTATGATGATGCACACGATAGGAGAAAAACGGTTAAACATTGGGGGTAGGAGTATTGCCGTGCATAGTCCGTTTAGAAGGTACTACCTTTTTCGAAATAGTGTTTTTATGGTAAAGAACAAGAATATTCCAATTGGATATAAAATAAGGGAAATAGTATTTAATACACTAAGATTGATAGTTTACTTTACTGTATCTACCGAACGAATCAAGTATTTAAAATATAGCTTTAATGGGTTTAAAGATGGGATAAGGGGTGTTGGTGGTGAGTGTCCATATAAATTTTAACTATAAGATAAGTTACATATGAAGTTATTATTAATTATTACAGACTTTGGAAGTTTCAATAATTTTTTATCAGAACTTGCATTGTTTCTTGAGGAAAAAACAGATATTGAAGTTTGTGTTATTTGCTCTAAATCAAAAGTGATAAATATTGAAGATAAGGACGTTTATTACAAAAAATTAACCTTTCATTTTATAGACATACCAAGGAGAATAACAATTTTAGGAGAATGGAAAGCTGCTAAACAAATAAAAAAAGTAATAGAAACGGAACAACCAGATTTAGTTCACTCTCATTTTACAACTGCTACCTGTCCTGTCATTTTGTTAAAAGACAAAAGCGTTTCTTACTGGGCTACTTTCCATGGTTTAGGGATGAATGCAAGTTCTGGTTTTAAAAAAATCATTTTCACTTTGGTAGAAATGTTGTGCTTTTTCAAATTAAAAAAAATATTTACCGTAAATAAGCAGGATTTTAATTTGGTCAGAAACCACTTTGGAAGTAAAGCATATAAATACAATTGTTTAGGTTTTGGTTGTGATACTAATAAGTTTAATCCAGAAAGTGTATCTTTTAAAGTTAAAACAGAACTTAGAATTAAGCATCATATAAATTCCAATCATATTGTAATTGCTTTTACAGGCAGGTATGTTAGTTTTAAGGGTTTTCATCTCGTTATTAAATCTTTTAGGCACTTATCCCACACGTATCCCGGCAAGTATAAACTAATTTTAATGGGCGGTCGCGATTCAATTCATCCTACCGGGTTAAATGAAATCGAAAATAAGTTTTTTAAAGAAAGTGGTGATATTATAAATATTGGATTTACAAGTAATGTGGAACATTATTTAGCGATAACTGACATTTTTCTTTTTCCAAGTAAGAAAGAAGGACTCCCTACTTGTATTTTAGAGGCACTGTCTATGGGGGTTCCTGTAATTACTTTCAAATCCAGAGGTAATGAAGATGTTATTAGAAATGGATATAATGGACTGTTGATACAACCCAGTGATAGTGATGATACAACATTAGATGTTAAAAACATTTGTAATTCTTTAACACTATTAGTAAGAGATATAGGTGAACGTGAAAAGTTTAAATTGAATTCTTTGAATGACCGACATAAATATTCAAGAACAGATTTTGTAAATGAACAATTAAAATATTACCGTGAATTTGAACAGCTTACCTCGCAAATTAATTAGAATTTTGATAACAGGTGTATCAGGTTTTGTTGGCCATAATTTAATTAATTATCTTAAAAAAGATTATCCAAGCGATGCGCTAAACAGAAAAGAACTACAAAATATTTCTAAAGATGTAATTAACAACTACAATTCCATCATCCACTTGGCCGGCAAAGCCCACAACCTTAAAAAAACGTCTAATCCCGAAGAATACTACCAGGTTAATTTCGAACTCACTAAAAAGCTGTATGATGCTTTTTTAGATTCCAACGCAAAAAAATTTATTTTTATAAGTTCTGTTAAAGCGGCTGCTGATGAGGTTGATCAAATACTGACAGAAGATGTTGAACCCGAACCTAAAACAGATTACGGAAAATCCAAGTTAATGGCCGAACAATATATTCAAAGCCAAACTTTGCCAGCAGGGAAGTCCTATTATATCCTTCGCCCTTGCATGATCCATGGGCCGGGAAATAAAGGCAATTTGAATTTGCTTTACCAGGTTGTTAAAAAAGGGATCCCTTATCCTTTAGCCGGTTTTAATAACAAAAGGTCTTTTTTAAGTGTCGAAAACCTTTGCTTTGTTATCAAAGAATTGATCTCAAGGGACGATATTAAAAGTGGGATTTATAATGTTGCAGATGATGAAGCACTTTCTACCAATGAAGTAGTTACGATACTATCTCAATCCTTAAATAAAAAACCGCGCTTGTGGAAGATTTCTCCCCGGTTGATTACTTTTTTTGCCAAAGTTGGCGATCGGCTGCACCTTCCTTTAACTACCGAACGGCTTGGTAAATTAACGGAAAGCTACGTGGTAAGCAATGCAAAAATAAAAGCAGCCATCAACAAAAAATTGCCTGTAAAAACAGCACGGGGCCTGCAAATAACTGCTTCTTCTTTTAGCCAAGTATAATTTATGCCCCTAACCCTACTTGCTATCAGTTTAGTCCTCCTTTTTGCTGCCGAATTGTTGTACTTCAAAATTGCCGATCATTTCAACATTATTGATAAGCCCAACCACCGAAGTTCGCATACGGCCATAACCATACGTGGCGGTGGGATTATTTTTGCATTTGCCATCCTGGCTTTTTCATTTTATGCAGGCTTCGTTTATCCATACTTTTTAGTTGGGCTTTTGCTGATTGGCTTCATCAGTTTTATGGATGACATCCGCGAACTAAGCAGCAAAGTGCGGATGCTTTTCCATATCACGGCCGTGGCCTTGCTTTTTTACCAGCTACACCTGTTTGTGTTCCCGGTTTATTGGATTTTGCTTGCTTTGGTATTTGTGATCGGCACGATCAACGCCATCAATTTTATGGACGGCATAAATGGTATTACCGGCGGCTATGGTTTGGTTACGCTGGTTACTTTACAATACATCAATGCGGTTAGGGTTCATTTTACTGCCGATGGTTTTTTGATCGTGGCGATACTGGCCGTGCTGGTTTTTAACTTTTTCAATTTCCGTACCAAAGCCAAATGCTTTGCCGGCGATGTGGGCAGCGTGAGCCTGGCTTTCATTATCCTTTTCTTTTTGCTGCAACTGATCATCAAAACACAAAACCCGGGCTACTTTGCGCTGCTTTTGCTTTACGGTCTGGATGCAATTTCGACCATTGTGTTCAGGCTTTTTAGAAAAGAAAATATTTTTAAAGCGCACCGCAGCCATTTGTACCAGTTTTTGGCCAACGAAAAAAAACTGCCTCACGTGCTGGTTGCCTCGCTGTATGCCTTGGTTCAGTTAGGGATAAATATTTGCTGGCTTGCTTTTCTTTCGGCATCAAACTTTAAATTAGCCGCGGTTTTGGTTTTGGTTACCGGTTTGTTCGTTGCATTACGGTTTTTATTAGAAGGTCCGCGCAGGTTGTTGAAACCGGTTAAAATATAAGTGTTTGGCACGATGCTTCTTTTACCACCCTAAAATTGTTGTTGTAATGTTTGATGTCCGCATACACACCACTGATTTTTATATGATAAAAGAAGTATGCCTTGGTTAAAATTAATTTTAAGATGCTGTAACAGATGCACACCGTATTAACGTATTAGATATAAAAACAAAAACCAATGACAATTTTTTTAACTATGTTTAAATTTATGCTTTATTTTACTTCATTATTTGCCGATAAAGATTGTAGATAAAGCATCTGTTACAAACACAACAAACTTTTAAATGTAGATATTTAATACACGTTGTATTGCGATAGCTCACAATTATGCTCACATGACTTCCACCAGATTGTTTAAACAGTTAAATATAGTACCGCGCTGGATAATCTTTACCCTCGACCTGCTCATTTGCCTGCTGTCCATCACGGCTGCTTACATCATCAAATACAATTTCGACTTTTCTGCCCTTAATTTTATGCAGTTCAGTCAAAACGTATTGATTATTTTAGCCATCAGTACCATTGTTTTCTTTGCCGTAAAAACCTATTCAGGCATCATCCGGTACACCAGCGCGCAGGATTCTTTCCGTATTTTGTTTGCCGTTTTCCTTAGCAACGGTGCTTTTTTTATCTTCAATTTATTTACCGTGGCAAGTGGCAGGCCGCAGTTTATTTCCAACAGTATTTTAATTATCAATGCCTTGTCATGCTTTTTGCTGATGGTAACCTACCGAATGCTGGTAAAGTATTTCTTTTTGTACGTAAAAAACCTGAGGCTGGATAAAAAAAGGGTGATCATTTATGGTGCAGGCGAATCTGGCGTTGCCGCAAAAAGGACTTTCGACCATGATTTTAAAGTGAATAAAAACATCATCGCCTACGTAGATGACGACCAGCGAAAAGTAGGAAAAATGATTGACCGGATTAAGATACTGGATGCCAAAGAGCTGCCGGGACTGATAGAAGATCATAAATTAGACGAAGTGATTTTTGCTTCTTACACCATACCAGTAGACCGTAAAAACAAAATTGTAGATGTTTGCCTCGAAAACAACATCAAAGTACTGCACGTTCCGCCGCATGATGTATGGTCGGGCGGAAAGTTGCAGCCAACGCAAATTCAAAAAGTTAATATTGAAGACCTCTTAAACCGGAAATCTATTCAGATTGATATTACCGCCATCCAGACTGAGTTAAAAGGAAAAAGGATATTGATAACCGGCGCGGCAGGCTCTATCGGCAGCGAAATTGTGAGGCAATTGTTAAAGTTTGATACCGGCTTGATCATTATGTGCGATCAATCAGAAACGGCTTTGCACCATATGTACCTGGAGATTGAAGATGCGCACGTAAGCTCAAACTTCCATGCTTTTGTAGGCGACGTAAAAGACGAAAAACGCATGGGCCATTTGTTTGAAACCTACAAACCGCAGTATGTTTACCACGCTGCTGCTTACAAACATGTTCCTTTGATGGAAGACAATGCTTCGGAAGCCATCAAAACCAATGTGTTGGGAACAAAAACCATTGCCGATCTTTCGGTAAAACACGGCGTGCAAAAGTTTGTGATGATTTCTACGGATAAAGCCGTAAACCCAACCAACGTAATGGGTGCCTCAAAAAGGATTGCCGAAATTTATGTGCAGGCTTTAAACAAATCCATCAGCAGTAAAGATTTCCGTTTTACAAACGGTTTAAGCCAGTTAAACAATACCAAACCAATTACCCGTTTTATCACCACGCGTTTTGGCAATGTGCTGGGTTCCAACGGCTCGGTTATTCCAAGGTTTAAAGAACAGATCGAAAAAGGCGGACCGGTTACGGTTACGCATCCGGAAATCACGCGGTTTTTTATGACGATTCCCGAAGCCTGCCGTTTGGTTTTGGAAGCAGGCTGTATGGGCAACGGCGGCGAGATCTACATTTTTGACATGGGCAAATCGGTAAAGATTATTGAACTGGCCAAACGCATGATCCGGCTGGCCGGACTGATCCCAAACCAAGATATTAAAATCGAGTTTACAGGTTTAAGGCCAGGCGAAAAGCTGTTTGAAGAATTGCTGAACGACCATGAAAACACGATGCCAACCCATCACGAAAAAATCATGATCGGCAAAGTGAGGGAATACTTGTTCAACGAAATTGAAAGCCAGATTTATGAACTGATCAACCAGGCCAAAACCAATGACGATTTGCAGGTGGTGAAAACCATGAAGCAAATTGTGCACGAGTTTAAAAGTAAAAACTCGGTGTTTGAAGAGTTGGACATGATTTCTAAAGCAAGGTAAATGATAAAAGAAATACGATTTATTGTTGCTTTCTGCATCATTTTTTTGGTTTCCTGTAAAGAGCATGTGCGCAATGAAGTGCAGGTTTACGCCAACAACTTTGAAAGCGGCGATCTGTCTGCCATACAAAGCGGTGCGATCGCTCAGTTTAACAATTCGGCAGTTTTAGGGCGGTACAACAACGGCAACTTTGCACTAACCGTTAACAACCTGCCTGAACATGACCTGATCACCATTTCTTTCGATTTGTACATACACGATAAATGGGACGGCAACAGAATGGCACCCGACGGCCCGGATATTTGGGAGATGCTGGTTGACGGAAACACGTATATCAACACTACTTTTTCTAATGATATTTGCCCGGGCGGCGGTGGTGTTTTTTGCCCGCCGCAAGCTTATCCTGCAGATTATCCAAACAGCAATCATAACCCCAAAACAGGTGCTTTCAGGACTGATCTTCCCGGTGCCTGCAGCAACAGCAGCAGCCCCAACGGAACAACCGAATATAAGATCGAAAAAACTTTCAGGCATACCAATAAAACTTTGGTATTGCAGTGCTTAGATAAGCTGATCCAACCGAATGCAGCCGATCCGAAATGCGATGAAAGCTGGTCGGTAGATAATATCGTTGTAAAAGCAATTACCTTGTGAGGATTATCAAATTTACCATCATTTGTGTTGTGCTGATTGGTATCAGTTCGGCAATACATGCGCAGTCGCTTCCGGTTGGTGCCGTAGCTACCGAAGATTATTTCAGGCGGACGCAGTTGCAGGGCCAGGCCGATACCAGTGTTTCTTTTACCGTTCGGCCGGTGTTTCCAACCAGTTTAAAAAAGCCGGCAGACCCTTTTTATCCCGACAGCAGCGAGCAACGCTACAATTTGCTGAAAGTAAACGGTTCTGGGCGATATGCAGATAAAAAATTAAGCATACTTCTTTTACCACTAACTTTTCAGTCTCAGCTTAATTCAGATCATCCTTACGGTTGGAACGATGGCGCCATGATCCCGGCAAAAGGCATTCAAACTTATTTTAGTGCCGGTGTTTTTGCGGAGTACGGGCCTTTGTCTATCCAGTTCAGGCCAGAATTGGTGATTGCCCAAAACCCGCCCTTTGAAACGTTAAGCCAAAGCCATTACGATGTTATTTTTGCCCGTTACTACGATATTTACAACAATACTGATCTGCCCGTCCGTTTTGGTACAAACAGTTATACAAAGGCCTATTGGGGCCAAAGCAGTATCCGCTTAAATTACAAAGGCTTGTCTTTTGGCCTGTCTACCGAAAATTTGTGGTGGGGGCCGGGTATCCGGAATTCATTGTTGATGAGCAATTCTGCACCGGGCTTTAAACACCTCACCTTAAATACTTCCCGGCCTTTAAAAACGCCCATTGGTTCTTTTGAAGGGCAGTTGATTGCCGGGCGGTTAGAAAACTCGGGCTTTGCGCCTTTGGTTCCAGACCATACTTATTTTAACACCAATTTGTATGTGCCAAAGCTTAACGACTGGCGTTACCTGGCCGGAATCATCGTAACCTGGCAGCCTAAATGGGTTCCCGGCTTGTTTCTAGGTTTCGATCAAAGCTCCCAAACTTATGGCAAGGATTTGAGCGGAATCAAAAGTTACCTGCCGCTTTTTTCATCGGTAAAAAGAGTAAACGCACCAGACGACCCGCTCAACAAGCAAGACCAGCGAAGCTCAGTTTTTATGCGCTGGGTGTGGACAAAAGAACACGCCGAGATTTATTTTGAATACGGCCGCAACAATACCACAAGCGATTTTTTACAATCAATTTTATCGCCCGAAAATTCGAGGGCGTACATTTGGGGGCTTAGAAAGCTGTTGCCTTTTAACAGCTCCCGTAAGGAAAATATTTTAATTGGTGTTGAAGTTACCCAGCTTCAGGAAAATTCGATCAGCAAACTTTTGGCCGGCGATGAGTGGTACGTCAGCAAAAGCATCCGCCAGGGTTATACCAACTTGGGGGAAAGTTTGGGGGCCGGGATTGGGCCGGGGGCAAACCTTCAATCTTTGGACGTAAGTTGGGTTAGCGGATTAAAAAAGCTGGGCCTGCAGTTTGAGCGCTACGTACATAACAACGATTTTTATTACTACGCCTTTAGCGACAGCCAGGATTACACGCGACACTGGGTGGATATGAGCATGGCCTTTAACGGCGAATGGAATTACAAAAACTTAATTTTCAATACAAAAATCCAAGGGATTAAATCTTTTGATTACCAATGGGCTTTAAAGAAACCGGGCAACGATATTACTTTTCAAAACCAAACCAGCAGGTTTAATTTGCAGGTGCAGCTTGGGGCCAGTTATAGGTTTTAGTTTATTGATGTGGATGGATAAGCAGGTTGTTTTAAAGCTTTGGAAAGATCATCGCAATGCTTCTTTTAGCACTAAAAAATTGGTATCAAACGTAAATTTAGAATATTGGCCATACTGTTTTTAGTACGGTAAAAGAAGCATGAAGGCAAAAAAGAGGTTAAGCAAGTCCTGACAATCAGGCCCGTAGAAATGAAAAAAATATTTTTTATCGTATTGAGTGCGCTTGCTTTTAGCTGCTTTGTGCCAGGCGCTAAAGTATCTGCACAAACGCTTCCCGTTGGTTCAAATGTACTGGACGATTATTACCGGCGCGAACAGCTTTTAGGCAAGGTGGATTCTAATATTTCTTTTACCATACGCCCTCTTTTTCCGGTTGCTTCGTCAAAAATCAAGGATGTTTTTGATCCGGACAGTTCCCTCAAAGCTGACCATTGGGTAAAAACCGGGCCCATGTCTTTTGCAAAAGGTTTAGGCGTTTTCCAAATCTTGCCCTTATCCTGGCAGCAGCAATATAATTCTGATCATCCTTATGGCTGGAACGATGGCGCCATGATTCCGGCTAAAGGCTATCAAACGATGGTAAGCGGTGGTTTTTTTGCAAAAATTGGTCCGTTAAGTGTTCAGTTAAGGCCGGAATATGTTTATGCCACAAACCCGGCTTTTAATGGTTTTGCTTCCGGCCATACCGGGCAGGATTTGGCCAATTACTACGTCTATCACAATATGATTGACTGGCCCGAACGCTATGGTAACAGCCCGTACAGCAAAGCATTTTGGGGCCAAAGCAGTATCAGGCTGACTTTTGGGCCGGTGTCCGCAGGTCTGTCCAACGAAAATATCTGGTGGGGGCCGGGCGTTCGCAATGCTTTGGTTTTAAGCAATAATGCTCCGGGTTTCAAGCATTTCACCTTAAATACCGTTCGGCCAATAAAAACTTACATCGGTTCTTTTGAAGCCCAGTTTATAGCCGCGCGGTTGGATGCGTCAAATTTTACACCTTTAGCGGTAACTGCTTTGCCAGACGGGACAAATTTATTTGCACCAAAAAGAAACGATTGGCGGTATTTCACCGGGATCAACATCAACTACCACCCAAAATGGGTACCGGGCCTTACGCTTGGTTATACCCGGACTTTTGATGCTTATCATAATGATGTCCACGGTTTAAAAGGTTATTTTCCATTCCTTACAGCATATGAAAAAGTTGTTTCCGGTGTCAACGGCGACCCTTTTCCACGCGATCAGGTAACTTCGTTTTACAGCCGCTGGTTGTTTACCAAAGCGCAGGCAGAGGTTTATTTTGAGTACGGCCTGAACGACAACTCTTATAATTATAATGATTTTTTAGGTTCGCCGGATCATTCCCGGGCCTATTTGTTTGGCTTTCGCAAGATGCTTCTTTTACCGGGTAAAATTGACCAGCATATTTTGTTCGGTGCCGAAATTACCCAGCTTTCACAAACACCAGACAAGTTGGTGCGCGATGCGGGCGGATGGTACACGCATTATCAGGTAACACAAGGGCATACGAACGAAGGCCAGATTTTGGGTGCCGGGACCGGTTCCGGCGGAAACCTGCAATCCGTAGATGTAAGCTGGGTTTCGGGCCTGAAAAAATTAGGCATCGGCTTAGAACGTTACGAACACGATGTTGATTTTTACCGCACAGCTTTCCCAGACATCAATGGCAACAGCAGGAAATGGGTTGATTTTGCCTTTGCCTTAAACGGCGAATGGAACTACAAAAACCTGATATTCAATGCCAAATTACAGGAAATCAAATCCTTAAATTACGAATGGATTTTAAAAGATTATGACCCGGGCAAGTATTATATCCCGCACAACGATGTTTTTAATTTTCATGGCGAACTTGGCGTAACGTTCAGGTTTTAAATTGTTTAAACTTTTGTTTTTGTTGGAACAGGATTATTTACAATGGCCATCAAATCATTTCCCTCTAAAACAAATCAGCGGGATGAGCCTAATTTTTACCCGATAAAAGAAGCATCCGAAAATAAGTTTAAACAACTTTTTTAACTGTTTTGCGCGACAGCAACACATAAAAGCTGAACAATATCCCGGAAAGGAGAATGCCGGTCAAAATCCCGATCGAATATTTCAGCCGGTTTTTCTTTAAAGGAAGTTCCGGCTCGTCTACCACTTGTACGGTTGGCGTTTCCTGGGCCAGCATCGTTTTGCTCGATTCCAAATTTTTGACCGTTTCAGAAAAAATAGTGGACAAAACTATTTTATCGCGTTCGCGGATATCCACATTGGCGTTGGCAGTGGTGTAGGCCGGGTTAAGGTCCAACAAACTTTGGTTGGCAGCGGAAGCAGCGTAAGTTTTGCGGTTAAGGATTTGGCCAATACTATCGGCACGGTGCTGCAAACGGTTCACATTGTTCCGCAACCGTTTGGTTTTGGTGCTGATAAAAAAATCGGTGGACTGCCGAATCATCCTTGTACAAAAAAGCATCGCCAGTTTTTCATCGCGCATGGTAGTGTTCACTTCAAAAAAACCTAATTTTTTATCCGTTTTGGCAATACCGAATTCTCCGCCTAAAATCATGGTGGTCATTTCATGCAGCAAACTGTCTTGCAGGCGGGTGTTATGTTTGTCATCCGCAGGAAAACGGACAGTTTTGCCATTGGGGCTATACTTCAACCATTTTTTATCCAGCTTATAAACCGCGGCATAACGGTCGGCCAGGGTTTGCGTGCTGTCATAAGGCGTCAACAAAGTTTTTTTGATTAGCTTCTGGCTTTTGATCAATTCCTGCACATTATCCCCGGCCAAAACGCCGCTTGCGCCGCCCAATCCATCCAGGTTAAAACCAAATTGTCCGGCCAAAGAAGCCAACCCGCCTGCGCCGCCTCCCGATTTTGCATCATCCACCACAAAAGTTAAGCGTGCGGTATAAGTTGGCGTCCAACGCCATGCGGTTAAAGCGCCAAGCAAAGCACCGGCAATTAAAACCAAAGCCAGCGTTTTTTTAAACTGCAGCACATATTTAACGTCGTTGATACGGTCAACCAGCAGTTTGTTGAAAGAAAATTCTGGTTCATATGGGTAGGCCGGTTCCTGGTTCATGTTTATTTATGTAAAATGGCAAATAAACTAACTAAGGCAGTAAGCACCGGGGCAATAATTACAGCCAAATCGCCAAACCCTATTTTAAGCGCTTTCGGCGTTTTTACGGGAACGATAATTTTACTTCCCGGTTTTACAGATGGGTAATTGCGGAAGAATAAAAAATGCCTGACCGGGCGGTTCAGCCCATCCGGATATTTGATATATGCTCCTTTTAGCCGTGCATTTTCGGTAAGGCCTGCTGCCGAATTGATGTAATATCTAAACCGGCGGCCGTTGTAACTAACGAATTGCGGGTTATTTACTGCGCCCGAAACTTCTACATAAGAAATTACGCGAGGCACAAAAACACTGTCGCCCGGCAGTAAAACCATGTTTTTGTTGTTCTTGCGGTCGGCGTTTTTAGCAGCCAGTTCTAAGTTTACACGTACGCCATTTCTATAAACTTGCGTGTTTTCAACAGAACCATAAGGCGTTATGCCGCCAGCTCTTTTCAAAAAGTCGGTGGCTGTTTCGTCCCTTTTTTGCACGGCATAATCTCCGGGAAACAAAACTTCACCTTTAACGCTCACATTGCCCAGCGAACGGTAATTGACCAAACGCGGCACATTGATATAATCCAGCGGCTGCAATTCTACATCCTGACTACTGTTTTTATCGTCCATATTTACGATAAAAGTACTGACCAACTGGTTGGCCACGCTGTCCGATTCATTCTTGATAATTCTTGAAATCTCCACATGATGATCGGCAGCTTCTTCGTTAAAACCACCAGCCATTGCAATTGCATCCGCTAATTTGATGCCTTTTCGAAAGGTTAAAATAGAAGGCCGCCTAACGTAACCGTTTACCGTAATTTTTTGGTTTGAAGTGAAAGCCGTACGATCTTGAACGATGACGGAATCATCACGCAAAAGCGGCACATCGTTTTTACCGCTGATAATATCACTTGGCTTAAAAGCGATAAAATCTTTTTCTAAATTAGGCAAAGTTCTTTTGATGTAGCCGCGTTCCATATAAGCTTCCGGTTTTAAGCCTTGTGCTGTTTTTAACAGTTCGGCCAGCGTAAAACCGGCTGTTAATTCGTAAGTTCCGGGGCGATAAACTGCACCTTCCAAAGTAATACGGTTGGTGTAGCGATTAGTGATTGCACCGATTTGAACCAGATCACCATTGTGAGGAATGTAATTAGAAAACAGATTGGCCGGCACATCTTTTACTTCGCGTTCCAATGTATTAATCTGATCCACTTTTGCAATGCCTTTATAAGCAATATCGGTGTAGCCGCCAGCATAACGGATCAAATCGTCTAACTGTTCGGTTTCCTTCAGTTCATAAATTGCAGGCCTTTTAACCTCGCCGCTGATGCCAACACGTTTTTTGTAAACCGGAATTCGGATGACATCCTGGTCTTCCAAACGAACGTTTCCATCCAGCAAACCTCTCTGTAAAAAGGTGTAAAAATCAACGGTTTTATAAGATTTGTTATTTCTAATCAATTCAATATACCGCAACGAACCATTGGCGTTTGGCCCGCCCGAATTGTACAAAGCATTAAACAAAGTGGCCAAAGAGGAGAGCGTATAAGTGCCGGGCGTTTTTACTTCGCCAACGATTGTAATTTTGATGCTGCGTGTATTGCCCAGGTTTACGGTTAATTGGGTTTGTCCCGAACGCAAGGCCGGGTAAACTTTCGTCATTTTATTCCTGATCAAACTGGTGGCCTGTTCAATCGTAAACCCATTTACATAAACAATGCCGGCGTAAGGGATTTGCAAATTACCTTCGGGGCTGATCTTGGTACGCACGCTGCTTTCGTTTAAACCGGTTACCAATACAATCACTTCATCGCCCGGCCCCAAAACATAGCCTTTTGGCGTGGCCACGTTAAAGTTGGGTTCAAACCTGATGGCGGCCTGGTTAAAAAAATCAGTTCCATAAACATTTAAAACCGGTGCGGCGGCAAGCGGCGGCAAAGGCTTGACCGGTTTCGGCACCGAAACACTATCGTTGATACTTCTGGAAAAATCTATGTTTTTTTTCTCTGCGGACGATGCTGTTTTTATCGGTGTTTTTTTGTTGAGCCCTAACAAAGTAACGCGGTTTTTCAATTCTTCCACTTCCGTTGCGGGCATGCCTCTTTGCGCCAACAGCTTATACGCGTCTTGCTCGGAAATGCCCGAGTCCTGCAATTTTTTCCAGGCTTGTGTTATTTGGTCGTCGCTTAGCTGGCTTACTTTGATGGTTGAAGGGTCGCTCATAGACATACTTTGGGCCGAAGCGTGTTTTGCAAAAAAGATCAAACCGAAAAAAAATAAACAAAGCAGGTATTTAATGCGCATGTACAAATTGATGTTAAATTGAGCGGTGCAAATCTAAAATTTTAAATCGGTGAAAACCCATGGTTAAAAACCGGAATTTAGCAGGGAAAGTATTTTTGCCGATGCTTCTTTTATGCCGGTAAAAACAGTAGGGAAGCTGATGGTTTATGGTTCATTGTTGATGGCCAGCCAGTAATGCCTCATAAGCTTCCAAAGTTTGTTCTGCGGCCTTTTTCCAAGTGTGCGAGGTCAATATTTTTTCTGCCAGATGTTCAGGAAAGGCTGCTGCACTTGCACGTTCTACCGCTGCTTTAATGCTTTCCGGGTTTTCAGGCTTACAATAAAAAGCATCATTGCCAAAGTACTCGCGCGTGTCCCCTTTTTCTGTGATGACCAAATTGCAGCGCATAATGGCCGCTTCCAACGAGCTTAAGCCGGTTGTTTCAAACCAACTGGCCAGCACATGTACTTTGGCCAGTTGATAATATTTCACCAAATCCTCATGCGGCACGCGGTTTAAAAAAGTTACGTTGGATGCAGCCGTTGCCATGCACTCCTGGTAATAATCCAACTGGTTGGCCGAAGGTGCGCCAATCAGCACAAGTTTATATTTAGTATTGTTTAAAGCCTTGATCAAATTAAGCTGGTTCTTTCGGTTTTCGATACGGCCGACACAAATAACCAGGTTTTCATCTTTTGGAATCTCAGGATTGTAGGGAAATTTTTCCGGGTTGATGCCGTTGGTAACTACCATAGATTTAACCTTGCCGGTATATACTTCTTTTAGCCGCTTTAATTCTGAATAAGAATTTGGCAGGATAAAACCTGCCGTTTCCAGTACTTCGATCACACTTTTGCGCTGGCCGGTCAGCAAATATTTCAGGCTCGGAAAATGGTCTTTTCCTACCAGCCAACGGGCAATCGTTTTAAAATATTCCATCCTGTCTGTTGGCAAGCGGGAAAAAAAAACGCCAATGCCTTTTCTGTTGTACTTATAATAATCGCCATAAGTGCAATAAATAGTTGATACCACAAACGGAAGTTTAGACCTTTTGCTGTGGTAAACCATATCTGCCGGGCGCGGGATGCCAAAAAAATGCAGTAGGTCATACTTTTCATAAGGTATCGCATCTACTGAGCGCAGTATATCAACTTCAACACCCAAATCAACCAGCCTTCGTGCGGTTTGTTCAATTTGTACGGTATCGCCCCCGGCTATTTTATATAAGTTTAGTCTCGTAATAAATGCTACCTTCATTTTTGTCTGTTAACTCACTTCTTAAAGTTGGAAGAAGAAATAGGCCAAAGTTAAATATTTATTCAAGGATGTTCTTTTTTTCAGTCGGTTTAATTTACCGGAGAAAGCACCGGCGTAAATTTTTAAGTTGGATTAAACTAAACAAAAGCCAAAGCTGCCCGTATAAATTAGGTTGATCTATTAATTTGTTTGCAGTAAGTGTAACCAATGCTTCTTTTACACGTATAAAATTGGTGAGTGCTTTTTTAGCTGAATAAAAAACAAGGGGTAAAAGAAGCATGCAAAGTTTTTCGGACAATTGAATTTGGAAAGTTTTAAAATAATTTCAGATCTTAAAATTAACTGTCTTTTAAAAAAATGTTCTGGTTTGAGGCAAAAAAAGTTACTTTTGGAGCTAAGGTGTAACTGATAATGATAAGTCCTGCTGCTGTTCAATAACATCTAAATATTTAGCCACGATAGCTAAAACGACCATATGAAGAAGAAAATTTACATTGCGGGTGCGGGTGGGATGCTGGGCGAGGCTTTTTACCGCATCTTTAAAAACGAATACCAAATTAAATGTACAGATAAGGATGTAAATGAAAAATGGCTCAGCTTTTTAGATTTCCGCAACTTCGACCTGTACAAAAAAGACGTAGAAGATTTTAAGCCTGATTACCTTTTCCACCTGGGCGCTTATACCGATCTGGAATTTTGCGAACTCAATTTAGAAGATACTTACCTCACCAACACTACTTCTGTAGAAAACGCGGTCATGATCGCCAACCAGTTAAACATTCCGATGCTATACATCAGCACCGCCGGGATTTTTGACGGCAAAAAAGATTTTTACGACGATTGGGACGAACCAAACCCGCTTGGCCATTATGCACGTTCCAAATACATGGGCGAACGTTATGTGCGCGAAAATGCGAAACGTTACATCATTTGCCGCGCCGGCTGGATGATGGGCGGCGGACCGGACAAAGACAAGAAGTTCATCAATAAACTCATCAAGCAACTGGCAAGCGGAAAACGCGATTTGCACATTGTAAACGACAAGGACGGCACGCCAACTTTTACGGTGGATTTTGCCAAGAACGTTAAATTACTGATCGAGAAAGAATACTGGGGACTGTACAATCTGGTTTGCAACGGCGAAACAAGCCGCATCGAAGTGGCACAAGAACTGGTTAAAATTTTAGGTTTGGAACACGACGTTACTTTCCACGAAGTAAATTCCAGCTATTTTAAAGATACTTATTTTGCGCCGCGGCCAACTTCGGAACGCCTGATCAACCGCAAACTCGAGCTGCGCAACATGAACATCATGCGCGATTGGAAAGTGGCTTTAAAAGAATACATTGACGATTATTATACCAGCTATCTGGACGGAAAAATTACTGCCATAAAAGAACTAAGTACTACCTTATAAATCTACTCTTCCGATGCGTATCGCAGCTTTTGGTTTCCGGTCAATCCCGCCTGCAACCGGCGCAGCCGGGGCCGATAAATTTGCCATAGAATTATTTCCGAGACTGGTAAAACGCGGGCACAGCGTGGTTGGCTACAACAGGCGTTATCCAAATGTTTTTGTTGATGTAAAAGAATACAAAGGCGTTAAAATAAAAACCATCAAAACAACCAGTAAAAAAGGTTTTGATACGCTTTGGCACTCTTTCCGCTGCACTTTCGATATTATTTTTCATAACACGGCCGATATTGTCCACATCCAAAACGGCGGGAACAGCATTTGGGCCCTGCCGCTCCGTTTGTTCGGCAAAAAAGTATTTATCAGCCAGGATGGCGTGGATTGGAAACGCGACAAATGGCCCTGGTACGCCAAGCTGTATTTGCGCTTTTCAGCTTTTGTAACGGCGCATTTGCCCAACGAAGTCATCTTTGATAACGTCATCGCCAAAAAACTTTTTGAAGATAAATTCAAAAAACAGTTCAAATTTATCCCTTTTGGCAGCGAAGTTGAAATGGCAGAAGGGCCAACAAACATCCTCGAAAAAAACAACCTGCAAAAAGGCGAATATTATTTATTTATCGGCCGGTTTATTCCTGATAAAGGTTTGCATTATTTAATCCCGGCTTTTATCAATGCCAACACCAGCAAAAAATTAGTGTTGATCGGTGGTTCGCCAAACCCTTCTCCTTACGAACAAAAATTGCAGGACTTGGCCAACAACCAGGTTTTGTTTCCGGGCTACATTTATGGCGATGAAGTAAATGCGCTGATCAAAAATGCTTATTGTTACATTCAACCTTCGGATGTGGAAGGGCTTTCACCGATCGTTTTGACCGTGATGGGCTTGAATGTTCCGCTGATTGTGAGTGATATAGAAGAGAATGAATATGCCGTTTTAGATACCGCTCGTAAATTTAAAAAAGGAAACATTGCTTCGCTGACCGAACAAATCAATTACAGCGAAACGCATTATCCCGAAATGCTGGCCTTGGCCGAAAAAGCACAGCACCGCGCGTTAAGTGTTTTTAATTGGGAAAAAGTTGCCGATGAGCATGTGGAAGTATTTGCGAACAGTTAAGGAGTTTTGTCGGCCGCTGTTTAGAACCTTTTTAAATTTCTTTCAGTATTATTTTGGCTAAAGCCAAACCTAAATTTACTTATTCCACGGCCTAAAGGCCGTGGCAATTGAGCAGCCTCGTTTTACAAATCCTTTTTCACCTGCTGATAAAAAACCCTACAGCACAATGCTTTTTATTCATTGCCACGGCCTTTAGGCCGTGGATAAAGGGAACAAGAATTGGCTTTAGCCAAAACCACAAGCCCAATTTTAATGGCATAAAAGAAGCATGTAAAAACAGGCGGGACAAAATTAAACAGAGATTTTAAATCATCGCTGAAATTCCTCCGGCCCCGGCAACCATTTTTATTTTGATTAGGGATTGGCTACCGCAGCATTTTGCAAAACCACTTCATCGTCCTTCTTTTTACGGAACCGGTAAAAAAAAGCAATCACAAACCTGGTGCCTATAAAATGATTGATAAATATTTTTTGGGATTTTAAGGATATGGGCGTATAAGTCAGGTTTTTACGCATTTTAAAAAATTCGTAAAAGCCAATGATATTGTACCAGGTTTCTTTCCATTCGCCTTTTTTAAATGTTTTCAAATTGTTGATCAGCACCCGGATCAAATATTTCCATCTTGATTTTGGGAAATGTTTGTAGATAATGCCCAATTCGTGCTTGGTACATAAAACCCTGAGCCGCTTGGTGCTTCTGTGCACGGCACTTGTGCGATGATCAACTTTACATTTGGCAAAATATTCTACCCGGTAACCGGCATCAATGGTGCGTATGCCCAAATCCCATTCGTTAGCGTATAAAAAAATCCAATCGGCATAACCGCCAATTTTATCATAAACCGATTTTCTGAAAATCGCGCCGCAACCGATAAAACCAACAATGTCCTGCCCGTCTTTCCAGCGCCAACCTTTGCTGGTATAAGGGCCGGTCATAACATTTAAAGCTAAAATGCCGATGTCGGGTTTTTTATCCAAATGGTTGATGGCATCGTCCAAGCCCGAAACCACATGGCTGTCATCATCAATAATGATAAAATATTCTCCCTTTGCTTTTGCAAAACCCAGGTTCCAGGCAGGCGCGCCGGTGTTTACTTTGTTTTCGATTAACACCACATCCGAATGGTTTGCTTTAACCGCCTCTGCGCTCCCGTCCGAGGATGCATTGTCCACAATCACAATTTCATAGTCCCAAACACTGTTTTTGATTAGGTGTTTTGTTTTTGCGATGGTAAGCAGAAGTTCCTCTCTCCTGTTGTAATTGACCAGTACGAAAGAAGCTTTCATTTTGCTGTAAACATTTTTTTAGTCGGGTTATGTATTTTGGTTAATGTATGAAAGTCAATTGTTGGGCGATAGATTTTAGCTTGGAAAATAACGCGCGGCCAGTCTCAGCAAATAGATTCTATAAACACATTGTCCCAAATTTGGTTTTGATTTTTTGCGAAGGGCAAACTTGTGTTTAAATGCAAAATCTTATGTTCAATAAATTCAGAGTTTATTGATGCTTCTTTTATCACATAAAAATTGGTGTTTGTGCTTTTTTAAAATTGGCGAAACGCAAAAATAGACGCCAATTTTTATGCGGTAAAAGAAGCATCATCAATAATAAAACAATTGTTGATAGCCATATATCGACCACAACCTCAAATTAATTAATAATAAAAACAGTTTTGAAATATTGTTTTTGAGGAAAAATTAAACATACTCAGCTTATGTTGGTTTGCATTAACGCAATCATAAAATTATTATGGCCGAAGATAGTACCGTACGGAAATGATGCACGAATCCGATAAACATTGGGAGATCAAGCCGGAATCGTCATTGCTGGATGTAAAAATCAAAGAAACTTTAGAGTACCGCGATTTGCTTTGGCTGCTCGTCCGCCGCGATTTTATTTCGTTTTACAAGCAAACGGTATTGGGCCCAATCTGGTTTTTTATCCAGCCAATATTTACCGTCGTGATGTATTCGCTGATCTTTGGCGGCGTGGCCGGCATTTCAACCGATAATTTGCCGAAACCTTTATTTTACCTGGCCGGCATCATCACCTGGAATTATTTTTCGGATTGCTTGATCAAAACCTCGACCGTTTTTCGGGATAATGCTATCATTTTCGGCAAAGTTTATTTCCCGCGTTTAATCATGCCGGTCAGTATCATCTTTTCCAACCTCATCCGCTTTGGCGTGCAGTTGCTTTTGTTTTTGCTGATGATGCTGTACTATCATTTGCAGGGCGCGCATTTTCACCCTACTGTTTTTATCCTGCTTTTTCCGTTGCTGCTGCTTTTAATGGCCAGTTTGGGTTTGGGTTTGGGCATGATTGTATCCGCATTGACCACCAAATACCGCGACCTGGCTTTTATCGTTAGCTTTGGCGTGCCGTTGTTAATGTACAGCACCACAGTGGTTTACCCGTTGTCGGTTGCACCAAAGCAATTTTTAGGGGTGATAAAATATAACCCCATGACGCCCATCATCGAAACCTTTCGATTAGGTTTTTTAGGCACAGGCAGTTTTAGCTGGCACTTGTTAATTTATTCTGCCACCGTTACTTTTTTAATATTGCTTGGCGGGATTATTATCTTTAATAAAGTTCAAAAAAGTTTTGTAGACACTGTTTGACAAATATAAAATTACCAGGATTTTAGATGAGTGATATTGCAATAAAAGCAGAAAATGTTTCTAAACTGTACCAGTTGGGCGAATTTACAACCGGTTCTTTAAACAAAGATTTTGAAAGATGGTGGGCCAAAATACGCGGAAAAGAAGATCCGTTTTTGATGGTAGGCGAAGTAAACGACCGCACCAGTAAAGCAAAAGGCAACTTGGTTTGGAGTTTAAAGGATATTGATTTCGAAATTAAAAAAGGGGAAGCGGTCGGCATTATTGGCCGCAACGGTGCCGGAAAAAGCACGTTGCTTAAAATCCTGACCAAAGTAACCTCGCCAACTACCGGAAAAATTATTGGCGAAGGCCGGATTGCCAGCTTGCTGGAAGTGGGCACAGGCTTTCACCCGGAACTTACCGGAAGGGAAAACATATTTTTGAACGGTGCCATTTTGGGCATGAAAAAGTGGGAAATCCTAAAACGTTTTGATGATATTGTTGAATTTTCGGGCGTGGAAAGGTACATTGATACACCTGTAAAACGCTATTCCAGCGGTATGTATGTGCGTTTGGCTTTTGCAGTGGCCGCCCATTTAGAATCGGAAATTTTAATTGTAGATGAAGTTTTGGCCGTAGGCGATGCCGAATTCCAAAAAAAATGTATCGGCAAAATGAACGATGTAAGCAAAGGCCAGGGCCGTACGGTTTTGTTTGTCAGCCATCACATGGCCGCGATCAGTGCGCTTTGCAACACCGGTTTATATTTAAAAAATGGCCGGTTGGTGGATTTCGGAAACATGAACAACCTGATAACCACTTACTTTAACGAAGGTAAGCTAAAACCAAAAAGTACCGTTTGGACAGGCAGCGATGGCGATGACAACATCAAATTGTATAACTGCAGCATCTTTCCGGCCGACCTGGAAAACGGCTTCTCCACCACAACCGATTTGATAATTGAAATGGAAGGCGAGGTGCTTAAACCAATATTGGGTTTGATCATGGGCTTCACCTTATGGTCCGAACATGATTACGAATTGGCCTACGTACTTTACGATGATGCCGAAGGTTCCGTCAAAACAGTTGATCCGCAGTATTTTAAAAAGATTTTTAAAATCCCGGCCAACACACTTGCGGCCGGCAAGTACCGCATCGAGTTTGATGTGGGCATCCAATACGTTAAACGGGTGATACACGATAATTGCGACATCTTTTTCACGCTGGTTAACAAAGACGGTTTGGGCAGGAAATTCCCGGCAGAAGGGCGCGGCAGGACAAGCATGTTCCGGCCAAATTGGACGGTAAAAAACTGATGTTTTTTAGCCAGCCTTTTATCCAGAGTACACTGATTTTTAGGTGGTAAAAGAAGCATCCGTAATCATCAAAACAAAACCAGGTTTGTTAAATTCCTGGTGTGATAAAACCAATACGGCCGATTGATGTTTTAAAACCAGATTGCATTTCAAGCCGTTTTTGCCGAAACTTTTTTAGAAACCTTACCCTCAGCATCAGCAATTTTTATTTGATACTTCTGGTCAACAATTACGCATGTTTAATTTTTCATTTATCAAAGTTGTGTTTTCAGGAAATATACTTGCTAAAAGAAGCATTCCGCTTTTACAAAAAAGCGTTTTAATAAACGATAGCAAAAATCATTTCTACAGAAATTTTTTCAAGGCTTCCATACATTTAGTAAAACGGTTTTTGGTTAAATTGGAAATGAACCCGGTTTGCGCAACAATAAAAACAGCCCAATAATATGCGTGCCTCATTTGTAATTGTTAATTATAACCGGAAAGATGAACTGCTTAAAACCATATCCAAAACAAAAGAACTGATCAACGGCAACCCGGATTATGAGATCGTAATTGTTGATAATGCTTCGATTGATGGCAGTGCTGATGCGGTTGAAGCGGCATTTGCCGATGTAACGGTTATCCGCAAAGCACAAAATATGGGCGCGCCAGCCTGGAACGAAGGTTTTGAGCGGGCCAAAGGCGATTATATGATCATTATTGATGACGACAGCCATGTAGAATCGGGTTTGAAAGATGCCTTGGATTACTTAGACCGAAACCAGCAAGTGGGTGTGCTGGCGCTCAATGTTGTTTCCGGCCCGTACACCAGCGAAGATTGGGAATGGCAGGATGGCCAGGATTTAGTGGGTTTTATCGGTTGTGGGGCCATTTTGAGAAAAGAAACTTACCAAAAAATTGGCGGTTACGCGGATTGGATATTTTTATATGTAAACGAATGGGACTTGGGCCTGCGGGCGATAGAAGCCGGGTATCAGGTTAAATATTTTGCAAAATGCAAAGTGGTGCACCGGGCAAGCAAAATCAACCGGAGCAGTAAGCGCCTGCGGGTTTTTGTAACCCGGAACGAAATGGCCATTGTTTACAAATATTTCCCCAAAAACCGTTGGAAATATTTAACAAGGATAGCCATCAACAGCATGAAAGGTTTGAGGCAATTGCAACTGAAAGAAAGCTGGTACAATTTAATCGGCATCATCGAATTTTTGAAGATGAAAAAAACGTTGGCTTATACGCCGGTTTCAGAAAAAAGCCAACAAACTTTTCTTAAATATTTTTGGAGCACAAAGCCAGCTTTTGAATTTGTTAAAAGGGACGTATCAAACTTGTATAAAAAAGTAGCCTTAAAAAAAGCATAATCACCAACAACCATAACATTAAAAAGCCATACAATTTATGAAGCTTTCATTTGTAATTTTAAACTTTAACCGGGAAAAAGAACTGCTGCAAACTTTGGAAAAAACACAGCAGCTTATGGCTGGCAAAAGCGGATTTGAAATTATTGTAGTTGATAATGCTTCCGTTGATCATAGTGTTGTTTCGGTGAAAAAAAACTTTCCAGGCGTTCATCTAATCGAACGGAAAACCAACAGCGGTATAGCCGGTTGGAACGATGGTTTTGAAGCCGCCAAAGGGGAATATTTAATTGTGCTGGACGATGACAGCAATATCGAAAGCGGTTTAGACGAAGCCATCCAAGTATTGGACGATCATCCGGATACCGGGATTTTAGCTTTGAATGTTACCGGCGGCGCTTTTCCTACCGATTACCTCATCCACATGCAAGACAATATTGATTTTATTGGTTGTGGCGCCATCATCCGCAAAGAAGTTTTTAACAAGATAGGCGGCTTTGCAGATTGGCTTTTTATTTATACCCACGAATGGGAATATGCGATACGGTGTTTGAACGCCGGTTATAAAATTAAATACTTTGAAGATTGCCACGTAACTCACCGCACCAGCAACATCAATCGGACTTCAAAAAGGCTAAAGGTTTTTTCGATAAGAAACGAAATGGCCATTGTGTATAAATTTTTTAGCGAACAAGACCGTGCAAAGTATGTGGCGCGTGTTTATCTAAACAATTTAAAAAGCATTTATCATTATGGTATTAGTTCGATACCGTGGTATTACATGGCTTTGAAAGAGTTTTTAAAGCTGCGCAAAAGCCTGGAACACACGCCCGTAAGCCGTGAAGTGCAGGATTTTTACAGTAGAAGCTGCTGGTCAACCAGGCGTTTTTTTAAGATTATATAATCCTCGTTTTAAAATTTTTTGGTTTTGTTTACATGCTTCTTTTACCACCTAAAATTTAGTGAACGTCTCAACAAAAAACACAAATTTTACAGGCATAAAAGAAGCATCGCAATCAACCCTAAGTTTATTAAAGAAACCCTAAACTTGTTAAATTGCCTGGACTCGATTTAAACAAATTTTTAAAATAGTTGCATCAGTCATTCTATGAAATATCAGCTTAATATCCAGCGTAAAAATTTTGATTTAAAACATGCAGGCACAAAAGCGGTAACCGATTGCGGACAAATATTAAGCAGCAAAGGTTATAAAAACATTTCCTTATCTTTTAATAAATCACCTTACCTCATTGGGTTTAGTTTGATAAAAGTAATTGCCCAATTGTTGACTTGGACAGTAGTGCTAATTGAACCAGGTTCGATAATTGTTGCCCAATATCCGCTCATTGGCGTCAACCGCTTTTTTAAGCTTTTTATACATTTGTTGAAAGCGAAAAAATGCAAAGTAATTTGTATCGTCCATGACCTTAATTCGCTACGGTATCAACAATCAGATTTGCAAGTGAGCAAAGAAATTGCATACTTAAATGCTTATGATACAGTCATCAGCCACAATAACCAAATGACCGGATGGTTGAAAAACAAAGGTTTGGCAACGCTTGTATTTCCAATCCAACTATTTGATTATTTATACCAGGAAGAAAATAATTATAACCGGTCAGCGGCTTTTTCTGCGGATAAAAATGAAATTGTATTTGCCGGAAACTTAAACAGGGGTGCATTTATTAATCAGCTTTTTGAATTAAAAGAATTGCAATTTAGTTTGTACGGGCCAACAAATGATAGTCAGAAGATATCTAAACAAATAAATGTAACCTGGAAAGGGACTTTTGAACCCGAACTTTTGATAACAAAGCTGGAAGGAACCTTTGGGCTAATTTGGGACGGAGACAGCATCAATGATTGTGTAGGCGAATATGGAAATTATATTTGCTATAATAATCCGCATAAAATTTCACTTTACCTTGCTGCCGGTTTGCCCGTAATTATACCAAAGAAAGCAGCATTAAGCACATTTGTAGAAAGAAACAATTTAGGAATTTGTATCAACAGTTTGGCAGATATTGATAAATGTATTGGCCAAATTACCATTGAAGCTTACGATAAAATGCTTAAAAACATTGAAACTTTACAACAACAATTAAAGCACGGCCACTTTTTTTCAACAGTTTTAAATTGTATTGAAAAAGAAGAATGTTTTTTGAAAGGGTTTGCACAAACAACCATTGCAAACAGAGGGTAAATAATTTTTTAGATGAAAAAATTAATCTCCAATCCTAATTTCATTTATATAGCTTCGTTTATCGTCCCTTTTTTGTTTTACAGTTTAGCATGGTCTAACTTGTACCCAAAGCTTGGTTTAAACCTTCTCTTGTTTTACCTGTTTACTTTTGTCATTTGTATTGTTTTAGGCAGCGTTATCTATTTTGCCAAACCGTTTTCTTATACTCCGGTAGCTGTTTCCAAATGGAACAGTTTAATTATATTGCTGATCTATATATTCTATTTTATAGAAGCTTTGTATTCCAGAAAAATACCGCTGATTGGATTGATCCAGGGAACTTATGATTACAACGAAGATACATTTGGGATACCGGCGTTCCATACTTTTGTTGATTCATTTGATACTTTTTATTGTGTATATTTATTTCACCAATATGTTTCAAGTAAAAAAAAACATTTGCTTTTCCTGTTTTTTGTATGCCTTTTTCCTTTTATCATTTTGGTTTACCGGGCCAATATTTTAAATGTGCTGCTTGGTTCTTTTACCGTTTATTTGTTAAGCCGAAAAGCAATATCTGCCAAAATAATAATTAAAAGTTTGGTTGGGATAGTTGTTATTTTGTACCTGTTTGGTTTTATGGGAAATCTACGTTCGGGCCACGGCGATTCAACTTTTGTTCCCAGAGCGTCAGAAGCAACCGAAGAATTTATGAAAGGGCCGGTGCCAAATGAATTTTACTGGTCTTACCTGTACATTGCGTCCCCTGTTGCAAATCTTCAAAACAATATTGATTATACTATTGTGCCAAATGGCGATTATTTTGGGTTTGTAATGCACGAATGTATTCCCAATTTTGTTATCAAACTTTTACAAATGCGGGGGATTGAATTTCACCAAATCAATCCTTTTCTTAACGTGGGCACAATTTACGTTTATAGTTTTTCTTATTTAGGCTGGGGCGGAATGGTGTTTCTTTTTATCTATTTTGTTGTTTTGATAAACCTTTATTATTATGCTTTGCAACGCACAAATACTTACAAAGTAGCCGGAATGGCCATGTTGTATAACGTTATCATCTTTGCAAATTTTCACAACACCATTGCTTATGCCGGGTCGAGTAGCCAACTATTATATCCCATTATTTTTTCTATAGTTACCGATAAAATCATCAAAAGAAACAATCTCAAAAAATTAAAAAAAGCTGGTTTGCCTGTTGAAGTGGTTTGAGTTTTATTGGAACTTTTTTTTAAATTATTAATTCTGAATTTATCATATAAAATCAGAATGTTTTTTATGCGGTAAAAGAAGCATATTAATAACTACTTGTACCATGACGAAAAGTATTTTTATAAATGCTTCTATGATCACTGCAAAGCCAACAGGCGTAGGGATATACAATATTGAATTGTTAAAGAAACTTTTACCGAAACTTGTTAAAGAAAATATTGATTTTGTAGTCTATTGTTACCATCCAAAACTGGTTGAAAAATTTATTGATAAAGATAAAATCAGGATACTTTCTTTGGGGCCGCTGCTTGATAAAATATTTTTGCGTTTTGTATCTGTCCACCGGATTTTATGGAACCTTTTTGTATTAAACAAGGCTGCTGCCGCTTATGCAATGGTTTATGCCTTGGCAACTTACGGTTCTTTAAACCGCAAAAAACAAATCATAACCGTACATGATTTGATTGCCTTGCAATTTCCACGGCAGCACAAGTTTCAGTATTTGTACTTTAAATTTATTGTGCCAATTATCTTAAACAACAGTGTCAAAATTATTGCCATATCTAATTTTACCGCAAAAGAAATCACGAAACATTATCCAAAAATAAAGCAGTCGAAAATAGAAGTGGTAAAAAATGGCATTGATCATATCCTGGATCAATCCACTGCTGTTTCTGATGATTGGGTTGATAAAATCACACATCATAAACCTTTTTGTTTGATGGTCGGCGCATCTTATTATCATAAAAATGCGGAGACACTTTTAAAAGTGGCAAAGTTACTCGAACTAAATCATATCCAATTTGTGGTGGCAGGCAGGCCGTCATTGTATTATAAAAGCTTGATGGCAGATGCAAAAAAACAACAAGTAAAAAATGTTTTTTTTATGGATTATGTAGATGAAGCAACGTTGAGTTCTTTGTACAAAAATGCGGCCTTGCATATTTATATCAGTTTATACGAAGGCTTTGGTTTTCCGCCGGCCGAAGCAGCATTTTATGGTACAAAAACTATCATTTCTAACCATCCGGCTTTGTTGGAAATTTACGCTGACCGCTTTCCAAGTGTTGAGCCTAAAAATGCAATGATGATTGCCGGTTTGATCAAGCAAAATTGTTTTCCAATTGCCAAAGATGCCCGGGTTTATCCCATCTTAAAAATGATGTACAATTGGGAAAAAACTTCGGTGAAAGTTTTTGAGTTATTGACGAATGCGATAATATTTATTCAACAAAAATAAATACCAAACTTGTTTAAACTTATTATTTTGTGCTTTACACCATGCTTCTTTTACCCTATAAAAATTGGTATGATTGGTTTTTGATTTGTCAGGCCACCAATTTTTATAGGGTAAAAGAAGCATCAGCCTAAAAAACAGGGCCGTAAAAAAAAGTTTAAACCACATCATTCGTATAAGTTGACTTCATGAATTTGTGGGCAGATTGCTTTTTTCGGTTCAATACTCCCCACAAAACCAAACAACCCCAGTTTATTGTTTCAAAAAAATAAGTAAAAATACTTGTTAAGTAACATTTATATGCTTTTTCTATTTTTTTTTAAACAGTTTCAAAATCACTGCGTTCTACAATTATGGCAACATTCTTAGTTTGTAATTAAGTTGTTGTTTTGTTGGATTAATTTACCGTCTTGGCATTAACTGTTTAGCACTTTTTCCTTCAACGTAGCCCATCCTTTTTAATGCCATAAATATTACAGTTAAGGCAATCTTTATTGTGTAGAAACCATGTTTGATATCACAGGGTCTATTGTGTTGTATAAAAATTCGCCGGCATTAGTGAAAAAAGCTATTGCCAGTTTTTTGAACACTAAATTAAATGTTAGGTTGTATTTGATTGACCATTCCCCAAATGAGGATTTGAAGTTTTTGGGCGAGGATGACCGGATCGAATACATTGCTAACCCTTTAAACCCCGGTTTTGGCGCCGGCCATAATGTAGCTATTCGTAAGGCAGCCGAAAAGTCAAAGTTTCATGCAGTCATCAACCCGGATATTTATTACAACGAAGGTGTAATCGAGCCGATTATAGATTTTTTTGAACAATATCCCAGGATCGGAACAGTAATGCCCAAAATTTTATATCCGGACGGCAGGACACAATATTTAGCAAAACTTTTGCCTACGCCTTTAGATTTTATTGTGCGTAGGTTTATACCTTTTGATTTTATCAGAAATAAAATTGATAACCGTTTTGAGTTACGGAAATCGGGTTATAACCGGTCGTTTAATGTTCCTTTCCTTTCCGGTTGTTTTATCATATTTCGTACAAGTGCCTTGTTAAAGATTGGCGCTTTTGACGAAAATATTTTTATGTACACCGAAGATATTGATATCTGCCGAAGGATCATAGATTTGGGCTACCGGTGTATGTTTTTTCCAAGCGTATCGGTGTACCATGACCATGAAAGAAAATCTTTTGTAGATTTTAAAATATTTAAAATCTATTTAAAGTCGGCCATTTACTATTTTAATAAATGGGGTTGGTTTTTTGACCGCGGCAGGGAAAAAATAAACCACGACACTTTGAAACAGTTTAGTGCTTTAAAAGGTGCTTATTAAGGTTTTAGCTAAACCGCTTTTTTGAATACTTCAACAATTTGCCGGGCTGTTTTTTCCCAGGAAAACCTCTGTAAACGTATTTGCCCTTTCCGGATCATTTCTTTTCTAAGTTCCGCATCTTCCAATACTGTTTTTATGGCGGTAAAAACAGCATCGGTATCAAAAGGGTCAAATTGCAAAACGGCATCGCCGCCAACTTCGGGCAGGCAGGTGTTGTTGGCAACCAAAACGGGAATATTGTGTGCAAAAGCTTCTAAAACCGGTATCCCGAAACCTTCGTTCACCGAAGGGAAAACGTACAGCAAAGCGTTTTGATAAAGCTGGCTTAAAGCGGTATCCGGCAAATATCCTGTCAGGACAACCTCGTTTTGAAGCTGGTTTTTTTTGATGGCCTCCAAAATCAATTTATAATCTGTTTCATTTGCAGCCGGAGGAATTGGCCCGGCCAAAACCAATTTCAAATGTTCAAACCCGGCTTTTTTTACCTTGGCAAAAGCAGTAATCAAGGTTGGAATATTTTTCCGTTTAAACATCGAACCTACGTGTAAGATGTACTGCAAAGGCAATATCGAAAAGGCTTTGAGCAATTGTTCGGGTTGATTGTTGCTTTTGGTTTCGTTTAAAGATTTCGGGCCTTCATAAACCACCACCAGTTTTTCGTTTGGGATTTGTGTGAAACGATGGATTTGTTGTTTGGCATATTCAGTCGGCGTAATTATAAATGCCGCCCTTTTTGCTGCCGGGATTGCCATTTTTTTATACAGCCACAACCACAACTTGCCGTAGTTTTCGGGGTTTTCAAAGAAGAAGGCATCATGAAAAACAGGAACGGTTTGATAGCCCAAATGGATAAACGGGACAAAATTATCGGTGCAAAAAACCACATCGCAGTTTTTAAAAAAAGCTTTCAGCGGCAAAACCAGTTGCTTCCAAAGCTGATATTTAAAATGCTCAATCCATTTTAAAATTTTGTTGTTGCCGGTGTAAATGGGAAGGCTGGTATCTAAAAAATGAAAGCAAATATTCGACTGATCCATCTGCTTAAACGCTTTGCACAACTCTTCCAGGTAAGTTTTGGTGCCGGTTTTGGCCACACGCAAATCGCGGATATCTACACCAATGGTTAGCGGTTTGCGCATGGTTTTATTTTGAATAGAAGTTGAGCCAATTTCATGGAATGCTTCTTTTATCGGTATAATTTTGGTGTGTTCAATTTGGAAAATATCTTTCGATCACACTAATTTTTAGGTGGTAAAAGAAGCATTGATCAACCCAAATGTTTTTATCTTTCCTTTAATATTTTTGCCGGAACGCCAGCCACAATCGAATTTGCCGGAACGGATTTGGTAACTACGCTTCCGGCCGCAACCACACAGCCATCGCCAATAATTACGCCTGCCAAAATAGTTGCCCCGGCGCCAATCCAGCAATTGTTGCCAATAAACACTGGGTTTTTGGCAACACCTTGTTCTTTGATCGTTTTTTCCTGATCGGCATAATTATGGTTTTCTGAAAACACCTGCACGTTTGGCCCAAAAATAACATCATTGCCAATCGTGATCCCGCCTTGTCCGGCCAGATAAACCCGCGCGCTGATCCCGGTTCGGTTTCCGATCGTAATTCCGGTTCCTTTTTGGGCGATAATTCCGGTACAAAACAAAATACCATCGCGTGCGATAGAAACATCATCGCCCAAAACAATCCCGTTTGCAGAAAGTGCATTGATGCTTACGTTGTCTTCCAAAATCAAATTTTTTCCGGCACTTAACTGATAAGCATGGCGAACTTTTACATTATTTCCCAAAAAAACAAACCCGGACGATTGCTTTAAAAAAGGCTTCAGCAACAACCCCCGTGCAAGCTGCACCAAACGAACGCCGGTGATGCCCATCAAATCCCGGAAGGAATATTCGCTTTCCCATTTGTAGTCCGGGTTGTTTTTTAGCTTTCGGATCAGGTTTTCAATAAACATGGGCTTCTGCTAATTCGGGTTTGGGTGCCGGTGCTGTTTTTACCTGCATAATCATGTTGATTAATAAACCGGACAAAAACCAGTTCATGTAGGATAAATACGTGGACGACTCTATTTCCGAAGTTAAGGTAGAGATCAAAAGTCCAATTTTTATCAAAAAAACAGTCATGCACACTTTTCTTTCCTTTCCTTTTAACAAAGGGAGCCATTTTAAGCTTGTTTTAATAAACATTACGTAAACCAATAAGTATAAAACCATAGCTATGATTCCGGCCTGAACGCCAATGATAATGAATTGATTTTCGCCGCCTATATTTTGATCTAAAGTAGCACCAACCCTTCCTGATGACCCTAACCCAAGCCCGAAAGGATATTGGATGATGGATGCAATTCCTTCTACCCAAGCTAAAAGATGCCCCACGCTGGATGGGTCGCTAAAATCGATCGTATTCAAAATAACCGCAATAATACCACTGTGGTTGTTTTCAAATTGATAAAACAAATAGGCAATATAAACTGCGCTTAAACCCAACAACGTTTGGATCGCATTGACAATCATTTTTCTTTTGGTAACCAATGCATATACATAGATCATAATAAAATAGCTGGCCAATGGCGCGCGCGATAAGGCAAACAGGATAGACAAAAATGTGGCGCCGAGGGCAAGCAGACCGATGCCATTGATGTTTAGTTTATTGTCGTCCCTGGTGTATAGGCCGGCAATTACGGCAAGGGCAAGCAGCGTGGCGGTGGCATGTTCAAGCGGGTTGGTAAAAAAGCTGCCGAAACGGATGTAGCCACTATCAGAGGTAAAAGATGTTTGCAGCCCATAAGCACCACTTGAGTCGAGATTGAAGAAGTAATAGCTGTAATCAAAATAACCGGAATGAAATTGCAAAGGACTTTGGGCAGCTACCTCAACAAGCAGTATGGCCCCGGCCGCGATAGTCAGTAATATAATATAACTGAAATATTTATTGATGTAAATGGTTTTAGGATCAAAAAAACGTCCCATAAAATAAACCATAATATAAAAAGAAAGACCTTTTAAAGCCATTAGCCGATTCACAAATCCCTGCTCACCAATAGGCAAAATGGCGTAGATAATGAGGTATAGCAAAAAAGCAAATATCAGGTAATCTATAAGATGAAACCTGGGGCGGTGTTTTAAGCTTGCTATATTTAAAAAAAGTACAGTAAGAACAAGTGCTTCTTTAAAACCCTGCATGTAAGGGATAAAACCTTTCAAACCCAGCATAAATGTAACCGACATTGCGGTGGTATATATGGATAGGCCGAAAATCATAAATACAAGTATCCCGCTGGTTCTTCCATTCAATATATCTTTAAGTGCAATAATGAAAGAAGTAATAAAAATAAGCGGGAAAATGAACAACATTTTTTAGGGTACTACTCTATTAAGTATCTTCGGGCCAAATTAGGTTTTTTGCACTGAAATACATCTTTCAAAATTTTAATTAAGCATATATACATTAGCGCCTGTTTAGATTTGTATTTCAAAATTGATATTGCTTCTTTTATGCTGGTGATTTTTGTTTTTGCCTGAGATGAAATCATAGAAAGGATAAAGCTTTCGTGATTTTAAGCCGGTAAAAGAAGTATAGAAAATCAACAGGATGATTTTTAAACACGCTCTTGGATATGACATTTTTAAACAGACTGCAATTTTGTTTCCACCTTTAATAAATTATACTTGCATAGGATGATTAAACCGGTAAAAAAAGAGTTAAGAAAAATCAGGACTGTTGTACAAAAGGCACTTGCACGCAATATTGATCATCTATACCAAGATTCTCCTTACAACAGCCTGATAGCCCAATTGGATAAAAAAGAAGATTTCGAGAATTATAACGAGTACACCGGGTTTCGTAAATCTTTTGAGAAAAACCTTTTGAAATTTACCAACGCTTCTTATGTAAAGTTGTTGGGCACACTGTACCATTTTAACAGATTTTATGGAAATTTCTCTTTCCGGGAAGCGTGTACTGATCATACAGGTTTAAACTCGCGCATGCGCTTTAGTTTAGAAATTATGAAGCATTGTTTTTCGGATGCTAAAAAAATATATCTTACAGAACACGATACGCTGTATCATAAAAATATAAAAAAACTGCGCCCCCAGGGTTTAATTACCAGCACGTACAGACCCGGAGATGTTCTTCACCAGGATTTAACTAAACTTACTTTTCCGGATAACTCATTTGATTTGTGCATGTCGTTTGAAGATATAGAGCACATACCTGATTACGAAACAGCTATTAAAGAACTATACAGGGTTACCAAGCCTGGTGGCCACGTTTTATTAAGTACACCTATTATCTTTGAAAATGATAAAACAATTGTGCGGGCAACCATTAATGAAAAGGGTGAAATTGCGCATTTGCTGCCGCCAGATTATCACGGAGACCCATTGTTGCTTAAAGGCATTCTTTGTTATTATCATTTTGGGTGGGACCTGCTGGATAGCTTCCGGGATGCTGGATTTACATCGGTAAAGATAGTTACGGGTTATGATATCAGTAAGTTGATATTGGATACGCTACTTTTTATAGTCGCTGAAAAATAAGTGATATTTTCAATTCCAAATGTGCTGATTGGGGGTAAAAATACCGTCCCTCAAGCCTTTTATTAAAAATGTGGCCTTTTGGTTTCTACCACGTAATTTAAAGTATATCCAAAGGGATGCATAATATAAAAAACCTCCGAAGATGTAAACCGGGTAATAAACAGGGTTACCGTATCTTCTTAAAAACCATAACCGGTTTCTGCTGATATAATAGTGAATAACAGGGCTTAACACACCTTCCTTTTTTTCAACCTTGGCAGATGCACCGGCCTCGTGGTACATTTTGCTTGACGGTAAATAATGCAGTTCGTAACCATTGCCACGCATCCTGAACGAAAGTTCTACATCCTCATAATATAAGTAGAATTGTTTATTAAACAGGCCATTATTTATTAGGGCAGCATTCCTTAGAAGCATACAACAGCCAGTTGCCCATTTGGCAATTTCAAAACTATCCAAACCATTCACAGGCGACGGGCATTTTTTTTCAGAATAAATTAAACCCGATAACTGGTTAAAACAGCCTCTGCCATTCCATATCCGGGTTTTGTCGTGCATCCAATAAATGGCTGGCTGCACAATAGCAGCTTGGGGATAATTATCTAAATGTGTACTTAGCGCCAAAACAATATCCTCATCAACAAGGGTATCCGTATTAATTACAAGCGAGTAAGTGTACCCCTTTTCAATACTGTAAACCAAAGCGCGGTTATTGCCTTCGGCAAAGCCCAGGTTTCTCTCGTTGTTAATGTAAACTAAGCCCGGAAATTGATTTTGGAGCAATGCAAGAGAACCATCCGTTGAACCATTATCTGCTACAATAATATCAAATAGTTGTTCGTTGCAATACTGTTTTAATGACTTTATACAATTTGCGGTATGTATCGGAGTATTCCAATTAAGCAAAATCAATGCAACCTTTTTAGGCATTTTGTATAAAGGGTTTTTGTGTAACCGTGCAATATAACACCGCATATCAAAAAAACAAGCGCAAACAATCAAAAAAACAAGTTTAGGGCATTCGATATACCTATTTTATTTATTTTTTAATTATTTAGATTTGTGCAATTGAACAAAACACAAATATGAATTATCTTAATCCTTTAATAAAAGACCTTAATCAATTTGGTGAGGACAGACAGAAAGAGTATCTTAATGCTGAGCCATTTCCTAATATTGTAATTGATGATTTTTTTAATGAAGATATACTAAGTAAGGTAACCGATGATTTTCCTGACCTTTCAAAAAAGAAAGATATAATTGTGTACGATAACCCAAATGAGAAAAAGCTGGCGGCAAAGGGCGAAGGGAGTTTTAGTGAAACCACTAAATCGTTTGCCCACTACCTTAATTCTCAGCCTTTTCTTGAATTTTTACAAAAACTTACCGGCATAAAAGAAACACTGATACCTGATCCTCATTTTAACGGCGGTGGCTATCACGAGATTAAACCTGGCGGTTTACTTAAGGTGCACTCTGATTTTAATAAACATGAATTTACCTTGCTTGACCGGAGGCTGAATTTACTGGTTTATTTAAATAAAGATTGGGACGAAAGTTATGGCGGACATTTTGAGTTATGGGACAAAGAGATGAAAAATGCAGTTAAAAAGATATTGCCAGTATTTAACCGGATCGCCATTTTTTCTACTACGGATTTTTCTAATCACGGTCATCCCAACGCCCTCACTTGCCCTCCTGGCCGCAGCAGGAAATCTTTGGCTTTGTATTATTACAGTAACGGGCGTCCAAAAAGCGAAGTAAACAGGCCGCACGCTACAATTTTTAAAGACAGGGCAAATATGAAAGGAGAGACGATTAAAGAACCTGTTACTTTTAAAGATATTGTACATGATATCGTTCCGCCTATTTTATTAAGGACAATAAAAAAGATAATAAGATAAGTTTTTATTGATATTGCAATTTAGCAATGAAGTTGTTTAAACTTATTCTTTTATGCTTTGCACCATGCTTCTTTTATCGCCTAAAAAATTGGCATTGCCCGGTTTTTAATTTGTTTAGGCCGATACAGGCACCAATTTTTATAGGGTAAAAGAAGCATCAGCCCAAAAAAAGAGGGCTGGAAAAAAAGTTTAAACAAATCAATATCGGTTTCGCAACTTTTATCTTACCTATTGCATGGCTAAAAACTACTTTTATAATTTACTTCTTACATTAGCCAATTTATTATTTCCAATATTAAGTTTTCCTTATATTTCGCGCGTTTTAGGCCCGGATGGTATAGGCAAAGTGCAATTTATATTTTCATTTGCATACTATTTCGCCATTATAGCAGGTTTAGGTATTCCTATTTACGGGATGAAAGAAATTGCGCGTTTCAAAGATGATAAGGAGGGCCGCTCTCGTGTATTTTCAGAATTGACCGTCATTTATGTAGTCTCAAGCATTTGCTTATCTATTGTGTATTTAGCTGTTGTTTACACATTCCCGTATTTTAAGGTAGACAGGGATATGTACCTCGCAGCTTTATTGCTGATATTGCTCGGATGTTCATACATGGAGTGGGTATATACAGGAATGGAGGAATTTAAATCTATTGCTTTACGATCGGTGTTGTTTAAAGTAATCGGCTTGCTACTGATGTTTTTGTTTATAAAAACAGCTTCTGATTACAAGCTTTATCTTTATTTGATGTTGTTTTCCTTTTTGGGAAACAATGTACTCAGCATTTTTTTATTAAAAGGGAAGGTACGGCTGCTATTTTCGGGGCTGTTGTTGCGCAAACATTTAATGCCGCTGTTTTTTATTTTTGGTACAACGATAGCCGTAATCATGGCTGATACGGATACTGTTTTGCTCGGTTTTATCGCTGATGTTAAAGCGGTTGGCCTTTATACGGCCGCTGATAAATTAAGTATGGTCAGCATTCCGATTGTAACTTCTCTTGCTGTAATATTAATGCCCCAAATAACTAAAGATTTTGCAGACAAAAACATGCTTTCGGTACAAAATACGCTAAACCAGGCTTTTAAGTTTCTGGTATTTTTAGGCGTGCCCATTGTATTTGGCCTGGCCTTGCTGGCGCCCGAATTTATTGCTTTATTTTCGGGAAAGCAATTTTTAGAAGCAACAAACAGTATGCGTTTGCTTTCGGTACTACCGTTAACTGTAGGGTTTTCGCGCTTTTTGCAATACCTGATCCTGGTGCCGTCCGGAAAAAATAGAGAAATGTTTTTATGTGTAATAGGGGGCTTAGTAGTGAGTTTGGCGTTAAATATTCTTTTAATACCTTCTTTAAGGCAAGTAGGTTCTTCTATCGCTAATGTAAGTTCAGAATTAGTGGTTACTGCATCGTATTTTTATATCATTACCAAACACTTTTCTTTTACCTACCAGTGGTCATTATTGGTTAAGGCAGTAATCAGTGCGCTGATATTTATTCCACTAATTTGGATGGTAAAACAACTGGAACTGCCTTTAGCCTATATGCTTATTATCTCAATAGGCGGCTGCGCCTTGGCTTACACAATCATACAAATGTTTTTATTTAAAAATAATTTTGTATTTATTATTATCAATATTATAAAGGTGAAAATGGATAAAACCATTAAGGCATGAAAATATCAGTAGTAATGGCTACTTACAACGGCGAAAAGTACCTGGAACAACAAATCAAATCAATACTCGGCCAAACCTTAAAACCTGACGAATTTATTGTGTGCGATGACAGTTCAACCGATGGCACCATCAATATTTTAGAAAAATACAGGCAGCTGTCGCAGCTAATTTATGTGGTTAATCCATCCCAGTTGGGGGTTATCAACAACTTTGTTAAAGCCGTTTCCCTGGCGGCGCCCGGTAATTATATTTCACTTGCCGACCAGGACGATGAATGGATGCCGGAAAAATTAGAAAAATCCATCCAACGATTAAAAGAAATAGATGATGCAGCTATACCTTGCATGGTTTATTCTGATTTGATGCTGGTTGACCGGGATGAAAAGCTATTGAACGCATCGTTTTGGAACGAAGTAGGGCAACAGGAAAAATATCGGCATAACCTGCAAACGTTATTGTTCGGGCAATTTGTAAACGGATGTACTACCATACTCAATCCGGCATTGAGGCAAATGTTTAAAAACATTCCCGATAAAGTTCGTTTTCACCACGACGACTGGATAGCCGTAGCTGCCTTTGCTTTCGGAAAAGTTGCAAGTATTAAAGAGCCGCTTGTTAAATACCGCAAACACGATAACAATGTAACTATCAAAACCAATACAAAACCAAGGAACCGTTACCGTACCCTTACAGAACAATTGTTTAAAGTCATCCGGGGCAAAGACGATTTCCTTTCCATCCGGTTTGAACTGGCCCGCCTTTTTTACAAGCAATATGCTCCGGCAATGACCGCCGAAGTAAAACAATGTTTTGAAAAATTCATGGCATTGGAAGGCCGTTCTTACTTTGCAAAAAAAATAGCATTCAGGCGCGTGGTTAAAAAATTTCAAATAGAAAAGCTTGTTTAAATTTTGTTGAAGTTATTTGCGATGCTTCTTTTACCCTATAAAAATTGGTGAACATTTGGAGCTTGTTTAAATTCTGTTGAACTTATTTGCGATGCTTCTTTTACCACCTAAAAATTGGTGAACCTTTGGTTTTGGTTTATAAGAATTGATACGGGCACCAATTTTTATACGATAAAAGAAGCATTGCATTTTTTCTTGTATAAATTTGAACATGCCCTTAATTTCATCAACAAACAGTCTTAAATTTGATTAACGGTACTGATATGGCTGATATGGAAAAAAACGCTAAACAATTTTTAACCGCATTAAACAAAATTGATGCAGACAACCTGGCTTTTTTTCTGATCCGCGAACCTAAATTTCAAGAGGATGAAATGGACAAGCTGGAAAACCATTACCGGTTTGAAATGATTAACGAAACGGCTTATTTTGGGTTTCATGATGATTCTGACCTGCCGGATTATATCCGTAAAAAATGCCTGGTAACTTTTGACCATTTTTTTCCGGAGGGAAAAATCTTCGGCCATATGCTGAACCATTAAAGCTAGCTTGTACAATCTAAAGCAAAAAACTTTTTATAGATTTTAATTTCCAACCGGCATTTGCCGCAACTGTTGCGGCGTTAAAGGCGTGTAACCGGCAGGCGTAGAGAACACATTGGCAGGCACCGGTTCAAACTTGATTTCTTTTACCGTCGTTTTTGTTTTCATCCCGTTTTGGTTGATGCTGAAAGTAAGCGGCACGCCCAAAGTGGAATCCAGCATCATCGTTAACGAGTTTGGAATGAGGGAAATGTCTTTTGTAAACCACATCGCTGTTGTTTCGTCGGATAGTTTGTCTTTCACCAAATACTTTGTGGCCTGATAACCGACGATCGTTTTTGTTTCGTTTTGCCTGGCAATGGTGTGCGGCGGAAGCTGGCCAATCTCTTCGGCCTGGTCGTTTTTGTTGTAATCCACCACAAACTGCCGGGCGGGGGATTTCAGCAAAACACGCATAAAATTTGTTTTCTTGTCGGTAATAATGGTGGTTGATTCTTGATTGGTTTTCTGGATGCTCACGGTAGAATCCCCTTTAAAATAAACAATTGCCTCTTTGGGCAAAAACTCCGCGTATTGTTTCAGGCTGTCGGGCAACTGGTATTCAAGCTGGTAAACTATTGATCCTTCATTTGTGTTTTTTCGATTGCAAGCAGCCAAAAAAAGCAACAATACAAATGCAGCCATTGTTAAATTCTTCATTTTTTTATTTCGGAAGCGTAAATTAAAAGCTAAATTTCTTGTTTTTGATAAAGATAAGCTGCTTGATTTAAACCCTGTTTAAATTTTGTTTAATATATTTTCCGATGCTTCTTTTATCGCCTAAAAAACCGTAAACATTCAATTCTGGTTTATTTAGATTGATGCGTACACCAATTTTTATAGGGTAAAAGAAGCATCATTATTCTTTCTCGTATAAATTTAAAAAGGCCCTTAGTTTGCCGTAACCTGTTTTTCCCCATCAATCCCGCTGATGGCTTTTGCAATACCTTCTTTTCGTATTATATTTAAAAAGAAAAGATATTGCGCCGAAAAATTTTCCGATGCTGCCAGATCTCCAAAAATGGGTTTTATTTTTAGGAAAGCAAGCGGATCTTCTTGTACAGATGCCGATGCTTCTTTTACCAGTGTTTTTTTCATGTCGTCCTGCACGTCAAAATTATTGGCCGGAAGCCCGGCTATTTCCAGGTAATGGCACCAGGCCGCCAGTATCAAAGCAGCCTTTTTTAAAGTAACGCCTTTGGCCAATTGTTCCTGGATGGTTGGCAACAAAAACTTAGGGATTTTGGCCGAGCTTTCCGAAAAAATGCGGGCAAGCTGATCTTTGATATAAGGGTTTGCAAAACGCTGCATCAAAATTTTTTTGTAGGCTTTTATGTCAATTCCCGGAACCTCATCCAAAATCGGCGTTACTTCCTGATCCAAAAAATCATGTACAAAATTAAAAAACAAAGGGTCGGCCATGGTTTCATCAACAAAATGATAACCGTTTAAAAAACCGGTAAAACCCAAGGCAACGTGGCCGCCGTTCACCAACCTGATCTTCATTTTTTCGTAAGGGTGTACATCTTTTACAAACTGCGCGCCAACCAAGTTCCAATCCGGCCTGCCGTTTACAAAATCATCTTCTATAATCCATTGGCAAAAAGGCTCGCACACCACCGGCCAGGCATCCTCAACCTGAAACTGATCCTGAAGCTCGGCGATGGCTTCGGGAGAAGTTACCGGTGTAATGCGGTCAACCATGGCATTCGGAAAAGAAACATTTTCGTTCACCCAGTTCAATAATTCCGGCTCGGCCAAAGCAATATAAGCCAAAAGCATTTCTTTGGCCACGGCTCCGTTTTGCTGAATGTTGTCGCAGGATTGCAAGGTAATGCCTTGTAAACCGCGTTGTTTGCGCCGTTTCAAGGCTTGGGCAAGATAGCCAAAAATGGTAGCAGGGCGGTCCGGGTTTTTTAGATCGGTTTGGATGGCAGGGTTATCGGCCATAAACTTTCCGGTGGCGGGATTGAAATTATAGCCGCCTTCGGTAATGGTCAGCGTGATGATCTTTGTATCCGGGTGCGCCATTTTTTCGATCACGGCATTTGGGTTTTCCGGCGCAAACAAATATTCAGTAACTGAGCCGATCACCCGCGCAGTCCTGGTGCCGTCGGCTTCCGTAATCATTAGTGTGTACAACCCGTTCTGCCCAACCAGCGTATCGTAAATTTTTTTGTCGTGCTGCAACAAAGCGATGCCGCAAATCCCCCAATCGGTTACGCCAAGTTCCAATAACTGGTCGGTGTAAAAAGCCTGGTGCGCCCGATGGAAACCGCCGATGCCCACATGTACAATCCCGGTTTTTATTTTAGACCGGTCGTATCCCGGAACTTTTACTGCTTTTGGCAGCGATGATAAATTTTCAACATTCAGTTTTACAGCCTTTTGTTCCATGGTTATTTATCTTGAAATCTTTGCAGCAACACTGCCAAAATGATAATTACGCCTTTGATAATTTGTTGGGAATAAGCGGTGATGTCCAGCAAATTCATCACGTTTCCCATCATGCCCAAAATCAGCACGCCCAAAAAAGTATTGATGGCCGAACCTTTTCCGCCTTTTAAACTCGTACCGCCGATCACTACGGCCGCAATCACATCCAGTTCCATGCCCACACCCAAATTGGGCGAACCTACCGAAGTCCTGGCCGTACTGATGACCCCGGCCAAAGCTGCCAGCCCGCCAATAATTGCGTAAACGCTAAATTTATAAAGGTGCACTTTGATGCCTGACAAATGTACCGCTTCTTCGTTGCTGCCGGTGGCAATTAAAATTCGGCCAAAAACATTGTATTTTAAAAGGATGGCAGTTATGGCAAACACGATAAATAAAACAATTGCCGGGTTTGGGATGCCGAGCGTCCTTCCGCTGCCAAAATCAGTCAAGGCTGCGGCTTGGTCATCCACCATAATGGGCGCGCCTTTTGAAAAAATAAAACCGCAGCCGCGCACGATCGTCATCAAAGCAAGGGTTGCAATAAAAGGGGCTATTTTTTGATAAGAAACCAAGTAACCGGAAACCGCTCCGGCCAAAATACCGGAGCCAAGTGCAGCCAAAATAGCCACGGAAAGCGGCATGGATTGAGAAAACAAGGCAACCAATACGCCAGCCATGGCTACAACTGAACCTACCGACAAATCAATTCCACCAGTTAAAATAACCAGCAACATACCCATGCTCACGATGCCGACCGGTGCCAACTGCCGGATCAAGTTTGACAAATTATTGGCGGTAAAAAAAGCATCAGACATCATGGCCGAAACCAGCAACATGATCAAAAAAATGACAATCGTGTTGTGCCTGATAATAAACTGGACCGGGTTTTTAAAGGTTGTCCCCATTATTTGTTGGTTTGGTTTTGGTTTAATTTTAATTCGTTTAAACTCATTTCCGGATGCTTCTTTTATCGGGTAAAAATTAAGGTCATCCCCCTGGCCCCCTTCAAAGGGGGAAAAGGACCAGGGCGCATATCTTTTCATCCCCAATCTTTTGAACTTTAGAAAGGTAGGCGATAGGCTTCCCCCCTTTGAAGGGGGTTAGGGGGATGAGTTGATGTCGTTGTAAATAATCTTGTTCTCATAAAAACAAAAGTTTGAACAATTTTTATGGTCAATGTGCACCGATAGAAAGCCTCAAAATATTTTCTTCTGTAAATTCTGTTTTGTTTAACTCGCCTTGAATTTGCCCTTCGCGCATCACCAAAATCCGGTCGCAAATGCCCATCAGTTCTGCCGTTTCCGAAGAAACAACAATGGTTGCCACGCCTCGCGCAGCCAGGTCGTTGATCAGTTTATAAATTTCCACTTTTGCGCCCACGTCTACGCCCCGTGTCGGCTCGTCAATTAGCATCACTTTGCAATTGGTGTTGGCCCATTTGGCCAAAACTACTTTCTGCTGGTTTCCACCGCTCAGTTTGCCGGTTGCCAGGTCTCCGTTTTGTGCTTTAATGTTTAGTTTTTTTATCAGGCTGTCTGCATTTTCTGTTTCTTTGGCAGCGTTGATAAAGCCCAGCCCGTTTGAAATGCCTTTTAAATTGGTCAGGCTGATGTTCTCTTTGATGGGCAAAGAAAGGATAACGCCCTGCAGCTTGCGGTCTTCTGGCACCATGCCTATCCCATGTTTTACGGCATCCACCGACGAACCAAAATCCACCTTTTTTTCATGGATAAAAACAGTACCGGCAGTGCGTTTATCGGCGGCAAAAATAGCGCGCACCGTTTCTGTCCTTCCGCTGCCCACCAAACCGGCAATCCCTAAAACTTCCCCTTCGTTTACCTGCAACGATACATTTTTTACTTTTCCGGCAATGCCGATGTTTTCTGCCCGCAGCACTTCTTTTCCAACCGCCGTTTCGCGCGGCGGGAACATCGCGTTCAAAGTCCTGCCCAGCATCATCCTGATGATCGTGTCTTTATCGGTACTGGCCACGTTCAGGGTTTCGCTGGAAGCACCGTCTTTAATCACCGTTACGCGGTCGGCGATTTTAAAAATCTCGCTCAAATGGTGCGAGATGTAGATGATGGCCACGACGTTTTTCTTCAACCTAAACAAAGTGTCAAACAGTTTCAGCACTTCTGTCGGCCCTAAAACCGCCGATGGTTCGTCCAAAATCAGCACTTTAATGTTTTCTGATAAAGCTTTTGCTATTTCTACCACCTGTTGTTGTGCAATGCTCAGGCGGTTTACTTTTACCGAAGGGTCAATCGTAAAACCGATGCTTTCGATCAAAGCAGCGGCTTCCTGGTTCAACTTTTTCCGTTTCAGCCACCAACCGTTTTCGCTCAAACGGTTTAAAAAGATGTTTTCGGCAACGGATAAATCGGGCACCAAAGAAAATTCCTGGTAAATAATGCCGATGCCCAGCTTTTTGCTGTCGAATGTGTTTTTGATATGCGCTTCTTCTCCGTCAATAAAAATCTGGCCTTTGTCTTTTTGGTGCACGCCCGAAAGTATTTTCATCAGCGTGGATTTGCCGGCACCGTTTTCGCCCATCAGCGCATGGATTTCTCCGGGCAAGGCTTTCAGCGTAACGTCTTTTAAGGCAGCAACGCCGCCGAAAGATTTGGCAATGTTGCGCAGCTCAACCCGGTTTGTTAAACTTTTATTTTCCACGTGGTTAGGGTTTTAGGTTGAAGGATGGACTAAAAGGCAGCTTTTTCATCGTAAAACTGGTCAACGTTGTTTTTGTCAATCAGTATGGATTGTGTGTACATTACCCTGTCCAGGTATTTATCGCCGTTCAGGTAGCGCACCGCCGATTCGACCACCAATTTCCCCAAACGGTTCGGGCTGTTTAAAGCGGCAACGCCATATTTGTTTTGTTTGATCAGTTTCAATGCTTCTTTTTGCCCATCAAAAGCCACCACCATAATGTTGGTTTCTTTCCCCAGTTCTTTAACGGCCCGCAAAGCGCCCAAAGCCATGGCATCGTTTTCTGCCATCAAAACATTGATGTCCGGGTGTGCCGAAAGGATGTCTTCCATCGCTTTTAAACCTTCGTTGTTGGCCCAGCCGCCCCAACCCTGCGAAATGACCGTGAAGTTTGTTTTTCCCTGCGTCCGCAATTGCCCTTCGGCAAGGCCGCTCAAAAAGCCCAGGCGTTTTTCTTTTCCGGCCTCGTTGCCCTGGTTTCCGCTGATAATGGCCGCGTTGATTTTTTTGCCGGCCATTTTTTCGGCCACCCATTCGCCAACCAGTTCGCCGTTCAACGTATTGTTTGCAAAAACCGAAGAAACATAATGCGCAGAAGGGTCAATATAACTATCCAAAATAAACACCGCTACGCCAGCCTGGGTTGCAGCGTTTACGGTTGAAACCAATGCTTTGTAATCCAAAGGGTTGATGATTAAAACTTTAACGCCTTTGGCCACCATGTCTTCAATCCCGGTGATTTGTTTGGTGATGTCGCCCTGCCCGTCCACCGAAATAAACTTCATGCCGTACGATTCTACATTGGCCTGTACGGCTTTGTTTAAGGCAACGTAAAAAGAAGCGTTGAGCGAAGGCGAACAGTAGCCAACCGTGATTTTAGAAAGGTCTTTTTTGCTTGTGATGGAAGGCTGCAACCGCGTATTCGTGGTGCTGCCTTGCGGTTTTGGGTTGCACCCGGCAATGGACAGCGCGATGCTAATGCCGGTTAATGCAATTACAAGTTTTGACAAGCTGATGCGCATGTTGGTCGGGGTTAGTTAAGGTCATGCCTTTTGGCTGGGCGATAGCTGTTGGCCAAATTGGAAAATGAAATTAATCAGTCAGTAATTGGTGTTGATGAACAGGTTTTAAAAAAGGTTCCGGTGGCTAAATTATCAATATTTTATAAAAAGGAGCAAGCCGGAATTTTTTAAACGCGAAGGGAGCAATGCTTCTTTTATCGTATAAAAATCAGTGCGTTGTGCTTTTGTCATGCCGAACCTGTTTCGGCATCCCACAGAAAAGTTTTACTCCTATCCTGAGGGATCCTGAAACAAGTTCAGGATGACATGCCGATGCTTCTTTTACCGCATAAAATTAGTGAAAGTGTAGCAGGCTTTCTCTATTTTAAAAAAGGTTGGGCTGAGGCTGTCAACACTGATTTTTGTGCGGTAAAAGAAGCATCACCAGAAAGAGGAGGGAAGAAGCATCAAAATTTCAACACCATCAGGCCCGAAAGGCCAAGGGCGCCAAAGTAGTTTGTTTTTTAAAGTAATTGGAAAAATGCGCCAAATCATCAAAACCTAAAGTGTAGGCAATTTCTGCCACGCTCCAGTGCGTTTGTTTCAGCAAGATTTTGGCTTCCTGGATCAACCTTTTGCTGATGGTTTCGGTAGTGGTGCTGCCGGTAGTTTCTTTCAGCACTTTGTTGAGGTGGTTTACGTGTACGGCCAGGCGGTCGGCATAGTCTTTTGGTGTACGCAAGTTGAGCCTTTGGTGGGAAGGTTGTTTTGTTTGCATCAACTGCCGGTAAAAGCCAAAGTACAACCTACACAAAATATGGTGGCAAGATAAATATCCTTACAAAATAATTGTTAATGCTTCTTTTATGCCTGTAAAATTGGTGTTTGTATATGATGAACCAGGATCTATGAACCATAATCCATAAACAATTTCTAACTTAAACGAGCCTTAAAACAAAAGGACAAGCCGTAATTTTTTTACGCTTGTCCCCAAATTAATGACCCCGCAGGGGATCGAACCCTGGACCCAGTGATTAAGAGTCACTTGCTCTACCAGCTGAGCTACGAAGTCTGATTTTTTGCAATGATACGCATTCCTTTAAAACTTGTAAAACGCTGAGGTATTGCTTCACCAAAAATTACCTGGTAAAAACAGTATTGATATTTTTTGTGATGCACAAACGAACAATTAAAAACGTATATTAGGCAAACTAAAAACCAAAACAACATGAAAAAATTATTCAGCGCCTTGATGTTACTTGCTTTTATGGCAACTGCTGGTTTCGCACAAGTTCCGGCAAAAGCAACTTCCAGCCAAACCACTGCAAAAATGAGTTCCAGGTCGGCAACAACCAAACAGACTGCCGCACCAATGAAAAAAGACGGCACGCCCGACAAACGCTACAAAGCCTACCAGTCCGCAAAACCAATGGCAGCCGGACCGATGAAAAAAGACGGCACACCCGATATGCGCTACAAAGCCAACAAAACCAAGCCGGCCAAAATGTAATTTATACCGATAAAAGAAGCATGGCCGATAAGTATCAAAACTTTTTCGGCCATTTTTCTTTTTAGATAGCTACACCAATTGATGGTATAAAAGGTCAATCTCTAAAAAAAATTAAACAACGTGATGAAGCATTTTCTTTTTGCCGTACTGTTTTTACTGCCGTTTTTTTCGGTTTTTGCCCAGGCTGATGTTTTCCCGACAAAAAAAGGCAACCTCGAAATCACGCCTGTTTTTCATGCCGCTTTGGTTTTGCAATGGAATGGTTTAACCGTTTTTGCCGATCCTTATGGCGGGGCCGAAAGGTATAAAGGTATGAAAGCACCTGATCTGATCCTCATCACCCACGAACACGGCGACCATTTGGACGAAGCTACTTTAAGCAGCCTCGACCTAAGCAAAACAGAATTGATTGCGCCGCAAAAAGTAGTGGATCAGCTTAAAAACAAAAGTTTTGCCAAGGTTACGGTTTTAGGAAACGGCCAAAGTTCAACTTATAAAAACATTAAAATCGAAGCGGTTGGCGCATACAACATCCCCGAAGAAACCGCCAGGCACAAAAAAGGCGTTGGCAACGGTTATGTTTTGAATTTTGGCGGGAAACGCGTTTACATTTCCGGCGATACCGATGGCACGCCGGATATGCGTAGCCTGAAAAACATTGATATTGCTTTTGTTTGCATGAACCCGCCTTATACCATGGATGTTGCGCCTGCTGCCGATGCCGTTCTGGCGTTTAAACCGGCCGTGGTTTACCCGTACCACTACCGCCAGCCGGGCAATAAATTGAGCGACATCGAGCAGTTTAAAAAATTGGTGAATGATAAAAACCCTAAAATAGATGTGCGTTTACGCAACTGGTACACGCAAATGTAGCCGCGCAATAAAACGCCGGGTTGTGTGTTATTGTTCAACCATTATCTATTCACCATGAACTTTTTTCTCTCTCTAAAACACCGCGTACTTCTTTTAGCACTATTTTTTTCGTTTACCACATCGGTACAGGCGCAAGACAAGCAGCAGCAAAAACTCGATGCTTCCATCCGCGTGATCCAGGAATTTGGCAAGCTGCGCGAAAGCATCCCCAAACAACTAATGCAAAAAACAGAAGGCATCATCATTATCCCGGGCCTCATCAACGCAGGGTTTATGATTGGCGGCAAGCGCGGAAAAGGCATCGCGATGGTTAAAAACGACAACGGAACCTGGAGCAACCCGGTTTTTTTGACCATGACGGGTGGCAGTTTTGGTTTCCAGGCTGGTATCCAATCGGTTGATCTGGTGCTGGTTTTCCTCAACAAAACTTCCTTGTTAGAAATTGAAAAAAGCAGTTTTACGCTGGGCGGCGATATTTCTGTGGCTGCCGGTCCGCTTGGCCGAACTTCTTCTGCCGGAACGGATTACAAGTTGGAATCCGAAGTTTATACTTATTCGCGCAGCAAGGGGCTTTTTGCCGGGATCAGTTTAAGTGGTTCTTCGTTGGATATTGACCAAAAAGCCAACGATGCTTTTTATGGTGCCGAAGATGATGCCGCAGCTTTGTTTGCCAATAAAAAACCTTCGGCCGTACCCGCTGTTAAAACTTTGAAACAAACGTTAAGAGACCTTTACAAAAAGTAAAACCAGACCGGAAACAATACCAATTTTATACCGATAAAAACAGCATTGCCATGAACCCAACCGAAGGAGAAAATACACCAGCAACCAGTGCCGCCAGCGAATTTGACATCAACACGATTTTAATCAAAGAGCTGGGCATCAACAGCGCTAAAGTAGAAATGATTTACCAGATGCAGGTAGAAATCCTGGCTTTGCTGCAACAAAAAACAACCGACGAAATTTTTGGCGAGAAAAACGAACGCGTAAAACAACTGGCACTGGAGTTTTATATTGCGAATAGTATTAAGAAGTAGGGGTTGGTTTTGAAGTAGGATCTGACGCCTGTTTAAATTTATACCATATCCTTCAACATGTTCAGGATTGATCATAATGCTTCTTTTACCACGTAAAAATTGGTGTGTACCTGGTTTTGTGTTTGTTTACGCAGATGCAAACACCAATTTTTATAGGCTAAAAGAAGCATTAACATATTTTCTTGTAGAAACTTAAACAGGCTTTATAAATGCAAACACATTACTACCGTGTGGGTTAATGGATCAAAATTACAAGAAAACTGTTAACAGGCATAAATAGCGGTTAAACCTACAAAGGAATATACTGTTAGAAGCTGGATAATCACCAGATCGTAACAACTGTTTCATTACTATTGCCTAATGACTATTTCAGTTCGATATCAAGAATTGCCTGTCCCTTTTCCTTTAAATAGGCTCTAATGAGATCGATATAAAGCTTGGTTCCGTTTTCTGAATTGGTAAAGATGATAATGCCTTGCCCTGATTTAGGTAAAAGAAAACAAATGGAGTGGGCGCCTGGATCATCGCCACCATGCGAAATCGCATATTCACCATCGCCTAAAGGGTCGTAAATAAACCAGCCCAAACCGATATAACGGCCGTCTTTGGTTTTGGTATTGTGGCTGATCATCTGTTGAAAGAATTCTTCTGATATTCCTTCGTGGTTTGCTGCTGCAATCATAAACTTTCCATAATCTGCGATCGTCGTCTTCAACTGGTCGGCTGCGCTGGGAACCTTGTTTTTCTCGATAGGCATTGCTTTGCCACTAGTATCATGCGGAACGGCAAACCTGGATTCATCCATCCGTGCATCCCAGGTAAGGTGGCTGTCAGTCATGCTTAGAGGTTTAAAAATGAGTTCATCCGCTAACTGGTCTAGTGGTTTATGGAACTTAGCCTCCAGTGCCCTGCGCAAATACTCAAAGCCCTCACCTGAATATTCGTATTTTGTTCCCGGATTCGACTGGAAAGCCAGCTTTTTATCTTTTAACTGCCAGCGCCAGTTTGGAAAGCCACTTTGCTGGGTAAGAATATGCCGCGTTGTTAGTGTTTTGCTACGGGGGTCAGCCTTTACATCCGGGTCTGTCCAGTATTTGTAAAGCGGTTCGTCCAAGGACCACTTGCCTTGCGTTACTAAGCGTAAAGTTAACATCGTTGTTACCGTTTTGGTCAAAGAGGCCACGTTAAAGATGGAATTGTAAGAAGCAGGCCGTCCTTTGTCCAGTTCACCGTAAACTTTAATCTCCTGTAATTTACCGTGATTAATCAGGCCGAGCGCGAGTGCCGGTACTTTATTTTGCTTTAGCCATGCTTCAACACCAGCTACATCTTCAAGCTTAGGTACTCCGGCTTCTGTTTCCTGATGGTCATAGCTCAAACTTCGGATCAGCTTCCAACTGCCGCTTTCCAGTTTCCATACATTACTAAATTTGGCACGGCTGGTAAAATACTCAGGCTTTCCGGCTTCAATAGCATAAAAGCGGTGTACGCCATTTTGAATAGCCCCATATAACACTCCGTTTTTTTCAAGTGGGTACACTTCCATGCTGCCTGGTTCTAACGTCCTGACTGCTTTATAATTTAGTCCGCAAACATTGTTTTTTACACTGTTAATGAAGGAGGCTTTGGTAAGCATCATACCGGCTTGGTCGTGGTAAAACTCGAAGTTATCGCTGACCAGCATCTCAAATGTTGGCAGATTGCAGGTATTAAAGCCGACATTAAATAAAAGGCTGTCCTGCTTTTTTAAGGTTTGATACAAAGCGGAGGACGTGCTGACCTGGGCTTGGACGGAAGTGCTGGCTACCATAGCTACAGCTATCAAAACGGCATAGCCTATCTTTTTTAATAACCTGCAACTGGGTAAAACATTTTTCTTAATAAGGCTTGTGTATGCTAAGTTCATAATAACAGTAGAAATATATACTGCCAAAGGTAGAATTGCTGTTTAAACGGTAATTGGAAAAATGCGAACAGGGGAGTTTAATTTTTAAATGATAAAAAATAGTCAGGCACGTGAAATTTATTAGGCGAAGTCTTTACAATAGCCTGAAAGGTATTGTTAAAATGCGCTTGGTCGTAAAACCGGTTGGCCAGTGCAAGCCTGGTCAGCGTAGCACTGTCGCTACCAGGATAAGCAATATCATCTACTGCATCACGCAGCTTGATGATAACAGCGAGTTGTTTAGGGGTTAAACCGATATATGTTTTAAATAACTTTTGCAGGTATCGTACCGAGCAATTTAGGGTAGTTGCTACTTCTATAATAGTTGTATTACCATGGGTATTTACAATCATTTGGGTACCCCTTAAAATTAAAGAGCTGGCTGTACTAAAGTTTAACAAGGGGTTAAAGGCTGCTATTACCTGACGGCAGATTGATGAATAGGTTAAACCTTCTACAATTTTCAGGTTGTTGAAAGGCACAAAACCCATATCAGTGGTGGGTACGATCTGGTCGGTATAAAGGCTTAAATTAGCGGATATAAAATGTACGGGTGTCCAAGGGTAAAGCTGAACCATTGTTGCCTTGGTAAATGGTTCAATGCTAACACTTAGTGCTTCGGTCATTTGTCCGCAAAAATAAACGCCTGCTGGTAGGAGCTTATCTATGTTTTGATGCTTAATTTGCAATCCAAGCCCTTGTATAAACGCTATGTTAAAGCAGCCATTTGGCAATACAGATTTATTAAGTACTGGTAATGAATCATTCAAGTTATTTAGTGTCCATAGCTTTTTAATAAATACTGATAGTTCTCTCCTTATTTGATATTCTTCGTATCGGAACATAATTATTAAATAAGTTTCTTTATTTATCGGTGAGTACAGATAGCTAAGTTATAAAAATCAACCGCTTTTTATTGATAGCAGGCAAAATCTAAAAAAGCAAAACCATCAATTCAAATCACTTTAAGTTTAACTACGGCGTCTTATCCTTCAAATCCGAAATCGCATAAGCCTGTTTAATAATGGCTGCCTGATTACTGCCCACAAACATTTTCAACGGGATACATTGGATATTTTTTGCCGCATTATATTCACGAATGGTTGCGTTATGATCTTTTAACATCCGCAGCAAATAAGCATGGTCAAGAGAAGAACCTTTTACAGCCTTTAAATCTTGCAGGTTTTTTTGCGCGGTTGCCGATTGTTCTGCCGGTAATTTGATATTGTAACTTTCTGATATTTGGTTCAAATGATTGCTTAATTGGGCGTAAAGCTGTTCGTTTTGCTTGGCAAAAGTTTTTACCTTTTGGGTTGAAGCTTTGGTTTGGGCCAGTTTCGCTGCTTCAACCTGGTTGTTGCAAAATATAGAAAGGTCTTTTGCCAAATGTGTATCCGCCGTATCCATCGGTTGTTTAGCAGATGTTGTCGCCGTGCTATCGGTTGAAGCGTTTTTGCCGTTTCCCGAACAGCTATAAAACCCGGTTGCAATCAAAGCAATGAAGAGGATAAGAAAGCTATTTTTCATGTCGTTTTTTCTATCACTAAAGAAAGTCAAAATAATCAAATTTTCCTGAATCAAGACCAATCCCAAATAGCAATTATTTTCGGCACCTTGCCTAAACCTTCCTACTTTTGACGGATGCACCACGAACATCATTTGCGCAGTTCGGATACCATTCGGGATATTGTGATCGGTATGTCGGATGGTTTAACCGTTCCGTTTGCTTTGGCTGCCGGTTTAAGCGGCGCGGTCAATTCATCCAGCATTATCATCACCGCTGGCATTGCCGAAATTGTGGCCGGTTCTATCGCGATGGGTTTGGGCGGATTTTTGGCCGGAAAAACAGAAGCCGACCATTACGCATCGGAACTGCAACGCGAATACGACGAAGTTGCCCGTGTGCCCGAGCAGGAAAAAACAGAGGTAAAAGAAGTATTTGCCGGTTTTGGTTTATCGCCGCAATTGCAAAACGAGGTGGCCGATGAAATGGCAAAAGACACCGATAAATGGGTAGATTTTATGATGCGTTACGAATTGGGCCTGGAAAAACCGGAAGCTAACCGCGCCTCGCAGAGTGCTTTAACCATCGGTTTGTCTTACATCGCCGGTGGCATTATTCCTTTGTCGCCTTATTTTTTTATTGCTGAATCCGGCGTGGCGTTGTATTATTCGTGTGCGGTAACGGTGCTTTGCCTGTTTGTTTTTGGGTATTTTAAAAGTAAAGTTACCGGACAGGCACCGTTTTCTGGAGCTATAAAAGTGGTGGTGATTGGCGCGCTGGCAGCGGCGGCGGCATTTGTAGTGGCAAAATTGATTAATGGGAAGTAGAGAGTCTTGATTTGTTTATTTTGTTGTAGATGAAAAGGCACTGATTATTTTGGCTAAAGCCAATGCTAAGCGACATTAACCACGGCCTAAAGGCCGTGGCAATGAAAATAACCGAATTTCTTCCCCAAAATTTTGCTACAATTGCCATGGCCTTTAGGCCGTGGTTAAAGCAGACCGGCAAATGGCTTTAGCCAAAACATTTTTGCAAATACAGCCAATGTTTTTATGCGATAAAAGAAGCATCAAAAACAATTCAACCTAAAACTTCAGAAACTTCAATTGCCATGGCTTGAGGCCGTGGTTAAAGCAGATCGGCGAATGGCTTTAGCCAAAACATTATTGGAAAATACCAGACAATGATTTTTATGCGATAAAAGAAGCATCAAAAACAAATCAACCTAAAACTTCAAAAACCTGTCCATTTGTTCTTCGGTAAATTTAATCGTGTCTTCCTGCGTCAGATTGTTCTCTGCATCCATTTCTTTTCGAATAAAAGGAATATGCAGTTTAAGCGAAAATACATGCATATTCAGGTAATTGCAAACTCCCGTAAAATGGTCCACGCCGCGGATATTGCCGTATTTGCCCGAAGAAATACCAACCAAAGCCGCTTTTTTATCAAAAAAACTTTCAGGGAAATCGCAGGCATCCATCATAACTTTTAACGCGCCCGGAAAGCTGCCGTTGTATTCCGGAATAATAAAAATGAATTTATCGGAAGCGTCAATTTGCGCTTGTATAGGTTTAAAGGCTTCGCTGCGTTTTCCGTACAGATCGGTTTTCAGCAAGTTGTCCGGCAAGTTTTCTAAAGATAGGATTGCTGCTTCAACACCTTTTTCAACCAGCTTTTTTTGGTAATAATTGGCTAATTTTAAAGTACTGCTGTTGGGCCGGTTGGTGCCGGCAATAATGGTGAGCATGGGCAAGTATTGGTTTGGGAATGAATATTAAGAGCTTGTTTAAATTTATATGAAAAATGCCAATGCTTCTTTTACCCTATAAAAATTGGTGCCGGCATCAATTTTTATAAACTAAAAACCAAATATTTACTAATTTTTATAGGGTAAAAGAAGCATGGAAAATAAATTGGAAAATTTTAAACAGGCTCTGACAGGATAAAGTTAAGGTTTTCTTAATTCCTCTCTCTGGGTGAGGCTTTAGCTGAGGGTTATTTCGTCCGTTGGTCCAACTGCCGCAGCACGCCATCTTTGCGCACTTCGGTGGAGTTTGGTGCGCGCCTTTTAACCAGCCAGCATCCAATCCCCAAAACCAGCAGCAAAAAAACAAGCAAAATCAAAAGCTTGTAGCCTTTCAAGGTGGTAAAAGTACCTTCTTTATCTTCTTCCATTTCCCGTTTTATCCCGCATCGGCATCGTCCGAAACTTCGGCTGGAGGATAGGTTTTAACTTCGCCGGTATCCAATTTTACTTCAATGTGGTCTTCCTTTTTCTCCTGGCTTTTGTTCACTTTTCCTTCGCCATCTTTGGTAATTACCCGTTCGCCTGCTTCAAAAACGCCGTTTGTCATAGTTTTATCGTTTAGTGTATGTGTTGCATAACAGCACTTTTAATTAATAGTTTAAACGATTTGGTTAAATCAGCGTAAAAAGTAATGGCCGTTAAGATAAAAGCCGTATTGCAACGTTGTAGTGTTACAGCAAACTTATCCACATAAACCCTTTGAGAAACACGGTTGGATGTGGAAACATGAAGGCTTACAAATTGTAAAAATGTAGGTATCTTGCACCAATAAAAATTGTAAAAAAGCAGGCATAAAAGAAGCATTTTTCATGAACACAATACTTCTTTTATGGCACAAAAATTTACATTGTAATTTATATATCGAGGACTATCAATGAGTAAAATAATCGCGTTGGCTAACCAGAAAGGCGGCGTAGGCAAAACTACTTCTTCCATAAACCTGGCGGCAAGTTTAGCGGTGTTAGAATATAAAACCCTGCTGGTAGATGCAGACCCGCAGGCAAACTCGACATCTGGTATCGGTTTTGATCCGCGGACGATCAAAAACAGCATTTACGAGTGTATCATCAACGATATTGAACCGGCCGAAGCGATCCAGAAAACGGAAACGCCAAACCTGGATTTGTTGCCGGCGCATATTGATTTGGTGGGGGCGGAGATCGAGATGATCAACCTGACCAACCGCGAATACAAGATGAAAGCGGTGTTGGAAAAAATCAAAGACCAGTACGATTTTATCATTGTGGATTGTTCGCCTTCGTTGGGTTTGATCACGATCAATGCTTTAACGGCTGCAAATTCGGTCATCATTCCGGTTCAATGCGAGTATTTTGCGTTGGAAGGATTGGGAAAACTGCTCAACACCATCAAAATTGTACAAAACCGCTTAAACCCGGCCTTGGATATCGAAGGTATTTTGTTAACGATGTACGATGTACGTTTGCGCTTATCCAACCAGGTGGTGGAAGAAGTTCGGACGCATTTTGAGAATTTGGTTTTTAACACCATCATCCAGCGGAACACGCGTTTAAGCGAGGCGCCGAGTTTTGGCATGTCGGTAATTATGCACGATGCCACCTGCAAAGGCACCATCAATTACCTCAACCTGGCTCGCGAAATTTTGCGCAACAACGGCATGGTGAAAGAGGAAGACGTTAAGCTGAAGAAAGTAGGGAGCAAATGAGTGCAGATAAGAGAAATGCGTTGGGAAGAGGTTTAGGCGCTTTGCTAAACGATTCGGATTATGTAAACGGAACGGCTGCAAAAAAAGCAACCCCGATTGTTGCCGCGCCGGAAACGGAAGGTTTAAAATCGGTTAACGCCGTTAAAATCAGTGAGATCGAAGTAAACCCTTTTCAGCCAAGAACAGAATTTGACGAGCAGGCTTTGCAGGAACTGGCCGATTCAATTTCTGTCCAGGGTTTGATCCAGCCGGTTACCGTTCGTAAAACCGGCGTGCGTTCTTACCAATTAATTTCCGGCGAACGGCGTTTGCGTGCCTCTAAAATAGCTGGTTTAACAGAAATTCCGGCTTACGTGCGCACCGCCAACGATCAGCAGATGTTGGAAATGGCTTTGATCGAAAATATCCAGCGGGAAAACCTGAACGCGATAGAAATGGCGTTGAGTTTTCAGCGGATGATTGACGAATGTAATTTAAAGCAGGACGAACTGGGCGAGCGCGTTAGCAAAAACCGATCAACCGTTACCAATTATTTGCGCTTGTTAAAATTGCCGCCGGTGGTACAATCTTCCATTCGCGACGGGCAAATTACAATGGGCCACGCCCGCGCTTTGGTCAACGTGGAAGATGCGGCAAAACTGCTTTTTATCCATCACCAGATTATTGAAAAAGGTTTATCGGTGCGTAAAGTGGAAGAACTGGTGCGCGAACTCCAAAAAACACCTGCTAAAAACAGCATTGGCAAACCAAGCCCTAAACCTTCTTTTCAGGCGCAAAAGATACAATCTGATCTGGCTTCCAAGTTCAATTCTCCGGTAAAACTAAAAGTGGGGCAAAACGGAAAAGGCAGCATCGAAATCCCGTTTTTGTCTGAAGACGATTTGAACCGCATACTGGAAATGCTCGACTGGTAAAATGTACAAATCCCTGATACTTCTTTTACTGCTGTTTTTTTGTGCAGAGGTGCTTCATGCCCAAAAAAAACCACGCAAAAACCGCCGCGATACGGTGAGTGTTACGGGTGATACCACAACCGTTTTGTCGCCTTTTAAGCCCAAAAACGAGCAGCCAAAAGATAAAGTTTACCACCCGGACAGTACGCACAGCCCGCATAAAGCGGTCATTAAATCTTTGGTATTTCCGGGATTAGGGCAAATTTACAACCACCAATATTGGAAACTACCCATTGTTTATGGCGGGTTTGTTGGCTTAGGTTATTCGTATTATGTGGCGCAAACCAATTACAAAAAGTATTTAAAGGTGGCACAAATCCAATCTGTTGGAGGAAAAGTAGATCCTATTTATAACGGTCAAAATGCGACGATCCTTGTTTTTAAAGATTTTTATCACCGCAACCGCGATTTAACCATCATCGGTACGGTTGCTTTTTGGGGAATACAGGCCATTGATGCTTATATCGCGGCCAAGTTCCAGCATTCGTACACGATGGACAACAATTTGGGTTTTAAGGTTACGCCAACGATGCTCAGTTTGCCAGCGTTTGCTTACGGTGGTTTTGTTCCCGGATTGAAAGTAACGGTGAAGCTGAGGTGAAGAGGTAAGAGGTATCAGGTATGAGCACTGCAACCGACTTTAAACAATCATTAAAACAGATAAATTTACAGGGCTGATACCTCAAACCCCATACCTAAAAAAATGAAAATAGCTTTACTCGGATACGGAAAAATGGGCAAGATGATCGAGCAGGTTGCCCTGGAGCGCAAACACGAAATTGTTCTGAAAATTGATCATGATAATTTGCAGGAACTAACTTTAGAAAACCTGCAAAAAGCAGACGTTGCGATCGAATTTAGTACGCCGCATACCGTTTTAAACAATATTGCGCTTTGTTTTGAAGCCGAAATTCCGGTTGTGGTTGGCGCAACGGGCTGGTACGAAAAATTGCAGGAAGTTAAAATTGAGTGTTTGCAGCGCAATGCTTCCCTGATTTACGCTTCCAATTTTAGTGTTGGTGTGAATATTTTTTTCCATATCAATAAAATGCTGGCCAAAGTGATGAATCGTTTCCCGGATTACGAAGTTCAGGTCGAAGAAATCCACCATACCCAAAAATTAGATGCGCCAAGCGGAACGGCCATCACCATCGCCGAAGGCATCATCGAAAATATGCCGGTAAAAGAAGCATGGGTCAATGTGGTTTCGGGCACTTTGAATGATGCTTCGCCGCTTAGCATTACGCCGCAGCAATTGCTGATCGAATCGCACCGGATCGAAAATGTTCCAGGCACGCATACCGTGGTTTACGATTCGGAAGTGGACAGCATCGAGTTTAAACATACGGCGCACAATCGCTCAGGTTTTGCTTTGGGCGCGGTGCTGGCCGCCGAGTGGGTTAAAGACCGTAAAGGTTTCTTTACAGCCGCCGATCTGTTTAATTTTAACGCTTAAAAACAGTACTTTCGCCCTTCAAAATAGAAACAATGAGTTGGAGATTCTGGAACAAAACTGCTGCCGATACCAAGAAAAAAAAGAAAAGCGCCACGCGCGAATGGATTGATGCGATTGTGTTTGCCGTCATCGCCGCTACGTTGATCCGTGGTTTGTTTATCGAAGCATTTACCATTCCAACGCCATCCATGGAACGCTCGCTGCTGGTTGGCGATTTCTTGTTTGTAAGCAAGGTAAACTATGGCGCACGCACACCGATGACACCGATTTCTTTTCCGTTTGCCCATCATACCATGCCGCTGTTCGACATCAAATCCTACTGGGACGGCGTGAAATTGCCTTATTACCGTTTGCCGGGATTCAGTCATGTTAAAAAAGGTGATGTCGTTGTTTTTAATTATCCGATGGATGCCGACTCGCCTTTGTACCGCCCGGTGGATAAGCGCGAAAACTACATCAAACGCTGCCAGGGAACGCCGGGCGATACGTTGAAACTCATCAATACGCAGGTTTATGTAAACGGAAAAGCAGCCGAAACGCCGTCCGAAAGCCAGACTTCTTACTTAATTCGCACCAACGGTCAGGAATTAAACCCGCAAGTTTTGTACGATTTGCATATTGATCCTTCGCATGGCCAGGTTAACGCCACCGATTTGGAATGGATTATGCCGCGCGCCAGTGTGCCCATTTTAAAATCGTACTCCAACATCACTTACATTGCGCCTTATATCCAGCCGCCGGGCCAGGCCGATTTGCAGGTTTTTCCGCACGATACCCGTTTGAAATGGAACGTGGATAATTACGGCCCGATCATTATCCCGAAAAAAGGCTGGACGGTTACGCTGGATTCGCTGAATTACATGATCTACGAACGCGCCATCAAACTGTACGAAAACAACAAGCTGGAAAAACGCGGCAACGATATTTTCATCAACGGCACCAAAACCAACCAGTACACCTTCAAAATGGATTATTACTGGATGATGGGCGATAACCGCCACAACTCGTTAGACAGCCGTTTCTGGGGTTTTGTACCCGAAGACCACATTGTAGGCAAAGCTTTATTTGTGTGGATGAGCTGGGACGAGAATGCTTCTTTTATGCACAAGATTCGGTGGAGCAGGTTGTTTATGGGGATTAAGTAGGGAATGTTTCTTTTATCGGTGTAAAATATAAAAGGTATAATCGGAGAGGTTACATCTTTTGTATTTTAAAGAATAGTTAGTTGGAAATAGATCAGGATGAAAATCTTATGAATTAATAGACTGATTCGTAGATCATGATTCAAAAAACAAGATTATGAAATTCGACCAGTAGGGTGTTATTTTTTAACTTAAATAGATTTAAAATCATTTTACATTAGTTTTTGCAGATAACATTTTTAACCGTTCTTTAATTAATATTTTTTAATTTAGCTACGCTACACTTTTTTTAAACTAACTACATACTTTACTATGGCTTCTTGTTATAATTGTGGACGATATGGTGCTAATTATCGTAGAAGCGTAATAACAGGACAATCAAGTGGCACCTATTATGGTAAACGTGGAACAAGTTACAGCACGAGAACAAATACGGGACTGAGAAGTGTCTGTGAAGATTGTGCTTTTTCTATTAACAAAGGAAGACTTATACAAAGCATTGTTGTTTTATGGATAGTTGCCATAATATTAATCGTACTTATAATTCATTATAAATTTTAATATGGTTAATTGGAGTTCTTTAAAACCACTAAAGCTACATTCAACAATTATGGCTGTAGTTGTACTTATTTTGTTGGCTATACTTTTCTTTACCTCAAGTCACGCATTTGTATTTGATAATTAGAATTACTTATCCTGACCAGCATAATAACGTTTTTAATTCATAACATAATTTATTTTACACAATCTTTAAAACACAATATGCAAATCATTTTTGCAATTTCTACGCATTTTTCTGAATCTAATTCCCTTAATATTTCTTCTACACTCTCTGTTTTACCATTCCTGGTAGTCAAAGCATTATAGATTAATTTCCATTCCTCTTTCTGGTCTTCAGGAAAATCATCATTATTAAGTTTGTGTAAAGTTCCGTTAAAAGCTATTAAAAGTCTTTCTTTAATGTCACCTTGAGCTGCAGCCAGAAATTTTACTGCTACTTTTAATTGTGTATTTGAATAATTCATGATTATGAGAATAATTTTAAAACTTTAATACATCGTCTTTCAAATATACTTTAATTGTTAAAGATTAATCTATTATATGGGATTTGTAACTATAACCCCTTATACTTGTCGTGATTTGCAATTCCGATCTTAGAACTATAAATTTCTAATCAATAAAAAGTAACTTATAATTTATAACCCTTCCACACACAACTTCTCGGTCAATTCATTTAAATCTTTAACCACCGGATCCACCAAAAGAATACCATTTACTTTTCGATCCAATTCAGCTTCGCCGGGAATAATTACTTTTTGTTGGGGCGATACTGTTTTTACCGACTTAAATCGTGCAATCCAATTATTCAAATGTTGTTTAAAACCATCAACTGGTCTGAAACCATTCGTACTCATCGTTCTTGAATAGCATACATAGTAACAACCTTTCCTAACAAAAAAAGAAGGTTGCTGCAAGAATACGAAGCTTACAAAAAAGCTGAAGCCGCTAAGAAAACTTAACGGCTTCGTTTCTCCTTTAACATCCTGGTTAATGAGATAAACAAATATATTAACAACTTTAGTTATACAAAAGTTTATTTAATAATGTTACAATGGCATAAGTGTAATGGTTTTTATAGTAAAATCTAACATAAAAAGTTATATACCCCACTTCCTACCGCACCTGCCCATCGCCCCGCACAACCCATTTCTCCGTAACCAGTTTTTCCAGGGCAAACGGGCCGCGGGCATGTAGTTTTTGGGTAGAGATACCAATTTCGGCACCCAGGCCAAATTCGCTGCCGTCGGTAAAACGGGTGGAAGCATTGGCGTAAACGGCAGCGGCATCCACGTCGTTTAAAAAGGCTTCGCACAGGTTTTGGTCTTGCGAAACGATGGCTTCCGAATGTTTGGAGGAAAACTGTACAATGTGTCCCAGCGCTTCTTCGTAACCGGATACTATTTTTACAGAGCATTTAAAATCCAAAAACTCCCGGCCAAAGTCTTCCGGTTTTGCTTGTTGCAAGTAGGGGTAATTGTTGTTTTTGAGGATGGCAAAGGCGCGTTCGTCCGCAAAAATCTCTACCTGAAACTCCTTGAATTGCGATGCTGTTTTTAGCAGTAGTTTTTCGGCAATGTTTTCATCCACCAAAATGGTATCCAACGCATTACAGACCGACGGGCGTGAAACTTTTGCATTCACCACAATGGCGGTAGCTTTTTCCAAGTCAGCCGTACGTTCAACATAAGTGTGGCAAACGCCGGCACCGGTTTCGATGACCGGAACTTTGGCATGTTCGCGCACATAATTGATCAGTTGTTGCGAACCGCGCGGAATGATAACATCAATGTATTTCACCGCCGTGAGCATTTCCATAATGAACTTGCGGTCAGTTGGCAAAAGCTGCACGATGTTTTGATCCAGCCCGAAACCTTCCAGCACTTTTCGGATCAGCGAGACTAAAAAAACATTGGTAAAAGAAGCATCGGTGCCGCCGCGCAGCACGCAAACATTGCCCGAACGGATGCATAATGTGGCAACATCAATGGTTACGTTTGGGCGCGATTCATAAATGATGCCGATAACGCCCAACGGAACGGTTTTTTGTTGGATGAACAAGCCATTGGGCAAAGTTTTTTCAGACAAAATCCGGTTGGTGGGATCGGTGAGCAAAGAAACCGCAAAAACGCTTTCGGCCAAATTATGAATGCGGTTTTCGTTCAACAGCAAACGGTCTTTTTTCGGGTCGGTATCGTCCATCCGGTCTAAATCTTTTTGGTTTTCCCGGATAATTTCCTGGGTAGAAGCTTGGATTTGCTGCGCTAATTTTTCGAGCAACAGCTTTTTTTGTATATCGGCCAAAATTCGGACGAAACGGGTTGCTTTGGCAGCGTTCTCTAAAAGTGGTTGGATGGTCTGCATATTATTTTTTGTTTGCAACCAGAAGTTGCTTGCGTTCGTTTTTTGGTCTTGATACAAAGGAACGTCAAATCAATCAACCAAAGGTTTGTTAAAATGACAATTAACGGGTCGTTGCCCTGTTTTTGTCCGTTCTTTTTGCTTGATCAAAAAGAACCAAAAAATCAAGAATGCCGATCGCCTCTGGGCGGCATTCAGCCCCACGCTCCTGGGCGGCTATCTGCAAACGGCCTTGCATGTTTCTAAAAAACAACAAGCTACTTTCCATCTCACCAAATTTATACCGGTAAAAGAAGCATTTAAAAAGGTTGTTCAACAAGCGCACGATAACCGCTGATATCCCAAAGCGGCAGGTCTCCGCCCAGGTGCGGAAAGGCCCGACAAAACGCCCGGAGGGATCGGGTTTGTCTTGAATTTTTGGTTCTTTTTCATCAAGCAAAAAGAACGTAAAATCAAACGTTATTACAACAACACAATCTCATCCGCATGTGCCACCGTAACTTTTTCTGTTTTTTGATCCAATTGGATTTCATCCGAAGCCACACGCGCCCGTGCAACGGCAATAGCCTGGTTTTGCCCGTCTAAAATCTCAAACACTTCACCGTTTTCAAATTTTTCTATAATTTCAGTAATCCCTACGGCCAGCAAACTTTTTCCGTTTTGCAAAGCTTGTTGTGCGCCTGCATCAACCTGCAACCGCCCCGTAACTAAACTGCCGCTGGCCAGCCATTTTTTTCGCGCCGGAATGGTACAAGCTTGTGGCAGGCAAAGCGTACCGGTTTTTTCCTGTATCGCATTCAGGATTCCGTCTTCTGTCCTCACACCAAAAATCACTACTTTAATACCCATTTGTGTGGCCAATCGTGCAAAAGTCAACTTGGAAACCATTCCGCCTAAACCTAAAGTTGATTTTTCTTTATTGGCGAGAGACAATGCGTTTTTATCAATCACTTCAATCTTCGGGATTACTTTTCCATCTGCATCCAAAACGCCGGGAACAGAAGTGCTGAACAGCAACAACGAAGCGCCAAAACCTACGGCAATCAGCGTAGCGAGTTCATCATTATCCGAAAACTTGAGTTCCAGATCACTTACAACATCGTTTTCGTTAGCAACCGGAATGATGTTGTTCGCCCACAATTCTTCATACGTTTTCTTCAACTGCAAAAACTGTTTCCGGTTAGAAAAATGCGTCCGCTCGCACAAGCTTTGCGCGATATTGATTTTATAGGGGTAAAAGAAGTATGCGTACCTGCCCAGCAATAAAGGGTTGCCGATGGCCGCCGCCGCTTTGCGCTCACTGATGGTGCCGCTGTAGTTTTTGATGAAGTGTTTGCCCGCGCCAACCGCACCGGAAGAAACCAGCACAATGTTGTATTGCCCGTGCAGTTGCGCCACCTGCCGTGCAATCTCGGCAAGTACGGCTTCGTCCAGTTCCCCGTTTTTTTGGGTAATGGAGGCCGTTCCAAATTTTAATACGAGGATTGGTTTTGTCAAAATGGGTTGATTTTACTTTTGCGCTGCTTTACTTTTCCCTTGATGCTTTAAATGCTGATCCCGTTTTCAATTTCATGTAAAAAAACAAAAGCTTTCAAACAGGCAATGATAGGAGTTTAAAGCAGTTTTTTCTGCATCAAATGTTCCGATTTTTTAAATTTGACTATACCGTTTGCGCCAACCGTTTTCTGATAATTTTGTTACCGGCTTTTATTTTTCCGATTAATCTTTATCTTGCTTCACCAAATTCCGTTCAAAATGATTAAGCCGAAAACGATTATATTTTCTTTGTTGATCACTGCCGTTGCCGCCATGGGCGCATCGGCAAATTTGCAGGAAACCGCTGCCCAGCCCAAACGCAATTTAAAAGTGCTGCCCAAAAACATCAGCAAAGAAAACCTGGGCAAAGTGATGGACGAGTGGAAAGGTGCTTTAGGCGTGAAATGCAATTTCTGCCATGCCGCTTCTGCTGACAACCCGCGTAAACTCAATTTTGCAAGCGATGCCAAACCCGAAAAAGAAATGGCGCGCCAAATGTTTACCATGACCGGCAAGATCAACAAAAAGTTTTTTCATGCCAAAAAAGGCGAAGACGGCATGATGGCGATGGCGGCCGTCAACTGCAACACTTGCCACAACGGGCAGCCACACCCGGAAATTAAGGAGGAAAAAGAAACGAAGTAATTGTTTTTTTTGTCATTTCGATCCGAAGGGAGAAATCCTATTTCAACCAGAACAACCGCTTCGAAGAGGATTTCTCCCTGCGGTCGAAATGACAAAGCGCAGCCTGAATGACAGCAAAAGCTAATTATACCTTTTATATGTTGCCCTAAAATCAGTCAGCATTTCTTCAAAACGTTTGGCAACGGTTTTCATAAATTCTTCGTCCAGCAGTTCAAAAACACTGTTTACGCCGTCGGTCAAATCCATTTCGGCCACTTTGTAGGTTTGTTCAAAAACGCCTTTTTCAAACTTGGCAATGAACTTCCCGTTCATGTAAAAAATTGAAACTTTAAACTCCGGGTGAGGCAATTCTGCAATAACGCGCATATAAATAGTTTAAAAATAAAGTTTTAGGTTGATTTTTAGCCGGTAAAAGAAGCATCGTTTTTCGTTGCAGCATCATCAACAAAACCTTGCAACGGGTTTTTTCCGCGCAGCGTTCCCCAAGCTTTTAAAGGAACAAAACGGGCAAAAAGTTCTTCGCTGTACCAGTTTTCACTGCGCGTTTTTTTGATCACTTCTACATGTTTCGGCGAGCGGTAGGCAAAGTTTTTCACTGCTTCCAAATCTTGCCAAAAAGAAATGGTGGCTTGGTGCAAAAACGGGTCTTCGCCAACGCCCAGCGACGTAATATAACCCGGCGCGGAAGTCATGATCGAAGCAATATTGGCCGCATTTTGCCAAAAGTTTTTTAAACGGTTTAAGTTGATGGTGGCGCGGGTCAAAACAGCAATTGGCCCTTGATAATCAGTTAAGTTGGGTTCGCCAAAAGGTTCCTGTTTGTCCCATTTGCCATGTGTTTGGATGGGTTGAAGCAAAACCGTCCATTTTTCGGCAGTTAAATTTTTCCACCACTTCGAAACAAAGGAATTTTGGTCGAAACGGTTGAAGCTTTCCTCATCTTCCCAAACGGCCAGCAAAGCCCATTGTTGCCAGTCGGGATGAAAATCGAAAGTGCCGTTTTTGCCGCTGCCCATCAATTTATAAAAAGAACATTTACGCTGAAAAAGCATCGGTAAACGAAGTATCGCCATCGCCATCAGCGCCAGCGGGACAAATGCTTTTGGGTAACGGACGATGGTTAAACTCACGATCATAGCAAGCGAATTAACGATAAATTTTGCGGAGGCTTTTCAAATGTTTTTCATTCCGACACCGGCATGACAGCGCGTTCTTTAACTTTGCGCCATGGCAGAAGATTTAACCATCACGCGAAGCGGAACAAAAGCAGAACAATATGAAGCGCTGATTCCGCAAATTAAAGCTTTAATTGAAGGCGAAACGGATTTAATTGCCAATCTGGCCAACATTGCGGCGGCTTTAAAACAACAATTCAACTGGTTTTGGATAGGATTTTACCTGGTAAAAGAAGCACAATTGGTGCTTGGCCCGTTTCAAGGGCCGGTTGCCTGTACACGCATCCAAAAAGGGCGCGGCGTTTGCGGCACTTCCTGGGCAGAAGCAAAAACGCTGCTTGTGCCGGATGTGGACGCTTTTCCTGGGCATATTGCCTGCAGTTCTTTGTCGAGATCAGAAATTGTGGTGCCGGTTTTTGCGGGAGAAAATGTAGTTGGCGTATTGGATGCGGACAGTGCTGATTTGAATGAGTTTGACGAAACCGATGCCAAATACCTGGAACAAATATTAAAGCTGTTAAAGTTTTGAAACTACCCACTGATTTTTACTTGATAAAAGAAGTATCACAAATCGCACGTGATTTGCTGGGCAAATATTTGTTCACCAACATTAACGGCGAAGTGAGCGGTGGTTTTATTGTAGAAACCGAAGCTTATGCAGGCATCGTTGATAAAGCTTCGCATGCTTTTGGCAACCGCAAAACCAACCGCACCAAAACGATGTATGAAAACGGCGGCATTGCTTACGTTTATTTGTGCTATGGCATCCACGAAATGCTGAACGTGGTAACTTCGGTGGAAGGCGAACCGCACGCCGTTTTGATCCGTGCCATCAACCCAACCGAAGGTATTGAATTGATGCTGGAAAGAAGGAATATGCCGTCTGTCAAAAATAATTTGACGGCCGGTCCGGGTTCTGTTGCCAAAGCTTTGGGTATTTCCCGAAAAATGAATGGTTTTAGTTTTTTGGGCGAAGAAATTTGGATCGAAGACCGAGGACTTATCTATAATAATGAACAAATTGCTGCCGTTCCACGCGTTGGCGTGGCTTATGCCAAAGAAGATGCGCTGCTGCCTTATCGTTTTTATGTGAAGGGAAACCCTTACGTGAGCAAACCAAACCGATAAATATTAAATCAAAATTGAAGTTTTTGGGTTAAGCTTGTATAAATTAATTCAGATAATTATGAGCACGGAACCAAAAGCAGACCAGCTAAAATTTTTAAAAGACAAGATAGAAGACGTACGGATTGCCATGCTGGTAACCGTAAACCAAAACCACGAAATCCACGCCCGCCCAATGGGAACGGCCGATGTGGATGCGCAAGGCAACATTTGGTTTTTTACCAATGAGTATTCTTCCAAAGTTGACGAAGTTTCGCACGAAAACAAAGTGGTGGTAACGTATTCCAACCCAAACAACAACACGTATTTGAGCATCAAAGGCACGGCATCTTTGGTGGATGACCGCGAAAAAATGAAGCAATTGTGGAACCCGATCATCAAAGCTTTTTTCCCAGATGGTTTGGACGACCCGAAATTAACGTTGCTAAAAATTGATACACAGGAAGCCGAATATTGGGACAGCAATTCGAGCAAAATGGTGGTTGGTTTCCAGATGCTAAAAGCCGCAATTACCGGCGAAAAATATGATCAGGGCGATCATGGAAAGATACAATTGTAGTTTAAAATATTTGTAATGAAAAAAGGTGAACTGTTTTGGTTCACCTTTTTTTATGTGGTAAAAGAAGCATGGGTTAAAACCATTAGTCGTCTTCTTCCTGCTCCAGTTTGCTATCGCGTTTCAATTTTAATTTGATAAAAAAGTAAAAGAAACAAGTGGCCAACAAACCTGAAAAGATACTTGGAACGATGCCTTGCTTTAAGGTATAAATTTTAAAGAGGACATTCAATATAAACATAGAAAGTGTTACAATTATAAAATAAATGAAAAGTGCTTTTGGCTTGATTTGTTTCATACAATAAAGCTACTACAAAACAAAAATTTAATGCAACAAGAAGGCATTTTAATCCTTTAATTTTTTATGTTGAAAATCGCTTTCGATCCAATTTACGCGCACCCTTTGCCGCCTGGCCATCGTTTCCCGATGCTGAAATACGAACTGATCCCGGCGCAATTGCTGCATGAAGGCGTGATTTCGGCAGAAAATATTTTCTCCCCAAAACCAATTTCCGAAGAAAAAATATTGTGGACACATGATGCATATTACTGGCAGCAACTGCGCGATTTAACGTTACCAGCAAAAGAACAACGAAGGATTGGTTTCCCCTTATCGGCGCAATTGGTAGAACGCGAAATCCGTATTGCACAGGGGACGATTGATGGCTGTCATTTCGCTTTCGAAAATGGTATCGCTTTTAACGTTGCCGGCGGCACGCACCATGCCGGCAGCAATTGGGGCGAAGGTTTTTGTATGCTGAATGACCAGGCCATCGCTGCAAATTACCTGCTAAAAGAAGCATTGGCAGACTCGATTTTAATTGTTGATTTGGATGTGCACCAGGGAAACGGAACGGCCGAAATATTTCAACATCAACCCAAAGTTTTTACTTTTTCGATGCACGGCGCCAACAATTTCCCGTACCGAAAAGAACGTTCTGATTTGGACATTCCGTTGTTGGATGGAATAGGCGACGACGCTTATTTTATGCTGCTAAAAGAAGCATTGCCAAAATTGATTGATCAAACTAAACCTGATTTTATTTTTTACCTGGCTGGCGTTGACGTACTGGCGACGGACAAATTAGGGAAATTGGCTTTATCGAAAGAAGGCTGCAAAGCGCGCGATGAATTTGTACTGCAATTATGTCAGGCAAATAAAATACCTGTGCAGGTAAGCATGGGCGGCGGTTATTCGGCAGACATTAAAGATATTGTGGATGCGCACTGCAATACCTATAAAACGGCGATTGATTTGTATTTTTAGTAAATCTTCAACAAAAAAGTAATTTTAATATCAATTTTATATTAAATAATTAATTGCTTAATAATATTGGCAACCTTTTTGATTGTTCTTCGTAAAAGTATAAAACGGCTTACGAAGAGCCGTTGTTATTAAAGTAGAATTGTTATGCAAAATTTATATATGATGGCCACGCTGATGCGTGAAAATCAAATGAAAAAAATGGTTAAAGAGATTAATGCTGGTTTGGTTTCGATTGAACAGGCGATGGTAAAATACAATGTAGCCACACGGGAAGCTGTTGTGGACCGCGTTGAAAACTTTAAACAGGAAAAAAGGCGTGAGGAGATTAAGAGACGTGCCAAAACTTTTTCCTCAAACATTCCTAACCGGATTAAACTGGCATTTAAATAAGAGCTTGTTTAAATTGCTATCTTAAAAATTTATAATGCTTCTTTTATGCCTATAAATTTGGTGTCTTGATATTTTCCCGGTACAAAAACCACAAAAAGACAGTGATTTTTAGGTGGTAAAAGAAGCATTGAAAATACGTTGGATGAAATTTAAACAAAATATAAATCTTACAGAAATTTTTTAAACAAAGGTTTCTGTAAGATTAGTTTTTTGCAGGTTTTTGCTGAAATAATTAAAGCGGAAATAAAGTAGCAGGGAAGCAACCACCAGCCCAAGCGTTAGTCCGTACCAAATGCCGGATGCGCCCAAACCAAGCTTCATTCCTAAAAAATAGCCAACCGGCAAACCGATGACCCAGTAAGCGATAAAGGTGATACAGGCAGGAATGGCAACGTCGCCTATTCCCCGCAAAATGCCCAGTCCAACTACTTGCATGCCATCAAAAAGCTGGAAAAAAGCGGCAATCAAAAGCAGTTGGGCAGCAATGCTGATCACGTTTTTGTCGGTGGTATAAATCCAGGGAATGAGGTGGTTTGCAAGCGCGAAAATGATTGCCGTACAAGCCATAAAAACCAGAACGATGTGGTAACTGGAAATGGCCGATAAACGAAGCATTGCATAATTTTTAGCGCCAAAATTATTGCCGGAACGAATGGCTGCGGCGGCCGCAATTCCGCTGGCCATCATATAAGTGATGGAAGCAAGGTTGATGGCAACCTGGTGTGCCGCCAGTTCTACCGCGCCAATTGTTCCGATTAGAATAGCGGCACCACTGAAAGCGCTTACTTCGCAAGCATATTGGATGGCAACCGGCGCGCCGATGGCCAAAATGCGTTTGGAAATACTTTTGCTGAATTTGAATAATTGAAAGCCGGAAAGGTATTTTTTAAAATGCTTCGACCGGAAAACGTAAAAGCTGATGACGATGGCCATGACGTTTCGGTCTATCACCGTGCTTAAACCTACGCCACGCACGCCCATCGGTGTTATGCCAAACAAGCCTTTTACAAAAATAATCCCCAGGCAAATGTTTAAGATATTTCCCCAAATGGAAATCATCATGGCTTGTTTGGTAAAGCCCAAACCTTCGGCAAATTGTTTAAAGGTGTTGAAAACCATCAGCGGAATGATGGAAAAGCCCATCAATACTAAAAAAGGTTTTGCTTCCCGGATGACGGCCGGCGATTGGTCGAGGTGGTTTAGTGCGAACACAGACCCAAAATATACCGATAAAAACAGTATAGCACCGGAAATAATATTGATGGTCAGGCTTCCCGAAAGCAGTTTACCGCAAGCCTGATAATTCTCCCGTCCGTTTTCCTGCGCAATCAAAGGCGTTAAACCGTAAGCAATGCCAATCCCGATTACCAAAATCACAATAAAAACACTGTTCACCAAAGAAACGGCAGCCAAAGCGGTTGTTCCGGCAAATTGACCAACAATAATACTATCTGAAGTTTGCACCAGCACCTGCCCCAATTGCGAAATCACGACCGGGATGGCCAGGCGTAAATTATCGCGGTAAAATGGCTGGTAAAGGACGTAGAGTTTTTTCATGTTGAGGTTTGAGGTATCAGCTTTCAGCTTTTAGCAGTCAACGAATGCAAATTGGTAAAAAATCGTTGACAAAAAAATAGGTGATAAAAGAAGCATTGGGTTAATTTTGTCATTCCGAACCGAAGAGAGGAATCTTTTTTAAAGCGGTAGTTTTGGTTGAAAGAAGATTTCTCCCTACGGTCGAAATGACAGCGCCAAGAACGCGCAACAGGCAACTCACAACCTACAACTCCTTAGGAAGCCGTATAATATTCCTCTTTTTCGTTGGTATGCACACGGATTACGCCCGAAAGTACCAGGTTTACCAAAATGCGTTGCGCCCGCCGCCGGCTCAGGTTCAGCATTTCGCAGTATTCTTTTACGGTGATGCGCTCTTGCAAATGCAGGTATTCCAGCAACGCTTTTTCTTTGGAAGAATACTCAATCAGCACGCCATCGCTGTTGTTGGAACGCTTTAAAACCTCGACCACAATTTTGCTGGCCAGCATACTTTTATCCTTGATGCGAATGTAAACCCACCACTTGCCGTCTTCGCCCAAAGCATAATGCGGTTTCGAGTCACTCGGTGCAACTTCGGCCACCAAAACCAATTTGTCATCTACATAAACTTCTTCGAAAGTTGGTTCTAAAACCGGGCGGCAAAAAAAAGTAGCGGCGCGGTTGATCATGTATTTTTCTTCGTCTTCTGATTTTACGCCTTTGATCGTGCCGTCATCCAAAACGCCAATCAGCAACTTGCCGCCTTTGTTGTTGGCAAAGGCAACCAAAGTTTTGGCAATTTTTTCGGAGCTGGTGATGGTTTTTTTAAAATCCTGCGCAACGCCTTCGCCTTCCATAATCATTCTTTTGATGTTCATGCAGGTTCCTCCGGCTTTTGCGGGTAAGGCTGAAAAATTTCCATCCAGCGGTCGTGGTTTTTTAACGGGTTAAAGCCAAACTGCCCGTACAATCGGTGCGCATCGGCCGTAGCCAAAACAAAACGTCTTAAATTTTTTAATGTTGAATGATGGCGAACCGTTTGAACCAGCCATTTTGACAATCCCAACTTGCGGAAATCGGGCAAAATAAAAACATCGCAGAGGTAAGCAAAAGTAGCTTCGTCGGTAATGACACGCGCAAAACCAACCTGTTTTTGATGCTGGTAAACACCAAAGCACAAGGAGTTTTGTATAGAAGTTTCCACCGTTTCCAAGCTGATGCCTTTGCCCCAATACGAAAGCTGGTCCAAAAAATGGTGAACCAGCGCAACATCCAGCAAAGTTTTATCGGTAGAAATCAGGAAACCTTTTTTTAAAAAAGCATCATCATTCATGATTACTTTTGTAGCCATAATTTATTTGTGCCTCTAAACCCGGGTAAGGCAACTACACAAATATACTGGGTTTCTACCATTTGCGGTTGTGTCCTGGCGCAAGGTTTTACATTGATTTTAGATAATGCTGTTTTTATCGGGTAAAAATTGGTGTCAAACCGAAAATAACCTCCCAACAAAAAAGCCTTTCTAAATCAAAAGGCTTTCATTCAAACAAAAAATCAAAAACTAATCCTGCTGCATATCGCGCAGCATTTTAACCTTATCGTACGATAGTTTTAATTTGGCCTGCTGCTGGGCAACCAGCTCGTGCAAATAATGCGGCAGGTTTTCATCGGCCAAAGCGGTTTTATAAGCAGCTTGTGCAGCGTCTTCCCCTTTTTCGCAGTCGGCCAAAATCGAATGGCGGTCGTGGCCGGTAAATGTGCCTTTCACTTTCATCCAGGTACGGTAAATTTTGCCGCTGTTGGTGGTTCCTTCGGCCGTTTCGCCTTTCAAAACCAAAACTTCGGTGGCCAAAGCCAGCTTGCATTCGTGGCTTTCGTGGATCATGTGCTCGAACAAAGGTTTCAGATCAGCATTTTCTTCGGTTGATTCTTTAATCGCCCTTTCATAACCTTCGATCCGGTCATTGTTAATTTCGATGAGGTCGTTCAAAATTTCAACAGTTGCTGTATTTTCTATCATGGTTTCTTGGTTTTAATAAATATATATCAAAAGCAATCAATAAATTTTTTGTTTAGCAGAAACACATTTTTGCAATTGCGTGTTATGCTATTGATAATTAAAAAGTGATTGCCGGGTTTAAATTGAATTTATTTGGTGTAAACCCGGCAGTTTTAATTTGAACAAAAAAGAATCAACCAAAATTAAATTATTAACTAAACTAAAAAACGATGTCAAACCAACACCCGGAACACACCGAAGGGCCAGTTGCAACCGCAATTGAGAACCAGACCGCAAAAATCCCTTCCGACATTTTTTTATGGGCAGCTTTAGGCTCCATCGGCCTTTCATTAGCCCTTAAAATTATGAACAAACCGCACAACGCACTTTTTGTAGGCCAATGGCCAGCACCATTTTTGCTGTTGGGCCTTTATAACAAATTGGTAAAATTAGAAGGAAACGACTAAGCACCGGCTTGTCCTTTAAAAAACATCAGCGCTTCCACCAAACGGAAGCGCTTTTTTTATGCTTCTTTTACCGGCATAAATATTATAAAACAGCATTGCCGCTTATGCGTTTTGCAGGTATAAAAGAAGCATTGGCATGAAATATAGAAAACTGGGCAACACCAACGAAAAACTGTCCGTTATTGGTTTGGGCTGCATGGGCATGAGCCATGCCTACGGCGAAACGAATGATGAAGAATCCATCGCGACGCTAAATATGGCGATTGACCTGGGCATCAACTTTTGGGACACGGCCGATGTTTACGGCCCGCATACCAACGAAGAACTGATCAGCAAAGTGCTGGTGCCTAACCGCAAAGAGGTTTTTATTGCCACCAAGTTTGGTTTCCGCAAATCTGACGATGGTTCTAAAAACATTTTCGATGCTTCTCCGGCTTATGTAAAAAAGGCCTGCGAAGGCAGTTTAAAACGTTTGGGCGTTGACGTGATTGACTTGTATTACGCGCACCGGGTTGACCCGAACGTTCCTGTGGAGGAAACCGTTGGCGCGATGGGCGAACTGGTGAAAGAAGGCAAAGTGCGTTTTTTAGGTTTGTCGGAAGCTTCTCCGGCCTCAATCCGAAAAGCACACAAAGAACATCCGATTTCGGCTTTGCAGTCCGAATATTCTTTTATTACGCGGGATCCGGAGAAAGAGGTTTTGCCTTTGTGCCAGGAATTGAAGATTTCTTTTATTCCGTTCAGTCCGCTTTCGCGCGGTTTGTTTACGGCCGCTTCTGTTTCTGCCGATCAATTAAAAGACAACGATTTCCGCAAAACCCTGCCGCGTTTTAAAGAAGAACAATATTTAAAGAACAATCAGCAACTGGCTTCGGCCTTAAAAGAGTTTGCAGCTTCCAAAGAAATTACGCCTGCACAATTGGCTTTGGCCTGGGTTTTGGCGCAAGGCGAAGAGATCATCCCAATCCCAGGAACTAAAAAACGAAAATACTTAGAAGAAAACGCCGGTGCGGCCGATGTCAATTTATCGAAAAATGACTTGCAGGAAATTGAAGAAATATTGAAAACCTATCCGCATGTGGGCGAACGCTACTACGAAGATGCGATGAAAATGGTAAACAACTAACTAAAAAACAGGCATAAAAACAGCATCGCATGTACAACCCTTTCGTTATGTTATTTGTGCTGGCCATTCCGGTTGCCTGCATTTCGTGGACGGTTACGCACGAAGAAGTTTTTAAAGAGATCCGGGAGTTTTGCGTGAAAAACAGCCACGAACAAAAAACACTGGCCGCCCGTAAGTTTTTCTATTTGTTTACCTGCGAATACTGTTTCAGCCATTACATCACCATTTTTATGCTGATCATTACCGGTTACAAATTGTTGTTTGATGGTTGGCGCGGCTATTTAATTGCCGGTTTCAGTCTGGTTTGGATTGCCAACATTTACATGAGTTTGTACGGCTTGATCCGCTTGGACATCAAGATCGAAAAAACGGAAGCTAAGGTGAAGGAGAAGGAGTTGGAGAAGAAGGAATAGTCACCAATTTTGTATAGAGAAAGGTTTTTGAACCTGATGCTTTTATAGCATTAAATATTTGTTGAAAGGACACACCCCTAACCCCTCTTGATAGGGTAACTATATACGAGTTGGAACAAGGGTGTGAACCGTTTTTTAATGCAGTATCGGCAAAGGAGAAAAAAGAAAAACCGCCTCCTGTTAAAGATGAAAAAAGAGATATGGCTATCAAAGGTAGTTTGATGAGGCTATTAGAGTATTTTTTAGGAAAACACAAAAAAAGAAAAACCTTAACAAAATTTATACACTTTAATGTGGTAATTGTAATTACATTTATACCAAATAAAAAGAAAATCTTTTCGTATTTTGTTTAAAATAAACCTATATAGTAAGCAATCAAACAGTAATTATGTCTGACAAAACATTAAAATATCAAAAAATATCACCACCAACGCCAGATGTAAACGATTTACCCAAAGCGAACAAAGACCCTAATGTACCTAAGCTTTATTTTAACGGATTTGTAACGGGAATGACAAATGCCGATATAGTAATACTTGCAAAACTAAATAATGAGTCTAAGGCTGTACTTAACTTATCTTTGAGTGTTGCTAAAACGCTTGTTATGCAACTTTCTGGATTAATTGTAGGATTGGAAACAAGTTCAAACAATGAAATAATGACTACTGATGTAATTGATCGGGCAATGGCTAAACTTAGAGATGATGAAACAAAATAAAATAAACTACGGATTATTTGTTTTAAATCCAAGCGAAAGCAAGAATTCAATTTTTAAAAAGCTTGATACATTCTTAACCTTTAAGAAAGGTTGGCACTATGGAGAAGGTGAAATATTTAACATAGAAACAATTGATAGGTCAAAAAATCTATGTTTTTACCTTTATAATATGTTATTTACCTCAATAGACGTTTTTCCTGGATTTGATGGTGAAGTTTTAATTAAAATATATTTTTTAAATTCAGCGGTTGAGATTTTTGTTAAAAACGATAACAAATTTCATTTTTCAATCATGGACAAAGAAGATAATGATTTATACCAATCAGATATTTTAAGCATAGAGGGATTAAAAAAGGAATTAATACATCAAAGAACACAATGGAGTTTATCAGAATTTTATCCTTACACCATTATGAAACAAAAGGAAAAAGATTCAACAGCATGGCCTTTAGGGGTAAAAACGGAATATCCGTTATTGATTCAGAATGTGCAATTAAATTGTCAGGTGGAACGTGTAGCCATATTAGAAACTATTTCCCAAAACACACCAATCCTCCAATGTATTTCAAATTCAGTGGGGACTTATTACCAAATTGCCAAATAGAATTTGATGATTCGCAAGGCGATCCTTGCCATTATAACATAATTGGTTTAACGGATGGTATTGCTAAAAAAATATTTGTAGATAATAAAAAAGACAACCTAATTTATTGTCATATTGATGAGTGTGTAGAAAAGACGGAGATTGAACTATCCACAATGATTGAAGCAGGTATTATACGTTAATACCTGCTTTTTTAATATCAAAAAAATCTTATCCCAACTCATATATAGTTACTCTTGAGAGGGGTTAGGGGTGCGTTTCTCCCATAAATTTAAGTAAACTTATTAAAGACACCAATTTTTACCCGATAAAAGAAGCATCAGGTTGCTTTCCCTGTCAACCTGTCATTTTTATGTCTCCAAAATCGCTTTGGAACCATTGTTGATTCCGCCTTCCACATAAACTAAAATTTAAAGTTATGCAGGAAAAAGGTTCTATCTCCATCCACACCGAAAATATTTTCCCGATCATCAAAAAGTTCCTCTATTCTGATCATGAGATCTTTTTACGGGAATTGGTATCCAACGCCGTTGATGCCACACAAAAGCTGAAAAGGCTGGCCAGTATGGGCGAGTTTAACGGCGAAGTGGGCGATACCACTATAAAAATTGCGATAAACGAAGCAGACCAAACCATCACCATTTCTGACCATGGAATTGGCATGACCGGCGAAGAAGTCAAGAAATACATCAACCAGATTGCTTTTTCCGGTGCTACAGAATTTGTGGAAAAATACAAAGACAAAGGCGACAACAAGGAAATCATCGGACATTTTGGTCTGGGTTTTTACTCGGCTTTTATGGTTTCCTCCAACGTCGAAATCAAAACGCTTTCGTACAAAGAAGGCAGCGAAGCCGTGCTTTGGGATTGCGACGGCAGTACAGAATTTACCATTGACCCGACAGAAAAAGCAAGCCGCGGATCGGACGTGATCTTGCATATTGCCGAAGATTCGAAAGAGTTTTTAGAAAAAGCACGCATCCAGGCAATCCTTAAAAAATATTGCAAGTTTTTGCCTGTGCCGATTGAGTTTGACGGCGAAATTATTAACAATACAGTTCCACTTTGGACAAAATCCCCAAGCGAACTGAAAGACGAAGACTACATTAATTTCTATAAAGATTTATACCCGTTTTCTGAAGATCCGTTATTCTGGATTCATTTAAATGTGGATTACCCTTTCAACCTTACCGGGATTTTGTACTTCCCGAAACTGAAAAACGATTTCGAGTTTCAGCGCAATAAAATCCAATTGTATTCGCGCCAGGTATTTATTACGGATGAAGTAAAAGACATTGTGCCGGAGTTTTTGATGCTGTTGCAAGGTGTGATTGATTCGCCGGACATTCCATTGAACGTTTCGCGCAGCTTTTTGCAGGCGGATGCGAACGTGAAGAAGATTGATTCGTACATTACCAAAAAAGTGGCCGACAAGCTGGCAGAACTGCACAAACAAGACGAAGCTGCTTTTGCCGAAAAATGGCCGGACATTGGTTTGTTTGTGAAGTACGGCATGATCAGCAACGATAAGTTTTACGACAAAGCGAAAGATTTTTGTTTGTACATTGATACTGATAAGCAGTACTTTACATTGGATAAATATAAAGAGCATATCCGGGCAAACCAGGAGGACAAAAACGGAAACCTGGTGGCGTTGTACACCACTGATGTAAACAAACAGGACGCTTACATCCAGTCGGCCAAGCGCAAAGGCTATGATGTGCTGGAGTTTACGCACCCGATAGACAGTCATTTCATCCAAATGCTGGAAAGCAAAGTGGAGAAATTTACGCTGAAAAGGGTAGATGCCGATACAGCCGATAAACTAATTGAAAAAGACACTAAAACCGAAAGTTTATTAAGCCCGGAAAACGAAAAAGCGGTGCAGGAAATTTTTGAAAGCGCCATCAACAACAAAGACCGGAAAGTGGTTTTAGAACCGATGTCGCCCGAAGAATTGCCGGTAAGTGTAACGCAGCCTGAATTTATGCGCCGTATGAAAGATATGCAGGCGATGGGCGGCGGCGGTATGTCGTTTATGGGCAATATGCCGGAAATGCTGAGTGTTGCGGTAAACGCTAACCATCCGCTGATCCAAAAAATATTAAGTGCAGCAGATGAAGGAGTGAAAAAAGACTTGGCCAAACAAGCTTATGACCTGGCTCTACTTTCGCAAGGAATGTTAAGCGGTGCCGATCTCACTAACTTTATCCAAAGAAGTGTGGACTTGTCGGTGAAATAACCGAATTTTACACAGGTAAAAGAAGCATGTAGGCATTAAGTTTACATGCTTTTTTTATGCCCCTAAAATTGTTTTGGATAATAAATGCTTGATTTTAACCAGATTACACCGATAAAAACAGTATGATAAAAATTTAACATTCAAATTTGCCGTTTACGCCGGGATTTGTACTTTTGACCCCCGGAGAGCTGGCAGAGTGGTCGATTGCGGCAGTCTTGAAAACTGTTGAACTGTGAAAGGTTCCTGGGGTTCGAATCCCTAGCTCTCCGCAAAGTTTGATAACAAAATTAACACAAAAGCCTGCAATCGTTTGATTGCAGGCTTTTGTGTTTTAGCCCAAACTAACCCCGGTTATTTAATATCGCCAAAATGTACGTTTTCTGAAATAACGCCACGCTTGCCCAGTAATTGAATGGTAGTTGATGGCCCGAGGTTTAAAGGGGCAGTCCATTCTCGCAAGGCCCATACCACTTTTTTGCCGGGCGTAATTTCTATGGCTTGTACCGGCAGGCTGCTTTGGTTTGTGGTAGGCCCCCACTGGTTGTACCAATTATTGACCAGGATATTGCCATTGTCCAGGCGAAGGGCTATTTGCGGGGACGAAAATTGGTATTCAGGGATATCGGCGGTTGTACATTCCCACACAGTTTCCCCTTTCCGGTTGATTTCCTGAACAAGTTTTTTATTGCCAGCCACAAGGATGTTTCCATTGTCCAACGGTTCGGCCGACCAAACGCCCGGAACATCAATAGATAAAAGCTCTTTGCCGTTAATATCATATTCGCATACCTTGCCCATATCCATGTGGGCCACCAGGATCGTACCTGCTTTAGTTAGCCTCGCATGGCGAAATTGTCCGTGAGTAGATGTCGGGTTTTTAGTCGGCAACACAAATTCTTTTTCCGTTTTATTGGTTTTGATATTTACAACAAACAGTTTGGCGGGATTGCCATTTTGAATAAAAACGACATGATTTTTTCCAATAGGTTGCGCCGTGTGCGTTTCATAACCAGCAGGTGCATCGTAGTTCCAAAGTACTTTTTTATCGGGGTTGATTAAAGTAACGCCAAACTGGTGGGCAAAAAGGATGTTCCCGTTCGTCATTAAAACGGCATCGCTAATTTCCCCTTTGCCAACTGTATCTATATAAGACCATGTGATTTTGCCATTGCGCACAATATACATGTTGCGTGCTTTTGCTTCGCCGGCATAAAAAAAATCAAATTGTTTGGCGCCTTTTCCGGGCAATACCTGTGGGGATGCCGGTTTATTTGCAACCTGTTGTGCAAAACTGCTAACATGAATGCTTAACAAAAGCAATGACAAGTGAGCTAATACGAAATAAAAATGACGGGAACTGCTGATTTTAGCTTTAGATAAATTTACCATATTTGTTTTAAATTAAGAAAATACAATATTAAAAGGCTGTTTAAATTCGAACCAGAATGTTCAACAAATTTATGATTGACCGCCATGCTTCTTTTAGGGCAACAATTTACAGTTTAATTTTATGCCGGTAAAAGAAGCATGAAAAACTTAACCGTAATTTTAAGCGATAAAAAAAGCATCGGAAACAGGTTGAACAAAAATTTAAACAAGCCTTGCAATTCGTTCAGCCAAAGTATGCTTATCAACTAACTAATACTTGTATTATCATACATATTTTTGTATCATTTGTACTTTTGTTATATCTGTTGCCCGGGTTTCGGTAATACTTCATTATATTTGGTTTCCAATTTGTTTAATTTAATTACCTATCTTTTATGATTGGCAATAGTCAGGATTTAACTATAAATAAAAAGAAGTATAAAGCAGATGTTTCACCGGACATGCCATTGCTGTGGTTCCTTCGAGACATTGTTGGTTTAACCGGTACCAAATTTGGCTGCGGGATGGCGCAATGCGGTGCCTGCACTGTACATTTGGATGGCGAAGCGGTACGCTCTTGCGTAACACCGGTTTCCCGTGCAATTGGAAAAAAAATCGTAACCATTGAAGGCTTGTCTGAAAACGGCGACCATCCTTTGCAACAAGCCTGGGCCGAAGTGAACGTGCCACAATGCGGTTATTGCCAGTCGGGCCAAATCATGTCGGCAGCCGTTTTGCTTCAGGAAAAACCCAATCCTACAGATAGTGATATTGACGACGCACTATCCGGAAATATTTGCCGCTGCGGTACTTACCTGCGGGTACGCCAAGCCATACATACCGCTGCCAATATTCAAAAATCATCAGTTAGCAATGCATCCTAAGCGTATTTTACAAACAAGTTCTTACTATCCTAAAAAAGGGGTTTCTGTTATATTAACCATTGCTGCCTTGTTGAGCATGGTTGTTGTTTTTTCTTTCCGGCCGGAAGGTTCATCAATTACAAGCAAAAAGCCGCCTTTTACACAAAAGGACAGCATCGCATCAAAAAAAGCATTCCTTAAAGTTTATGCCGTTTTGATGAGTCCAAGGTGTATGAACTGCCATCCTGCCGGGGATATTCCTTTGCAGGGCGAAGACAGCCATTTGCATTTGCAAGGCGTTAAGCGCGGCCCTGACGGCAAAGGCATCTATGCTTTAAAATGTGCCAATTGCCACCAATCGCACAACCTTCCGGGTTTGCACATGCCGCCCGGAAACCCAAAATGGGGTTTGCCACCTGCCAACATGCCAATGGTTTTCCAGGGCAGGTCTGCCCATCAGTTGGCCGGGCAGTTGTTGGATAAAAAAAGGAACGGTAGAAAATCAATTAAGGCGTTGATTGATCATATCACTAAAGACACATTGGTGCTGGCTGGCTGGTACCCGGCACAAGGTTTGGCAAAGCCGCCTTTGTCGCACCGTGAATTTGTAAAAGCATTTAACGAATGGATTAGCAAAGGTGCTGTAAGCCCTTAAAATTTACAAGAGGTGAAAAGAAGAGATTTTATACGTATTTCAACATTTACGGCAGGTGCATGGCTCCTGACGGATGCTTTGCCTGTATCTTCATCGGCAGTAACTGCGCCTGAAGGTTTGATTTTCTCGCCCAACCCGTTATTAAAGATATTTGATACCGGCAAAGTGGTTATCAGCGTGATCAAGCAGGAAATGGGCCAGAACGTGATTACTGCATTGCCGCTGGTTATTGCAGAGGAACTGGAAGTTGACCCAAAAGAAATAACGGTTGAAACACTGCCTTACAAGGCATCAAATGCAGGCAATTATACCACCTGGGCCAGCGGAAGTATCAAAGGGACGTGGATGCAACTGCGCCATGTTGGTGCCACAGCTAAACTTATGCTGATAACGGCTGCTGCAGAACGATGGAAAGTGCCTGTCGAGGCTTGTACGGCAAAGGATGGTAAAGTAAGCAATACGGTTAATAACAAGGTTTTAGACTATAAAGACCTGATAAAAGAAGCAAGTGCTTTAACCCCTCCGGAAAAGGCCCCGCTTAAAAATATAAAAGATTTTAAGCACATCGGGCAAAAAATAACCAAAACAAACATCGCACCAATTGTAACGGGCAAGTATGACTATACAATGGACGTTAAACTGCCCGGTATGCTTTATGCCGCACTGGTGCGCTGCCCGGTATTTAGTGGCAAGGTAAAGAGTTGGGACGATAGCGCGTTAAAAGGCTTAAAAGGGTTTGTTAAAGTAATCCAGGTTGACCAAATACCGGAAGCGCTTAACAGAAATGCCGTAGCGGTGATTGCAACCAATACCTGGGCTGCCCAGGAAGGCAAGCGTTTGTTGAAAGTACAATGGAGCTACGAACTTGGTAAAATAAAAAACAACAAAGACCTTACAAACCAATTTAAAACCGAGTTTGCAAGCGTTAAACCAGCCCTGGTTTATGGCAAAGAAAAAAATGCGCCATTCAAAACCATTGATGATCATTCCGGTGTTTACCAGGCTACTTATGAAGTGCCTTATCTTGGACATGCCACCATGGAACCTGTTAACTGTACTGCCTGGCATAAAGACGGCAAGTATGAAGTTTGGGGCGGCTTCCAGGCACCGATGTTTATCAACAATGTTTTGCCAAAAATTTTCGGGGTTGAGAGTTCTGCCATCAATGTAAACCTGATGCCGATGGGCGGTAGTTTTGGCCGAAAAGAAAAAATAGACAATGTGGCCGAAGCCATGCTGCTTACCAAGGCTTTGGATTTGCCGGTGCAGGTGTTGTTCAACCGTACCGATGATATCCAGGCCGATTTTTACAGGCCAGCAAGCCATCACCATTTGGCAGCAGTAGGTGCACAAGACCAAATCAGCCATTGGCGGCATCAATATGGGATCGCTACGTTTCCAAACAAAGAAATATCAGGCCCATGGGACAGTTTCGGAGGCGTAACAAACGATCTTTGCTATCCCGTTGGCGATTACCAAAGCGCATTTTATCCGGTCGAATCGCCAATACCAATAGGGTCATGGCGTTCAATCTCATTCAGTCAGAATGTGTTTGTGATCGAAAGTTTTATTGACGAGCTGGCCGTTCATCACCAAATAGATCCGGTAATTTTCAGGTTTAACTTGTTTAACAACGGCAACCCAAAAGACAATGTACGCCTGAAAAACGTATTGACCCGATGTGCCGAGAAAATAGGCTGGAACGAAAAACCGGCAACCGGACGTTATCGCGGGATAGCCGTTTGCCCTTATGGCCGTTCCGGGGCAGTTGTGGCCCATGCCATGGAAATATCTGTCAGCAAAGACAAGCTTGTGAAAATCCACCGCTGTGTTGCAGCCGTTGATTGCGGGTTGGTGATTGACCCCGATGGTTTAAAGGCACAAATAGAAGGCAGCCTGGTTTGGGCTTTAAGCGGGATGTTCAACAACGAAATAACGATCACAAACGGGATTGTGAACCAGCAGTCGTTTAATGATTACCAGGTATTGCGCATGAACGAAATGCCACCTTTCGAGATTGACCTGGTTGCTGGCGAAGAAAAACCTGATGGGGGCGGTGAGCCGTCCGTGCCCTCTGTAGCACCTGCATTGTGCAATGCCATATTTGCCGCAACAGGGTTTAGGGTTCGGGAACTTCCAATTAAAAAGCACGGATTCCGTTTGGTGTAAATTTGTTAAAATAGTTTAAATATCTATCTGGTTTAATTTATTTCAGTTTATTTTCCATGCTTCTTTTACCGCCTAAAAATCATTGGTCTATTGTGATTTTTTGTGGTAATGCAAAGCACTAAATTTACAGGCATAAAAGAAGCATTGTGTATTTTTATAACACAGATTTAAACAGGCTTTTTTTATTTGATTGATAGAAAAAAATTATCTGTGTTGGATGATGAAAGCCAACTATTGGTGAAAGTTACAATCAGCAGAGGGGTGCAAGCCTTCCCGGTCTTTTGAAAAAACTGCTTTTCCGTTTACAAAAGCAACAATCCAAATGCTGTCATAATCGTCATCAGGCCAAATCAAATTTGATGCTGTTACACCCAAAGACCGGACGATCGGTGCAATGGCTTTATGTTCCCAAACAACAATAATTGTCCCTGTCCGGCTTTTTAAATCTTGCGCAATCAACATCGAATCTTTTTCGGCATGGCTGGTGTTGATAGGCAAATTATATTTGATTGCAATTGGGGCAATGGTTTGGAACATACGGGCATGTTTGGTTGCCTCGCCCAAACCTAAACCCGGAGCAAAAAGAAAGTTTGGAACGCCAAACTTGCGGCGGATCAATTCTGGCAATTGCAAAGCGCGGTTCAATCCCTGGCAGGTTAAATTGTCTCCTTTTGCAGGTTTTTCGGCGTGGCGGATAAATACAATTTTAAGGTTGTCGGCTTGTGCCGATGCTTCTTTTACCAGGCAAAATATGGTGAAAAGCAGCAGCGGAATTATCGTTTTTTTCATGGGTTAAGTTTACAATTGTAAGTTCCTGTTTAAAATTTACTTGATAAAATATCCATGCTTCTTTTATCACCTAAAAACTGGTAAACATTCGTTTTATTTAAATGGATGCAGGCACCAATTTTTATAGGGTAAAAGAAGCATTGGCAATTTTTCCTCTAATATATTTAAACAAGTACTGAAATTTTAATGCAAGTTAGAATAATAAAATCAATACAAATTAAAAAGTACAAGGCAACAGGATTGTCAAAACAACATTTACAATTAGTGCTGGTTGCCAGTGCCATTAAGCTGGTAGCAACCTAAATCTGAACCGGCAGCAGTAGCTTCCGAAAGGCCGTAAATTTTATCCAAAGGCACTACAATTAAGGGTTGGATATTGGTTTTGCCTTTTCCAATTAAAGGCGAAGAGGCCTGCAAACGGAAATTATATGTACCAACCGCACTGTATTGCGCCAACGGATGGCCAAAAGTTGGCAACGGAAAATTAAGAAACATGGGGTTGTTTTTTTGGACAACATCGCTTCCGTCATAAATTGCACCCAATGCATAATTTGCAGGAAGATATTTAGCAGAAGTTGTGATCGAAGGAATATCTGTAACCTGTGGCTGGGTGATGTAACCGGTTGGATAAAACTGGTTGGCCACGCTCAAAGAATCTGCATATTGAAAATTGTTGCCATAAGAAAGATGGGCCACATCGGCAATCGGGCTGCCCACAACCCGGAAACCATATTTACAATTCACGGCAACATTGTTATAATACATACCCGCCGCGCCTTCCTCAAAATTGATACAACCGCCGCGGCCAGTTTGCGACTGCCGGTAGCCTCCATTTACAAATGTGTTGTTGTACATCACGATGTTGGTTTGCGGCGCACCGGTTGCCTGGCCTTTGTTGGAGGCTTTTTGTCCGTTTGTAGCGGTGCCAATAAAAAAGTTATAAGCCATTGTGCCCACTGTTCCTCCTTTTACATTGATGCAATCGCCACCGCTAACGCCATTTTTTTCAAAATTATTGCGGAAGATGGCAATTTTACCGGCCGAAACACGGATCGGGTCATCCACACCGCCATACAACCAGGAATCTTCCATGATAAAGTTGCCTTTATAATTGGCAAACAAGATGCTGTATTGGTTTCCTGTGCCAGAACCCGCAATGGTTGAAGTGGCCTTGCCTTCTGTTAAACCGGCGTATTCAACATGCGTCCAGCGCAATACCATCAGATTGCAGGTTGGGCCGCCTACAATTCCTTTCCATTTTCCGGCAAAAGCAGGGTCTGCGGCCGGGGCAACTCCGCCCGGTGCATCACTTTTAACCACTCCAGGAACCGTAATAAAGTTTGGCTGGTTTTTGGAGCCGTTGCTTACCAAAGTGCCCAATGCAATCAAACTGCTGCCTGCGCCCATGTTTAACGTTACGCCAGGTTGCATCAGCAAAGTATCGTTTGCATTGATAACCAAATCGCATCCATCTGCAACATTGTAGGTTTTGCCGGAAAGCATGGTGCCTTTTATCGGTACAACTGTGCTGCCACCGCTGCAAGTCAATGGCGCTTTATCACTCACCGGGTTTGCTGCCGGAGGCGTGTAAGTGTAAATATCGGTATGTTCGCCTTCCCATTTTTTACAGCCGGAAAGTGTGGCCACTATTGTAACTAAAACAATATATATTGATTTGTTCATTTTTGATGATCTTATTAAAACCGTTAAAATTTGTACCTGAAACCGCCCAGAAACAAAGTTTTATAGTAATCGCTTTGTACCAGCGTTTGCGCGGCTATATCCTGTTTGCCTAAAAACTCCTGCTGTTTTGTATCCAAACTTCCATGTGGAAACTTTAAATAAATTTTGTTGGCGGTGTTGGTCAGGTTGTTGATTTTGCCGTAAAAGGATACTCTTTTTAGCAGTGTTTTTTCAAAAGAAAAATCCAACTGGTTAAAGGCATGCTGGTAAAAATCCAAGTTGTAGTAAGGGGAAACCTGTGCCAGCCGCTCTCCCGTAAAAACAAATGAAACCTGCATATCCAAACCGATTTTTGCACTTTTAAATAAAACAGAAGCATTGCCAACATTATTTGCCTGGCCTTGCAACGGGCGGCTTTCATTCACAAAAGATTGCTGCAAACCTAAAGTTGGGTCGTTATAATAAAGCAATTTGTTTGTTGTAATCCTGGAATGCGTATAAGTATAGTTAACAGAAAACCCAACCACGCCAAAAAACTTGGTTACCAATGCTTCGAAACCATAATTGGTGGCGTCTCCTTCATCATTTTGTGGTTTAATAACTTGTGAACTTGGGCCGCCTTCCCTTACCACAAAATACTCGATCGGGTTGTGTATCTTTTTAAAAAATGAACCTAACAAAACCTGGTCTGCAGCTCCGGGAAAAAGTTCGTAACGGACGTCATAATTATCTGCCGTAATGTGTTTTAAATCGGGGTTGCCTACCTGGTCGTAGTACTCGCCGGAAACTTTGTACGGAACAATTTCACCAAAACCAGGGCGGCTGATGGAAGCAAAATAAGAAGCCCTTAAATTTTGATTATCCGTAAGCGCATATTTTAAATGGATGCTTGGCAAAACATCCGTGTAACTGATGGTGCCGCTTCTTTGCGTAACGGTTAATGGCGATTGGGTTGCATAAATCATATAAGTGTTTTCAACCCTTACACCACCTATTGCCTGCAATTTTGGGACAATATCAAACTTCAGTTGCAAATATTCCGAGTTGTCGTTTTCTTTAACCGTATAATTGTTTTGAAGGTCAGGATTATTGGCACCGATGCCATCTGCGGTCGAATTAAAGCCAAAAGGAATATTACTGAAATTATCGTTAAACAAAGTAGATTTGCCACCGGTCAAAGAATAAGTGATGTAATCTGCATCCCGGTTTTTGTGTCGGTACAAGCCGCCCAAAGAAAACTCGACATCGCGGTTTGCAATTTTAGGTGTGTAAACGAAGTTGCCATATCCTGCCACATCCTGGTCTTTGTTGTTTTCCCAATGATGCGTCAGTTTCGTGTTGTTGTCAATCTCCGTAGTTACCACGCCCGCATTGTTTAAAGCTTTGTTGGCATCGTAAGAAAACTCAGTACGGTCGGGCTGGTGCCTGCTGGCATTAGAATAAACAGCATTCCAGTTAAACCTTAAATTGTTACTTAAAATATGTTCGCCATGCAGCGTGGAGTTATAAATGTTTTGCTTGGTTAAAGTGCTCCTGTTAAAAATTGTGATCTGCTTGCTTAATCCTGTTGAATTTAAACCTAAGCCTAAAGTATCCGAAGTTAGCCTGGATTCAAACTCGTTTTGGTTGATGTATAAATTGTATAAGGACAACCTGTTTTTATCGTTGATGACATAATCAATTTTATTATGAATACCTAAACGTTCGGTTTGGGTAGAGTAAGTCCGGTCGTAAGCATCAGAAAACTGCGGCGAGTTGGGCAGCGGTATGGCTGAAGGCTGCGCATTTGGGGTAAGCTCTTTTGAGTTAGAGCCACGGTAAATATTTTGATAACTGGCAGATACGATAACGCCTAACTTATTCTTTAAAAAGCGGTCGCCAATGGTAATTCCGGCGGTAGAACTAAAAGGGCTGGATAGGTTTTTATCGCTGGCAATGGCTTTGTTATTAAAATCGCTATAAGTTGCAGCATAACTGTTGCCATTTGCTGCTGCCGGCGATGTTTTGTTTGGCGATGCACTAAAAGCCGAAAAAGGCCTTGATGAAGAGAACAAACTTGAAAATCCGCCCGAAATATTGGCGCTCAAAACAAACCTGTCCGGTGCGCTTTTCATTACCAGATTCATTGCCCCGCCAATCGCATCGCCTTCCATGCTTGGGGTCAGGGCTTTGATTACTTCCAAACGTTCCAGCATCTCCGAAGGGAAAACATCCATCGGCACAAAACGAAATGCAGGGTCGGGGCTTGGGATTTTGATGCCATTAACCAATGTAGAATTGTAGCGCTGGTCCATCCCGCGGATAATGGCATAACGCCCTTCACCGCTTGAAGACCGTTGCACCGTAACACCACTTACCCGTTGCAAAGCATTGGCTACCGTAACATCCGGCAAAAGCTGGATGGTATTGGCAGAAAGAACGTTTTCTATACTGCTGGCATTTTTTTCAATTCCCCGTGCCGAACCGTCTGATTCTTTGCTGCTTTGCCCCTTAACCTTTATTTCGTTTAGGCTGGTGCTGGAGTTCAGCATTTTCAAGTTTACAACAAGGGTGGCATTTTCTTTCAGCTCGACCACTTGTCCTTCGGTGGTTTTGTAGCCGATAAAACGGGCTTTTAATTCGTATTTTCCCGGCTTTAGGTTGCGAAAAGTATAGGAGCCGTCCAGGTTTACCGAAGTATATTGTTTAAAACTGCCTTGCTCTGCCTCAACCGAGGCACCTGTTAAAGGTTCGCCAGAAGCCGAATCATAAACCTTTCCTTTGATAGTTTGGGCATTGGTGATTTTAATTAGTGCGATCAGAAAAAAAAAGGCCAGGCATCGTTTCCCAGGTACAAGCAGGTGCAGCTTCATCAGCAATAAGTTGATTAAGCCGCAAACCTACCAGTCGGAAAAGCGAAAAAACGGGAAGATCAAAATGGTAATAATTTGATAACCGCGGCTTAACAACACTGGTAGATTTACCCTGTAATTGTTAAATCAAGGTTAAGATTAATTGTTTCTTTTGGTATTGTAGGAGAAAAACCCTTCCGTTCATTAATAAATTTCGTAACGAATGATTAATCGGCAATGATTTTTTAGTGGTAAAAGAAGCATCAGGGAAAGTAGATATATGAGTTTGTTTTATCAACATTAAAGGATCAGGCAGGCTGAAAGTGAATTTTAAAAGTGTGAAAAGGCGGGTAAAAAGCGTATGAAAACTGATAATGATAATTTTCGCAAATCTGTTTTGCAATGGTTAAGCCCAGCCCGCTGCCTTCGGATCCGGAAGATTTATTAAACCGTCTAAAAATTTCCTTATCATTTAAAGCCATGTTTTTACCGGTATTTTGTATCATCAGGCAATCATGGTTTAAAGTGAGTTTAATTTTTCCGTTGGCATAATTGTGGCGGATCGCGTTGCCAATTAGATTATTCAGCAATACTTCAATCAAATAATTATTCGCCCTGATTTCTTTGTTTTCCAGTTCGCAGCCCACTTCCAAGTCTTTATCCAAAAAAAGCTCCTGAAAAGAAGCAATGGTTTCGGTAACCATTTCTTTCAGGCTGATCATTTGCTCTTCTTCAATCAATCCGTTTTCGATTTTTACCAGCAGCAGCATGGCTTTGTTCAGTCTTTTTAACCTGGAAACTGTACCATACAGATCGCTCAACAATTCGCTTTGCCGCTGGCTGAAATTGTCGGTTTGGATAAGCGTATCCAATTTAGAATTGATCACCGCAATTGGCGTAAGCAGTTCGTGGGCAGCATTTTCAGTAAATTTTTTAAGCTCCTGGTATTCTTTTTTTACCCTTGCCCACATCTTTTCAACGGCTTCGTTTAGTTGGTTAAACTCATCAATGTTGGTCTCCGGCCTTTGGGTTTCCTTCTGATCCATAATATTAAAAGAACTTATCCGTGATAAAGTAACATAAAACGGCTGCCACAAGCGGTTGAGGATAAAACGGTTGATGAAAAACAGGATGGCGATCAACAGTAAAATAATCCCGATAGTGATGATAAAAATAATTTTGATCAGGTCTTCTGTTTCTACCGTAGATTCGGCAATCAAAACTTTATAGCGGTTTCCATTTACCACAACAGAACTGATCAGTCCGCGGCCGGGCTCGTTTTCCTGTTCCTTTTTATTGTAATAATAAGTGTTTATAAAGCTTCTTTTAACCGGTAAATTTTGTTCTTTCCTAAACTCGATTTGCTGGTCTTTCGAATCAAAAACCTGCGGCAACCGGTGGTTTAGTTTTACAAAATCTAATATTTCCTGCTCTTCTACTTCCAGGTCTTTGTTCAATTGGTTGGTAAGGATGAGGCTGATGGCCTGGTAATAGACCACCCCTGTAATCAGGATCACGATCACGGTTGTAACCAGGTTTACCCGGTTATAAGTGGCAAAAAGCTTCATCAGGCGGTAAACTTATAACCCATGCCGTATGCTGCCCTGATGTAATCTGTTCCACCGGCTTCCATCATCTTTTTACGGAGGTTTTTAATATGCGAATAGATAAAATCAAAATTATCGGCGGCATCAATTTCATCGCCACATAAGTGTTCTGCAATGGCGTTTTTAGAAACTACTTTGCCTTTATTAGCCATAAAATACAGCAGCAAGGCATATTCTTTTTTTGTTAGTTTGGTGATATTGCCTTGTACTTTTACCGATTTTGCCAGCAGGTCAACTTGTATTTCATTAAAAGTAAGCAGGTTATTTCCATCAAAAGATTTTCTGCGGATAATGGCCGTAACCCTCGCGCGTAGCTCTGATAGGTGAAAAGGTTTTACCAAATAATCATCCGCGCCCAAGTCTAAACCTTGCAAACGGTCATCCAAAGAGTTTTTTGCCGAAATAATCAATACACCATCGGGATAATTCTGCCCTTTCAAGGTTTTTAAGATTTCCAGCCCATTGCCATTTGGCAAGGTAATATCCAATAAAATACAATCGTAGCGGTACAAGTTGATTTTGTTTTTGGCCGAAAAGAAATCACTGGCCGTTTCGCAGATGTTTCCTGCTTCGGTAAAGTATTCTTCTATACTTTCGCGCAGGCCGGTTTCGTCTTCAATGATCAGTATTTTCAATGCTTCTTTTACCAGGTAAAAATTTGGATAAAAATAAAAACAGATTTTGTAGAAAATTGGATGATTTGCAGAAGAAATCACTGTGGTTTAAACAGGATATTTAAGTCTGTAATTAACAATAAAGTTACATTGATGATTCATCAAAACACTTCGCCCAAATTCACAAAAAAGCCCCGCGAATGCTGGCCAATGCCATAATCAATACACAAATTGGTACGCGACTGTTTATTAAACTTAATCCTCAACCCCGGCCCGTAACCGGGCAATATTTTCTGGAATTGGTTGCCGGGATAAGCCGAAAAGCTTTCTGCATTGGCAAACAGTACGCCCCCAAGCAAGTGGTTTCGGGTAATGTTAAAGCGGTATTCGCCTTCCAGGTACAGCATGCTTTTGCCCCTGAACCTGCCCTGCGGATAGCCCCTGCCCGAATTTCCGTTGGTGTCCCAGCCGGTGCTGGGCAAATCAAGGTAAGGCGGCTGGCCGTTCAGCGTAAACCAATCCAACATCCACAAAGCAAAAACATTGTCGTTTTTTGGGGAAAGTTTAAAGTATTTTCTGAAATCAAAGGTTAAAGATTGCCAGTTTTCATCACTCCCTAAAAACCGCAAGTTGGAACGATAAATAACATCGGAATAAATGCCATTGATCGGGTTGATAAGGTTTTTACGGCTATCGTACAACAAATTATAAGTAATACCGGAAGATACAGTTGTACGGTTTAAACCATAGTTTTTATAATCCGAAACAGAATGGTCTGCATTGCCTGCCTCGGAAATGTTAAAGTGATAATCCAAGTTGTAGCCAAAACCTGAATAGAAATTGGTAAAGATTTTCCGGAGGACAGTTTGGTAAAAACGGACGTAATCGTAATCAACCAGGTTTTCTGTTGAGGAGGTGGTTAAACTGCCCAGGCCAAAAGTGTTTTCGGGATATTTAAGCAGCCTCCAATCGCCAATAAAAACATAGTTTTCGCTTTTAGACCAAATGGTAGAGTTGGTATGGAACAAAAACTGGTTGTGCTGATCGTAAGTAACATTAGAAAACACGTTCGAGAGTTTTTCTTTATCGGCCGGGTTGGTATAAAAAACCGCGTTGCCGGAAAGGTCAACCGCAAAACCAGTGGATAAAGTATAACCGGCAGAGGGCACCAATGAAAAATTAAACTGTTTTGGAGGGCGCGCTGTTTTAGTTGGGGATTTGCTGAAAGAGTGCAGTATATCAATGATATCCTTTTCCTTAACGGTATCTTGGTTAAATTGAAAACCGGCAGTTTTGATGAAGCCGATATTTTCTTTTGCGTATCCTCTAAATAAGAAGAAAACCTGAACAAGGACGACTGCTATTATTTTCAGCTTTTTCAAAAAAGGTACGGTCAGGTATTGGCAACAGGATGCTTCTTTTATCAGGTTAAAGTTGGCCGTTTAAGCTGATTTAATTTTAAGGACAATGTTTAAAGCGCCGTTTGGATAAACCTACTTTTTAAAACGGGCAAAAGGTATTTTAATTGCATTGGCAAAACTGCCGCATGTAGCCTGGTCAAAGTGGGTATCCAAACCAAACACGGTATCGTTTGTGTTTAATTGCCTGAACGTTCCGAACAGCCTGTCCCAAATACTTAGCACATCGCCATAATTGCTGTCGGTATAAGGAAGCTGGTAATGGTGGTGTACATGGTGCAAATTTGGGGTGATAAAAACAGTACCGATGAGTTTTTCTGTTTTATAGGGCAACCTTATTTTTGAATGTGCAAAAATATTGGCCACGCTTTGGACGGTTTGCCGTACAATAAGCACGCCTACCGATGCACCGCTGATAAATACCCAAACCATTAAAAAACAAACCCGCACAAAAGTCTCGCCCGGATGCTCCCTTACGGTAGTAGAAACATCAATATCTAAATCGGTATGGTGTACCAAATGGAATTTCCAAAGCAGGCCGGCTTTGTGCATCACGACATGATAGACGTATTCAAAAAAATCAAGCAATAAAAAAGACAACACATAGAACAGGATGACGTGTTTGTGGTGCGGTAAAAACGAAAGCATGCCCCAATGATGTAGGCCGGCCCAATTAGAAATGGCAACCACAAAAAAGGTTAACAAAAGCTGGACCGGCAGCACGCTGAACATAAACAAAAAGTTAGTGGCCGAATGTTTCCATTTTACTGCCAGTTTATCTACGCAAAACACCACTTCGGCCACCCAGATAGAACTTAGCAATACGGCAAACAAAGTAACCTGGATGGTAGTGGCGTGATCGAAGAAAAGGTTTTTAGGATCGGACATGTAATTTTATATGTGGTTTATGTGAGCGCAAGCGGAGTTTGGTTTGTAGCAAATATGTTAGCTGTCTAAACTCGGGTTTTTAATTAATATTTCGGTACAACTGTTTAAATTTTGTCCAATTTATTCCATGCTTCTTTTACCACCTAAAAATCAGTGCCATTTTGTTTGCTTGCACCGGTACAATATCAAAAATAGAATTTATGGGCATAAAAGAAGCGTTATGAACTTTCACGATAGAAATTTAAAAAGGCCGGGTAACCATAATTTTTATCTGCTTACCAATTTTAAGGCGGTAAAAGAAGCATCAAAAGAGTTTGAACAAAACTTAAACAAATTTTAACGGCTTTTTTTAAAAGAGAAAATTAAATGCCTGTAAATCAAAGATAAAGCTTTTTTTACGGTTGATATCATATAAAAGTTAAGAAATAATATACGTATAATTTTTTTTGCCTACTTTTAGCACATGTATTTTCTTGTCTATACCAGTACTGCCGCCAGCAAGTTTAGTGATGAACAGATCGAAGAATTGATGGTCAAATCCATAGAAAAGAACAAAGCACTTTCCATTACGGGCCTGCTGCTGTTTTTTGACGGGAAATTTATGCAATTGTTGGAAGGGGAAGAAAAAGAAACCAGGGAGCTTTACAACACGATTTGCAAAGACGAGCGGCACAAAGACGTACTGAAAATAAAGGAAGGCTACATCGAAAACCGTTTTTGCAAGGATTGGAAAATGTGTTTTAAACATGGCACTTACAAAGCGTTGGCCGGACTGGAGGGCTACAGAAACATGAGCGACCCGAGCAGGACCGAGCCTTCCTGCGCTTTAAAGATGTACTCGGTACTGACCGATGACCTGCCTTTTTATGTCCCTTATTGATTGTTGCATATCTTTCAATGCTTCTTTTATCGGTGTTTTTTTATAGCTAAAAGAAGCATGTGTTGACTTGTGTTTACAATACTTCAACTACCATTTCTTCCAGCCTCCAAATCATTTCCCCGCAGCTACTTCCCGGTACAAACTGATTAATTGCTGCCTGATCTTTTCCTGGTCAAACTGTTTGATCAATGCCGAAGAAATGGCCAAACCTTGTTGGTAAAATTCAGGCTCATGCAAAAGCTGTTTGGTTAATGCCACAAATTCCGGTGTGTTTTTTGCTTTGAGGTAAGGCTGTTCGTACAGCAATTCGTACTCCCGGATATCGCGGTAAACAACCGGCATGCCGCAGGCTGCTGCTTCCTGCGGTGCAAGCGGGCAATTTTCCTGGTAAGAAGTAAACAATAGTATATCCGCAGCGGCATAAACCGAAGGCATGTATTTTAAATCGAGCATTCCGGTAAAATGAATATGCGGCGATGCTTCTTTTATACAGTCATTTATCCGTTTGATGCCTTCGGTCAGTTTGCCAAATGGCCGACCGCCAGCCCAGATAAAAGTAGCTTCAGGCAAGGCTTCGGCAATGTCCAAAAAATCTTCCACGCCTTTGCGGCTTTGCAACTGGCCAACGCCCAGGACTACTTTTTTATCTCCGCTTAGGTTTAATAATTTTCGGCCTTGCTGCCGCTTCTCCTCGGTGCGTTTCCATTTGTCAATTAAAACCGGGTTGTAGATTTTAACGATTTTTGTGGTAACGCCCAACGCCCGCACGGCTTCTTCCACCATCGGCGATAAAGCAACCACCACATCCGCGTACGAATAAACTTTTTTAAAATACCGCCGCACCAAGGGCAAAAGGTATTTCCACAGCGGCAGCGAACCTTTGATCGAATCCGGGATGACGTGGGCCGTATAAATGCGCTTGCCTTTGTACCTCCGGCCTTTCCAATAATAGTACGGCCCATAGGTAAGGCAGTGCATCACATCGCCCCAGCCTTCGCCGTTTACCACTACTTTTATATCGTTTTTTTCTTTCAGTAAAGCTACTTGTTCTATAAATGCGGTGTCTACGCCCTGGCCTTTGGTTGCAAAAGGCGTTTCTGAAACCACGTGGACAGTCAGCATAAAAAAGTAACCGGGTTAACTGTCCAAAGGCTTAGTTTCTTGTGTAGCGGTTGAGGCATGTTTGAATTTTTTGTTGCGAAAGTACCGGATTACAAAATAACAAGCAATAACGGCGATGATAAAAAATATACCATACTTAATCGTGGTAAGTTTGGCGGCAACCTGTTCCCAGTATGGTCCTAAAAAATGCCCGGTTAAAGTATAAGTGCAGGTAACTAAACACGATGAAAGCAGGGCAATCGGAACATAGCTTTTAGGCTTGATGTGCAGCAGGCCCACAATAACCGACATATAACCGCGGATAAACGGCGTAACCCTTCCCAAAAAAACTGAACCCAAACCACGTTTGGCAATTTTGCCCGACAATTTATTGATCCTTTCAGTAGATAAAGGGAACCATTTGGGTTTATGGCTGATGAGGTAAGGGCCGAAAAAATAAAACGTGGTGTACAAAACGCTGGCACCCAAAAAGTCGGCAGAAATAACGGTAAGCAAAAGCAGATACAGGTTTAGCGTGCCGTTGAAAGACAAATAACCCGAAAACAACATCAACAGCTCGTTTGGGATGGGCGTAGGAATACCAATTTCTTGTATAAAGATCAACGCAAAAATGGCGAAGTAGCCGTACTGGTTGATAAAATGTATAAATTCCTGGGGCATAAGCGGGCAACAATAATACAAGTTTGCTGCTGCAATAATACTACCATAAATGCTTCTTTTACCGGGTAAATTTTAGGGTGGTAAAAGAAGCATCGGCAGAGATAGGTTTTGGTATTTGCTGCGAGGTTCGCTTGGCGTGATACTGTTTTTATCGTATAAAAAAAGGGATTGGCGAAGCTGGAAAAGGTGAAGTAAAATTTGCAACCTATTTAATGAGCCGAATAGAACGGTTAATCGGCTCACGTTGTTTCTTATATTTGAGCCGATTAATTTAACTATTCGGCTCATGATGTATAATTGGCAAAGAAAAGAATGGGCCAGGTATGAGTTGAATTTGTGATTTTCCGGAGCGGTAAAGTGGAATTTTAGGGTGGTAAAAGAAGTATTGTTCAACTTTTGATATGATAAATTGCTTTTTGCAACAACACATTAAATCCATCCGGCTTCTCAATCATCGGAAAATGGCCGGTAGCATGAATAAACCAAACTTGGAACGGGATTTTTTTAGCTTTTAATCCGGAAGTGTTAGTTGGCTTTACATCGCTGTTGATTAGGCAAAGTTTTTTATTTGCTTCAACTAATTTGTTTGCTTCGTCAAAATTACTAAGTTCCATACAAGCTGCCGCAATGGTAGAATCTGAATGGGCAACATCATTTAAAACTCTTTTTCGGATTGCACTACTTGTTGTTTTGTAAAATAAATCGTGGTTAAAATACTCGAAAGCAATAGCTTTAAAATTGTGTTTCAGCGAATCAATTGCTTTAGCATAAGCCAAACTATCTTGCTTAGTTGGTTTGCTGCCAATACCAACACTTTTAAAATTATCCACTCCAACTAAACCAACAACTTTTTGCGGCGCATTAATCGCAGCCTGAACAATGATATCGCCAGCCATAGAATGTCCAATTAAAATAACATTTTTTAAATGCAATTGTGCAATTACAGCATCAACATCTTTAGCAAAAGTTGCAGTGTTCCAAATTTTCCGGTTCTTTCCTGATTGTCCAAAACCCGGCAAATCCATCGTAACAACACGATATTTTCTATTAAAATAAGCGACCTGATTAGTCCAGTAAGTTTTATTGATGCACCATCCATGTACAAATAGTAAAGTAGTATCGCCATTGCCTTGATCTGTATAAGCTATTTTTACGCCTTGGTTTTGTATATTTAGTTTGTTTGATTGTGTGTTGTTGTTCGAGGCATTGTTACAACAAGTTAAGCAAGATGTAAAAGCAATTGATACAAATAGCAAAATTTCTTTTTTCATTTCAAATATTGTCTTTGCGCAAAGTATGAAGAATAAAACCAGTATTTTTTGATTGTCTGTTTTTTAACTTAACTTAACATTGAAGTTGTTTAAACTTTTAATGATTAATCAAGAACACACCCCTAACCCCTCTCGAGAGGGGAAGCAAAGTTTGCTACCTCTCCGGCTTTAGAAAGGTATGCGCCATATTTCCCCTCTCAAGAGGGGTTAGGGGTGTGTCCTTTTATCTTTTTTAGCCATAAAAGAAGCATTTATTAGGAAAATTAAGTTTAAACAACTTCATTGATGGCAATTCCGCATCTGGCAGATAATTTAAACAATTCCTCTCCAACCACACTTATCATCCTATCAACCTAAAACTTCAACAAAATGAGATCAATTTGGAACGGTACAATTTCTTTCGGGCTGGTAAGTATTCCTATCAAATTGTATTCGGCAGTGCAGGAGAGCTCGCTGGATTTGGATATGCTGGACAGCCGCGACAGTTCTAACATCCATTTTATGCGCGTCAACGCCAAAACAAAGGAGGAAGTGCCGTACGATAAAATTGTAAAAGGCTACAAGCTGAACGATGAATACGTGGTTTTGGATGAGCATGATTTTGAAGAAGCCAGCCCCGAAAAAAGCAAAACCATTGATATTGAAAATTTTGTAAAAGTGGCCGACATCAACCCAATGCTTTTTGAAACTTCGTATTATGCCGAAGCCACCAAGCAAGGCCAGAAAGCGTACATATTGTTATTGGAGGCGTTAAAGAAATCAAAAATGGCGGGTTTGGGCCAGTTTGTGTTGCGGCAGCGCGAACATTTGTGCGTGATTTATGAGCAAAATAGTGTCATCACCATTTCGAGGATTAGGTTTGCACACGAAATCCGGGACAGTTCGGAGATCAATATTGACCACGAAACCAGCCTCAGCAAAAAGGAAATGGATGTGGCCATGGCGTTGATCAAACAATATTCTACGGATTTTGACATCGAGCAATACAAAGACACGTACACCGATGATCTGCTGAAAATTATCAAAGCCAAAGCCAAAGGCAAGCGGCCAACTATCAAAAAACTGACGCCGCAAAAACCAAAAAGCGATGATTTGTACGAGCAACTGATGGAAAGCCTCAACAAAAAAGGTGCATAAAAACAGCATCGCCATGTCGTTAGAAAAGTACAACAGCAAACGCCAATTTGATAAAACGCCGGAACCGGAAGCCGGAGAAAGTACCGATAAAAACAGTATGGCTTTTGTGGTTCAGCGGCACCACGCTTCGCATTTGCATTACGATTTCCGGTTGGAGCTGGACGGTGTTTTGAAAAGCTGGGCGGTGCCGAAAGGACCATCACTCAACCCAAAAGACAAGCGGCTGGCGATGATGGTGGAAGATCATCCGTACGATTACCGGACTTTTGAAGGCGAAATCCCGAAAGGAAATTATGGCGCAGGCGTAGTTGCAATTTTTGATTTGGGAACTTACCAATCTTTGGCTTCGGATCGAAAAGATGACGTGAAAGAACTGCGCAAAGGTTTGGCCAGCGGTAATTTAAAGTTCCGGCTAAACGGTGAAAAGTTGCAGGGTGAATTTGCTTTGGTCAAGATCAAAAACGATGAGCAGAACGCCTGGCTGTTGATCAAACATAAAGATGAATTTGCGACCGACCAGAAGTTCGACATCGAGCAATTGGTGGACGCAGCAATAAAAATTTCGGGCAAAAACTTCGGAAAAAAGCCAAATCCGAAAGAAACCGAAAAGCAGGAAGCGGCAGCAATCCCGAAGGAAACAGAAACTTTCCCGTACAGCCCGATGCTGGCCGAACCAACCACCGATGCTGTTTTTAACGATAAAAATTGGGTGTTCGAGCGCAAGCTGGATGGTTACCGCATCATCGCCACAACCGGAAAACAGGTAAAACTCATCACGCGGAAAGGGCAGGATTACACTTCCAATTACAAAACCATCGCCACAGATTTGGAAGCGATTGGCGATAACGCGGTTTTGGACGGCGAAATAACGGTTGAAAATGCCGATGGAAAAGAAGCTTTTCAATCGTTGCAAAACTTTGAAGAGGACGATCAGCAGCATAGCATCAAATATTATGTTTTTGATCTGTTGTATTTAAACGGCCACGGTTTGCTGGAAATGCCTTTGCTTCAGCGTAAAGAATTATTAAAAATGTTGTTGGAAAAGCAGCCGTTAAAAAGCGTAATTTACCACGAACACGTTGCAGAAAACGGGAAAGGATTGTACGAAGAAGCCATCAAAAACGGTTGGGAAGGCGTAATTGCCAAAAAAGCCGACAGCACGTATTTGATGGGCAAAAGAAGCGACGCGTGGCTGAAATTTAAACAGGTAAACAGTCATGAAGCCATCATTTGCGGTTACACCGAACCGGCCGGGGCGCGCAAATATTTCGGCGCGCTGGTTTTGGGCTTGTATGATGAAGGCGGAAACCTGCAGTACATCGGCAACTGCGGCACGGGTTTTAACCAACAAATTTTGAAGCGTTTACACGAACAAATGCAACCGCTCATCAGCCATAAACCTTTTGGAAAAAACATGCAGGTGAACCAGCAAAAAAGCGTAACCTGGGTAAAGCCCGAACTGGTTTGCGAAGTGAATTTTACCGAATGGACGGAAGATGAAAACCTGCGCCACCCGGTTTACAAAGGTTTGCGGCCGGACAAAGACCCGCAGGAAATTAAACGCGAACAGCCGGAACCCAAAGCGCAGGAAAACGGGCCGATGCTTCTTTTAGCACATAAAAATTTGAAGCAGAGCAACTTGGATAAACTGTTTTGGAAAAACGAAAAGATCACCAAAGGCGATTTGCTGTATTATTACGAGCAGGTTGCGGATTTAATGTTGCCGTATTTGAAAGATAAACCAATGTCGTTAAACCGGCATCCAAATGGTGCCGAAGCGCCAGGTTTTTTTCAGAAAGATGTAGAAGTGGACGAAATCCCGAAATGGTTAAAAACGGTGCAGATCCATTCGGGCAGCACGAATAAAGAAATTGATTATTTGTTGTGCAACGATGCCGACACCTTGCTGTACATCGCCAATTTGGGTTGCATCGAAATAAACCCCTGGTTAAGCAGTTACCAAAATCCCGAAAACCCCGAGTTTATGGTGATTGACCTGGACCCCGACGGCAATGATTTTAACATGGTAAAAGAAGTATCGTTAACGGTGAAAGCGGTTTTTGATCACATGGAAATCCCTTCTTTTATCAAAACTTCGGGTTCGCGCGGTTTGCACATTTACATTTACCTGGCGGCGCAGTACGATTACGATTTTATCAAGCAATTTGCCAATTACGTGGCGCAACTGATCCACGAACAGCAGCCGGACGTAACCAGTTTGGAACGAAGTTTGGACAAAAGAAAAGGGTTGATCTACTTGGATTATTTGCAAAACCGCCGCGGACAAACGGTTGCTGCGCCTTATTCTGTCCGCCCAAAACCTGGCGCTACGGTTTCTATGCCTTTAAGTTGGGATGAGGTGGATGAGAATTTGCAGATCAAAAACTTCAACCTAAAAAATGTGCCGCAACTGTTAAAAAAGCGGGAAGATCCCTGGAAAGAAATCCGGTCGGTAAAAGTGGATTTGCTAAAAGCTTTGAAACTGAGCAGATCCCGCACTTAATTTTACCCGGTAAAAGAAGCATCAGCACAATTACAAAAACAGGTTTAATTTGTAGCCTTGCTAACATCCGTATTGATTTTTATGCCGTAAAAGAAGCATAGAATAAAACCGTGCTTTTTTAGTTATAAACTGCTGGTAAAACCGGTTTTTGAAACGCTGTTTGCAAATTTTATCGTTTGTGGCCGGCTCGTAATCAACTTAAATAAAGCTTAATTTTGTATCCTGTTAAAATTTTTTTGATGCGGAACCTGGTTCTTTTGATCTTATTGCTAACGAAAACGTTGGATGGGTTTGCAGATGGTTTTAAACAGCTTGACCAGGAATTGAGCAAAAAAAGCAATTACGATAAGCAGAAAGAAGCGGTTATCCGTAAATTAAGGAACCAATTTTACAGTGTTTCTTCATCCGATCCCCAAAACCGGTTTAACTTATGTACGCAGTTATACGATCAGTACAAATCCTACCAATATGATTCGGCTTTTGTTTATGCCGATAAATTGCAGGCTTTAAGTCAGTTATTAAAAAACCCGGCAAAAGAAGCCGACAGTAAAGTAAAACTGGGTTTTATCCTGCTTTCGGCAGGCATGTTCAGGGAAACTTTTGAGGTTTTGCACACCGTAAATTCCCGTTTTTTGACTGACAGTTCGCGGTTTGATTATTATGCTTTGTTGGCCCGCGCCCATTATGATATTGCCGCTTTTAACCACGATCTGCATTATACGCCTTACTACAACCGCTTGGCCAACAAGTATTTAGATTCGGTAATTTTGTTGAGCAAACCAGGTTCGTACGAGCATGATTACTATATCAATTACCAGCAATATAAAAACGGCAAGTACCAAAATGCCGAGGCCGGTTTTGAAAACTTGTTGAACCACCACCATTTAACGCAGCATCAAATTGCTATTGTTGCCTCCACTTTGGGCAATGCTTATTTTGCCACTGGCCAGCAGCAAAAAGCGGATGAAATGATGGTTAAAGCAGTAATCAACGACATTCAAACCTCTACCAAAGAAACCCTGGCTTTGTTCTGGCTTGCCGAAAACCTGTACAAAAACGGCGATGTAAAAAACGCTTACCAGTACATGCAGCAGGCGATGAACGATGCCGAATTTTACGGCGCCAGGCAGCGGCAGGTACAGATCAGTTCGGTTTTGCCCATTATTGCCGCACAGAATTTAAGTTTGACGGAAAAAGAAAAGGCACGCTTTCTGATCTACTTAGTTTCTACCACCGTTTTAACGCTGCTGCTTGTTTTGGTTTCTGTCGAGCTGTTTAAACAGTTGAAAGATTTGCGGGCGAAAGAAAAGATTATTGCCGACACGAATGCAAAACTGGAAATTATCAACCGTAAACTGACAGAAGACACGCACATCAAAGAAGAATATATCGGTTACTTTTTCGACCTGATTTCCGGTTACATTCTTAAATTGGAGAAACTGAAACGTTCGGTGGACATGAAATTGTCGGTTAGAAAGTACGAAGATATTCCGGCAATTATCCATGCCATCCAGATCAAAAAAGAGCGGGAAGCGTTGTTCCGTACGTTCGATCAGGTTTTCCTCAAGATATTTCCCAACTTTATTGCTTCTTTTAATGCCTTTTTTAAGAAAGAAGACCAGGTTTGGCCAAAAGAACACGAAATGCTGACAACAGACCTTCGGATTTTTGCCCTGGTCCGTTTAGGCATTACCGATAATGCAACCATCGCCAAGATTTTGGAATATTCGGAAAAAACAATTTACGTGTACAAGATGCGGATGAAAGCGAAATCATTAATTCAAGGCGAGGCGTTTGAAGAACGGATTATGGCGATCCAGGCAGTGGATGTTTCAAAATAAACCGGACTGATACTGCTGTTTTTTTGTTTTTATTCGGTAAACTACTTCCAAAATTTAGCCTTTCACCAATTTTTACCCGGTAAAAACAGTATCAATGCTTTAAATTTTTTTATAGTTTTTTCCTGTTGATTTCCTGTTAATCAGCCGGTTGCATTTCAAAAAGTTGATATTTTTTTTCAACCTGAAAAAATTAATAGTAATTGCTGTGCAAGCTGCCTTTATTTGCGTTGCCAAAAAATATCATGCCCCGCCGGTTGAGTGGCGCAGGGCCGGATAGAAACCTAAACAAACCTTCGCTTACGCGTCTGTTAATTTTTAATTGTTATTAAATGAAGTCCTGGAAAGCTTTTGTATTGCTTTTTGCGTTGATGCCGCTTGTTTCGTTTAAATCGGCTTCCGTACAAGTTCCTTTTCAAACTGAACCTATTTACAACGGGACGGATTTGAGCGTCGGTTTTTCGCCTCAAAAAACAGTTTTCAAGGTTTGGTCGCCAAAAGCAGCGGCAGTAAAACTGAGGTTGTATGCAGCCGGACAAGGAGGAATCCCAACGCGTACCATCAACTTAACAAAAGCAAATGATGGCGTTTGGGAAACGGCCGTTAACCAGAATATCAAAAACCAATACTATACTTTCCAGGTGAACGAAAACGGCAAATGGCTGTTAGAAAAACCGGATATTTATGCCAAAGCGGTTGGCGTAAACGGCAAAAGAGGAATGGTGGTAGATTTAGCGGCTACTAATCCTTCAGGCTGGAAGAACGACAAAAGGCCTGCGCTTAAAAATTTTACAGATATTATTATTTATGAATTGCACATCCGTGATCTGTCTGTCAGTAAAAATTCGGGCATACAACATGAAGGCAAATTTTTAGGGTTAACCGAAACTGGCACCAAAAGCCCCAACGGAGAACAGACTGGATTGGACCATATCAAAGATCTGGGCGTAACACACATACATTTGCTGCCTTCTTTTGATTTTAGTTCGATTGATGAAAGCAAACCCGAAACCAGCCAATACAACTGGGGCTACGATCCTTTGAATTATAACGTTCCGGAAGGCAGTTATTCCACCAACCCTTATGATGGCAACGTTAGGATTCGCGAGTTTAAACAAATGGTGCAGGCGTTGCACGCCAAAGGGTTGCGCGTAATTTTGGATGTGGTGTACAACCATACCAGCGACATCAACAATTCCAACTTCACTCAATTTGCACCGGGCTATTTTTACCGGCATAATCCCGATGGTACTTACTCCAACGCCACGGCCTGCGGCAACGAAACCGCATCAGAACAAGCTATGATGCGGAAGTTTATGATCGAATCGGTTGCTTATTGGGCTAAAGAATATCATTTAGATGGCTTCCGTTTTGATTTGATGGGCGTGCACGATATCGAAACGATGAATATGATCAGCGATACGCTGCACAAAATTGACCCCACTATTTTTATTTATGGCGAAGGATGGACTGCAGGGGCAAGTCCGCTGCCGGAAGATCAAAGGGCAGTCAAAAAAAATACCTTGAAACTAAAAGAAATAGCTGCTTTCAGCGATGATATCCGCGACGGTTTAAAAGGAGGTTTCAGCGATGTAAAAGCCAAAGGTTTTGTGAGCGGTGCGCCTGGACTGGCCGAAAGCGTAAAGTTTGGGATTGTAGCCTCAACCCAACATCCGCAAATTAATTATCAGGCGGTTAACTATTCTAAAGCACCCTGGGCAAACCAGCCAAGTCAGGCCATCAATTACGTTTCCTGCCATGATGATAATACTTTGTTTGACCGCTTAAAAATCAGTAACCCCGATGCTTCGGAACAGGATTTAATCAAAATGGATAAACTGAGCAATGCTGTTGTGCTTACTTCCCAAGGCGTTGCTTTTTTACATGCCGGTGCTGAAATGCTGCGTACCAAGCAAGGTGTTGCCAATTCTTACAATTCCCCTGATTCCATCAACGAACTGGACTGGAGCCGAAAGGAGACTTACAAAAGTGTGTTTAATTATTACAAACAGCTTGTTGCGCTGCGAAAAAATCATCCTGCGTTTCGGATGCCAACTACCAATATGATCCAGCAGCATTTAAAGTTCACAGAAACGAATGATCCTAATTTGATCCAGTATCAATTGACCGGCCACGCCAACAGCGACCAGTGGAAGGATATTTTGGTGCTTTTGAACGGAAACCGTACGGATAAAACCATCAATCTGCCTTCGGGCAATTGGATATTGGTTGGCAACGGGGAAAATATTGATGAAAAAGGTATTCAAAAAATTACTTCTTCAACCCTAACCCTGCCTGCTACCACAGCCAGCGTGCTTTACAAAATGCAATAAAATCCGGCTCGGCTCAACATGAAAAAAATTATATTTTTTATCACGCTTTTATTAGTTGCAATACAGGTAAAAGCGGCAGAAATTTCGAGGGTTGACCCGGCTTTTTGGTGGGTTGGAATGAAGAACCCAAAACTACAACTGTTGGTGCATGGCGATAACATTGCAGCCCGAAATGTAAAACTGAACTATCCGGGAGTAAAGTTGGTGCGGGTTAATAAAGTGGAAAACCCGAACTATTTATTTCTAGATCTCGAAATTGCACCGGCAACCAAAGCCGGCAGTTTCCCAATCATTTTTTCTGCTTCCGGCAAACCTGACTTGCAATTCAAATATGAACTGAAAGCCCGAAACCTTTCGGCCAACCGGGCACAAGGCATTACCAGCAAAGATTTGATTTATTTGCTGATGCCTGACCGTTTCTCCAACGGCGATCCAACCAACGATGTGGTTAAAACTATGCAGGAAACTGTTTTGCACCGCGATTCTATTTTCAGTCGGCACGGCGGCGATATCCAGGGTTTGATGAACCATTTGGATTATCTGAAGGATTTGGGCGTAACGGCAGTTTGGATGACGCCGGAAATCGAAAACGATGAACCGCACGCTTCTTACCACGGTTATGCCGTTACCGATTATTACAAAATTGACCCGCGTTTCGGCACAAACGAACTGTACAAAGCTTACGTGGAAAAGTGCCACGCAATGGGTTTAAAAGTGATCAAAGATTTGGTACATAACCACATCGGCACAGAATCCTGGCTGATCCGGGACATGCCGATGAAAAGCTGGGTTCACCAATGGCCAAAATACACCAATTCCAATTTTCGCGATGCGGCGGTGATGGACCCGCATGCTTCTTTTACCGATAAAAAAACCATGTTGGATGGCTGGTTTGATATCCGCATGGCCGACCTGAACGAAAACAATCCTTACGTGCAAAACTACCTCACCCAAAGCAACATCTGGTGGATAGAATATGCCGGTTTGGATGGTTTTCGGTTGGACACGTATCCTTACAACGATGCTGCCTACATGGCCGATTGGGCAAAAAAAGTAAAGGCTGAGTTTCCTAACTTTTCTATTTACGGTGAAACTTTGGTCTGGTCAGTAGCCAACCAGGCTTATTTTACACAGGGAAATACCGTGAACCGTGGTTTCGATACGCATTTACCGGGCATTACCGACGGGCAAATAAAAGAGGCGATAAACGAAGCATTGAACGGAAAGCCTGGTTGGACGGACGGCGTGAACCGCTTGTACTCCGTTCTGGCGCAGGATTTTATGTACCAGGATGCAAACCGAAACGTGGTTTTTTTGGATAACCATGATATGAGCCGTTTTTACTCTGTTGTTGGCGAAGATTTTAACAAGTACAAAGCCGGGATGACGTTGTTGCTCACTGTGCGCGGCATCCCGCAAATGTATTATGGTGATGAAATTTTGATGAAAAACTATTCCAATCCGGATGGTTTGGTGCGTTTGGATTTTCCGGGAGGCTGGCCAGGCGATAAAGTAAATAAATTTGCTGCTTCAGGCCGTACCGAAAAAGAAAACGAAGCTTTTAATTACGTCAGAAAACTGGCCAATTACCGGAAAAACACCACGGCACTGCAAACCGGAAAGCTGATGCAATACATCCCGCAGGGAAATATCTACGTGTATTTTAGGTACGACGGCCAAAAAACAGTGATGGTTGCCTACAACAGCAGCGATAAAACGGAAACAATTACAACCAACCGTTTTGCAGAACGCACAAATGGTTTTACCAAAGCTTTAAATGTGATGACCGGCGAGCAGTTAAACTCGATCAGCAAATTCGATTTGCCAGCCCAATCGGTAACGTTGCTGGAACTGAAATGAGCCTTCGTCCCCCCAAAAATAACCTAAACCATCAATGATCTATATTTTATGAAAACAGTTTTACAACGGCCAAGATTAACCTTTTGGCAGATATTGAACATGAACTTCGGCTTCCTGGGCATCCAGTTTGGCTTTGCCCTGCAAAACGGCAATGCTTCGCGCATTTTGCAAACCTTTGGCGCCGATGTAGAGCATTTATCGCTTTTCTGGCTGGCCGCACCTTTAACCGGCATGATCGTTCAGCCCATTATCGGGCATTACAGCGACAAAACCTGGACGAGCTTAGGCCGGCGCAAACCCTACTTTTTAACCGGCGGGCTGCTGGCCGCGGCAGCTTTGATCTTTTTGCCCAATGCTTCTTTTATGGCATTTATTTTACCGCCGATTTTGGTTGGCGCCGGAATGCTGATGATTATGGACGCTTCTTTCAACGTGGCGATGGAACCTTTCCGCGCTTTAATTGCCGATAATTTGCCGGACAGCCAGCGCGGTTTGGGCTTCTCGGTACAAACTTTTTTGATTGGTATCGGCGCGGTTATGGGTTCGTGGCTGCCTTATATTTTTTCTGAATACCTGGGCATTTCTAAAACAGCCGATCAAAACCATATCCCAAACAATGTGCTTTTTTCTTTTTATACCGGTGCGGTTGTATTGATCGGCAGCCTTTTGTGGACGATTTTTACCACCAAAGAATATCCTCCTGAAGAATATGCTGCTTTCCATGCCAATGAACCCAAATTAGAATCCGGCGGCTTGTTAAGCATTTTTAAGGATTTTGCAAACATGCCTTCCACCATGCGCCAGCTTGGCCTGGTTCAGTTTTTTTCCTGGTTTGCTTTGTTTTCGATGTGGGTTTTTTCGGCACCTGCCATTGCGCAACATATTTATCACGTAGCGCCAAACGATACTTCATCCATTAAATTTGCAGATGCAGGCAACTGGGTGGGCATATTGTTTGGGGTTTACAATGGTGTTTCGGCAATTTATGCGCTGTTTCTGCCAGCAATTGCACGCTTGACCAGCCGAAAAATAACTCATGCCTTCTCGTTGATTGCAGGCGGTGCTGGTTTAATATCTATCTTTTTTATCCACGACCCCAAACTGCTGCTTGTTTCTATGGTTGGCATAGGCTTGGCTTGGGGCAGTATTTTGGCCATGCCTTATGCTATTTTATCAGGCTCGATCCCTGCCCAAAAAATGGGCGTTTACATGGGGATTTTTAATTTCTTCATCACGCTACCACAAATTATCAACGGTTTGTTTGGCGGGCTGATCGTAAAACATCTTTTTGATGATCAGGCCATTTATGCCATCGTTTTGGCAGGTATCTTTATGTTTTGCGCCGCAGTTTGCGTTCTGTTTATCCATGATGAAAAAGACATCAACTTTGAGCCCGAGCAGTGATGAAAGTAATTTTTAGGTGGTAAAAGAAGTATCGGAAATAAGTTAAGCATAAAAGTTGTTTAAATATTTATTATTCATTATATCGTTCATTCACAAAGGTTTATTAAAGGACACACCCCTAACCCCTCTCGAGAGGGGAAGTAAAGTTTGCTACCTTTTTAACGTTTGGAAAGGCGTCGTTTGCAGGTTCCCCTCTCGAGAGGGGCAAGGGGTGTGTCCTTTATTTTTATGCCTATAAATTTTGTTTTTGAAAACCGTTCCGATACAAAAAGCACAATGAGCCACTGATTTTTATGTGGTAAAAGAAGCATGGAAAATATATTGAACAAAATTTAAACCGGAACTTAATCAAACTCTGTTTTTAATGCCTGCAAAAATTTATTTTAAACGAATATATTTTTCAATAATCACCCGGTCAATATTTTCTTTTTCCAATTTTTCAACGCCTTTTTGAATTAAGGTGTCATTTTTAAGGCTAACGGTGAAATGAAAGGTTTTGCCTTCCCAGTTTTTGTCGGCATAATACTCCAAATGCTCGGTGTATTGGTTCCCTTTCAGCGTATAACCGCCGCCGCCAGCATCAAAATGGTTGGAAGAATCTTTTTTTGTATGAAGGGAATGCTTTAAAAAAGCAAAATGCGTATCGTTGATGATCTTGATCATCCGCTCGTTTTTGCGGTAATCCGTCGTTACGCTTTTCCCTTTGGCAATCGTAGTTGCGGATACCAATTGCCAGGTCCCTTTTAATTGGATTGCCGGAGGTTTTAGGTTATCAAAAGAAAAAGAAACAAGCAGGCCGGAGGCCAGAAGGAAATACAAAATTTTTGTTTTCATAATTTAGGGTTTTTGCTAAAGTAGTTATGTTTAGTTTTCAAGCCAACCAATTTTTAAAATATTCGATACTGTTTTTACCTGCATTTTTTTGCTGAGGCAGGTCCATCAAAGCAGGAAATTGTGTTGCTTGAAAGTTGTATCTTCAAAAAAACAATTCAAAAGCTTTCAGCCTACAAACAAAAAGCTTTTTTATAATGAAACCTGCAGGTTTATCAAATACTTCTTTTATCGGGTAAAAATCAAAGTTTTGTTTCCCAACCTGGCTAAACGTTTCAATTTTATCCCGTAATTTTCCAGGTTTTTTTCTGATAAAGAAATTAATTAAAGGATAATGGCCGTAAAGATTAAAAAAGAATTTAAACTGCTAATTTTCAAATGGTTTTTGGTTCAAAAGGTTCTGGTTTTTTGAAACCCGACATTTTTTTTGCCGTACAGGAAATAACTAACTGAAAATTTGTTTCAAATTATTTGCCAAACCATAATTGTTTATATGAACCGTTTTTACTTCCGATTTTCCCTGTCCGCATGCTTCATACTGTTTTTATCTAGCATAAATTCGCCGCTTTACGCTGCCATTTATTATGTTTCTTCTACACAGGGAGATGATAATCGTTCCTTGGTTGACGCAAAAAATTTATCTACACCTTGGAAAACGGTGGCAAAAGTAAATGCCATCATGGGCAGCTTACAAGCAGGAGACCAGGTGTTGTTTAAGCGGGGCGATGTGTTTTCGGGAACGCTAACGGTAACCGTGTCCGGTTCTGCCGGCAACCCGATTGTTTTTGGCGCTTATGGAGACGGAGCTTTGCCGGAACTGACAGGTTTTGTACAGCTTTCCAACTGGCAGCAAAAAGGCAATGGGGTTTGGGAAACTACCGTTCCGGCCGGGCTTTCTTACCTAAACACGGTAACCATGAACGGTGCAGCCAGGGCAGTGGGCCGCTATCCAAACGCATCGGCGGCAAACCAGGGCTATTTGTATTACCAAAATTATAACGGCAGCAGTTCGATTACAGACAGCAAACTTTCTGCGCAAAACTGGACGGGCGGCCAGATCGTGATCCGCAAAACACGTTGGGTGATTGACCGAAACCCAATCAGTTCCCAAGCGGGAAACACCATCAACTATTCGTCGCAATCCGGTTATGGCGCGGCGCAGGGCTACGGTTATTTTATTCAAAACCATCCTTCAACCTTAGATACTTTGGGCGAATGGTATTACCAGCCCGACGCCCAGAAATTCGGTATTTTTACGGGCGGCGCAAATCCCGGCAATTATCAAATTAAGGCAGGCGTGACAGAAATTTTAGTGCAGCTATCGAACCAAAACAATGTTACGTTTGATAGCCTGAATTTTACCGGCGCTACGGCAAGTGCGCTGTCGGTCAACGCTTCTCAAAGCATTCGCTTAAGCAATTGCAGTGTTTTGTTTTCGGGGAAAAACGGCATTGAAGTAAACAACTCGAGCGGCCTGACTGTGGAAAATACCATCATCTCCCATACGGGGAACAACGCGCTCAGCCTGAACAATTGTACAAACGCAGTTTTAAGGAACAACCAGATCAAAAACACGGGAACTTTTGCCGGGATGGGCGAGGGCGGCGACGGTACGTACGAAGCCATAACCATCAGCGGCGACAACAACCAGGTTACCAACAATGTGATAGACAGCACCGGTTATATTCCGCTCAATTTCAGCGGCAATAATGTTACCATCAAAAACAACGTCATCACCAATTTTACCTTGACCAAAGATGACGGCGGCGGCATTTATACCTGGAACAACGGCAGCAACGCACCCACTAATTCAAATCGGGTAATCACCGGAAATACTGTGCTAAACGGAGTAGGTGCGCCCGGCGGTACAGACGGGCCAAACAAACGTTTTTCCCACGGGATTTATATAGATGACAACGCCGGGCAGGTTGAAATTTCATCCAACACGGTGGCCAACTGTGCTACTTATGGCGTTTACATCCACAATGCGCATGATATTTCCATCAAGCAAAACACACTTTACAATAATGCCACGCAGTTGTATATGGAGCATGATAATGTAGCTGCCGATAAACCCATTTACAATTGTACGGTTACCGGCAACGTGCTTTTTGCCAAACTTGCCTCCCAGCTTTCGGCAGAATACAAAACGAAAGACAACGATATTGCCAACTTCGGCACTTTTGACCAGAACAATTACTACCGCCCGCAAGACAATGACCTGGTTATCGGCGTGTTGCAGCAGGTAAACGGCACGTACAGTTATAACCTGTTGAGTTTAGAAAGCTGGAAAGCTTTGTATGGGAAAGATGCCAATTCAACAAAATCTTCGCACACGGTGCCAACTTATGTGGTAAACAAAGTAGATGCGGCCAATCAATTCGCCAACGGCACTTTTGATAGTAATGTTGGTGGGTTATATGCTTATGCCTCGGCAAATAATGTACAAACTGGCTGGGACAACGGCACATTGGATGGCGGCGCACTTAAAGTAACTTTCTCTTCTGCAACAAACAGCAGCAATTACGGTTCGGTGATTATTGGTATCGGCGCGGTTACCGGCGGCAAACAATACCGTTTAAAATTTAGCATGATTGGCGGCAATACCAACAAAGCCATCACCACTTACCTACGCCAAAGTACAGGTAACTACGCTGATCTTTCGGTAAGGAAAGCGGCCAGCATTACCAGTACACGGGCAGAAAAAGAATTTTTGTTTACCACAACAGTAACTGAAAGCAACGCCAGTATTGTTTTTGATGTGCCAGAGCAAACCTCACCGGTTTATTTGGACAACATCAAACTGGAACAGGTGGAAACGACGGCGGCCAATCCCGATCAGTACATCAGCTTTCTGGGTAACACAACCAGTTCTGCCCAAAGCTATGCCACTGGTACGCAAAGTTTTGATGCAGCAGGCAAAAGCTACACGGGCACGGTTAAACTGAACCCTTTTTCTTCCCTGGTTTTGGTTACGGATGTGGCCGCAACAACGGTAGCCAACAACGCTCCTGTTACAAATGCAACTTGTACCGCAACAGGTACAATTTTGCGCGAAGAATGGGACAACGTGGGCGGAACAAGCATTTCAAACATCCCGCTTCAAACCAAACCAACTTTTACCAGCCAGTTAACGGCTTTTGAAGGCCCTTTAAATGCGGCTGATAATTACGGTTCGCGTATCCGCGGCTATATTTGCGCACCGCAAACGGGAAGTTACACTTTTTGGCTGGCTACCGATGATGCAGGCGAACTTTGGCTTTCAACAGATAGTACTGTAACCAACAAAGTGCGGATTGCAAACGTGGATGGTTGGACAAATTTCCGCGAGTGGGGCAAATACCCTTCCCAAAAATCGGCACAAATAACCTTGCAGGCCGGGCAAAAATATTATGTGGAAGCCTTGCAAAAAGAAGGCGGCGGCGGCGATAACCTATCCGTGCAATGGCAATTGCCGGATGCAACGATGGAAACGCCGATTGCCGGAAGCCATCTTTCGCCCTACATTGATATCACAAAAACCATTGCAGCCGTTGGAACCGGAACGATGCTGCGCGAAGAATGGGACAACGTGGGCGGAACCGGAATTGCTGATATTCCGCTTCAGGTTAAACCAACGTCTTCCGCTCAAATCACTTCTTTTGAAGGCCCTGTAAATGTGGCCGATAACTACGGCTCGCGCATCCGCGGTTACATTTGCCCTTCGCAAACCGGCACTTATACTTTTTGGCTGGCTACCGATGATGCGGGCGAACTTTGGCTTTCTACCGATCAAAACCCGGCCAATAAAGTACCCATTGCGAATGTGGACGGTTGGACGAATTTCCGCGAGTGGGGAAAATACCCTTCGCAAAAATCGGCACAAATTAACTTGCAGGCCGGTCAGAAATATTACGTGGAAGCTTTGCAAAAAGAAGGCAGCGGCGGCGATAATTTATCCGTGCAATGGCAGCAGCCCGACGGATCAATGGAAACGCCAATCGCCGGAAACCACATTGCGCCTTACGTTCCAACCGCCACCGATCAAACCATCGCCTTTGCGGCACTGGCCAACAAAACCGTTGGCGATGCCCCTTTTACGCTTTCTGCTTCGAGTTCTTCGGGTTTGCCGGTTAGTTTCAGCGTGGTTTCCGGCCCGGCCACCCTCTCCGGAAACACCGTTACCCTTACAGGCGCCGGTGCTGTAACCATCGCGGCAAACCAAACTAGCAATGCTTCTTTTAATGCCGCAAAAACAGTAACGCAAAGTTTTACGGTGATGCCGGCAGCAACATCGTGCCAGGCGACCGGAACAATTTTGCGCGAAGAATGGGACAATGTTCCCGGAAACAACATTTCCGATTTTCCGCAGCAAACTTTGCCAACCTCAACTTCTCAGTTAACGGCTTTTGAAGGCCCTACAAACATCGGCGGTAATTATGCTTCACGCATCCGCGGCTACATTTGCGCACCGGCAGACGGTAATTATACGTTTTGGATTGCCGGAGACGATGCCGCCGAATTGTACATTTCTACCGATGACAACCCGGCCAATAAAGTGCGCATTGCCAATTTGTTAAGCTGGACCAATAGCCGCGAGTGGATCAAGTTCCCTTCGCAGCAATCGGCAGCAATACCTTTAAAAGCTGGTAAAAAATATTACATCGAAGCCATCCAGAAACAAGGCGGCGGCGGCGATAATTTGGCCGTGCAATGGCAACTGCCAAACGGAACGGTCGAATCGCCGTTGCCGGGAAAATACCTTTCGCCTTTTGTTGCCGATCAATTAAGCACATCTGCCATGGCTGCAAGCTTTAACAGCGTTGCTTCGCCAGCGGCCATCAGCATCACCGAACCTTTATCTGCGGCAAAAACCGGTTTGTTTGTTTATCCAAACCCGGTTGCACAACAGGCCAGTGTTAGTTTTATGTTGAAGGAAAGCGGCCAGACCGATGTTGTTTTGTATGATATTAAAGGGCAGTTTATCCGAAAAATATTTACCGGCGTAACAGTAGGAAATGTTGATACAGAAATCAGTTTAGATGCGCAATCGCTAAAAAGCGGGACATACATGCTTCGTTTAACCAGCGGAAAAAACACGCTCACCAAAAAAATTATGGTGGTGAAATAAATGCGTGATGCTTCTTTTATGGCATAAATTTTAGGCTGTAAAAGAAGCATTTCCTCGGTTCCGAATTCCTCAACCTGAGAAAATAAATGGGCAAGTATTTCTACAGGTTTTGGTTTGAAGCTTTCTCAGCAAAAGGAATTTCAAAAGCCAACACTAAAAATAGTACGGTAAAAGAAGCATTCGGCCATAAAGCAGCAATGCCTGCCGGATTTACTGATTTTTGGTATCGAAAATGCAACAGACCTACAAAAACCAACAGCATGGAAGTTTATTTTACCAGTCCAACGTTAGGCCGCATTTACGGAACGGTAAGTACCCAAAACCATCAGACTTACCAGTTTAAAGGCAGCCAGGTTTTGATTGGTTTAACGCTTAACAAAACCGGATTGGGCTGGGTTTGCGAAAAAGGCCAGTGGCTGCACGATTCGCAGATCCAAGAAATCGGGGTGCAGATTGACGAGCAGGAGAAATGGCTTTCGGCCAGGTAAAGCAGAATTTTGTGTGGTAAAAGAAGCATTGGTGTTGCGCCATCAATTTCTACTTTAAAATAAAAAAGCAATTAACCTGTTTGCCAAGTTTTAAAAAGTGTTTTATATGGAATCTGTAAAGCAGGGAATTTGCTGGCGGTTGAACATTATTACTTCAATTAGGATCGTAATATTTATACAGCAGGTCAAAAGCTTGAAAACTGACCCGGTATTTGTTATATTTGAATACAAATACCGTTAGTGATGGTTACTATTGAAGAGTTAAATGCAATCGGCAGCACTGTTGTAAGGCGGCTGCGAAAGAAAAAGCTTGAAAGCGGGAAACCTTTTTTAATCTGGTCGAGCGAATTGCCTAAAAACCAAAGTTACCTGGAGTATCCCGACCGCTCAATTAAAGTTGTAACGATGAGCCCTGATTTAAAATCATTCCATCTCGTTCGTGAACTTACCAAAGGCCAAGTGGACATTATCAGAAGCAGACTTAACCTGTTATAAATGCCCGGTTTGTATATTATTACAGGTTCCAACGGTGCCGGAAAATCTACAGTTGGCCCTGAATATCTTCCAAAAACAATCTATGGCAATTATCCCGTTTTTGACGGAGACCTTATTTACATACGGAAACTTAGCGAGTTGTTTCCAAATATAATACGTTCTCCTAAATACGCACGTCGGGAAGCGCTTGATTATGTGGTTGAACTATTTGAACAACAAACCGAAGCTGCATTGGTCAATAGGGAAGATTTTGCATATGAAGGACATTTTACAAACAATGAAACCTGGGAAAAGCCAAGGAAATTTAAAAGAGCAGATTATAGCATCCATCTAATTTTCTTTGGATTGAATAATCCGGAGTTATCTCAGTTCCGGGTTACAGAGCGTGTTACAGAAGGCGGCCACTATGTTGATCCGCAAACACTTTTTAATAACTTTTATGGTAATCTGCAAAAATTAAATACACATCATATCTTGATTGATGATCTAACCATTGTAGACACCTCAGAAATTACTCACAAAATTTTGTTTAAAACTATTGCGCATCAGGTAAAATTTCACGCACCGTACAATGAACTTCCTTCGTGGTTTACTGATTATCTTCCATCAATTGTACAATTGTTCATTCCTATGCAATAACAACAAACCGATGCTGTTTTTACCGGCATAAAATCATTCCACAAAAAAATTACCGAACACCGCCAGCCATTTCCTGTTATACAAAAGCGTTCAAAATTAGCGCAGCAAAAAATAAGATTATGGAAAGAACAAATAGCCAGGTTTGGTTTATCACCGGTTGCTCTACCGGTTTTGGCAGGGAATTGGCCAGGCTAGTTTTGGCCCGAGGCTGGAATGTGGTAATTACGGCGAGAAAAACAGACCAGATAAAAGACATTGCCGAAGGACATGAAAACGCCACACTGGTTTTGCCGCTGGATGTGAACGATAAAGCGCAGGTTTTGGCCGCCGTGGCACAAGCCGAAGAAACTTTTGGCAAGATTGATGTGCTGGTGAACAATGCCGGTTACGGTTATTTCAGCAGTGTGGAAGAAGGCGAGGAAGAAAAAATCAGGGCGCAGTTTGAAACCAATGTTTTTGGTTTGATCAGCATGACGCAAGCTGTTTTGCCGGGAATGCGCAAAAACCGGAAAGGGCATATCGTCAATTTTTCTTCTATCGGCGGGCTGCGTGCTTTTATGGCAACCGGTTTTTATCATGCCACGAAATTTGCGGTCGAAGGCTTGTCGGAATCTTTGGCGCAGGAAGTAGAGCCATTGGGCATCAAGGTGTTGATTGTGGAGCCTGGCCCTTTCCGTACCGATTGGGCGGGCCGTTCCACTTCGCGCACGCCGGTTGAAATTGAGGATTACGAAAGTACGGTTGGCAAGCGGATGGAAGCAAGCCAAAACGGAAGCGGCAAACAACAAGGCGACCCGGTGCGTGGCTGCGAAGCGATCATCAAAGCGGTAGAAGCGGAGAATACACCTCTGCGGTTGTTGCTGGGCGAGCCGGCCTACCGTATGGCCATGGAAAAAATTGATTTGCTAAAAGCGAACTTTGAAGCCTGGAAAGACGTAACGCTGGGCGCGGATTTCCCGGAATCGGAAAGATAAATGCAAGTTTTGTTGTGGCAATACAACTTCGCCAGTCAAAATTTTTCGTAATTTTAGGTTCGATATCTTTATTTTAAAGCCTAATATTTTCATCATGATAAACATCAAAACTCAAGCCTTACTGGCCGGATTTACCTTGCTGGCATCAATTTGTGCCTGTAAAAACAGTACCGGCAATTTGGCCGATAACCCGTTGGACACCAGCAAAACCAGTGCGCCGGTGGAAACGAAAAGCCCAAACAGCGATTACAAACCTGCTTTTGCCGGGCAAACACGCGCGCCAGGCGTAAAAACCAAAACAGCTCTGTCGGTATCTGTAATCAATAGCGATCTGCAGCAGCCCTGGGCAATCCGTGTGTTGCCGGACGGACGTTTTCTGATCACACAAAAAGCAGGGACTATGCTGATCCTGACAGCCGATGGCAAGCCGGATAAAAAAATAACCAACTTGCCAGCCGTTTTGGCCGAAGGGCAGGGCGGTTTGCTGGATGTAAACCTCGACCCAAATTTTGCCACAAACAGAATTATCTTTTGGGATTATGCTGAAAAAACTTCCGGTGGTTCGCTGTTGGCCGTTGCCAAAGGAAAACTATCGGCCGATGAAAGCAAGGTGGAAAATATTCAGGTAATTTACCGGGCAAACCCTGCTTACAATGGTTCGCTGCAATACGGTTCGCGCATTGTATTTGACAAACAGGGCAATCTGTTTGTAAGTACGGGCGAACGCGGCTCAAACGATATTCGTGTAAAAGCGCAGGATTTATCGGCTGCTATCGGTAAAGTTTTGCATTTAACCCCCGAAGGAAAACCTGTTGCCAACGGGCCTTTTGCCAATACGCCAAATGCGCTTCCCGAAATTTTTGCTTACGGTTTGCGCAACCCCGAAGGCATGGTGATGAACACTGAAACTGGCGAACTGTGGGAAGATGAATTTGGCCCGCGCGGCGGCGATGAGATCAATATTATCCGTGCCGGAAAAAATTACGGCTGGCCGGTGGTTACTTACGGAATCGAATACAGCGGTGATAAAGTGGGCGAAGGCATCCAACAAAAACCCGGCATAGAACAGCCCGTTTATTATTGGGACCCCAGCATTTCGCCGTCTGGGAGTACATTTTATAACAGCGATGTAATTGGGGAGTGGAAAGGCAACCTGTTTCTGGGCGCATTGGGCGGCTCGCATATTGCCAGGTTGGTCATCAAAGACAATAAAGTGGTGGGCGAAGAAAGGCTGCTGGCCGATAAAAACGAACGCTTTCGGGCTTTGGCCGAAGGAAAAGACGGTGCGCTTTATGCCGTAACCGATGGCGGAAAATTATACCGGATCGGGAAGAAATAACAGGGGTAAAAATAGTATCAGGAATGAACGATGCTGTTTTTATCGGGTAAAAATCAGTGAAGGGTTTTACCTTTGGTTCCCGCTTCTATAATTATTTTCACTGCTTAATTTATAGGGTCGGGCGGGGCCGGGTGGGCCGGATCATAAACGGCAACGGCAACACGCGAATCGGCGCAGCCATAATATAAAAACCACTTTTTTTGAAAGTAGGCCATGCCTTCGATAAACACAGTGCCGTTTACATATTGGCCGCTTTTTTCAAATGCCTCCATCGGGCGTAAAAACGGCACATCTAAACGTGCCAATGGTTTTGCAGGATCGTTTTTATCAAACAAAGCCTGGCCGGCGCAATAAGAATTTGCATTGAAACGCTTGTCGCCGTCGTCTCCGGCTTTGTTTTTACCATTGTAAAACAAGATGACCCCTTTGTCCGTCAACAAAGCAGGCGGCCCACATTCGGTCAGTTCGCTATCGAAATAGCCTTTTCTGGGCGAGATCAGTTGCTTTAGCGTCCCGTCCTGGTTT